>NZ_JBAGKF010000015.1:0-238324 GCF_037034185.1 Amycolatopsis sp. VC5-11 | reverse complement strand
TCCGCCCCCTCGCGGGCGGCGGGCGAACCGGGTCAGCGGGCGGCCTCGGCGCGATCCGGCCGCCGGGTCGCCGGAACGGCGGCCGACGAAGGACGGGCGGGATTCAACGGAAAAACACCCTACGAAAGTCGGATTGCCGAATGCTTTCCGGGATGAATTCCCTTAAAGTCGACGCCGGGCGCACAAATAATCGACCGGCGTAGAAATATCCGCCGCGGCACTTCGGCAACGGAATACCCCCGTTAGTCGGTAGTCGCCGCAAACTTCGCGCGCGTACCGTTCGCGGCGCATCTCCCCTTCCCCACCGGTCCGGAATTCCCCGGACCGGCCGGGCTTCCCCGTTGGAGGATCCCGTGAAAGTGCGTTCTTCGATTCTGCGCGCAATAGCGGCGGTCGCGACCGCCGCGGCCGCCGCGCTCGCCGTTCCCGCCGCCGCGGACGCGGGCGAAACGAACATCTCGATGCAGGCCCAGCAGAAAGACCAGTGGTGCTGGGACGCCAGCGGCAACACCATCGCCGCGTACTGGGGCTATTCCCTGACCCAGACCCGGTTCTGCCAGATCGCGCACAACGAGTCCGGCAGCGACTGCGCGAACAACCAGGGCTATCTCAGCGACCAGCAAAGAGTTTTCCGCTACCTCGGGTTCCGCAGTGTCGGCTCCTACAATTCCAACGGCTACCGGCTCTCCTTCTCCGGCATCAAGAACCAGATCGACGCCGGGCAGCCCATCGGCACGCGGATCGGCTGGACGTCGGGCGGCGGCCACATGCACGTCCTCTACGGCTACGACGACTCCAACGGCCGCAGCATCGTCGAATACGGCGACCCGTGGCCGTCGAACAACCGCTACAACTCGATGAACTACAGCTCCTACGTCTCCAACAACCAATTCGCCTGGACCCACACCGTCTACGGAATGGTGGGCTGACTCATGCTGCGAACCATCCTCCGCACCGCTGTCGCATCGGGAGCCATCGCTGCCGCCGTGTTCGCCGCGAACCCGGCGTCCGCCGCGCAGTCGCCGACCGGACCGTCCTCCTCGGACACCGCGGCGATCTCCGGTCTGCTCGCCAGCCCGGACACCGCCGCCCGCCTCGCGCACACCAAGTTCCCCGGCGCGGCGCCGGCGGCCGCGCACGCCACTCGGGCCGCGGCTGACGCCAACACCCAGATCCCGGTCTACGAACCGACCGCGGCGTTCATCAACGGCGAATCCGACGTCCCGGCCGCCCTCGCGTACGTCGCGTCTCCGGCCCACCTCGCCGACGGGCGCGCCGCGACCGTGTGGGCGCAGCCGAGCAAGGCCGGATGGCAGGTCATCAACGTCGCTTCCGGCAACGACGAACAGGTCCACGCGGCGGCCGCGCATGGCGGCTACCTGCTGCACGAACCGCAGGTCAACGCCTGGTACTCGGTCAACGGCGACACCGTGACCGTCCTCGACGGCGCGGTCTCCGGCGTCCCGGCAGGCACCCGCGTCACCGTGGCGGGCTACCGGGCCGAACTGCAGAAACGCTACGGCGACAAGCTGCCCGGCTCGACGTATGACAAGACCGGCGCGGGCGGCGGTTATGCCGTCACCGCCCCGAACACCGGCGGGGACGGAAGCCCGGCCACCGCGCTCGCCATCGGCGGGGTGGCCGCGGCAGCCGCGGGCGGCGCGTTCCTCCTGCGCCGCCGTTCCCAGCACAGCAAGTGATCCGTCGGCGGCAGGGGTCCGCCCCTGCCGCCGATCACTCGCCGCCGTCGAGCGACGCGGCCCACCGATCCGCCCACGACACGAGCGGCCGCAGCGCGTCGAACGCCTCGCGGCCCAGCGTCGTCAACGCGTAATGCGATTCGCCGGTCTGGTGCACCAAACCAGCCTCGCCGAGTTCGACCAGGCGTTGCCGCAGCACGCTCGAAGACATCCCGTCGCACCGTTGCTGCAACGCGCGAAACCCGAGCGTGCCGACCTGCAGCTCCCACACGATCCGCAGGCACCACCGCCGCCCGAAGAGGTCGAGCGCGGCCATCAGCGGACGGCCGGTCGTGGAGCCCCGGACCGGCTGTCCCGGCTTCGGCGTCGCCATCCGAATCTCCTTGTGCTTCGATTTCCGAAACACTAACATCGGCCGCCATGATTCGATTTCCGAAGCAGGTCTGCGCCGCGCTCGGCATCGACGTGCCGATCGCGCAGGCCCCGATCGGCTCCGCCTCGACCCCGGCGCTCGCTGCGGCGGTCTCGAACGCGGGCGGGCTAGGGACCCTCGCACTCACCTGGACCAGCCCGGACGAGGCGGTCCGCCGGATCCGCGAGGTGCGCCGCCGCACCGACCGTCCGTTCGCGGTCAACCTCGTGCTCGACTTCCCGATCGACGACGTCCTCGACGCCTGCCTCGCCGAAGATGTCCCGATCATCTCGACGTTTTGGGGCGACCCCGCCAAGGTCGCCGCCCGCGCGAAGGACACGCGGCTGATCCACACCGTGGGCTCGGTCGCCGAAGCACGACAGGCGGCGGAAGCAGGCGTCGACGTCGTGGTCGCGCAAGGCTGGGAAGCGGGCGGACACGTCCGCGGCCAAGCGTCGACCCTCGTGCTGGTGCCCGCCGTCGTGGACGCGGTCGGTCCCATCCCCGTCCTCGCGGCGGGCGGAATCGCCGACCGACGCGGGCTCGCCGCAGTACTCGCCCTCGGCGCGCAAGGCGGCTGGCTGGGCACCCGATTCCTGACCGCGACCGAAGCGGCGACCCACGATTCCTACCGCGAAGCCGTGCTCGCCGCGGAACTCGAGGACGCCGTCCACACCCGCTGCTTCGACGGCGGATGGCCCGACGCGCCGCACCGCGTCTTGCGCAATTCCACGCTCACGCAATGGGAAGCGGCAGGCCAACCGCGCACGGACCGCCCCGGCGAAGGCGACGTCGTAGCAACGGATGCGTCCGGAAACCCGTGGCAGCGCTACGACGACATGATTCCCGTGCCAGGCATGACCGGAGACCTCGAAGCCTTGGCGCACTACGCCGGGCAAGCCGCGGGATTGGTCCGAAACGTCGCTCCAGCCGCGCAAATCATGGCGGACCTCGTCGGCTAAACCTGTTTCACCGCCGCCGGAAGCTCGACCGGTTGCTGCAGCGCGTCGAGCACCGCGTTCACCGCCGCCCGTCGCGGCGATCCGCGCCGGGTGACCGCGACGATCGTGCGCGTCACCGGCGTCGACAGCGCTTTCGTCGCGACCCGGTACCGCGGATCCACCGCCAGCCCGGGCAGCAGCGCGATCGACAGCCCGGCCTCGACGTGCTGCAACGTCATCAGGTAATTGCTGAACCGGCACACCGCGCGCGGCTCGAAGCCCGATTCACGGCAGAGCCGCAGCGTCAGAGTCGCCATGTAGGACTGGGGAATGTCGAGCGCCCACGGTTCGCCCGCGTAGTCCGCGAGCACCGCCGGCCCGGGCGGCTCCGGCCGGTCGAGCGCGGTGACCAGCACGATCGGATCGGTCGCCAGCCGGATGATCTCGAGGTCAGGACCGAGGGGCAGGTCGACGAAATCGGTGGTGGTGATGATGACGTCGCTGTCGCCCGCGCGCAGCGCCGGGACGCTTTCGTGCGGTTCCCGTTCCGCCAGTTCGGTTTCCAGCCGCGGATAAGCCTGCGCGAGACGGGTCGCGGCGGGCACCGCGAAGGTGTGGATCGCGCTCTGGAACGCGCCGATCCGCACCAGCCCGGCCGGTTCGTCGCCGCGCAGTTCGGCCTCGACCGCGTCGAGATGGTCGAGGATCGCCCGCGCCTGCCGGGCCAGTTTCTCCCCGGCGGGCGTCAGCCGGACGCGGCGGCCGGTGCGTTCCAGCAGCCGGGTGCGGGTTTCGGTCTCCAGCAGCGCGAGCTGATGCGACACCGTGGAGGCGCTGAGATTCACGTCCTGCGCGACCGCGCGAACGGTGCCCAGCACGGCGAGCCGGCTCAGCAGCCGCAGCCGCCACGGGTTCAACATGCCCCCATCGTTGTTCGACGCCATCGCACAGGCAAGCGGAAACTGTGAGATGGACGCGGCGCTCGATCCGGCCCTACCGTCGAAGCCATGGCCACCGACACCTTCTGGTCCGACGTAGACCGGCACCTCGTCCGCTACGCCGGCCCCGGCTCGTTCACCGGCGAAATCATCGACCGCGCCGAGGGCAGTTTCGTCTTCACCGAGGACGGACGGCGCATCCTCGACTTCACGTCCGGGCAGATGAGCGCGATCCTCGGGCACGCGCATCCGGAGATCGTCGAGACCGTCCGGAAGCAGGCCGCGAAGCTCGACCACCTGTTCAGCGGGATGCTGAGCCGTCCGGTGGTCGACCTCGCCCGGCGGCTCGCGGAAACGCTGCCGGCCCCGCTGGAGAAGGCGCTGCTGCTCACCACCGGCGCCGAGTCCAACGAGGCCGCGCTGCGGATGGCCAAACTGGTGACCGGCAAGCACGAGATCGTCTCGTTCGCCCGGTCCTGGCACGGGATGACGCAGGCCGCGGCGAGCGCCACCTACAGCGCGGGCCGCAAGGGCTACGGTCCGGGCGCGCCGGGCAACTTCGCCATCCCGGTGCCCGGTGCGGACTGGGAGCACCAGCTGGACCTCGCGTTCGACCTGATCGACGCGCAGTCGGTCGGCAGCCTCGCCGCGTGCCTGGTGGAGCCGATCCTCAGCTCCGGCGGGATCCTCGTTCCCCCGCCGGGCTATTTCCAGGCACTGCAACGGAAATGCCGGGAACGCGGCATGCTGCTGATCCTCGACGAAGCACAGACCGGGTTGTGCCGAACCGGAACCTGGTACGCCTTCGAGCACGACGGCGTGGTCCCGGACATCCTCACGGTGTCCAAAACGCTCGGCGCCGGACTGCCGCTGGCCGCGGTGCTGACGAGCGCGGAAATCGAGCAGGAAGCCCACGAACGCGGGTACCTGTTCTTCACCACGCACGTCTCGGACCCGCTTCCCGCCGCGGTCGGGAACACGGTGCTGGACGTCCTGATCCGCGACCGCCTCGACGAACGCGCCCGCGACCTCGGCACCCGGCTGCGCACCGGACTGGACGAAATCGCGACACGGCACGAGGCAGTCGGCGAGATCCGCGGCCGAGGCCTGCTCGCTGGACTGGAATTGAGCGGCGGCGGCCCGGACGCGGACAAGCTCGGCGCGCGCGTGACGCAGCGGTGCCTCGAACTCGGGCTGCACATGAACATCGTGCAGCTGCCCGGGATGGGCGGGGTGTTCCGGATCGCGCCGCCGCTGACCGCCGCTGACAGCGAGATCGACCTCGGACTGTCCATTCTGGACGAGGCGATCGGGGACGTCTCGTAGCTCAGCGCGGAACGCGGCCCGCGACGGCGGCCGCCGCCTTCTTGGCGAGGTCGCAGGTGTCCACGGCGACGGTCACGAACTCGCGGGTCGTCCCCGCGAGGACGACCCCGTAGCCGCTGCCCTGGCACCAGCTGGCCGACGGTCTTGGGCGCGGTACCGCTCCCGTGGCTGAGTTCGGGCACAGTACGGCCCCCGAAGTCCGGTTCCCCCTACTCGTCCCGGTTCAGGGGTGGGTCCCCGCGCTCGCCGCGATTAGCGTGCGCGGGGTCAACGCTGCTGCCGGGGGTGGGGAAATGCGGTCCAAAGCTACCGTCCTGATACTCGTTCTGACGCTGCTCGGCACCGCCCCGGCCGCGTCGGCGAACGCCGGGCACACCGTCGCGCTGGACGGTCTTTCCCGCCCGGTCGACCTGCTCGTCGACAAGTGGGGCGTCCCGCACATCTACGCCGCCAACACCGCGGACCTGTTCTACGCGCAGGGATTCACCGTCGCCCGCGATCGGCTCTTCCAGCTCGACACCTGGCGCCGCCGGGGGCTCGGGTTGCTCAGCGAGGTCCTCGGCGAGTCCTATGTGGACCAGGACCGCGCCGCCCGGCTTTTCCTCTACCGCGGCGACATGCAGAAGGAATGGGCCTCCTACGGTCCCGAGGCCAAACTCGCCGCCACCCGGTTCGCCGCGGGGATCAACTCCTACCTCGACTGGCTCGCCAAGCACCCCGAGGCCGCCCCGCCGGAGTTCGCCAGGCTCGGCTACCAGCCGTCGCGCTGGCAGCCCGAGGACATCGTCCGCATCCGCTCGCACGCGATCGGCGAGAACCTCACCTGGGAGGTCGCCCGCGCGCAAATGGTGTGCCATGCCGGGCCGGGCGCGAGCAAATACCTCCGCAGCCTGCACCCCGACCACGAGCCCGCGGTGCCCGAAGGCCTCGACCCCTGTTCGATCCCCGGCGACGTGCTTTCCGTGTACAACAAGGCGACCGCCGGCGTCACGTTCCCGAAGGGCGTCGCCTCGGACAGGGACATCGCCGACGCCACCAGCGGCAGCAACTCGTGGGCGATCGGCCCCGGCCGCACCGCCACCGGACGGCCGATCCTCGCCAGCGACCCGCACCGCCGCTCCGACTCGTTGCCCTCCGGCCGTTACGTCGCCCAGCTTTCCGCGCCCGGCTTGAACCTCACCGGCGCGGGCGAGCCGTGGAACCCGGGCATCGCCATCGGGCACAACGATTCCGTCGCGTTCGGCCTCACGAACCTGCCGGTCGACCAGACCGACCTCTACGTCTACGACCTCGATCCCGCCGACCACAGCCGGTACCGCTACCGCGGCGGCTGGGAGCCGATCACCAAGCTCACCGAAACCATCCCGGTGCTCGGCGGCCAGCCGGTGACCCGCGAACTGTCCTTCACCCGGCACGGCCCGATCGTGAAGGTCGACGAAGCGGCCCACCGGGCGTTCGCCGTGCGCACCGTCTGGACCGAACCGGGCAGCGCGGCCTACCTCGGCAGCCTCAACTACCAGCGGGCCCGCAACTTCACCGAATTCACCGCCGGAATGCGCGAGTGGGGCACGCCCGGCTCGAACCTCGTCTACGCCGACGTCCACGGCGACATCGGCTACGTCCCCGGTGCCCTGACCCCGCGCCGCACCGGGACCGCTTACGACGGCCTGCTGCCCGTCCCCGGCGACGGCCGCTACGAGTGGAACGGGTTCCACGCCAACTCCGAACTCCCGTGGCAGCACAATCCGCCTGCCGGATTCTTCGCCTCCGCCAACGACTACAACCTCCCGCCGGGCTTCCCGGTGGTGTCCAACTACGAATGGCAGCAGCCGTACCGCAAGGAGCGGATCGACGAGCTGATCAGGTCCACGCCGCGCGCCCGTGTCGCCGATTCGCTCGCCATCCAGCGCGACGAAAAGTCCTTGCTGGCACCCCGGCTCGCGCCGTTCCTGCGGAACCTCTCCTCCACGGATCCGGACACCGCGAAGGCGCTCGAAGTGCTGCGCGGTTTCGACGGCGTCGCCTCGGTGGATTCCGCACCGGCCCCGCTGTACGAAACCTGGCTGCTGAAGTACCTCCACGGCGGCTGGGCGCACGCGACGCTCCCGCAAGCCGCCGCGGATGTCCTGGCCAGCACGATCAATCCGGATTTCAGCCTGGTGCTCGCTTCGTTCGCCGACCCGGACGCGTGGTTCGGCCCCGGCGGCGCGGCCAAACGCGACAAGCTGATCCTCGACACTCTCCAGCTCGCTTTCCGCGACGTCGCCGGAAAACTCGGCAGCGACCCGGCGAAGTGGCGCTGGGGCGCGCTGCAGCACCAGGAATTCGTGCACCCGGCAGGCGGCCCGAACGTCGGCCCAAACTCGGTCGGCGGCGACTACCAGACCGTCCACCCGTCGTTCTTCCACCCGTTCACCTACCAGCAGCTCAACGGCGCGACCTTCAAAATGGCGCTCGACGTCGGCGACTGGGACGCGTCGCGGGCGATCAACGCGCCCGGCCAGTCCGGCGACCCGCGCAGCCCGCACTACCGCGACCTGAACGACCTGTGGGCGTCCGGCGGCTCGTTCCCCCTGCTCTCGAGCCGCTCGGCCGTCGAACGCAACCTCGACACCCGGATCAGGCTGGTTCCGAGGTCCGCTTCGGGAAGTTAGCCCGCATCCGGACGAGCGGGACCGCCGCTCCGGCCAGCAGGACCGCACAGGCGGTCTGCAGCAGCAGGAACCAGACCGGGCACGCACCCGGGATCAGGTCGACGCCGACGAGCGCGATCGGAGCGACGATCGAGACGAACCGGGCCCGCTCATAAGCCCGGCGTGACCCCTTCGCCGCGAGCGTGACCAGCCAGTACATGATCGCGGCGCTGACCGGCACCAGTGCGGAGCGCGTCCACATGAAGCCGGTCGCGCTCCCGTCGACGACGGCCAGCGCGACGATCGTGCCGAAGACGGCCGCGCCCATCGCTCCGTAGGCCACGACGAACTTCTTCGTCAAGCCGAACCGGTCTTGTACGGCGGGGCGTTCGATGGTCTGCATCGCTGTTCTCCCTTGTGGTTTTCCGTTGTGCCAGCAACGCTAGGAAGCCGCGGCCCGGCCCGGTATGGGTCTGGCCGCACAAGGGGGTGGGGCTGGACCCACTCCTATCCCGCGGCGGCGGGAATCCGGCGTTTCGTGGTGCACAGTGGACCGCGAAGCCGGATGGACAGGGGGAAGAAACGATGCGACAGCTACGGTCCTGGGTGCACGACTGCGGGGTGGGTTTCGTCCGCGCCGCCCAGGCGGCGGGCGTGGCGCTGCTGATCCCGGTCGTGTGGGCGGCCGCGGTCGGCCTGTGGCAGCTGTGGGGCGGCAGCCCGTGGTCGTGGATCGCGCCGTTCATCTGGGCGGCGATCGGGACGCTGGCGCTGGCGCGTCCGGTGTGCCGGATGACGCGGGTCATGGTCGCGAACTGGACCGGCATCGTGCTCCCGCCCGGATACCGGAAGCTTCCGCCGATCACCCAGCTGTCGACCGGATACTGGTGGAACGGCCACTCCTACTCGCGCACCCAGGAAGAGGCCCGGCGCGAGCAGCGCTTGAAGAACTGGCGCTACGACCCGGCGACCTGGCGGGACCTGCGGTTCGCGCTGATCGCGCCGGTCTCCTTCGGCCTGGTCGCGCTCGTGCCGCTGCTCGGGGTCGTCGCGGCGGTCCTGACGCTGGTGAACCTGCCGGAGGGGTATCTCACCGGTCTGCTGGTCACGATCGCGACCGCGCCGTACGCCTGGCGCAGCGTCATCCCGGTGGCCACGCGGTTCCTGGGAGCGTCCGCCACGATGGAACTGGTCGACCGGGTCGACACCCTGACCGCGTTGCGCGCCGACACGACCATCGCGCAAGCCGCGGAAATCCGCCGCATCGAACGGGATCTGCACGACGGCGCGCAAGCCCGGCTGGTCGCGCTCGGCCTCGCGCTGGCGACGGCGGAGAAGCTGATGGAGACCGATCCCGAACAGGCCAAGGAATTGCTGCGCGACGCCCGGGCCGGTGCCGCCACGTCGCTCACCGAATTGCGCGAACTGGTCCGCGGCATCAGCCCGCCGGTGCTGAACGAACGCGGGCTCGCCGACGCGGTCCGCGCGATGGCGATGGACCTGCCGCTCGACGTGACGGTCGAAGCCGATCTGCCGCAGCCGCTCGATCCGCCGATCGAATCCGCGCTGTACTTCGGAATCGCCGAATTGCTCGCCAACACGGTGAAGCACGCGCACGCGTCGCACGTGCAGGTTTCCCTGTTGCAGGAAGGGAATCGGCTGTGCGCCGCGGTCGAGGACGACGGTCTCGGCGGGGCCGGGATCCACCCGGACGGCGGGCTTGCCGGACTGCGCCGACGCCTCGCGGTCTTCGACGGCACGCTGGAGATCACCAGCCCGGAAGGCGGGCCGACCCGAGCGTGGATGATGGTGCCATGCGCATCGTCGTAGCCGAAGACCTCTACCTGCTGCGGGACGGCTTGGTCCGGCTCCTCCAGGCATACGGTCACGAGGTGGTGGCGACCGCGACGACCGGCCCGGAAACCGTCGCCGTGCTGCGCGAACACCGGCCGGACGTCGCCGTGGTCGACGTCCGGATGCCGCCAACGCAAACCGACGAAGGCCTCCGTGCGGTCCTCGCCGCGCGCCGCGAGACGCCCGGGCTGCCGGTGCTGATCCTGTCGCAGCACGTCGAACAGCTCTATGCCCGCGAACTGCTGGTCGACGGGGCCAGCGGCGTCGGATATCTGTTGAAGGACAGCGTTTTCGAGGCCGAGCAGTTCATCGACGCGCTCGAACGCGTCGCGGCCGGCGGCACGGCGATGGACCCGGCGGTGATCTCGAAACTGCTCACCAGCGGATCGCCGGACCAGCGCCTCGGCTCGCTGACCGAGCGCGAGCGTTCGGTGCTGGAGCTGATGGCGGAAGGCCTGTCGAACGCGGAGATCGCCCGGCGGCTGTTCCTGAGCGAAAGCGCGATCAGCAAGTACACGACGTCGCTGTTCGGCAAACTCGGCATCACCGACGACGACACCGGCAACCGGCGCGTCCTGGCGGTGCTGACCTACCTCAACTCGTGAGCGCTGAGGCCGGCCAGAACCGGCCTCAGCGCTCACGATCTGGTCAGCTCACCAGATTGTCGAAGCGGCGCAACGTTTCCTCCGCGCCCAGCGCCTGCGTGATCGAGTGCAGGTCCGGGCTGCGGGTCGACCCGGTGATCGCGATCCGGATGATCTGCGAGGCCTCGCGGATCGAACCCGGGTACGCGTCCGGGTCCTTCTTGTATTCCTTGGCGTTCTTGGCGAACCCGTGCTTCGCCGCGACCTCGCGGATCTGCTGGAACCACTCCTGCCCGTCGTCGAGCTGCTGGTACGCGGACACGAAGTCCGACGCCACCGCGCGCACGACGTCCGCCGGAACGCCCAGCGCCGCGATCCGCTCGTCGTCCGGACCGGTCGCCGCCTGGTGCAGCTGCGGGAAGAAGAACCCGTAGACGGCGCGGAACTCGCTCCACTTCTTCAGGTCCTTGCGCGGGTTCTCGACGCCCTCGCGCTCCACCGCCAGCGCACGCAGCGCCAGCTCACGGGAGGACTCCAGGACCGCCTTGAGCTCCGGGTCGAACCGCTCAGCCCACTCCAGCACCGACGCGAGGATCTCCTCGCCGGACAGCGTCGCGACGTAGTCGGCGGCGAGGTCGTCCAGCTTCACCAGGTCCACGAGCGGACCGGCGACGCCGCACTCGTCGAGGTTGATCGGCGCGTCGAGCGCTTCGGCGAGCGGCATCTCGGCGAGCCGTCCGTTCGCCAGGCCACGCAGGTAGTACAGCACCGCCGGGACCGGGTAGCCGGCTTCGAGGTAGAAGTCGACGGAGGCTTCCGGGTCCTTGCGCTTGGACAGCTTCCGCTTGCTGCCGCCCTCCTGCTTCATCAGCGGCGCGATGTGCGCGTACTGGATCGGCTCGAAGCCGAGCGCTTCGAAGAGCTGCTGGTGCGTCGGCACCGACGAGATCCACTCGTCGCCGCGGATCACGAGGTTCACCCGCATCAGGTGGTCGTCGACGGCGTGCGCGAAGTGGTAGGTCGGCAGCCGCGGGCTCTGGTCGGAGCTCTTGAGGATCACCACGTCGTTGCGGTTGGCCTCGGCCTCGATGGTGCCGCGGATCGCGTCGGTGAAGCGCACGCGCTGCCCGGTGTCGTCCGGCGCGCGGAAGCGGACCACCCACGGCTCGCCCGCGTCGAGCTTCGCCTGCACGTCGGCCGGGTCGGCGTCGCGCCAGATCGCCCACGAGCCGTAGTAGCCCGTCGGGAGCTTCGTGGCCTGCTGCCGCGCGGTGATCGACGCCAGCTCGTCCTTCGTCGCGAAGTCGATGTACGCACGGCCTTCGCGCAGAAGGTGCCGTACGTAGGTGAGGTAGATCTGCTCGCGCTCGGACTGCCGGTACGGCCCGTACTCGCCGCCGCGCACCGCGTCCTCGTCCGCCTGCAGCCCGAAGTACGCGAAGCCGCGTTCGAACTGCTCCAGCGCCCCCTCGACCTCGCGCGACTGGTCGGTGTCCTCGACGCGCACCAGGTAGCGGCCTTCGGATCGGCGCGCGACGTCCTGGTCGATCGTCGCGACGTAGATGCCGCCGATGTGCACGAAGCCGGTCGGCGACGGGCCGAACCGGGTCACCTTCGCGCCGTCGGGCAGCTGCCGGGCCGGATAGCGCTGTTCCCAGTGCTCAGGCTCGGGCAGATCCGCGGGGAACAGGGCGTCGATGACCGCACGGTCCAGCATCGGAGGTCGGGTCTCCCAGGTCGTTGGGGTGTTTTCGCTAGTGCTTCGAGTATCGCCGACCGCCGTCCTCCCCGGTCGGCCAGGTCCCCGGGTTGTCGATACGGTTGCGAACCGACCGTTTCCGATATATCGTGAATGTGTCGCAACAGTTCGAGAAAGGAACTCAAGACCATGAACCGACGACGACACCCCTTCCCCGGCGGACGCGCGTTCCCCGGCGGACATCACGAACACGGAGAACACGAACAGCACGGCCGGTCCTCGTTCGGCCCCTGGGGCCGGGAATTCGGCGAGTTCGGCTTCGGGCCCGGGGGTCGCGGACGACGCGGCCACGGTCCGGGCGGACGCCGCGGCTCCCGGCGCGGCCGGCGCGGCGACGTGCGGGCGGCGATCCTCACCCTGCTCGCGGAACAGCCGCGGCACGGGTACGAGATCATCCGCGAGATCGGCGAGCGCAGCGGCGGGCTCTGGAAGCCCAGCCCCGGCTCGATCTACCCGACCCTGCAGATGCTGGCCGACGAGGGCCTGGTCGTGAGCCGCGACGAGAGCGGCAAGAAGCTCTTCGAGCTCACCGACGAGGGCCGCACCGCCGCCGAACAGCAGACCGGCACGCCGCCGTGGGAGCACTTCACCGACGACGTCGAACCGGTCGAGCACGACCTGCGCAAGGCGGGCGCGACGCTCGCCGCGGCGGTCGTGCAGGTGATGCGCGCCGGCAGCGAGAACCAGCAGGCCCGCGCGGTGGACGTGCTCAACGAGGCACGCCGGTCGATCTACTCGATCCTCGGCGAGGTCGAGGAATCGGAGGACTCGGCCGAGTCCGGAGAGGCAGCCGAGTGACCGGGCAGGACGAGGCCGGTGGGTTTGACGCGGCAGTGCACGCGATAACCCACCGGCAGCGTCACCTCGCCCGATCCCGGGTTCAGGCGGCGCGTGTCAGCGATCGCCCGCTGCGCGACCTTCGCGCTGAACTCGATCTTCAACACTGATTCCGCCGCGGCGAAGTCTGCGAAGCGCCAACGCGTGCGTACGCGCCGGCAGTTGAAGCCGTGCGCGGCGAAGAACCGTTCCACCGCAGGCGGGTCGTAGTGCGGCAAGTCCGCCCGCATCCACCCGCCGTAGGGCTCGCTGGTCACGTCGAGGTCGACGATCATGATCGATCCTCCGGGCCGCAGCACCCGTTCCGCTTCGCGCAATCCCGGTTCGCATCCAGGGCCGAAGAAATACGCGGTGCGCGCGTGCACGATGTCCACGCTGGCGTCGTCCGCGGGCAGCCGCTGCGCTCGTCCCACGCGGACCCGCACGTTCTCCAGATCCCGCACCCGTCGCTCCGCGTCCCGCGCGAGCGGCGGGTGCGGTTCGATTCCGAGCACCGAACGAGCGTCCGCGGCGAAGAGCGGCAAGTGGTAACCGTCACCGCAGCCGAGATCGAGCACGTCGAGGCCGGTCCAGTCGTGCTCCTCGCGCAGTACGCGCCAGATCTCGCCGTCCGCGTCCTGCGCCCGGTTCTCGACGTCGTAAACGTCCTGGTAGTACCAGATGTTCGGACTGGGAACGACTTCCTTCGATGCCGCCGGGCCGCGGAACAACCAGCGCACGGCACTCCTCTCCGCCTCCAGGGGCTCCGACGGGCGCGGCAGCTTTCCCGCTCAGAGCGTAGAACGCCGCTCCGCCGAATAGACTTCACCCTCTCGGGGAGGAGAACGCGATGTCGACCGACTGGCAACTCGCCCGCACGCTCCCGGCAGGCCTGCCCTGCTGGGTCGAGGTGGCGTGCCGCGACGAAGCCCGGACCCAGGACTTCTACTCCCGGCTTTTCGGCTGGGAATACGAAACCCGGCGCGATCCCGCGTCGCCGACCGGCCGGTACTCCATCGCCCTGTGCGACGGGGTTCCCGCCGGCGGCCTGTACGAAGCCGGTGCCCGCAGCGCACCCGGCTGGACGATGCAGCTCGCGGTGCCGCACACGGCGAGCGCCGCCGAATGGGTCGAGCACCTCGGCGGGCAGGTGACGCTCGGGCCGATCGCGATCCCCGAGCGCGGCAGCATCGTGCACGCGATCGACGCGTGCGGCGCGCCGGTGGTGTTCTGGGAAGCCCCGCCGGACTGGCAGTTCGCGGGCGGCGTGCCCAACACGTTCAGCGGCGCGGACCTCAACACGCACGACGGCGTGGCCGCGGACCACTTCTACACCAAGCTGTTCAACTACTCGAGCCGTCAGGTCGGCGACGGCGAAAGCGTCGACTATGCGGAATATTCCATTGAGCACACGGCGGTGCTGTACCGCTACGTGATGGGTCCCGAGTACCGCCGGGACACTCCCCCGCACTGGCTCGTGTACTTCGAGGTCGACCCGGCGCGCGGCGCGGACGCGGCGGCGGGCGAGGCGCTGATGCTGGGCGGTTCGGTGGTGATCGAGCCGTACGACACCCCGTTCGGCCGCACCGCGATCCTCGCCGATCCGGACGGCGCGGTGTTCGCGGTGATCGACCACTCGCGGGTGCTGGAAGACGTGGGCCGCGCCGAGGTCGACGACCCGTACGACGACTGAGGATTCAGACGGGGATTCAGACGGGGGCTCAGGCCGGGACGAAGGCCGACAGCAGCAGCCACGACACGACGGCCGAGGGCAGCAGCGAGTCGAGGCGGTCCATGATGCCGCCGTGGCCGGGCAGCAGCGTGCCCATGTCCTTGATGCCGAGGTCGCGTTTGATGAGCGATTCGACGAGGTCGCCGAGCGTCGCGGTGAGCACGATGGCCGCGCCGAAGATGACGCCCTGCCACGCGTGGCCGTCCAGCATCAGGCTGATCGTGAGCACGCCCGCGACGATGCCCGCGATCATCGAACCGGCGAAGCCCTCCCAGGACTTCTTCGGGCTGATCGTGGGCGCCATCGGGTGCTTGCCGCCGAGCACGCCGGCGATGTAGCCGCCGGTGTCGGAGGCGACGACGCCGATCAGGAACGTGAGCACGCGCCCGACCCCGTCGTGCGGCGGCACGAGCATGGCCGCGAACGCGCCGAACAACGGCAGGTACGCGGCGGCGAAAACGGAAGCGCTGACGTCGCGCACGTAGCCCTTCGCACCGCCGGGCAACCGCCACAGCAGGCACGCGAGCACGGTGAGCACGAACGCGGTAAGCGCGCCTTCCCGGCCGAACGGCCAGGCCAGCCAGATCATCGCCTGCCCGCCGACGAGCACCGGGATCAGCGCGACCTTGGTGTCCGCGACCCGGCGCAGCACGCCGGAGAACTCGAACGTGCCGACCGCGATCGCGGCGGCGATGACCCCGATGAAAATGAACCGGACGGTGAGCAGGGAAACGATGATCGCGGCCCCGAGCAACAGCCCGACGCCGATCGCCGCGGGAAGATTGCGCCCGGCCCGGGAGGCTTTCTTCTCCGGTTCGGCTTTCGCTTCGTCGCTGACTTTCCCGCCGTTCACCGGCCCAGTCTTCGCGCCGCGCTCGGGTTTGCCCCCGGGCATGACGGATTCGCCTTCGGCCGCACCTTTCGCTGATCCGCTCTTGGACGCAGCTTTCGCGCCTTCGGCCAACCCGTCCTCAGTGGTGCCTTTCGAGCCCTTTGCCGACCCGCCCTGGGACGCAGCCTTCGCGCCCTTCGCCAGTCCGCCCGCGGGAACGCCCTTCGCACCCTTCGCCGACTCGCCCCCGGATTCCCCGGGATTCCCCGCCGCAGCACCGGATTCCGCGCGCGCGTTCGTCGCGGAATCCGATTTCCGCTGCCCAGCAGGGGTTTCCGAAGCCGGTTCCAGCCGCGAAACCGGGTCCGGCTCGGCGGCCGGGCCCAGTGGCGGGGTGTCGCTCACCCGCTCGTCGCGTTCCTCGCTCACCTGGCTCATCAGACCTCGAGCAGCTCGGCTTCCTTGTGTTTCACCAGCTCGTCGACCTGGTGCACGTAGGTGTCGGTGAGGTTCTGCAGTTCCTTCTCGGCGCGCGCGACCTCGTCCTCGCCCGCTTCGCCGTCCTTGGCGATGCGGTCGAGTTCTTCCTTGGCCTTGCGGCGGACGCTGCGGATCGAGACGCGGGCGTCCTCGCCCTTGCCCTTCGCGACCTTCACCATCTCCTTGCGCCGCTCCTCGGTGAGCTGCGGGATGACGATGCGGATGACGTTGCCGTCGTTGCTCGGGTTGACGCCGAGGTCGGACTCGCGGATCGCCTTCTCGATGGCGTTCAGCTGCGTCTGGTCGTAAGGCTTGATCAACGCCATCCGGGCCTCCGGCACGTTGACGCTGGCCAGCTGGTTCAGCGGGGTCGGCGCACCGTAGTACTCGACGACGATGCGGGAGAACATCGACGGGTGGGCCCGCCCGGTGCGCACCGACGTGAGGTCTTCCTTCGCGACGGACACCGCTTTTTCCATCTTCTCCTCGGCGTCGAGGAGGGTCTCGTCGATCACGGCTACTCCCGGTGTTGTGTTGTCGGACCTGAGCTTGATCCCAGCAGGTCTAGGCGGACGCCTCGTCGGCGGGGGTCGAGACCAGCGTGCCGATCCTCTCACCGCCCACCGCGCGGGCGATGTTGCCCTCGGTGAGCAGGTTGAACACGATGATCGGCATCTTGTTGTCCATGCAGAGGCTGAACGCGGTGGCGTCGGCGACCTTGAGACCGCGCTCGAGCACCTCGCGGTGCGTGATGTCGGTGAACATCTTCGCGTCCGGGTCGGTCTTCGGGTCGGCGGTGTAGACGCCGTCCACGGCCTTGGCCATCAGCACGGCTTCGCAGCCGAGTTCGAGCGCGCGCTGCGCGGCGGCGGTGTCGGTGGAGAAGTACGGCATGCCGACGCCGGCGCCGAAGATGACGACGCGGCCCTTCTCGAGATGCCGTTCCGCGCGGCGCGGAATGTAGGGCTCGGCGACCTGGCCCATCGTGATCGCGGTCTGCACGCGGGTCGGGAGGCCTTCCTTTTCGAGGAAGTCCTGCAGCGCGAGGCAGTTCATCACGGTGCCGAGCATCGCCATGTAGTCGGCGCGGTCGCGGTCCATGCCGCGCTGCGACAGCTCCGCGCCGCGGAAATAGTTGCCGCCGCCGATCACCACCGCGATCTGCACGCCGGTGCGCGCGACGTCGGCGATCTGCTGGGCGACGGAGTGCACGACGTCGGGGTCGACGCCCACCGCGCCGCCGCCGAACATCTCGCCGCCCAGTTTCAGCAGCACCCGGCGGTACCCGCCCTCGACCCGGTCCTCACCCATGTCTGTCGCCTCCTGCCCCTCGGTAGACCCGACTGTGCCCCGTCCCCGATGCGCGGAGACGGGGCACAGTGCCAGAACCTAGTCCCAGTGCCTCGCTCAGGCCTGGCCGACCTCGAACCGGGCGAACCGGGTCAGGGTCACGCCCGCCTCGTCGAGCAGGGCCTTGACGGTCTTCTTGTTGTCCTTGACCGACGGCTGCTCGAGCAGCACGTTGTCCTTGTAGTACGCGTTGACCTTGCCCTCGATGATCTTCGGCAGCGCCTGCTCGGGCTTGCCTTCCTCGCGGGCGGTCTGCTCGGCGATGCGGCGCTCGTTCTCGATGATCTCGGCCGGCACCTCCTCGCGGGTCAGGTACTTCGCGCGCAGCGCGGCGACCTGCATGGCAGCGCCGCGGGCGGCGTCCACGTCGTCACCGGTGAACTCGACCAGCACGCCGACGGCGGGCGGGAGGTCGGAGCCGCGGCGGTGCAGGTAGGTCGCGGTCTTGCCCTCGAACGACACCACGCGGCGCAGCTCGAGCTTCTCGCCGATGCGGGCCGACAGCTCCTGCACGACCTCGTTGACCGGCTTGCCGTCCAGGTCGGCGGCCTTCAGGGCCTCGACGTCGCTGGACTTCAGCGCCTTCGCGGTCTCGACGATCTTCGCCGCGAGCTGCTGGAAGTCGTCGTTCTTGGCGACGAAGTCGGTCTCGGAGTCGAGCTCGATCATGACGCCGCCGTCGCCGGCGACCAGGCCCTCGGCGGTGGCGCGCTCGGCGCGCTTGCCGACGTCCTTGGCGCCCTTGATGCGCAGGAACTCGACAGCCTTCTCGAAGTCGCCGTCGTTCTCCTCGAGGGCCTTCTTGCAGTCCATCATGCCCGCGCCGGTCATCTCGCGCAGGCGCTTCACGTCAGCGGCGGTGTAGTTCGCCATCGTGTTGAATCCGTCCGTTTCAGGTACGTGTGCGGTGAGCGCCGTCCGGGCGGCCCTGCGCGGACCGCCCGGACGGGGTGGATCAGGAGTTGGCCGGAGCCTGCTCGCCGGTCGCTTCCGCG
The DNA here is from genome assembly GCF_037034185.1 of Amycolatopsis sp. VC5-11. NCBI lineage: Bacteria > Bacillati > Actinomycetota > Actinomycetes > Pseudonocardiales > Pseudonocardiaceae > Amycolatopsis > Amycolatopsis sp. VC5-11. Next base: position 219,972 of record NZ_JBAGKF010000015.1, on the reverse strand, counting down.
GTTTCGGTCGCGGCGGTCTCGGTCGCGGCGGCCGTCTCGGTGGCGGCAGCGGCCTCGGTCGCGTCGGCGGCGGCGGTCTCCGAGCCCGCGAGGAGCTCCTTCTCCCACTCGGCCAGCGGCTCGTCCGAAGCACCGGTCTCCGGCTTCGCGTCGGCCGAGGCGCCGTTGCGGCCGGAACGGGCCATCAGCCCGGCCGCGGCGGCCTCGGCGACGACCTTCGTCAGCAGCGCGGCGGAACGGATCGCGTCGTCGTTGCCCGGGATCGGGTAGTCGACCTCGTCCGGGTCGCAGTTGGTGTCGAGGATCGCGACGACCGGGATGTTGAGCTTGCGAGCCTCGCCGACGGCGATGTGCTCCTTCTTGGTGTCGACGATCCACACCGCGGACGGCACCTTGGCCATGTCCCGGATGCCGCCCAGGGTCTTCTCGAGCTTGTCCTTCTCGCGGGTCAGCGTGAGGATCTCGCGCTTGGTCAGGCCGGTGAAACCGCCGGTCTGCTCCTGGGCCTCGAGCTCCTTCAGGCGGAGAAGGCGCTTGTGGACGGTCTGGAAGTTGGTCAGCATGCCGCCGAGCCAGCGCTGGTTCACGTAGGGCATGCCCACGCGCGCGGCCTCGTTGGCGATCGCTTCCTGAGCCTGCTTCTTCGTGCCGACGAACATGATGGTGCCGCCGTGCGCGACGGTTTCCTTGATGAACTCGAACGCACGGTCGATGTACGTCAGCGTCTGCTGCAGGTCGATGATGTAGATGCCGTTGCGCTCGGTGAAGATGTAGCGCTTCATCTTCGGGTTCCACCGACGGGTCTGGTGCCCGAAGTGCACGCCGCTGTCGAGCAGCTGCTTCATGGTGACGACGGCCATTGCCGGAATCACACCTTTTCTGTAGTCGCGCGCTCCCGCTGCCGGTGTTCGTTCCGCCCGCGGAGGCGCTGTTCCGGTTAGTCGCCCCCGACCGGGAGGTCGTGGGCCCTGGTGCCGCAGCCGATGCCCGGACCCGTGGGTTCGGCTGTGCGAAACCCCAGGGACCGCCGGACACCGTGCGCCCCTCCGTCCGGGTTCCCGCCAGAAGCGGCCCGTCCGGGGACGCGCGCACGTGCACGCGAAGTCAGCCCAGCGAGTGGACTGCGGTATTGATTCTACCCCCTGCCACCAGGCCCGCCCCTGCGGGCAGCCTTCGCCCGGCCCGGAGTTGTCCACAACTGCGCCCACCTGTGGACAACCCCCGCTGAACAGCGGGTTCCGGTCGGCTGGCGCCCGAGGATGGGGACATGACCACTACGCGATCTTTTCCCGTTGCCGCCGTTGCTTCCCGCGCTGCCGATTCGCCTGCGGATTCCCTGGTTCCTGTGCCCTCGATGCCGAGCACGGCCAGCTCAGTGCCCTCCCCTGTGCCTCGCCCGGACAGAGAAGCGAGCAGCCAGTCCGGTCCCTCGCCGAATCCGTCGCCGCCTGATTCGCCTCATCCGGTGGTCCTGGCAACCGCTGCCCTGCTCACTCAGCACCCATCGGCAGGTGCCGCCCTCCTGAGCCCGGACGACGCCATCCCGCCCCCTACCTCAACGGGTCCGCTCCCGCGCGGCGGCCGCCATCGCCGACCACCCGCCAGACCGCCCAGAATCCGCACCGCACTCCGCCGCACGTGGACCCGCGCGAGGTCCGCCGCGAGCACCGTCAGCCGCTACGCCCTCTTCGCCTCCCGCAGGCTCCTTCGCCCTGCCCGCCCAAGACCCGTGCCCCTCTTGCCGAGCATCCGAATCTCCCTGCCCTGCGATTTCAGCTGGGGCCACCCACCTCTCCGACTGGCCGGAGCAGGCGGCGAACTCCCGATGTTCGCCCCGCGCAGCCGCAAAGTCACCCGAACGTGGCTGATCTTCGCGACGGTCTTGACCTTGTCCGCGGGCTCAGCAGCCCTGCTCCACTCCCGAGCCGACGCCGCACCCCTCCAGCCCGTTCCGGAAGAACCCGGACGGCTGGCCTGGCCCCTGACGCCCCGCCCGCACGTCACCCGCAACTTCGAACCGCCCGCGACCCTGTTCGGCCCAGGTCACCGAGGCGTAGACCTGGAAGCCGCCGCCGGACAACAGGTGCTGGCCGCGGACATGGGAGTGGTGGTCTTCGCCGGTCAGGTCGCGGGACAAGGAGTAGTCGCCGTCGACCACGACGGCGGTCTCCACACGACCTACCTCCCGATCACCCCGACAGTCGCCGCCGGAGACCAGATCTACCGCGGCCAGCCGCTGGGAACCGCCATCCCCGGCCACCCCGGTTGCCCGACCGCCACCTGCCTGCACTGGGGAGCTCGGCGCGGCACGGAATACATCGACCCGCTCGCCTTGGTCGGCAGTCCCAGCCGAGTACGCCTCAAGCCGTGGGCGGAAGGCCCGTGACACCAAAGCAGCCGCCGCTACCGGCCGATCGATCCGAAGGAGGTCACTAGGCTCAAACCACCGACACATCGACCGTGGTCCGCCGCCACATCGACTGTGGTCCGCAACCACCGCCACGTCGGCCCGCGGTCCGCACCGACCGTGCATGAGCATCGGACAGCGTTGCGAACAAGGCAATCGTTGCGCCGGTTGCGGATCCGGGGGTCAGCCGCTGGGCTGCTCCATCAGCTTGGCGCGCAGCCGCATCACCGCGCGGGTGTGCAGCTGGCTTACGCGCGATTCCGTGACTCCTAGGACCTTCCCGATTTCCGCGAGGGTCAGGCTTTCGAAGTAGTAGAGGCTGACGACGATCTTGTCCCGGTCGGTCAGCTGCGCGATGGCTTCGGCGAGCTGGCGGCGGTTGTCCTGGTCCACGAGGACGGCCACCGGGTCGACCGCGCCGTCGTCGGGGAGGGTGTCGACCAGCGAACCGGCGTCTTTGCCCGCGGCGACAAGGTCTTCGAGCGCCACCACGCTGGTGAGGCGGAGCTGGCCGTAGAAGTCGCGCAGGTCGTCGAGGCTGATGCCCATTTCGCCGGCGAGTTCGGCGTCGGTCGGGGTTCGGTGCAGGCGGGCGCCGAGGCGTTCCAGGGCGCGGGCCGTTTCCTTCGCCTTGCTGCGCACCGCGCGCGGGACCCAGTCCTGGGAGCGCAGGTCGTCCAGGATGGCGCCGCGGATGCGTTGCATCGCGTACGTCTCGAAGCGCAGGCCGCGTTCCGGGTCGAACTTCTCGATCGCGTCGACCAGACCGAAAATGCCTGACTGCACAAGGTCACCGACGTCTACGTGCGTCGGCAGACCGGTGCCGACCCGGCCCGCGACGTACTTCACCAGCGGTGCGTAGTGCAGCACCAGCCGGTCGCGCGACGTCTGGTCCGGTTTGTCGGCGAACTGCTGCCACAGCGCCTGAATCCCCGCGTCGACGTCCTGACCAGGACGACCGTCCCCGCTGACGGCGTCCTGCACGCCGGGGCGTGCCGCCCCGGCTTCCGTGACCTGCGATGTGGAAGTCATTGCACGGTCGTTCTCGGCGTGCTGCTCAGTGTTGTCTCCGTGCTCGTGCGGATGCGCGTGCGCCGACGGTTCGGCCCTGCCGTCCCCGGCCGAGCCTCCGCCGGCCGCGTCAGGCCCGCGGGTGTGCTCGGTCATGGATCGCCTTCAGCCGATCGACGGTCACATGAGTGTAGAGCTGGGTCGTGGCCAGCGTAGCGTGACCAAGCAGTTCCTGAACGCTCCTGAGATCGGCACCTCCTTCGAGCAGATGCGTCGCGGCGGAATGCCTTAGCCCGTGCGGCCCCATGTCTGTTGCGCCCGGCACCGCGGCCACCGCCTCGTGCACCACCCGGCGCGCCGCGCGCGGGTCGAGACGCTTGCCGCGAACGCCCAGGAAAAGCGCCGCCGGCGGCGTTTCCCCAGCCAGCGCAGGCCGTCCGTCCTCCAGCCACGCGGTCAGCGCCTCGGCCGCCGGGACGCCGAACGGAACCGTCCGCTCCTTGTCTCCCTTGCCCACCACCGAAACCACGCGGCGGGAAAAGTCCACGCTGCCGACGTCCAGTCCGCACAACTCCGACACCCGAATGCCGGTTGCGTACAGCATTTCGACCAACGCGCGGTCACGCAGAGCGACCGGATCCCGTTCGGCTGCCCCTTTCGCGGAGGCGTCCATGAGCGCGTCGGCCTGCTCGGCGCGGAGCACCCCGGGCAAGGTCCGGTGCGTGCGCGGCGCGGCCAGCCGACCGCCCGGGTCCGACTTCAGCAAACCGGTGCGGTGCGCCCAAGCCGTGAAGGTGCGCGCGGCCGCGGCGCGGCGCGCGAGGGTGGTGCGCCCGGCGCCGTCCGAGCGCTGCCCCGCGAGCCACGCGCGCAGCTGGGTGACATCCAAGTCCTCAAAGCGCCGCGCGGGACGGTCGCCCTCCCCCACGGTCAGGAACGCCAGCAGCGAAACGACATCGCCGACGTACGCGCGCACGGTGTGCGGCGACAGCCCACGCTCCAGCGACAGATGCCGTTCGTAACCGGCCACCACCGATTCGGCGGACTCCGGCAATTCGGCGCGAAGTGCACGAAGATCGGGTCGTGGCGGGCGTTTCCGGTGTCCACCGGGACGCGGGACCGCGTCCTTGCGTGCACTCGCTGACGGCATGACGATTACGCTGCGCGAACCATCGCCATTGGTCAAGCATCGCCACGCCCATCATCGGTTGGCCGTTCGGACTATCTGCCGCCAGCCGGTCTCGCCGCGCACCGCGAAACCGTCGACTTCCAGTGCGGGCAACAAGGCGCGAACTCGGGAAACAGGCACTCCAGCGCTTTCCGCCACCTCTTCCGGAGCCCGGCCAGCCCGCGGAAGCAGCGCGTCGTAGACCCGCGATGCCTCCGGACCGAGATTGTCCGTGGGCCGCCGACTCGACTCGGCCGCGGGAGCAGCGGTGCCGAACCTGCCCACGGTTTCGAGCACCTCGTCAACCGAGGTGACCAACGTGGCTTTGCAGTCCCGGATCAGTGCGTGGCAACCGGCTGAACTGCCCGAATGCACTGATCCGGGCAACGCCATCACGACCTTGCCGAGCGCACCCGCAATGGTCGCAGTATTGCGCGCACCGCTACGGATTCCGGCCTCCACAACGGCTGTTCCGTCGGTAAGACCTGCGATAAGGCGATTCCGCACCAGAAATCGATGGCGCGCGGGCGGGGTCTTCGGCGCGTACTCGCTGACGATCGCACCGCCCTCGGCGACGATGCGGTCCAACAAGCCGCTGTTCCCTACCGGATAGGAATAGTCGACTGCGCAACCGAGGAGCGCGACCGTGACCCCGCCGCCGCTGAGCGCACCTCGGTGGGCGGCGGCGTCGATGCCCAGGGCAGCACCGGAGAAGACTGGTACTTGGCGGGTTGCCAAGGCGTGGCCGATCTCGACGGCGTTGTGCAGGCCGTAGTCCGTGGCCATCCGAGCGCCGACGACCGCCACCGCGCGGTCCGCGACTTCGGCCAGGCTCGCGTCGCCGCGCACCCAGAGCCCGAGCGGCGCCGCCACGTGCTTCACGCCGTTTCCGGTTGCTACCGCTAGCGACAGCAGTGGCCACGCGGGCCATTCGTGGTCTTCGGGAACCACGAGCCGGGCACCGGCTTTGGCGGCTGCCTCGAGATCTTGTTCCGCGATCGTGGATTCCCGCCGCGCGGCCGTTTCGCGGAGAACCTTCTCGGGACAGTCCCCGGCCCGGACGCGCTCGGCGGCCGCGACCGGGCCTCGTTCGCCGACGAACTCCAGCAGGTGCGGTGCCGGTGGTTCAGCGACGCCGAGCAGATACGCGCGGGCGAGGCGTTCGGAGTCGGTCGCCGCAGTCTGGTCCTCAACGGCGATGCTCACGCCGCACCTCTTCGGCTGCCGGGGTTTTCGGGGCGGACGACGGCGAGGTGGCGGTGCAGCGCCAACCGTTCTCGAACCCGGACCGGATCGTGCTCGGGGCGGACTTCCCGGTGCCGGACCGGATGCAGATGCCGGACGATCTTGTGCTGCGGCGTCTTCGGCCTGCGGTGCCGGGTGCGCTGGGACGAGGACGGGATGGCTCGGTGGGACATGGTGCTTTCCTTTCGTTGGGATTCCGGACGGGCAGGCTTGCCGGTCCGAGACTGGGGGGCCGCGGCTGGGCTGGGCTGGGCTGGGCTGGGCTGGGCTGGGCTGGGACGCAGGATTGCGGGTCTAGGAGTTGGGACATCTGGTCCGGACATCGGCGAGAAGGTGCTGGGCGGACCTCCGGGGATCGCCGCGGTCAGCGCACACGGCCGCTTACTCGGCCTGTTCGCCGGGCACGGCTGAGCAGACGGCAGAACCTCTTGCCGGAGGCGGGTCATGCACCGAAGCGAGCTGATGCCCGCCGAAATTTCCTGGCGCTCGCGTTGGGCGGGCTCGGTGTGCGGGGTGGATCAGCCGGTTTTGCGTTCTCGGAAGTCCAGGGCCGCGGTGACGTGGTCGGTGTCGGGTTGGGACAAGGCGGCCAGGTCGGCCAGCGTCCAGGCGATGCGGAGGCATCTGTCGGCTCCTCGGGCGGTCAGCAAACCTCGGTCCAGGGCTCTGTCTAAAACCGCGGTGGCGGGGGGTGGCAGGGCGAAATCTCGGCGCAGGATCGGGCCTGGGACTTCGGTGTTGGACTGCCAGCCGTGTTCGTGCCAGCGGTGTTTGGCTCTTTCGCGGGCGGCCAGGACGCGGGCTCGGACGGTCGAGGACGGTTCTGGGGTGGTGGATTGGTGGGCGGAGATCGCAGTCAGAGGGCGCAGGCGGACGCGGAGGTCTACTCGGTCCAGGAGAGGGCCCGAAAGGCGCGACAGGTAGCGGCGGCGGGTGGGTACTGAGCAGGTGCAGTCGGTTTCTCGCGGTGGGGCGCAGGGGCAGGGGTTGGTGGCCAGCACCAGTTGGAACTGGGCGGGATAGCGGACGACGCCCTTCGCGCGGGCGATGCGGACTTCGCCTTCTTCCATGACGGTGCGGAGCGAGTCGAGGCGTTGGTTGCCGAATTCGCAGGCCTCGTCTAGGAAAAGGACGCCTCGGTGGGCTCGACTGATGGCACCCGGAGCCGCTAAGCCGGTGCCGCCGCCGATTAGGGCTGGTGGGCTGATCGAGTGGTGTGGGGCGACGAAAGGCGGGACTGTTACCAGGGGCGATGACTTGGACAGGGAGCCGTCTACTGAGTGGATGGCGGTTACTTCCAGGGACTCGGCTGGGGAGAGGTCGGGCAGCAGGCCTGGGAGGCGTCTGGCCAGCATGCTTTTGCCTACGCCGGGCGGGCCGGTGAGCAGGAGGTGGTGGCCGCCTGCTGCGGCGACTTCCAAGGCCCATCTGGCTTCTGGTTGGCCTACTACGTCGGCTAGGTCGGGGACTTCCACTGGGGTGGCGGCTGCGGGAGCGGCGGGTGGTTCCAGGTCGGCTTCGTCTTTGAGCCAGGCGATGAGCTCGGCCAGGCGGGTTACTCCGGAGACTTCCAGGCCGTCTACCAGGGCGGCTTCTACCAATGACTCGGTGGGCACGACGGCGCGTTCGTGGCCGGCGGCTTTGGCGGCCAGCAGGCCGGGGAGGACGCCGCGTACGGGGCGGATTCGGCCGTCCAAGGCCAGTTCGCCCAGCAGGATTGTGTGCAGGAGCTTTCGGGCTGGGACGGCGCCGATGGCGGCTAGGACGGCGGCGGCGATGCCCAGGTCGTAGCCGGAGCCCATTTTGGGCAGGTTGGCGGGAGACAGGGCCAGCGTGATCTTGCCGTCGGGCCAGGATTGGCCGGAGTTGCGGACTGCGGAGCGGACGCGGTCTTTCGCCTCGCGGAGGCCGGCGTCGGGCAGGCCGACCAGGGTGACTCGGCTCAGGCCGCCGCCTAGATCGGCTTCGATTTCCACTACGCGGCCTTCGATGCCGAGCAACGCGACGGACCAGGTTTTGGCGTGGGGCATCAGAAAGCACCCACCAGGTGCCGCACGACCGGCTCTTCGCCGTCGGGGGCGTACACGGTCACGACGTCGTAGCGGATGCGGCACCAGCCGACTCGATGTTCCTTGAGCCAGCGCATCGCGGCTCGGTGCACGCGGTCGATCTTGTCCTGCGTAACGGATTCGGCGGGAGTGCCGTATTCAGTGCTCGATCGGGTTTTGACCTCGCAGAAGATCACCCGGTCGCCCTCGGACAGGACCAAATCCAGCTCGCCCTCGCGGCAGTGCCAGTTCCGGCTGAGCAGGACCATGCCGGCGGCCTGCAGATGCCGGGCGGCGAGGTCCTCGCCCCAGCGGCCGAACGTCCGTCGCCAGGCCGCGCCGGGGTGCGGGCCGTCGTTCATGGTGTCCCCCTCGGACAGCGTGAGCACCGTCGATCACGGTGCGTGTGCTGTCACGATCGCAGCGTGATCAAACACCGCGCCAGGGGGATTCCGGGCAGCTGTGGATAACCCGGGGGTTGTGGATCAAGCGCTGGTCCGCGGACGAGAAACCCGGCGGATTGTCGGTGCGGTGTGCATGAGGGCAGAGAACGACGAAGGCCACCCGGGCAGGTGCCGGGTGGCCTTCGTGGTGAGAGAAAAGCGGGGGTCAGCCCGAGAACGGACCGTCCTCGGGGAGCCGCAGGTCGGGCTTGTCCAGTTCTTCGACGTTGACGTCCTTGAAGGTGATGACCCGGACGTGCTTCACGAACCGGGCGGGGCGGTACATGTCCCACACCCAGGCGTCCGACATGCGCACCTCGAAGTACACCTCGCCCCCGCCGTCGCGGACCTGAACGTCCACCGCGTTGGCCAGGTAGAACCGCCGCTCGGTCTCCACCACGTACGAGAACTGGCCCACTATGTCGCGGTACTCGCGGTACAGCGAGAGCTCCATCTCGGTCTCGTACTTCTCGAGATCCTCTGCGCTCATGAAATCCGCGCCCCTCCTCGCATTCGTCCTGCTCCGGCGGCGGAGCGTTCATTCTTACCCACCGAGCGGCCCGGGGCACGGACCGGCCCGCCCGCTTTTTCCAGGGCATTCTCCAGTGCAGCGTAGGTGAGCACGACCGGATGCGGGGCAGTGAGTCCGTGTGCGAGGGCGACAGTGGCGACATTCGTGTAGGACCAGCGGTGCGCCGGGCTCGGGCCGTGCTCACTCAGCGCAGCCAGATGGTCCGAGGTGCTGTAGCCCTTGTGCACGTCGAAGCCGTACGCCGGCAACTCTTCGTGCAGGCCGGCCATGATCCGGTCCCTCGTCACCTTCGCCAGGACCGACGCCGCCGCGATGCTCGCGACGCTGCGGTCTCCCTTGATCACCGCGACATTCGGCGCGGGAATGCCGGGGACCGGGAAGCCGTCGGTGAGGACGTACCCGGGATGCGTGCGCAGTCCGGCGACGGCGCGGCGCATGCCTTCCAGGTTCATCACCCGGATGCCGAGCAGGTCCACCTGCTCGGAGGGGATGACGATCACCGAGTAGTCGAGGGCGCGTTGCAGGACCCGGTCGTAAACCCGGTCCCGGGCCTTCGCGGTGAGCATCTTCGAATCGGTCAGCTCGGGCAGGCGCGCGCCGTCGCCGGGACGGAGCACGCAGGAAGCCACCACGAGCGGGCCCGCGCAGGCTCCGGCGCCGGCTTCGTCCACGCCGGCGACCGGGCCGAGGCCGCGTCGTTCGAGTGCGCCTTGCAGACCCCAGAACAGCTCGCCGCGCACCACGGCACGGGGCGGGCGCAGCGGTTCCGCCGGAGTGCGGGGAGGAGGGAGAGTCACCGAAACACCACCCGGGAGTCGCGGACGACGGAGCGCACCGCTCAGCGTCTCCGGCCGGCCGCCTTGCGGAGGCCTGCCTTCAACCGGCGTCCGACGAAGAGCGTCGGCACCGCGGTGGCGAAACCGATGCCGAGCGGCAGCCCTTGCTGCCACGCGGGCGCGCCGAGCGCGACCGGCTGGGCGTTCTGCTGCGGATTGTGGTCCGAGATCCCGCCCCAGCGGCTCGGCGGCAGCACGATGATGCGGGCCTTGCCGATGACGTCGTCGACCGGAACCGCGCCGTTGGGCCCGCCGCCGCCCTGATAACGCGAGTCGGCGGAGTTGTTGCGGTTGTCGCCCATCACCCAGAGCGCGCCCTGCGGGACCTTCACTGGGGCGAACGACTCCTGCACGCGGTGGTTGTCGTCTTCCCAGTGGATGTAGGGCTCGTCGAGGGCCTTGCCGTCCACGATCACCCGGTTGCGGTCGTCGCAGCACTGGACGGTCTGGCCGCCGGTGGCGATGACGCGCTTGACGAAGTCCCGCTCGTCCGGCGGCGCGAAGCCGACCAGCGAGCCGAGACCGCGCAGCGCGCGCACGACGATGTTGCTCGACTCCTGCGGCGCGATCTCGTTCTCGGTCCACGCGGGCGGGCCCTTGAACACGATCACGTCCCCCGGGGAGGGGTCGGTGAAGTCGTAGGTGACGCGGTCGACCAGGATCCGGTCGCCGGTGCAGCTCGGGCAGCCGTGCAGCGTGGACTCCATGGACCCCGACGGGATCATGTAGACCTTGGCGAGGAACGCCTGGATCAGGATCGTGAGCACCAGGGCGATCACGATCAGGATCGGCAGTTCCTTCCAGAACGACCGCTTTTTCGAGGACTTGCCCCGCCGGTGCGACCCCCGACGCCCGCCGGACCGTTCCTGGTCCTCCTCCGGGCGTTCGGGGCCGTCCTCATCGGCGTTCCGCGACACAGGTTCGACCACGTCGCCAGGCTACCGGTAACCGGCTCGTCACTCAGGAGGCGGAGGTGGTCTCGCGGTTCTCGCGGCGCTCCTTGATCTTGGCCTTCTTGCCGCGCAGCTCGCGCAGGTAGTACAGCTTCGCCCGGCGGACGTCGCCGCGCTTGAAGACCTCGACCTCGGCCAGGTTCGGCGAGTGCACCGGGAAGGTGCGCTCGACGCCCACGCCGAACGAAACCTTGCGCACGGTGAAGGTCTCCCGGATGCCGCCGCCCTGACGGCGGATCACGACGCCCTGGAAGACCTGGTTGCGCTCGCGGTTGCCCTCGATGACGCGGACGTGCACCTTGAGCGTGTCGCCGGGGCGGAAGTCCGGGATGTCGGAACGCAGTGACTGCGCGTCCAGCGCGTCCAGGGTGTTCATCGGTGGTCCGTCCTCGTATTCGTGTGGCTTACGTACAGCTCGAGCGCGCAGCGGATCACTGCGACTAGCCCGGGGCTGATGGCATTCACGGTTGGCATCGCGACTGAACAGCCGCGGTGAGCGCATGTAAAGCACCACGCGTCACGCCAACTAATCCATTATGGCAGAGGCTCCCGGAGACCTCGCACGGGGCCTATCCGGGCTGGTCGTCCAGCCCTTCGAGGACCTCGCGGTCCCGCTTGTCCAGGCTGCCCTCGGGCAGCCGGTCCAGGAGATCCGGCCGCCGCTGGGCGGTGCGAGCCAGCGCCTGGTCGCGCCGCCAGCGGTCGATGAGCGCGTGGTTGCCCGAGCGCAGCACGTCCGGCACCGCCAGGTCGCGCCACACTTCCGGGCGGGTGTAGCTGGGGCCTTCGAGCAGGCCGTCGGAGAACGAGTCCTCGGCCGCCGAGCGCGCGTTGCCGAGCACGCCCGGCAGCAGCCGGACCACGGCCTCGACGATCACCAGCACCGCGGCCTCGCCGCCGACCAGCACGTAGTCGCCGATGGAGACCTCGTCCACCGGCATCCGGCGGGCCGCGTCGTCGACGACCCGCTGGTCGATGCCCTCGTACCGGCCGCAGGCGAACACCAGGTGCTTTTCCTCGGCGTAGGAATGCGCCAGCTCCTGGGTGAACGGCTTGCCCGCCGGGGTCGGGACGACGAGCCGGGTCCCCTCGCCGCACACGTCGTCCAGCGCGGGGCCCCAGATCTGCGGCTTCATGACCATGCCGGGACCGCCGCCGTACGGCGCGTCGTCGACCGCGCGGTGCACGTCGTGGGTCCAGTCGCGCAGGTCGTGCACGCCGACCTCGATGAGGCCGCGGTCGATCGCCCGGCCCAGCAGCGCCGCGCGCAGCGGGTCGAGGTACTCGGGGAAAATGGTGACGACGTCGATGCGCAAGCGGTTACCAGTTCCAGTACTCGGTGGCCTGGGCGTGCCACGGGCTCGGGACGTCCTGGTCGATCGCGAAGGCCATGCCCAGCCCCTTCGCGATCTTGATGCTGCGGTGCAGGGTCTTGCGGATCGGCGACCCGGCGGGCAGCCCGTTGTCGTCCGACCACGTCTCGGTCTGCGTGACGCAGGTGCGCGCCCCGAAGCGGGCGTTCGAGCACGGAGCGGGCGCGCCCCACGTCTGCAGGTGCTCGAAGTGGACGACCTTGCCCGAGCTCTTCTCGGTGATCGTGCCGCGCGCGACGAGCCGGTAGTCGGTGGACGGCACGGTCCAGCGCACGTAGTGCTGGCGGCCGCCGTCGGACGGGATCGGCGTGCAGGTGGAACCGGTGCACGCGAGTTCTTCGGTGACGCGCTCCGTGTAGTACGTGCCGTTGCCGTCCCAGCCGTCGATCAGCACCCAGTCGCCGGAGCGGACGAAGTGCTCGGCGGTCGCGGGCGGCCACGTGACCGGGTCGCCCCAGGTGATCTGCGATTCGGTGGCCGACTGCGGCGACCACGCCCACTGGAACGCCTTCTCCCCCGGCGGCGCGTACTGTCCGGCGCTGCGCTGGAACATCATCGAGAAGTCGCCGTACACCGGCGAAGCGGCCTGCGCGGGCGGCGCGGCGAAAGCGGTGGCCAATACGGCTGCGAAGACAGCCTTCGTCCAGAACTTCACGAACTCCCCCTCAGTCAGCGTCGAGGAGGCCTTCGGGCGGATCGAGCACGACCCGGCCCCCCGCGACGTCCACCACCGGAACGATGGCGCGGACGAAAGGTACCAAGACCGAGCGTCCGTCATGATCGAGTTCGAGCAATTCCCCGGCCGGCGAGTGGACCACCTCGACGACCTTGCCCACGGCCGTCCCGTCGGCGAGTTCCGCGCGAAGCCCGGCCAGCTCGTGGTCGTAGAACTCGTCCGGGTCGCCGGTGGGCGGCAGCGTGGCGGTGTCCGCCAGCAGCAGGGCGCCGCGCAGGGTTTCCGCGACGTCGCGCGTGAGCACTTCCTCGAAACGCACCAGCAGCCGCCCGCTGTGTTCGCGGGCGGCTGCGATGGTGAGTTCTCTCGTGCTGCCGTCGCGCAGCTTCGTCGTGACGACCGCACCGATCGCGAACCGCTCCTGCGGCGAATCCGTGCGCACGTCGACCGCGAGCTCGCCGCGGATGCCGTGCGCCTTCGCGATACGGCCGACTACGACGTCCATACCTGACCGTTTCCGAGAATCCGGGTCAGCGATCGGTGTCGACGACGTCCACGCGGACGCCTCGGCCGCCGATGCCGCCCATCACGGTGCGCAGAGCGGTCGCGGTGCGCCCGCCCCGGCCGATCACCTTGCCGAGATCGTCGGGGTGGACGTGCACCTCGAGCGTGCGGCCACGACGCGTGGTCAGCAGCTCGACCCGGACCTCGTCCGGGTTGTCGACGATCCCGCGCACCAGGTGCTCGAGGGAGTCGGCGAGGAAGCTCACTCGGACTTCTCGCCCTCGGCAGCCTCGGCCTTGTCGGCTTCGGCCTTCTTCGGGGCCGACTTCTTCTTCGGCGTGACGGCCTCGGTGGAGGGCTCCTCGCCCGCCGCGGCCAGCGCCGCGTTGAACAGGTCCTGCTTGGACGGCTTCGGCTCGGCCACCTTCAGGGTGCCCTCGGCGCCCGGCAGGCCCTTGAACTTCTGCCAGTCGCCGGTGATCTCGAGGATGCGCTGGACCGGCTCGGTCGGCTGCGCGCCGACGCCCAGCCAGTACTGCGCCCGCTCGGTGTCGACCTCGATGAAGCTCGGCTCTTCCTTGGGGTGGTACTTGCCGATCGTCTCGATGGCCTTGCCGTCCCGGCGGGTGCGCGCGTCGGCGATGATGATGCGGTAGTACGGCGCACGGATCTTGCCGAGGCGCTGCAGCTTGATCTTGACGGCCACGGGTGTGGGTACTCCTCAGTGCTGTGTGGTGCAGGGCGCGCGCGAAACCCGTGGGGACAGGCTCACGGCGCCCGGAGGTCAGGAGCTTCCACACGGCGAGAGGGTCCGGCGGAAGCGGGCAAGCAAACATTCTGCCAGATGCCGTCGTTGTGCCTGCGCAGGGGCCTCAGAAGGACGCGAGGCCGAGCGCGCCGAGCAGGATCGCGACGGCGGGCAGGAAGTTGTTGACCGCGTGCGCGACGATGCTGCCCGCCAGCCGCCCGGTGGACAGCCGGGCCAGCCCGATCGGGATGGAGATCACCAGCAGCAGGGTGGTGCGCAGCGGTTCCAGGTGGCTGGCCGCGAAGACCGCGGTGGACAGCAGGAACGCTGCGACCCGGCCCCAGCGCTCGCTGCGCCACTGCAGCCGCTCGACCGCGCCCCAGAGCAGGCCGCGGTAGATGATCTCCTCGCAGATCGGCCCGAGCAGCCACAGGTAGCCGAACATCACCGCGGCGGCGGGCACGGACATCTTGCGGTCGTCGACCAGCGCGCTGATCGCCGACGTCGCGTCCGCCGTGCCGACCAGCTGGGTCCACACGTAGGCGCTCAGCGAGGTGAGCACGAGGCCGAGCATGCCGAATTTGAGCCCGGTCCAGACGTCCGCCCAGCGCCATTCGAGCCGCAGGTCGAGCTTCGGGCCGTTGCCGCGCACGACGGTGATCAGCACCGCGACGCCCGCGGCGATCATGGTGGGCAGCATCGTGCCGAGCAGCACCGTGCCGATCGGGAGCGGCTTGCCCGGAGCCGTGGGACCGGCGAGCGCGCCGATGAACGCGGCCGACGCCAGCAGCACCGCCTCGACCAGCAGGAACGCCCCGAATCCCCAGCGATGCGCCGGGAACGCGGTCGGTTCGGCCACCAAGTCCTCCGGGGAGAGCGCGCGGGAGAAAGGTTCACGGGGCTGTGATGTGGTCACGCCCGCCTCCCCGTGCTCGCTCTGCTCACCGGTCGAGCCTAGCGGCCGAAATGGTTTCGCACAGTACTCGACCGGTCACCGGTTTCCCTCAATGCCCGGTGAAGAGAAGGACGGCGGGCGGCAGGTTGTTCGCCGCGTGCGCGAGCACGCTCGCCGAGGTCCGGCCGGAAAAATGCCGCGCCAGCCCGAGGACGAGACCCTGGCCGAACAGCGCGATCGTGCGCGTGGTCTCGCCGTGCAGCAGCGCGAACACCAACGACGTGAGCACGAGCACCACCCACGGCGGGATCCGGTAGTGCAGCAGGGCGTTCCACAGCGCCCCGCGCAGCAGCAGTTCCTCGGTGAGCGGGACGGCGACCACCAGGACCAGCGCGGTCGCGATCAGCCAGACCGGGCTGCCGCCGGACACGTCGGGCAGGTCGGTGAGCGGGCTGTCGGACACCTCGTCGCCGCCGAAGACCGCGATTTCGGCGGCGTTCAGCACGAAGCCGACGACGAGCGCGAGCAGGCCGCAGGCGAGGCCGATGCGGAGGTCGCGGCCCCGGGTGCGGAGCCCGAAGTCGCGTTCGAGGCCGGAGCCGTACCGCAGCGAGGCGGTCGCCGGGCCGAGGCCGAGGACCAGGTTCGGCAGGAACGCCAGCAGCAGCAACGGTCCCGCGTACGCCTCGACCGGGTCGTCGTCGCCGACGTGCCGGTTGAACGCGGCGGCGGTGAGGAGGGTGACGAGGTAGTAGCCGGCTACTCCGAAGAAGAACGCGGCGAAAGCCCAATGGGCGCCCAGAATTCGCTTTCCCCCACCGTCTTCGGCCACGGGTTCACGCTATGTGGCTGGGGCGTGGCGCATCGAGGCGGGGTCGTCTGCGGGAGCGGGACGGCGTCAGTGGAAGACCGTGCCGCCCAGGAGGATGTGGGTCGGGCGGTGCAGGGCGGCCAGGTCGGTGCGCGGGTCGTCGGCGTAAACGATCAGGTCCGCCGGGGCGCCGTGTTCGATACCGGGGTGGCCCAGCCATTCGCGCGCCTCCCAGGAAGCGCTCGCGAGAGCCTGCGTACGCGACATGCCCGCGCGGTGGAGCGCTTCGACCTCGTCGGCGATACGGCCGTGCGCGACCATGCCGCCCGCGTCCGTTCCCGCGAAGACGCGTACGCCCGCTTCGACCGCTGAGGACACCATCTCGCCCACGCCAGCGTGCAGTGCGCGCATGTGGGCCGCGTACGTCGGGTACTTGCCTGCCTTGTCCGCGATGCCCGGGAAGTTCTCGATGTTGATGAGCGTGGGCACCAAGGCGACGTCGCGGCGCGCGAGTTCGGCGAGCTGATCCGGCGACAACGCGGTGCCGTGCTCGAGACAGTCGATGCCCGCGCCGATCAAGCCTGGCAGCGCTGCTTCGCCGAAGACGTGCGCCGTGACGCGTGCGCCGAGGTCGTGGGCGATGCGGATGGCTTCAGCCAGCACGTCGTCCGGCCAGAGCGGCGCGAGGTCGCCTTGGCCGCGGTCGATCCAGTCGCCTACGAGCTTGACCCAGCCGTCGCCGTCGCGGGCCTGTTCGGCGACTGCTTCCGGCAGCAGGGCCGGGTCGTCCAGTTCGATCGCGAAGCCGGGGATGTACCGCTTCGGCAGCGCCAGGTGGCGTCCGCAGCGGATGATCGTGGGCAGGTCGGCGCGCGATTGCAGCGGGCGGACGTCCAGCGGCAGGCCGCAGTCGCGGATCAGCAGAGTGCCCGCGTCGCGGTCGGTCGCGGCCTGGTCCGCCGCCTCCTCCACCGACAGTCCGCCGCTCGGGCCGAGACCCGGGTGGCAGTGCGCGTCGACGAGCCCGGGGACCACGAATCCGCCGGTGGACAGCGTTTCCGCGCCGGGAACCGGCTCGAAGGACAGCTTTCCGTCCTGGATCCAGAGGTCACGCGGCTCGCCGTCGGGCAGGACGGTGCCGTGCAGGTGCAGCGGGCTCAATTGTTCTTCGGGTCCTTCGGCAGCTTGAACTTGGACGGGTCGAAGCCGGGCACGTCGTTCATGCCGCCGAGCTGCGACAGGTCCGGCATCCCGCCGGGCATCCCGCCGCCGGGGGGCAGCATCGGCATGCCGCCGGGCATCCCGCCGCGCATCCTCGGCTGCGTGGGGCCCTTCTTGCCCTTCTTCCCCTTCTTGCCCTTGCGGTTCTTGCTCCCGCCGCCTCCGCCGCCGAAGCCGAACCGGCCCGCCATCTGCGCCATCATCTTGCGCGCCTCGAAGAAGCGGTTGACCAGGTCGTTGACCTCGCGGACGGTCACGCCGGAGCCGTTCGCGATGCGCAGCCTGCGCGAGCCGTTGATGATCTTCGGGTCGGCGCGCTCGGCGGGCGTCATGCCGCGGATGATCGCCTGGAGCCGGTCGAGCTGCTTGTCGTCGACCGCGGCGAGCTGGTCTTTCATCTGGCCCGCGCCGGGCAGCATGCCGAGCAGGTTGCCGATCGGGCCCATCTTGCGCACCGCGAGCATCTGCTCGAGGAAGTCCTCCAGCGTGAGCTGCCCGCTGGTGAGCTTCTGCGCGGCCTGTTCGGCCTGCTCCTGGTCGAAGTGCTGTTCGGCCTGCTCGATCAGGGTCAGCACGTCGCCCATGCCCAGGATGCGCGAGGCCATCCGGTCCGGGTGGAACGTGTCGAAGTCTTCGAGCTTCTCGCCGTTGGACGCGAAGAGGATCGGCTGGCCGGTGACCTCGCGGACGGACAGCGCGGCGCCACCTCGGGCGTCGCCGTCGAGCTTCGTGAGCACCACGCCGGTGAAGCCGACGCCGTCGCGGAACGCCTCGGCCGTGGTGACCGCGTCCTGACCGATCATGGCGTCGACCACGAACAGGACTTCGTCCGGCTGCACGGCCTCGCGGATGTCCGCGGCCTGCTTCATCAGCTCTTCGTCGACACCGAGGCGACCCGCGGTGTCGACCACGACGATGTCGTGCTGCGCGTGCTTGGCCTCTTCGATCGCGCGGCGGGCGACGTCGACCGGGTCGCCGACGCCGTTGCCCGGCTCCGGCGCGAACGTGACGACACCGGCGCGCTCGCCGACGACCTGCAGCTGGGTGACCGCGTTCGGCCGCTGGAGGTCACAGGCGACCAGCATCGGCGCGTGGCCCTGCTTCTTCAGCCACATCGCCAGCTTGCCGGCCAGCGTCGTCTTACCAGCGCCCTGGAGACCCGCGAGCATGATCACCGACGGCGGGTTCTTCGCCAGGTTCAGCCGCCGCGTCTCGCCGCCGAGGATGCCGACGAGCTCCTCGTTGACGATCTTCACGACCTGCTGCGCCGGGTTCAGCGCCTGCGAGACCTCGGCGCCCTTCGCGCGGTCCTTGATCTTCGCGATGAACGCCTTGACCACCGGGAGCGCGACGTCCGCTTCCAGCAGCGCGATGCGGATCTCGCGCGCGGTGGCGTCGATGTCGGCGTCGGACAGCCGGCCCTTGCGCGAGAGCGACTGCAGGGCCGAGGTGAGCCGATCGGAGAGGGTGTCGAACACGGGGGTGCACGCTCCAGCTGGGTCGAAAGTTCGCGTGCCGGGCGGTGCTCGGCACCCCCGGCATCTTCCGAGGGTAGCCGCCCCGGCCACCCGGCCTTCACGGGTACGGGAAGGGTACTACGCATACGCGTATTAATTGTCCCCACGACAACAGCTCAACCACGCGAAAACCGCTCGACCAGCGTCGGGAATTAAGTAAACATAGGCGTATGATATCAGCTACGGCCCGGCGTCCGACGCTCGCCGAACCGGCAGGGGACGAGGACGACCAGGTCCCGTTCCGCCGCATCGCGGGCCTCTTCCGGCCGCACCGGCGGGCGCTGGCCGGGCTGTGCGCGCTGCTGGTCGTGCAGGCCGGGCTGGGCGTCACCTCGCCGTTCCTGCTGCGCGAGATGCTGGACGACGCGCTGCCGCACCGCGACGTCCTGCTGGTCAGCCTGCTGGCGGCCGGGATGATCGCCGCCGCGCTCGGGTCGGGCGCGCTGAGCGTGCGGACCACCGGGCTGTCCAACACCATCGGCCAGCGGGTGATGGACGAACTGCGGGTCGCGGTGTACAGCCATCTGCAGCGGATGTCGCTGGGCTTCTACACCCGAACGAAGACCGGCGAGGTGCTGTCGCGGGTGTTCAACGACATCGGCGGCGTGGACAACGTCGTCACCGGGACCGCCGCGTCGATCGTGCAGAACGGCACGACAGCGCTGGCGATCGCGGTGGCGATCCTGGTGATGGACTGGCAGCTGGCGCTGTTGTCGCTGGTCGTCGTGCCGTTGTTCCTGCTGTTCACGCTGCGCCTTGGCGGCAAGCAGCGGAAGCTCGCCCGCGGCCGGACCCGGCGGATGGCGCGGCTGACCACGATCGTCGAAGAATCGCTGTCGGTCACCGGCGTGCTGCTGGCCAAGACGATGGGCAACGCGAAGCTGATGCGCGACCGGTTCGCGGAGGAATCGCGCGAGGTCGCGGCGCTGGAACGCAGTGCCGCGCTGGCCGGGCGGTGGCAGCGGGCGGCGCGGTCGATGAGCCTGACGATCATCCCGGCGCTGGTCTACTGGGCGGCCGGACTGGAACTCGCCGGGGGCGCGGCGCCGATCTCGCTGGGCACGGTCGTCGCGTTCACCAGCATGTTGAACCGGCTGCTCGCGCCGGCGACGGCGATGCAGACGGTGGGACAGAACGTCTCGACGGCGAAGGCGTTGTTCGGGCGGATCTTCGAGGTGCTCGATCTGCCGGTGGAGATCGACGACCGGCCGGGCGCGCGGACGCTGCATCCGAGCGGCGGGGCGGTCTCGATGCGCGGAGTCTCGTTCCGCTACGACGACGAGGGGCCGTGGACGTTGCGCGATATCGACCTCGACGTGCCCGCGGGGACGACGACGGCGTTGGTCGGGTCGACGGGTTCGGGGAAGACGACGCTCGCCTATCTGGTCGCCCGGTTGTACGAGGTGACCGAGGGAAAGGTGTGCGTGGACGGGACGGATGTCCGGGATGTCACGCTCGCGTCGCTGGCCGCCGGGGTCGGGCTGGTGTCGCAGGAGACGTATCTGTTCCACGCGTCGGTGCGGGAGAACCTGCGGTTCGCGAAGCCGGACGCCACCGACGAGGAGTTGGAGAACGCCGCGAAGGCCGCGCACATCCACGACACGCTGGCCGCGCTGCCGGAGGGGTACGACACCGTCGTCGGGGAACGCGGCTACCGGTTTTCCGGCGGGGAGAAGCAGCGGATGGCGATCGCGCGGATCCTGCTGCGCAATCCGCCGGTGCTGATCCTGGACGAGGCGACGAGCTCGCTGGACAACCGCACCGAACGCGCGGTGCAGGCGGAACTGGACCGGCTCGCCGCGGGCCGCACGACGATCGCGATCGCGCACCGGCTGTCCACTGTGGAGCACGCGGACCAGATCGCGGTGCTGGACGCCGGACGGATCGTCGAACGGGGAACGCACGCGGAACTGCTCGCCTCCGGCGGCAGGTATGCCGCGCTGGTGCGGGGAGAAACCGCCTAATGTGGCCGCATGGAGACCGAACCCGACGCGCACCGGGCCGACGAGCTGGCGACGCTGGCCCGGACGGTGCGCGAGGGCGTCGGGCGGCTGAACTGGCGGATGCGCTCCGAGGCGGGCTCGCCCGCTCCGGGACCGGCCGTGCTGGCGGTGCTGTCGCGGCTGTACCGCGGCGGCACGCACACGCCGGGCGAGCTGGCCGAGGCCGAGCGGATCCATCCGCAGTCGCTGACGCGGATCCTGGCCTCGCTGGCCGAACGCGAGTGGATCACGCGCACCCCGGACCCGGCGGACGGGCGGCGGTCGCTGATCGAGATCACCCCGGCCGGGCTGCGGGAACTGCGCACCTACTCGATCGCGCGGGAGAACTGGCTGGCCGCGGCCGTCGAACGGACGCTGAGCCCCACCGAACAGGAGCTGCTCCGGCTCGCGGCCGGGCTGCTGACGCGGATCGCGGATTCCTGAGGCCCGGGAGTTCCGGGGCGGCCGCTCCCCACGGCCGTCCCCGGAACCGTGGCGGAAGAGCTCACCTCCCCAGGAGGCCTTCCGCCGCGGGCACGCGGAGCGGTTCCCCCTCGGCCGCCCGGCGTTGGGGAGAAGTCTGCCGTCCGGGGGCGGGCGCGCGGCAGCGTGAAGTCCCCCAATCCGGACTGAGTAGGACTACTCAAACGCGGGTGTCGGGTCCCGCGGAGTCGCTCGCGAACTCGAAGAGCGGTTCGGCGTCGGCGAGTTCCTCGGCGGAGCAGCTGACCGCGCAGGCGGCGGCTTGCAGGACCTCGGTGAGGACCTCGACCTCGGACGGCGAGACCGTGGCGAGCGCGGGATTGCGGACGTCCATGCGCCCGGCGAGACCGGCCAGGGCGTGGGACAGCGCGTGCTGGCCGGCGACCAGCTGGGTGACCACCTCGGAGAGTTCGCCGAGGGTGGCGGCGGATCCGTCGCCGCGGAGCAGGGCGGAGAGCTCCTCGGCGCAGGTGCGGAGGTGCCCGGCCACGACTGTCGGGGGCAGCGAAAGCTCCGGCAGGTTCTCGTGCCCTCGCATCGCGTTCACCTCGCCCCTTGCCCGGACCTGCCATCCTGCCATCGGAACCAGGGTCGGCGCCGCCGACACCCCGGACGGGTGAGCCCGGATGGCGCAATGCGGCCGGGTCTGCCCTGGTCATTCGTCCGTGAAGGGCTCCTTGAAGGAATCTGATTCCCTCAAGGAGTCCTTCACGGACGGTCAGGAGACCGCGGCCAGGACGGCGTCGGTGATCGCCGTGCGCCACGAAGGGGTGACGTGGCCGGAGCGCGGCGAGAGGGCGAACGAGTCCACGACGGCGCCGCCCAGGGTCGCGGCTTTCGCCCAGTGGACGTCGGCCTCCGCGCGGCGCAGGGCGCTCGCCACCCGGAACAGCAGGCCGATCCGGTCGGCGGCGCGCAGTTCCAGCACGACGGCGTCGGGACCGCTCGTTTCGTCGTCGAACCAGCGCACCACCGGCTTGACCACGACCGGCGACGCGGTCGCGTAGTCGCGTTCCTTCGCCGCCAGCCGCTGGGTGAGCGGCATCGTCCCGGCGACCGCACGGGCGAACTGTTCTCGCAGCAGCGCGGGATCCGGCAGCGACCCGAATTTCGGCGACGCGGTGAACACGCCCGCCCGGCCGTAATGCTCGCGCAGGACCGCCGAGTGGACCTCCAGGGAGTTCAGCGCCAGCACCCCGGCCGCGGGAGCGAGCAGTTCCCGGTCCGCGGGGACGGCCAGCAGCACCGTGACGACCTTGCCGTGCGCGGAGATCCGGACTTGGCCGACGCCGGTCCGGGTGGCTTCGGCGACCAGCTCGCGTTGGTCGTCGTCCAAGGGCTCCGGCGGCGTGAAACCCTTGCCGTGCACGGCTTCCTCGCAGCCGCTGACCAGCTCGGCGAGCAGGCGGTCCTTCCAGTCGGTCCAGACGCCGGGTCCGGTGGCCAGCGAATCGGCGCGGGTGAGGGCGTGCAGGAGTTCCAGCAGGACGACGTCGCGGTCCAGGGTTTTCACCACGCGCGAGATGGTCGCGGGGTCGCCGATGTCGCGTCTGGTCGCGGTGTGCGGCAGCAGCAGGTGGTGGCGGACCATCGCGGAGACCGTCGCGACGTCCGCGGGCGGCAGGCCCAGGCGTTGCGCTACCGAGGCGGAGATCTTCGCGCCCAGTTCGGAGTGGTCGGCGTCGCGGCCCTTGCCGATGTCGTGCAGCAACGCGCCGATCAGCAGCAGGTCCGGCCGCGACACGGTGGTGGTCAGTTTCGCTGCTTCGACGCACGCCTGGACGAGGTGCCGGTCGACGGTCCATTGGTGCACTGGCGACCGCGGCGGCAGGTCGCGCACGGCGCCCCACTCCGGGAACAGCCGGGCCCACAGACCGGTGCGGTCGAGGGCTTCGACCGCGTCGACCAGTCCCTCCCCCGCGCCCAGCAGTTCGACGAGGGCGTTGCGGGCGTCGTCCGGCCATGGTTCGCGCAGTTCCGGGGCGGACTCCGCGAGGGTGCGCAACGTGCCTGGTGAGATGGGTTTTCCGGTCCGAGCCGAGGCCGCTGCGGCACGGAGCAGAAGCGCGGGGTCCCGGGCGGGGAGTGCGTCTCGGGCCAGCGCGACCTCGTCGCCGTGCAGTACGACGCCCTCCGCCAGCGGGCGGCGAACCGGGCGTCGGCCGAAGAGTGGACGCGGTTGCTCCACAGTGGACCGAAGAGCGACATCGACGGCGTACGCGATGGTTCGGCCCGCGCCGGAAAGCTTGCGCGCCAAGGCGAATCGGTCGCCCAGCTCCAGTTCGTGCGCTACGACGTCGGCGTCGGCCGCGCTGAGGATGTCTCGTTCGCGACGTGCTTCGCGGCGGAGTTCGGTACGGACGTCGAGCAGGAGTTGCTTTGCTGCCAGCAGTTCTTCGCCCGGTCGTGCGGTGAGCTGTCCGGCCGCGAGGGCTTCCAGCACGCCGAAGTCGCGAAGGCCGCCGCGGCCGTGTTTCAAGTCCGGCTCGGCGGATTGGGCGATCTCACCGCTGCGCCGCCATCGTCCGTGGACAGATTCAGCCAGCTCCGGCAAGCGTTTGCGGGCGGTGCGCCGCCACTGGTCGCGGGCGGCGGACGCGAGGCGTTCGGTGAGGCCCGGGTCGCCAGCGAGATGCCGGGCGTCGAGCAGACCGAGCGCGGTACGCAGGTCCTCCGCGGCGACTTTCAGCGCCTCGCCGGGCGTGCGGACCGAATGGTCGAGGCCGACCCGCGCGTCCCACAACGGGTACCACAGCGCGTCGGCGATCTCCCCGACCTGGTTGTTTCCGTTGTGCAGCAACACCAAATCGAGATCGGAGTACGGCACCAGCTCGCGCCGTCCCAACCCCCCTACGGCGACCAGCGCGACACCTGGGTCCGCGGTGTCGACGCCGGCCGCCGTCGCTCCTTTCCCGAGCCAGAACTCGTAGAGATCGACCAGGGAGTTCCGCAGCGCGGGAGCTCCGTGCCGTCCTTCGAGCAGCAGCGCAGTGGCTCGGGCGAGTTCGCCCCCGTCGGTCATCGGCTACAGCGCGTCCGTGCCGCGTTCGCCGGTGCGGACCCGGATGACCGTCTCCACCGGCGTCACCCAGACCTTCCCGTCGCCGATCTTCCCGGTGTGCGCGGCGGTGGTGACCGCGTCGAGGACCTTCTCGACCACGACGTCGTCCACCACGACCTCGATCTTCAGCTTGGCCACGAAATCCACCGAGTACTCGGCCCCCCGGTAGACCTCGGTGTGGCCCTTCTGCCTGCCGTAGCCCTGGACCTCGCTCACCGTCATCCCGAGCACGCCCAGCTGCTCCAGCGAGGAGCGGACGTCGTCGAGCGTGAACGGCTTGACGATCGCGGTGATGAGCTTCATGCCTTGGTCTCCTCGAGTTTCGTGACGGGCTTGGCCGGGAACGTCGCCGAGTGGCCGAGGCCGCCCATGCCGGTGAAGTCGTAGGCGCTCTCCGCGTGCTGACCCTCGTCGATGCCGCTGACCTCGTGTTCGGTGCTGACGCGGAACCCGCCCGCCTTCTTGATCGCGAAGCCGATGATCAAGGTCATGATGAACGAGTAGCCCAGCACCGCAAGCGCGGCGACCACCTGGATGCCCAGCTGCTTGAAGCCGCCGCCGTAGAACAGCCCGTCCGCGCCCGCCGGGTTCACGCTCTTGGTGGCGAAGAACCCGATCAGCACGGTGCCGACGAGACCGCCGACGAGGTGCACGCCGACGACGTCGAGGGAGTCGTCGAAGCCGAAGCGGAACTTCAGCGAGATGGCCAGCGCGCACAGCACCCCGGCGATCACGCCGATCGCGATCGAGCCGAGCGGGCTCACGAAACCGCAGGCGGGGGTGATCGCGACCAGGCCGGCCACCGCGCCGGACGCCGCGCCGAGCGTGGTCGGCTTGCCGAACTTCAGCTGTTCCACGACGAGCCAGCCGAGCACCGCGGCCGCGGTCGCGACGGTGGTGTTGGTGAACGCGACGCCCGCGAGGTCGTTGGCGCCGAGCGCGGAACCGGCGTTGAAGCCGTACCAGCCGAACCACAGCAGCGACGCGCCGAGCAGGACGAACGGGACGTTGTGCGGACGGCCGGTGTCCTTCGGCCAGCCCTTGCGCTTGCCGAGCACCAGCGCGAGGGCGAGACCCGCGGCTCCCGCGTTGATGTGCACCGCCGTGCCGCCCGCGAAGTCGAGCGCCTTGAGCTGGTTGGCGATCCAGCCGCCCACCGAATCCTTGCCGGTGAATCCGTCGAACGAGAACACCCAGTGCGCGACCGGGAAATACACGACAATGACCCAGATCGTCACGAAAAGCGTCCAGCCCCAGAACTTCGCGCGATCCGCGATGGCCCCGGAAATGAGCGCCGGGGTGATGATCGCGAACATCAGCTGGAACATGCAGAACGCGAGCAGCGGCAACGCGTCCGGGCCGGGCCACGGGACGGCGGGCGGGCCCGCGCTGGCGAGGCCGACGAGCTTGCCGAACGCGTCCGTCAGGCCGGCGTAGTCGAAGTTCCCGACCAGGCCGCCGAAAGCGTCGTCGCCGAAGGACAGCGAGAACCCGAAGAGCACCCACAGCACCCCGACTATCGCGAGTGCGATGAAGTTCATCATCAACATGTTCAAAACGCTCTTCGCGCGGACCATGCCGCCGTAAAAGAACGCGAGGCCTGGGGTCATGAGCATGACCAGCGCGGCGCTGATCAGCACCCAGGCGGTGTCTCCGGCGTTCAGCACAATCGTCCTCCCGTGCCGTGGGCAACTGCAGAGGAAGTGTTGGCCGCGGGTGTTTCACCAGGCTTCGGTTCACGTTTCCCTCGCGTGAACTCCGGCACGTGGGTTGTTACGGGGACGTTTCCGGGGAGCCGGGGTGAAATGTCCGGTCAGGCAACCTCATGGTCGAATAGCGCCATGTCTTTGCCTGATCGGGTGATCGAAGCGCTGCGCTGTTCGGTGTGCGCGGAGCCGGTCTCGCTGACCGGCCGGACGCTGCGCTGCGAACGGCGGCATTCGTTCGATCTGGCCCGGCAGGGTTACGTCAATCTTCTCCACGCGCGCATCCCGGCGGGCACGGCCGACACCGCGCCGATGGTGGACGCGCGGGCGGCGTTTTTGTCTTCCGGGGCGTACGCGCCGCTCGCCGAGGCGGTCGCTGAGGTTGGTTCTGCTCCTGGATTGATCATCGACGCCGGGGCCGGGCCGGGCTATTACCTCTCGCGAGTACTGGACGCCGCGCCGGACGCGGTCGGGCTCGCATTGGACGTGTCGGCGATCGCGCTGCGACGGGCCGCGCGGGCGCATCCGCGGCTGGGCGCGGCGGTGTGGAACCTGTGGGAACCGTGGCCGGTGGGCGACGGGGTGGCGTCGGTGGTTCTGGACGTGTTCTCGCCGCGGAACGCCACGGAGTTCCACCGGGTGCTCGCGCCGGGCGGGAAGCTGGTGGTGGCGTCGCCGTTGCCGGGGCATCTCGCGGAGCTGGGCGATCTGGTGCTCGCCGTGGACGCGCGTAAGGAAGAACGGCTCGAGGCCTCGTTGGGCGGGTTGTTCGAGCGGGAGTCCGGGGTGGAGGTGGTCCGGACGCAGGAGTTCAGCGCGGCACAGGTGCGGGATGTAGTGGCGATGGGGCCCGCGGGCTTCCATCTGGACCGGGACGGACGGCGGGAGCGCCTCGATGCGGCGGCGGGTCGGGACGTGACGCTGGCGGTTTCGGTGAGCGTGTGGCGGAAGAGGGACGACGGGCCGTGAGCCGGGTGCGCGTGGCCGAGCTGAGCGACGTCGAGGCGATCTGCCGTTTCGGCGAGACGCACATCCCACCGCACTACACCCCGCTGATCGGCGAAGCGGCAGCCCAGCGCCAAGTCCGTCGGTGGTGGAACGAAGCGCATATCGGCGCCGCCGTGGCCGACGGGCGCGTTGTCGTCGCTGAAGCCGAGGCGCGCATCGTCGGCGTCGGACAGCGCGGACCCGACCACGTCGTCTACAAGCTCTACCTCGACCCGGAACACCGCGGCCACGGGTTGGGCCCACAACTGCTCGATGCCCTAACCAGCCACCTGCCAGAAGGCGTCGACCGGCTGCGCATCGAACACTTCGCCGCCAACGAGCGGGCCGCGGCTTTCTACGAACGGGAAGGATTCGCCGTCGAGCGGATCGAGCCGGACCCCGCTGGCGATCCGGCGCTCGCCGTGGTCTGGCGCGCCCGCCCGATCACTCTCCGGGAGGAATGGCCGCCACCGCCGCCGCTGGGTTAGCGTGGCCGTCGATGAGCGAACGTACCTGGGGCTTCCGCACCCGCGCCCTGCACGCCGGCGGCACTCCCGACCCTGCTACCGGGGCTCGTGCGGTGCCGATTTACCAGACGACCAGCTTCGTGTTCGAGGACGCGGCCGACGCGGCCAATCTGTTCGCGCTGCAGAAGTACGGGAACGTCTACAGCCGGATCGGCAACCCGACCGTCGCGGCGTTCGAAGAGCGCGTCGCGAGTCTCGAAGGGGCCATCGGCGGGGTCGCGACGGCCAGCGGGCAGGCGGCGGAGTTCCTCACCTTCTCGGCGCTCGCGGAGGCCGGCGACCACATCGTGTCCGCCGCCGGGTTGTACGGCGGGACGGTCACGCAGCTCACCGGGACGCTCGCGCGGTTCGGTGTCGAGACGACGTTCGTGCACGGTGACACCGAGGACTACGCCAAAGCGGTGACCGACCGCACGAAGCTGATCTACACCGAGGTGATCGGCAATCCGAGCGGCGCGATCGCGGACCTCGCCGGGCTGGCCGATCTCGCGCATTCGCACGGCATCCCGCTCGTGGTCGACGCGACGCTCGCCACGCCGTATCTCTGCCGCCCGATCGAGCACGGCGCGGACATCGTCCTGCACTCGGCCACGAAGTTCCTCGGCGGGCACGGCACGACGCTCGGCGGGGTCGTCGTCGAGGCCGGGACTTTCAACTGGGGCAACGGAAAGTTTCCTCGGATGACCGAGACCGTCGACAGTTACGGCGGGCTCAAGTACTGGGAGAACTTCGGCGAGTACGCGTTCTGCACGCGGCTGCGCGCGGAGCAACTGCGCGACATCGGCGCGGTGCTGTCGCCGCATTCCGCGTTTTTGCTGCTGCAAGGTGTCGAAACTCTGCCGCAGCGGATGGACGCGCATGTCGTCAACGCGCGGGCGATCGCGGAGTACCTGAACGCGGACCCGCGGGTCGCGTGGGTGTCTTACGCGGGGTTGCCTGATCACCCGGATCACGAGCGGGCGGCGCGGTATCTGCCGCAGGGGCCGGGCGCGGTGTTTTCGTTCGGGGTCAAGGGCGGACGCGCGGCGGGCGAGAAGTTCGTGGAGTCGGTGGAACTGTTGTCGCACTTGGCGAACGTCGGCGACGCGCGGACGTTGGTGATCCATCCGGCCTCGACGACGCACGCGCAACTGTCCGAGGACCAGCTCGCCGCGGCGGGCGTCGGCGCGGACCTGATCCGGCTGTCGGTCGGGCTGGAGGACGTCGAGGATCTGCTGTGGGACCTCGACCAGGCTCTCGACAAGGCGGTGAACGCGTGAGCTACGACGTCGGGGCGGTCGAACGGCGGCGTCTTCTCGGGCGCACGAAATCGGTGACGGTCGTGGGCGCGTCGGCGAATCCGGCGCGGCCGAGCTACTTCGTGGCGACGTATCTGCTGTCTTCGACGCGTTACGAGGTCAACTTCGTCAACCCGCGGCTCGACACGTTGCTGGGGCGGCCGGTGTATCCGTCGCTGGCGGACGTGCCGGGCGAACTGGATCTGGTGAGCGTGTTCCGCAAGCACGACGACCTCCCCGGGGTCGCCGAGGAGGTCATCGAGGCCGGCGCGCGGACGTTGTGGCTCCAGCTCGGCCTGTGGCACGAACCGGTGGCGGACCGCGCCCGCGAAGCCGGGCTGGACGTGGTGATGAACCGCTGCGTGAAGATCGAGCACGCGCGGTTCGCGGGCGGGCTGCATCTCGCGGGGTTCAACACCGGGGTGATCAGCTCACGGCGGCAAACCGCGCCCTGAACACGCTAGGTTCGGCGAGGTGAACCCGAACTGCCCGCACGGCTGGCCGCGGCCGGAAACCGAGATGACCTGCCTGGACGACCGGGAAGTCGTGTTCCGCGGCGACCAGGTCTCGGTGCGGTTCGGCGAACGGCACGCCGCCGGCCACCACCTGGACCGGCGGTTGTTCTTCGCCGTCCGCGTCCAGGCGCCGGGGCTCGACGCCCGGCTGGACCACGTCACCAACTACGTCACCGGCCGCGGCCTCGCCCGGTTCCTCGACGGGCTCGACTTCCGCGGCTGGGAAGGCGAGCGACGCTGGGTCAACGCCGACCGCGACCTGATCGTCTGCGCGACCCACCACTCCGGCGGCCGCGTCGAACTGGCCTGGACGCTGCGGCCGTGGCGGCATTCCGTCTACGGCGAATGGGAAGCCACCGTCACGACCACGATGGAGGCAGGCGCCGAGAAGGACGACCTCGCCGCCCAGCTGCACGATTTCCTTACTGCCGAAGGGTTTCCGGTCGAATACCGCGACGCCGAGTTCAGCTGACCGTCGCCACCAGGAACTCCTCCCCCGACGTCTCCAGCCCGTCCGACCGACCGGACAGATACCGCTTGTTCAGCTCGGCCGCGCTGACATGCCGGACGTCCTGGAAACCGCACTCCCGCGCGAAATTCAGCATCTCGTCCGGCGCGAAGAAGCTCACGAACGGCGTCCCCGCCGCCTTCGCGCCCTTCATCGCCGCTGCCCGGGCCGCCCGATCGGGTTCGTCCAGGTACTCCTCCGGCATCTGGAACGTCATCGCCACCACGGTGCCCGGCGCGAAACCGGCGAGCGCATGCAATGTCGCGGCGTTCGCCTCGCGAGTCAGGTACATGCTGACTCCCGTCGACGCCACCACGGCGGGCTTCTCCAGCTCGAAACCGTTGGCAGTCAAGCGTTCCGGCCACTGCTCGCCGGATTCGAAATCGACCGGCACGAACCGGTACGGGGCGGGCAGCCCGAGTTCGGCCAGCCGCGCGCGCTTCCACTCCTGCGTGCCCGGCTGGTCGATCTCGAACACCCGCACGCCCAGCTCCGCTTCCCGCTGCGCGAACGTGTCCAGCCCGGCGCCGAGCAGAACGTACTGCGAGACCCCGCGTTCGCGCACCAGATCTTCGACAAACCGGCTGCGCAACGCGATTCCCGCGCGGAACCGGCGGGTGAAGTCCAGGTCCATGTCCGGCCGGGAGCGCCAGTCCGGGCCGGGATCGGCCAACTGGAGCCCGATCTCGTCGGCCAGCGCGTGCGGCGGCGGATCGGCGAGCACGTGCAGCGCGCGCCACAACGCGACGCGCACCGCGGTGTGGTCCGGCTCGCTCACTTCGGGGCTCGCAGGGTCCAGATCCGGCCGTCCGGGTCCCGCACGGTCATCTCGCGCGTGCCGTAGTGAGTGTCTTCGAACGGGGTGACGACGTCGAGTTCCGCGTCGACCGACTCGTCCGGCACCGCCACCACGACGGCCGTGCGCGGCTCCTGGTTTTCCGGCACCTCGACGACGAACACCGGCGCGCCGTCGCCGTTCGAGAGCTGACCCGAGTTGTGGTCGGTCTCGAAATCGAGGCTGAACCCCACGCGCTGCAGGAACTTCGCGGTCTTGCCCCAGTTGTGCGTCTCCATGACGAACATCGTGATGCCGTCGCTCATGTCAGCCGTCCTCTCGTTGGTCGAGCGAGGTGTCGAGATAAGCCCGCAAGGCCGCGGTGACCAGCGCGGACAGTGACTGCTCGGTCTCGATCGCCCGGTACTTCACCTGCTTGATCAGCTCGACCGGCAGGTAGACGTTGAATTGTTTGACCTCTTCACCGGCCATTCTAGGATGCTAGCAATCTAGCCAGCGGCGGACAAGGCCCGCCCCGGCGCTCGTGAGAAGGTGGAGGCATGGCGAAACCCTCCGGGCTGCAGATCAGGAACATCATCGCCGCCGTCCTGATGGCTGCCGCGTTCGTGTTCAACCTGGTGACCGGCGGCCCATGGTGGGTCACCGCGATCGTCGGCGTCGCGGCCCTGCTGTCGTCCTTCTCCGCCTACCTGAACCGCCCCAGCGCCCGCGGCTGACCCGTCCGTCCCTTCCGGCCCGCACGCTCGGGCAGGAAGATCGTCTCGTTCAGCCTTCGTCCGCACGCACGTCGCCTCCGGTTCAGCCGCCGCTGCTCTACTCGGCGCGGCCCGATCGCGGCAGGCGAAGGAGTGTTGGTGGCAGGGAACGGCTTCACCGTCCACCCGGACGAATTGCACACATTCAGCGAGTACCTGGACAAGACCACCGTGCCGACGGTGAACGACTCCGCGAAGGCGGTGGACGACGCCAACGGCGGGGACATCGACGCGTTCGGCGTCGTGCTCGCGCAGGTGCTCGCGATTCCGGCGCGCATCGCACTGAAGGCCGTCTCCGACAATCTGCACGGCGTCGCGAAGGACGTGACCGACAGCGCGGACAAGACCCGCCAGGCCAGCGAGCAATACAGCAAGGGCGACCAGGACCTCGCGAAGGCGTTCGACAAGTTCAAGCCGGAGCAGGTGAAATGAGCGTCGTCGAGCCGATCACCGATTCGAACAACACCACCGGCGCGGGCGCCATCGACAGCTGGCACAGCGTCGTCTCGTCGATCCAGGAGATCCAGCACCTGCACGGCGCCGACGCGGCTGCGGTGGGCGTCGAGATCGGCGTTTCGATCGTCGGCGCGATCGCGGACACCGCGGCGCTCGTCCTCGACCCGTTCGGCAAACTGATCGCGGCCGGGCTCGGCTGGCTGATCGAGCACATCTCGTTCCTCAAAGAGGGCCTCGACAAGCTCGCCGGCGACCCCGCGGCGATCAAGAAAATGGCCGAAGAACTGCACAAGACGGCGCAGAACCTGCGCAACGCGGCGAAGGACCTCGACACCACGCTGCAGAAGACGGTCACCGACTGGCAGGGCGACGGCGCCGAGGCGTTCAAGAAGAACATCGGCGACCGGCGCGGCCAGATCGACAGCGCCGGACAGGCGGTCGACGTCGCCGGTTACGTCGTCGAGACGACGATGGCCCTGGTCACCGTGGTGCGCTCGCTGATCCGCGACCTGATCACGACGTTCCTCGGCGACGTCATCGCGACGATGCTGATCGCGCTCGCGATGGCGGCGTTCACGTTCGGCGCGTCGATCGTGGTCGGGGTCGGCAACGTGATCCGGTCGGGGATTTCGCTGGCGCTGACGATGGCGTCCAAGATCGCCCGGGTGGTCGGCCTGGGAGGGCGGACCGCGAGCCGGTTGGCGCAACTGGCGGAGAAGGTGAAACCCGGACGCGGCGGCGGCTCGCACGGCGGCGGGAACAACCACGAGATGACCGACCTGGGCGGCGGCCATGGCGGCGGGAGCGGTGGCGGCGGTGGCGGTCAGGGCGGGCAGGGTGGTCACGGCGGGAACAACACGCCGCATGACGACACGCCAGGCGGCAACAACCACCACGACGACACCCCCGGCGGAAACAACACCCCGCACGACGACACCCCCGGCAACAACACCCCGCACGACGACACGCCAGGCGGCAACAACCACCACGACGACACCCCCGGCGGAAACAACACCCCGCACGAAGAGCGGCCGAACAACCAGCCGCACGAGGACGATCCGTTCGACACCTGGCTGGCCGCGGATCAGCACTTCAACCCGCCGCCCAACCGCCCCCACGACAGTCCGGGCGGCAATCCGCACCACGAAGACACCCCGGGCGGGGGCGGCAACCACGAGAACACCCCGGGCGGCCACGACAACACCCCCGGCGGGAACAACCAGCACCACGACAACCCCGGTGGCAACAACACTCCGCACGATGAGACTCCCGGCGGGAACAATCACCACGAGGACAACCCGGGCGGGAACCAGAACCACGAGACCAACGGCGACCATCACGGCGACAACGCGGGCGGCGGCAACCAGCACAACGAGAACACCGGCGGCGACCACCACGGCGACAACGCAGGCGGCAACCACCAAGAAGGCAACGCAGGCGGGAACCACCAAGAAGGCAACGCAGGCGGCAATCACCAAGAGGGCAACCAAGGCGGCAATCACCAGGAAAACAACCAAGGCGGCGAGCACGGCAACACCCAGGGCAACGGAGGCGGATCCGGTCGTCCCCCAGGCCCGCAGTCGCCGCTCAAGCCTTACGAGTTCAGCTGGATGAAGAAGCACGAAAGCTGGCTCGAGAACATGTGCGACCTCCCCCAGGTTCAGAAGTACACCGGGGGCAAGAACGTCTGGAAGGACATCGTCAAGGCCCCGGACGAGTACTTCAAGACGCACCCGAAGCTCTACCCCTTCCTCAAGGGCCTGGCCGATGCCAAGAGCAGCAAGAACTTCGTGGGCTGGATCGGCAAGGACGCGATCAACTTCGACAAGGCGATCACCGACATCCACATGCAGGCCGAGGAAGCCTGGAAGACCTCCGACGAGGAGTGGCGCAAGGAGCACCCGGACCCGGCCGCCGAAGGAAGCACCGCGGAGTAACGAAAAAACCGTGCGGGTCGCCCGGAAGGAATTCCAGGGTGACCCGCACGGCTGTGACCGAGCCGAAAGGTCAGTCGGACGTCTCCGCGAACCGTGCCGTCATGGCTTCCCTGCCGCGTTTGCTCAGTTCGCCGAACAGGCGCAGCCGGGCGAGGCCGCCGTCGGGGTAGATGTCCAGGCGGACTTCCGTTACCTCGGGGCCGTCGTCCGCCAGGGCGAAGCGGTGCCGGGTGTCGGGCTGCAACCTGGTGCGCGGCAACAGTTCCACCCACTCGCCCTCGTCCAGGCGGCCGCTCACCGAGGCCCAGCCGGGGGCGTTTCCCTTGAGGTTGCTGGTGTCCAGTTCCACGAACCGGACCAAGCCCGCGCCCGCCAGGGAGACCGTCGCCCAGTCGTTGCCGTCGTCGCGGCGGCGGGCGGTTTCCCAGCCCTCCGCCTGGTGCGCGGCGAGGCCCGGCGACAGCATGTTGTTCGGCGACGAATAGAACATGTCGCTGCACCCGGTGACGACCGCGCCGTTCTCCAGCGCCGCCAAGTCCAGGGAGCGCGGGTCGAGCAGCGAAGGGTCGGGAACCGGCGAACCGTGTACGCGCAGTCGGGCGACGCCGCCGTCGGGGTGCTGGGTGAGGCGCACGTGGGTGTAGCGCCGCGGGGACGTCACCTTGTAGTAGTTCTCCGAGTCGCCGACCGCCGGTTCGTGGTCGACCAGGACGTCCCAGTCGGCGTCCTGCAGTTCGGCCGCGCTCGGGTAGCCGGGGACGGACGTCGCCGCCACGGACACGAACGGCGGGTAGTTGCCCTTGAAGAACGCCGTGTCCACCACCACGCCGGACACCACGCCGCCGAGGCCGAGGCGGATCAGGGCGTGGTCGTCGCCGGGTTCGCGGTGCCGCCGGGTCTCCCAGCCGTCGTACACCTGGCCTTTCGGGCCGAACGTTTCGGCGCGGTGCGCCGGCCGCCACGGGTTGACCAGGTTTTCCTTCTCGGCGAACAGTTCGTCGCTCGCCCACATCACGGTGCCCCCGAACAGGCGCGAGGCCAGATCGGGCTGGGTAGTCCACTCCGGACGGTCGGACACGTGCTCCTCCATCTCTTCAGCAATTGCCCCGGGTCAGCAGAGTCCCCCTCGGTTCGCCGCCGGTCACCGGCTCGCCGCGCAGCCACGTGCCGCGCACGACGCCGGCCAGCGGACGCTGGTCGTACGCGCTCACCGGGTTGCGGTGCTTGAGCTTCGCGACGTCCACGACGAAAGCTTCGTCTGGTGCGAAGACGCAGAAATCGGCGTCGCAGCCCACTTCCAGCTTGCCCTTGCGCGTCATCCCGACCTGCGCGGCCGGTCGCTCGGCCATCCACCGCACGACATCGACCAGACCGAAGCCGCGCTGGCGGGCCTGCGTCCAGATCGCGGGCAGACCGAGCTGCAGGCTGGAAATACCGCCCCAGGCAAGACCGAAATCGCCGGTGTCGAAGCGTTTCAGCTCCGGCGTGCACGGCGAATGGTCGCTGACGATCGTGTCGATCACGCCGTCCGCCAAACCCTGCCACAGCAATTCCCGGTTCGCCGCCTCGCGGATCGGCGGGCAGCACTTGAATTGCGTTGCCCCGTCCCGGATTTCCTCCGCGACGAACGACACATAGTGCGGACAGGTTTCCACCGACAGCGCGACACCCTCGCGGCGGGCACTGGCAATCAGCGGCAGAGCGTCCGAAGAGGACAGATGCAGGATGTGCGCGCGGGCGCCGGTGCGCCGCGCCGCTTCGATCACGTGCGTGATGGCCAGGTTTTCCGCGCCGCGCGGGCGGGAACCGAGGAAGTCGTGGTACTTCTCGCCGTGCGGGTCGGGAGCGGCGTCGATCGCGTCGGAATCCTCCGCGTGCACGATCATCTGCGCGTCGAACGATTTCAGCTCGCGCAGCGCGGATTCCAGGCCGTCCGCGTCCAGGGGCGGGAACTCGTCGACGCCGGAGTGCAGCAGGAAGCACTTGAAACCGAAGACGCCTTCGTCGTGCAGCCCGCGCAAATCGCCTTCGTTGCCCGGAATCGCGCCGCCCCAGAACCCGACGTCCACGTGCACGCGACCGCTCGCCGCCTTGCGCTTGACCTCGAGCGCGGCCACGTCGACCGTCGGCGGCAGGCTGTTGAGCGGCATGTCCACGATCGTGGTGACACCGCCGGCGGCGGCCGCGCGCGTCGCGGTCTCGAAACCCTCCCACTCGGCCCGGCCGGGATCGTTGACGTGCACGTGGGTGTCCACGAGACCGGGCAGCAGCACCTCGTCTTCGGCCAGCTCGACGAGCCGCGTGCCCGGCATCTCGACAACGCCGGGTTCCGCGGCGACAATCCGGCCGTCCCGCACGCCGATCGTCGCCGGCCCGAGACCGGCGGGGGTCACCGCACGCGCGGCCCGCACCACGAGGTCCATCGACGGTCTCCTCCAGTTCCACGTTACGGAAAGACTCTTTCGCTCACCGAGATTAGACACGTCCTTCCCGGCTCGTCAACGCCGTCCCTCCCACGTTACGGTCACCAGGTGGAGTTGGAAGCCGAGTTCACCAGCGAGCCGTTTCGCGGCGAGGGCGCACCGCCGGAGCACGCCGTCCGCGCCCGCGACGCCGCCGACGCGGCCGGGCTCGACACCGACTTCGGCCCCCTCGGCACCCTGGCCCGCGGCACCGCCGACGAGCTGTTCGCCGCGTTGCCCTCGATCGCCCGCGCCGCCCTCGAAGGCGGGGCCACCCGGGTGACGCTGCAACTGCGCCGAACCGACGACTCCGACACCGTTCCCGCGGTCGAACTCAACAGCGCGCTGTCGCGATTGATCTCCGACGTGGAACGCGAACTCGGCTCGAAACTCCGCGATCTCGACCGCCCGGAAAAGCAGCGCGCGGTCCGCCTCCTGCGCGAGCGAGGGGCCTTCAACCTGCGGAAATCGGTTTCGGCGGTCGCCGAGGAACTGGGCGTCACGCGGTTCACGGTCTACAACTACCTCAACCGGGAAGCCGACTGAGCCGCGATTCAACAAAGTGTTGACGCACGCTCGACCCGGCCGTACGGTCAGCGGAACACCACCTCCCCGGAGGAGATTCCGTTGCCGCTCGCACTCGCCGAGTTCAACTCCGCATCAGCCGCCGAACTCCGGCCGACGCTCACCGCCTGCCTGGCCGTGCCGCGCTGGGTCGACACCGTGCTCGACGGCCGTCCGTACGCCGATTTCGCCGCGCTGAGCAAGAGCGCGGACAGCGCGACCCCGTTGCGCCGCAACGAGATCCGCGACGCGATCGCCGCGCACCCGAGGATCGGCGAACGCCCGACCAGCAAGGGCAGCGACGCCGACTGGTCGCGTTCGGAGCAGTCCGGCGTGGACAACGCGGACGAATTCGCCGCCGCCAACGCCGAGTACGAAGCCCGTTTCGGCCACGTCTTCCTGGTGTGCGCGAGCGGGCGCAGCGGCGAGGAGCTGCTCGCGAACCTGCGCTCCCGGCTCGGCAACGACCCGGACACCGAACTCGACGTCGCCGGCGCGGAGCTGGCCAAGATCGCGCAACTGCGCCTCGCGAAAGCGGTAACGGCATGAGCCTTGTGACCACGCACGTCCTCGACACCGCCACGGGCAAGCCTGCCGCCGGGATCGCCGTGCGCTTCGAGCGCCAGGACGGCTCGCTCGTCGCCGAAGGCAAGACCGACGACGACGGCCGCATCCGCGACCTCGGCCCGGACACGCTCAACCCCGGGGTGTACCGGCTGATCTTCGACACCGGGAGCTACCTCGGCCCGGAAGCGTTCTTCCCCGACGTCACGATCGCTTTCCGGATCGTCGACGGCACGTCGCACCACCACGTGCCGGTGCTGCTGAGCCCGTTCGCCTATTCCACCTATCGCGGGAGCTGACATGGGAATCTCGTTGGGCCCCAACCAGTACGGCAAGGCCGAGGTCCGCCTCGTCACCGTCCGGCGCGCCGGCGGCGTGCACCACCTGCGCGACCTCACGGTGTCCTCTGCCCTGCGCGGCGACCTGTCGGCCACGCACCTCACCGGCGACAACTCCGCCGTGCTGGCCACCGATACGCAGAAGAACACGGTGTACGCGTTCGCCAAGCAGCAGGACGTCGGCGAGATCGAGGACTTCGCGCTGCGGCTCGGCCAGCACTTCGTCGGCACGCAGGAAAAGATCACCGGTGCGCGGATTTCTGTCGAAGAGCAGGAATGGGACCGCATCACCGTGGACGGCGCGCCGCACGACCATTCGTTCAGCAGCTCCGGCGGCGAACGCCGCACCACGACCGTCACCGTGCACGCCGACCGCGCCTGGGTGGTGTCCGGAGTGGACGGTCTGGTGGTGCTCAAGTCCACCGGGTCCGAATTCCACGGATACCCGAAGGACGAATACACCACGCTCGTCGAAACCGACGACCGCATTCTCGCCACCGCCGTCACCGCGCGCTGGCGCTACGAGGGATTCACCGGGATCGACTGGGCCAAGAGCCATCGGGAGATCCGGCGGACGCTCCTGGAGACGTTCGCCACCAAGCACAGTCTTTCGCTGCAGCAGACCCTGTACGCGATGGGCGAAGCCGTGCTGCGGGCACGGCCGGAAGTAGCCGAGATCCGGTTCTCCCTGCCCAACAAGCATCACTTCCTCGTCGATCTAAGCCCCTTCGGCCTCGAGAACCACAACGAGGTGTTCTACGCCGCCGACCGCCCGTACGGCCTCATCGAAGGCACGGTGGTCCGCGACGAAGCCGAAGAGCCCGGCCCGGCCTGGACCGACGCCGTGCTCTAGCCCCGAGTCCCCTCCGGGAGAGCGCATGTCAGTTGCACAGGAACGACCTTCTCGGCACCCCGTGGACGCGGCGCCTCCGCTGCCGCAGTTGATCCTCGGCGGAATCCAGCACGTAGCGGCCATGTACGCCGGAGTGGTGGCACCACCGCTCGTCATCGGCGCGGCCGTAGGCCTCTCCCCCGGCCAGCTCGCCTTGCTGATCAGCGCGGCGTTGTTCACCGCGGGGCTGGCCACTCTCTTGCAGACCCTCGGCTTCTGGCGTTTCGGCGCGAGACTGCCGCTGGTCAACGGCGTCACTTTCGCCGCTGTCGCACCCATCCTGTCCATCGCGGCGCAGCATCGCGACGGCAACGCACTGGGCGTCGTCTACGGCGCCACGCTCGTCGGCGGCGTGTTCGTAGTGTTCGCCGCACCGTTTTTCTCCAAGCTGACGCGGTTTTTCCCGCCGGTGGTGACGGGGACGGTCATCACGCTCATCGGGATCTCGCTGCTGCCGGTCGCCGTGCAGTGGATCGCTGCACAGCACAAATCGGCCAAGCCCAGCGGGCTCCTGCTGGCCGGGATCACGCTGGTCGCGGTGCTGGTGTTCACCCGGTTCCTGACCGGGTTCTGGAGCCGGATCGCGCTGCTGCTCGGCCTGGTCGCCGGTACTGCGGTGGCGTGGCCGATGGGCCAGGTCGACACCTCGACGCTGAAGCAGGCCCCGGTGTTCGGCATCGTGACGCCGTTCCATTTCGGCACGCCGGCGTTCGACATCGCGGCGATCGTCTCGATGCTCATCGTGATGCTGGTGATCATGGCGGAAAGCACCGCTGACCTGCTGGCACTCGGCGAGATCGTGGACCGGCCGACCACCAGCCGCGTCCTGGCCGACGGCCTGCGCGCGGACGGGCTCTCCACCGCCCTCGGCACGATCTTCGGCGGATTCGCCTGCACGGCGTTCGCGCAGAACATCGGCCTCGTGTCGCTCACCCGCATGGTCAGCCGGTACGTGGTCGCGGCCAGCGGCGTCGTGCTCGTGCTGCTGGGCGTGTTCCCGGTGACCGGCGGGATCGTCGCGCTGGTGCCGCAGCCGGTGCTCGGCGGGGCCGGGCTGGTGCTGTTCGGCAGCGTCGCGGTGAGCGGCGTCCGGACGCTCGCGAAGGCGTCGTTCGAGCATCCGATCAACGCCGCGATCGTCGCCGCGTCGCTCGGGGTCGGGCTCATCCCGATCGCCATGCCGGACTTCTACTCCGGGTTCCCGGCGGCGCTGCAGGTCGTGCTCAACTCCGGGATCAGCGCGGGCTGCGTGACCGCGGTGGTGCTCAACCTGGTGCTCCGGCCGCGCTTGATAGAACGCTCTACCGTCCAGGAGCTATCCTCGGTGTCGTGACTGGCACCAAGGACCGGATCCTCGCCGCCGGGGCGGAACTGTTCCGGCAAGGCGGGTACGCGGGCACCGGCATGAAGCAGATTGTCGAAAAGGCCGGCGCGCCCTTCGGGTCGGTGTACCACTTCTTCCCCGGCGGCAAGGAGCAGCTGGGCGAAGAAGTGGTACGCACCTCGGGGATGCAGTACGCGCAGCTGTTCGAGGTTTTCATCGGGCCCGCGCCGGACCTGATCACCGGTCTCGAAAGCTTCTTCGCGGGCGCGGTCACCACGCTGCTCGACACGGACTACGTCGAGGGCTGCCCGATCGCGACCGTCGCGCTCGAAGTGGCGACCACGAACGAACCCTTGCGCAAGGCCACCGCGGACGTGTTCGAGGCATGGACCCAAGCGGGCACCAAGGGGTTCTCCGCGTTCGGGCTTCCCGAGGAGCACGCCCGCACGCTCACGCTCGCGTTGGTGACCAGCCTGGAAGGCGCGTTCGTG
The DNA here is from genome assembly GCF_037034185.1 of Amycolatopsis sp. VC5-11. Lineage (NCBI taxonomy): Bacteria > Bacillati > Actinomycetota > Actinomycetes > Pseudonocardiales > Pseudonocardiaceae > Amycolatopsis > Amycolatopsis sp. VC5-11. Next base: position 179,959 of record NZ_JBAGKF010000015.1, on the reverse strand, counting down.
TTGTGCCGCTCCATGCGGACGACTGAACCGATGGCGGTCGCGGGCGCGGCGGTGGTCGACGTAGCGCGACGGCTCCTGACCGAACTGGGTGACGACGGGAAACGCCGTCCCTCCGGCGGCTAAGCTGGAACCAGCGTCCGGGTCCGCAGGAGGTGGCCGGTGTTCGGTCTCAGCATCGACCACATCGTGATTTTGCTGCTCGCCGGGTTGTTCATCCTCGGCCCGGAGCGGCTGCCCGAGGCGGCGCACTGGGTCGCGCAGGCCCTGAAACGCGCGCGCGGGTTCGCCGCGGGCACCAAGGCCCAGCTCGAGGCGGAACTCGGCCCGGAGTATCAGGAGCTGCGGAAACCGTTGCAGGAACTGCAGTCCCTGCGGATGGGCAACCCCCGGGCGGCCGTGACGAGGTATCTGTTCGACGACACTCCCCCGGCCGCGACGCCGCCGCCGGTCCCGCCGGTTCCGGCTCCGGTTCCGTTGCGGGCGAACGAGCGGCCGCCGGTCGATCCCGACGCCACCTGATCATTCGGCCGCGCGCCACGCCCATCCGGCGAGCACGAGCAGTTCGACGAGTTCCAGCACGGCCATCAGCCGTTCCACGAGCCCGGTCGCGACGGTCGGCAGATGCTGCCCGAATGCGACATTGGCCGCGAACGGAATGAGAAACGGCAGAAAGAACGGCACGGCCGCCAACCCCAGAATACGCGACCAGCGCGCATAACCCCGCCAATCCGGCGAATTCCGGTGTGCCCGGCCGAGCAGCCATCCGGCCAACGGCAAACTCACACAACTGATCCCGGTCGCGCCGAGGTGCACTTTGCCGACCCACGACACCGCATTTCCCTGCGGGTCCTTCGTGAACAACGCGACCGCCGCGAGCCCGGCGCACCAGGCGGCCATCGCGACGACCGTCAGCGCTCCGCACAGCAGCCCGCGGCGGCGCAGGACCACGGCCACCACGACCGAACCGGCCGACGTCAGCAGCATCGCCGCCGCCCACATCCACCAGCCAGGAGTCCAGGCGTAGTCGCTGAGCATCGCGCTGACCGGGTCGATCGGGCCCCAGTAGCGGTCGACGTGCAGCACCACCAGGAACGCCGCGGCGAGCAGCACCGCGACCACCGCCGCGCCGAGCGCGCGTTTCGTCGCTTTCGCCGACGGGGCCGACACCAGCACCGGAGTCAGTTCTGTCGTCACCGCTGGTTCTCCGCTCGCCCGCCCGCTTTCCCGAAAGCATATCCCGACCGCGGTCCCGTCGCTTTCGGACAGTCCGCCCGAATTGCCGCGCATTCTCAGCGTCCTGCCAGAAATCGCGACTACCCTCGCGGCGGTTCACTGATTTCTACCGACGGGAAATCCATGCCTGCCGCGCGCGGTACGGAATTGCGGCTGCTTCTGTTCGCGTTGGCGATCGTCTGGTGCGCGTTCCTGCTCGTGGACGCGAACGCCTTGGCGCGGCTCAGCTTCTCCGTCGTCGGCTACGGCGCGTCGTTCACCGCGGTGGTCGCGGCGGCGCACCTCGCGGTCCGGCGCTGGGCCCCGCACGCGGACCCGCTGATCCTGCCGTGCACCGTGCTGCTCAACGGGCTGGGACTGGTGGTGATCCACCGGATCGACCTCGGGCTCGCCGAACAGGCGGTGCAGCGGGGCAAGACGTACTCGGCCGTCGCCGGGCAGCAGGTGCTGTGGACCGTCGTGGCGCTGGCGTTGTTCCTGGCAGTGCTCGGTTTCGTTCGCGACCACCGCGTGCTGGCCCGGTACGGCTACCTCGCCGGGCTGGCCGGGATCGTCGCGGTGCTCCTGCCCGCGCTGCTGCCGTCGTCGCTGTCGGAGGCCAACGGCGCGAAGGTGTGGATCAGAATCGGCCCGCTGTCGCTCCAGCCGGGCGAGTTCGCGAAGCTGCTGCTGATCGTGTTCGCCGCGACGACGCTGGTCGCGAAACGGGAGCTGTTCCGGGTCGCCGGGCGCAAGGTGCTCGGCGTCGAACTGCCGCGGGCGCGCGACCTCGGGCCGATCGTGCTCGCCGCGCTCGGCTGTGTGGCGGTGCTGGCGTTCGAGAAGGAACTCGGCGCCTCGCTGCTGTTCTTCGGGATCGTGCTGGTGATGATCTATCTCGCGACCGAGCGGGCGGTCTGGGTGTATGCCGGGCTGACTGTGTTCGCGGGCGGCTGCGTGCTGGCGTACTTCCTGTTCAACCACGTGCGGCAGCGGGTCGCGAACTGGATCGACCCGCTCGCGACGTACGACCAGGCCGGCGGCGGGTACCAGATCGCGCAGGGCCTGTTCGGCCTCAGCACCGGCGGCATGGGCGGAACCGGCCTCGGCGCGGGCAGGCCGGACATCGTGCCCGAGGCGAACACCGACTTCATCACCGCCAGCATCGGCGAGGAACTGGGTTTCCTCGGGCTGGCCGCGGTGCTGATGCTGTACCTGCTGATCGCCCTGCGCGGAATGCGCCACGCGCTCGCCGTCCGCGACAGCTTCGGCAAACTCCTCGGCGGCGGCTTGGCGTTCACCGTGGTGATGCAGATCTTCGTAGTCGTGGGCGGGGTGACGAAGCTGATCCCGGAAACCGGCATCACCGCACCGTTCCTGTCGAAAGGCGGTTCGTCACTGCTCGCAAACTACATCCTGGTCGCGCTGCTGCTGCGGATCTCAGACGCAGCCCGCCAGCCGAGCACGACGGAACCAGTGCAGGCGGTGCGGGCCCCACTGGCGGAGGCGGGGACGGTGCTGGTCAAACGACCTCGGTGAGCTGTCAGCCTTCGCGGAGCCGGGCACTCGCCTTCGCCAACTCGCCCGCAATCGACGTCTCGTCGGCCGTCCTGAGCTGCCCCGTCTCCACCACCGTTTTCCCGCCCACGAAAAGCCTCCGCAGCGGCGGCGGCGCGGCCAGCACCAGGGCTGCGACCGGGTCTTCGATGCCCGCGTAGTTCAGCCCGTTCAGGTCCCACACCGCCAGATCCGCGAGCTTCCCCACTTCCACCGAGCCCATCTCGCGCTCCCGGCCGAGGCACCGCGCGCCGCCCATTGTGCCCAGCCACAACGCTTCTCGCGTGGTCAATCCCTTGGGCCCGCCGCGTTGCCGGGCCTGCAGCAACGCCTGGTGCAACTCCTCCGCCAAGCCGCCGGATTCGCTCGAAGCCGCGCCGTCGACGCCCAACCCGACCGGAGCACCGGCGTCGAGCAGGTCGCGCACCGGGGCGATTCCGCTGCCCAGGCGGCCGTTCGACGTCGGGCAATGTGCGGAACCCGTCGCGGTCGCGCCGAAGCGGCGGATCGCGTCCGGCGCGAGGTGGACAGTGTGCGCCAACCAGACATCCGACGCCAGCCAGCCCAGTTTGTCCGCGTACTCCGCGGGCGTGAGGCCGGTTTCGGCGAGGCATTGCTTTTCCTCGTCCTGGGTTTCGGCCAGGTGCGTGTGCAGCCGGACGCCCTTGCGCCGGGCCAGGTCGGCCGAAGCGGTCATCAGCCGCTCGGTGACGGTGAACGGCGAGCACGGGCCCGCCGCGATCTGCAGGTGCGCGCCCGGCGAGGCGTCGTGGTAGCGGTCGATCGCGGCTTCGGTGCCGATGAGGGCGTTATCGGCGGTCTCGACCAGGCTGTCCGGCGGCAGCCCGCCGTCCGATTCGCCGCGGTCCATCGAGCCGCGGACCAGGTGCAGCCGCAAGCCGATCCGCTCCCGCGCGGCGACGAGCGCGGCCACTTGGTCGCCGCCGTCGGACGGGAAGACGTAGTGGTGGTCGGCGACCGTGGTGCAGCCGCTCAGGGCGAGCCGCGCCATTCCGGCGGTACCCGCGGCGTGCGTGATCTCCTCGTCCAGCTTGGCCCACACCGGGTACAGCGCGACGAGCCACTCGAACAGCGTGTGGTCGGCGGCGAGGCCGCGGGTGGCCCATTGGTAGAGGTGATGGTGCGTGTTCACGAGGCCCGGCGTGACGAGGCAGCCGCTTGCGTCGACGCGTTCGTCCGCCTCGCCGGTGAAGGCGCCGTCGCCGACAGCCGCGATGCGGTCGTCCTCGAGCACGACGTGTCCGTTGCGGTATTCGGGACCGCTGACCGTCGCGATCGCGGCGTTCTCGACGACTGTCCTCATGCGACACTCACCTCCGGAAGGTCTCGTGAGTGGCTACCCCGAACCCGCGGCAGCCACTCACGAAACCCGTCACAACGCCTTGGCCGCGCGATCCGCGACCAGGTTCAGGAACCGGCTCGGGTCACTCAGCTCGCCGCCCTCGGCGAGCAACGCCATACCGTGCAGCAGCTCCGCCGTCTCGGACAGCGAAGTGTCCTCCGGGTGCTCGGCGAACGCCTTGCGCAGACCCGTCACCAGCGCGTGCTCCGGGTTCAGCTCCAGCACGCGCTTCACCGGCGGCAGCTCCTGCCCCATCGCGCGGTACATCTTCTCCAGCGTCGGCGTCAGATCGCCCGCGTCGCCGACGATGCAGGACGGCGACGTCGTCAGCCGCGACGACAGGCGGACCTCCTTGACGGTGTCGGACAGCGTCGCCGACATCCACTTCAGCAGGTCCTCGTACTCGGCCTTCTTCTCGTCGGACGTCTCGTCGCCGAGGTCGACCTCGCCCTTCGCGACCGACTGGAACGTCTTGCCGTCGAAGCCGCTCGCCGACTCCGTCCACATCTCGTCCACCGGGTCGGTGAGGATCAGCACCTCGTACCCCTTGGCGCGGAACGCTTCCAGGTGCGGCGAGTTCTCGATGACGGTGCGCGAATCGCCGGTCAGGTAGTAGATGTGCTCCTGGCCCTCCTTCATCCGCGACACGTAGTCGCGCAGCGAGGTGGGCTTGTCCGCGTGGTGCGTCGAATCGAACGACGAGATCTCGAGGATCTGCTCCCGGTTCTCCGGGTCGTCGATCAGGCCTTCCTTGACCGCGCGGCCGAACTCGGACCAGAACGTCGCGTACTTCTCGGCGTCCTCGGTCATCATCGTCTTGACCGTGGAGAGGATCTTCTTCTCCAGCCGCCGCCGGATCGCGCGGATCTGCCGGTCCTGCTGCAGGATCTCGCGCGACACGTTCAGCGACAGATCCGCCGCGTCGACGACGCCCTTCACGAAGCGCAGGTAGTTCGGCATCAGCGCTTCGCAGTCGTCCATGATGAACACGCGCTTGACGTACAGCTGCACGCCGCGCTTCGCGTCCCGCATGAACAGGTCGACCGGCGCGCGCGAGGGCAGGAACAGCAGCGCCTGGTACTCGAAGGTGCCCTCGGCCTGCATCCGGACCGTCTCGAGCGGATCGGTCCAGTCGTGGCTGATGTGCTTGTAGAACTCGTGGTACTCCTCGTCGGAGACCTCGTCCTTCGAACGCGCCCAGAGCGCCTTCATGGAGTTGACGGTCTCGAGACCGCTCTCTTCGTCATCCTTGGCTTCCTTGGCCATCTGCACCGGCCAGGTGATGAAGTCGGAGTAGCGCTTGACGATCTCGCGGACCTTCCACGGCGACGTGTAGTCGTAGAGGTGGTCCTCGTCGTCGGCGGGCTTGAGGTGCAGCGTGACCGACGTACCCTGCGGCGCGTCGGAGAGGGACTCGATCGTGTAGGTGCCCTCGCCGGTGGATTCCCAGCGGACGCCCTCGTCCGTGCCCGCGCGCCGCGTCACCAGCGTGACCTTGTCGGCGACCATGAAGCTCGAGTAGAAGCCGACGCCGAACTGCCCGATCAGGTCCTGTCCGGCGGATTCCTTCGACTCCTTCAGCTTGCGCAGGAAGTCTGCGGTGCCGGATTTCGCGATGGTGCCGATCAGGTTGACGACGTCGTCGCGGCTCATCCCGATGCCGTTGTCGCGCACGGTGAGGGTGCGCGCCTCGGCGTCGAGGAGGATTTCGATGTGCAGGTTGTCGGTCTCGGCCTGCAGATCCTTGTCGCGGTACGTCTCCAGCCGCAGCTTGTCCAGCGCGTCGGAGGCGTTGGAGACCAGCTCGCGCAGGAAGATGTCCTTGTTCGAGTAGATCGAGTGGATCATCAGCTGCAGCAGCTGGCGCGCCTCGGACTGGAACTCCAGCGTTTCGACCGTCCCGGTTTCCTCAGCCATGTGTTTCCTTTCCCGCCCCTGAAAAGACCGGCGTGAAGTCTACCCAGCGCGACCGGCAGAACGTGCGGAGACCGCGAAGTCCGATTGCCGCCAGCGGCGCCCGCCCGGGACGGCCAGGCTGATGCCCGTGACTGATCCCGCAGCCGTGCTCAACGGCATGTATCAAGCCGAGGCCGAGTATTTCGCCGCCGGCGGCCCCGGTTCGGCTTCGTTTGCCCCGTTGGCCCCGTATTTCGCCGAGGATGTCGTACTGCACCAGGCCGCCGGGCTGCCGTTCGGCGGCGACTGGCACGGCCACGCCGGGCTGGAGAAGTTCTTCCTCGAGATGAGCCGGATCTGGGAGTCGTTCGACATCGGCGACCAGGAGTTCCTTGCCGTCGGCGCGACGTCGGTGGTGCTCACCCAGGTGCGCGCCCGGACCCGCGCGACCGGGCGGGACCTGGAGTTCCCGATCCTCCAGGCGATCCGGATCGAGAACGGGCGGATCGCCGAGGTGCGGCCGTTTTACTGGGACACCGCGGCGATCGCGAGTGCCTGCGCGGAGTAGCACAGGCACTCGCGACCGTTCAGGCTTGTCGCCGCGCGTACGCGTCCAGCCGCGCCGGTTCGAACGGCAGCTCCGACTCCGCCAGCGCACCGCAGTGGAATCCGCCGAGCAGATACCGGGCCAGCGCTTCCGCCGTGGCGGGCTCGTCCAGCACTCCCCCGGAGGTCTTCGACGCGTAGTCCTGCAACCGCTTGGCCGCCGCCGGGGCGCCTTCGCGGTAGAAGGCGTACGTCGCCGCATACCGGGTCGGCAGCTGGTGCGGATGCAGGTCCCAGCCCTGGTAGAAGCCGTTCTCCAGCGACCGCCGCACCAGGCGCAGGTGCTCGGCCCACGCGCCCGGCAGGTCGTCGCCCACCGGGAGCCGGTTGGTCGAACCGTCGGACAGCCGCACGCCCGTTCCGGCAGCCGCGACCTGCATGAACTGCTTCGCGAAGTCGGCGGCGGGGTGCGCCATGCTCTGGTACGCCGCGCTGATCCCGAGACCCGCGCTGTAGTCGTAGGTCCCGTAATGCAGCCCGGAGCACCGGCCGTCCGCCGCTTGGATGATCTGCGCGACCGAGACCGTGCCGTCGGTCGAAAGGATCGACTGCGCGGTCTCGATCTGCACCTCGAACCGCAGCGCGCGGTCCGCCAGTCCGTACGCGGTTTCCAGCCGCCCCAGCACTTCCGCGGCGACCTCGACCTGTTCGACCGCGGTGACCTTCGGCAGCGTCACCACGAATCCGTCCGGCAGCGATCCTTCGGACAGCAAGCCGGACAGGAACAGGTCGAGTGTCCGGATGCCCCGCCGCCGCGTCGCGGCTTCGAAGCTCTTGAACCGGATTCCGACGAACGGGGTGCCGCCGGTAGTCGCGAGGGTGCGCCCGGCGGCCTCGGCGGCCGCGTCCTCCGCTTCGTCGCCGGGACGGCCGTAACCGTCCTCGAAGTCGATGCGGAGGTCCTCGATCGGCTCGGTGAGGAGCTTCTCGCGGACCCGCTCGGCCACCGCCGGGTCGAGGTTCAGCAGGTCGCCGTGCTCGACGAAGACCCGCATCGCCTGCTTGCCCCAATCGGCGACCAGACGGGTGCGGTACTGCGACGCCGGCACGTAAACCGTGTGCACCGGACGACGGCCCGGAGACTCGCCGGGGTACCGCGCCGCCACGCGCGCGTCGGCCTTGGCCAACCGCGCGTCGGCGGTGCGGTAGACGTCCTCGGCGAGTCGTCCGCCAGCCATTACTGGATGTGCTCGTACGCCGGCAGGGTCAGGAAGTCCGGGAACTCGTCAGCCAGCGCGACCTGCTCGAACAGCTCGACCGCGGGCTTCAGCAGGTCGTCGGAGACCTCCGAGGACGACACTGTCAGCTCGCCTTGGACATCGGCGATGACGCCGCGCACCAGCTCCGCGGTGACCTTCTCGCCGTTGTCCAGCTGCGTGCCGTTCTTGACCCACTGCCACACCTGCGACCGCGAAATCTCGGCCGTGGCGGCGTCCTCCATGAGGTTGTGGATCGCCGCCGCGCCGTTGCCGCCCAGCCACGAGGCCAGGTAGCGGATGCCGACGTCGACCGCCGCGCGCAGACCGGCCGCGGTGGCGCTGCCCGGCGTCGAGGCGACGTCCAGCAGCTGGTCGGCGGTCACGCTCACCTCGTCGCGAGTGCGGCCCAGCTGGTTGGGCTGGTCGCCGAGGACCTTGTCGAATTCTTCCTTGCAGAGTGCGACCATGCCCGGGTGCGCGACCCACGAACCGTCGAAGCCGTCCCCGGCCTCCCGCGACTTGTCGGCGTGCACCTTGTCGAAGGCGCCCTTGTTGACTTCCGGGTCCTTGCTCGGGATGAACGCGGCCATGCCGCCGATCGCGAACGCGCCGCGCTTGTGGCAGGTGCGCACGAGCAGTTCGGTGTAGGCGCGCATGAACGGCGCGGTCATGGTGACCGAGTTGCGGTCCGGCAGCACGAACTTCTCGCCCGCGTCACGGAAGTACTTGATGACGCTGAACAGGTAGTCCCAGCGGCCCGCGTTGAGGCCCGAGGCGTGCTCGCGCAGTTCGTAGAGGATCTCCTCCATCTCGAACGCGGCCGGGATGGTCTCGATCAGCACGGTCGCGCGGACGGTGCCGTGCGGGATGCCGAGCGCCTTCTCCGCGTGCGTGAACACGTCGTTCCACAGCCGCGCTTCGAGGTGGCTTTCCATCTTCGGCAGGTAGAAGTACGGGCCCTTGCCGCGGTTGAGCAGCTCTTGCGCGTTGTGGAAGAAGTACAGGCCGAAGTCGACCAGCGCGCCGACGCCCTTGCGGCCGCCGAAGGTCAGGTTGCGCTCGTCGAGGTGCCAGCCGCGCGGGCGGACCACGATGGTGGCGTGCTCGACGTCCGGCTTCAGCTCGTAGTGCTTGCCGTTCTGGTCGAGCGTGATGGTGCCGCGGATCGCGTCGGACAGGTTGACCTGGCCGCCCACGACGTTCGCCCAGTGCGGCGTGTTGGCGTCCTCGAAGTCGGCGAGCCACACCTTGGCGCCGGAGTTGAGGGCGTTGATGGTCATCTTGCGATCGGTCGGGCCGGTGATCTCCACGCGGCGGTCGCGCAGCGCTTCCGGCGCGCCCGCGACCTGCCAGTCGCCCTCGCGGATCTCCTTGGTCTCGGCGAGGAAATCGAGGCGGCCGGTGGTCCGGGCCTCCTCGCGCCGCTTGCCCCGCGCGACGAGGAGTTCGTCGCGCCGCGCGGCGTACTCGTCGTGCAAGCCCGCTACGAAAGCGAGGGCTTCCGGCGTCAGAATCTCGTCCCCACGCTCGACGGACCCGCCGAGAACCTGGACCTCAGACATGCGCAACACCCCGAGTAGTGCTTTGGATAACGTCCCTACGGTTTTTACCTGACGGACTATAGTTTCTGCATAGCGGAACATCAATCGGGTCTGTGAGGAGGACCACTGGTGGCGGCTGAGAAGAGCGGACGAGACGGCGGCGTCCAGTCCCTGCAGCGCGCGTTCGAGCTGCTGGAGCACCTGGCGGACACCGGCGGCGAGGCCAGCCTGTCGGAGCTGGCGACCCTGTCCGGGCTGCCGATGCCGACGATCCACCGGCTGATCCGCACGCTGGTGTCGCTGGGCTACGTCCGGCAGAACACCAACCGGCACTACGCGCTGGGCGCCCGGCTGATCCGGCTCGGCGAGAACGCCAGCATGCAGTTCGGCGCGTGGGCGCGGCCGCTGCTGGTCGAACTGGTCGAGGAGGTCGGCGAGACGGCGAATCTGGCGGTGCTGGAACGCGACGAGGTGGTGTATGTCGCACAAGTGCCCTCGAAGCACTCGATGCGCATGTTCACCGAGGTGGGCCGGCGCCTGCTGCCGCACGGCACCGGCGTGGGAAAGGCGATGCTGGCGGAACTGCCCGCCGACGAGGTCGCGGCGCTGCTGGAACGCACCGGGATGCCCGCGTACACCGAGCACACCTTCACCGATCCGGACGCGCTGGCGGTGGAGCTGAAGAAGATCGCCGGACAGGGTTACGCGCTGGACGAGGCGGAGCAGGAATTGGGCGTGCGCTGCATCGCCGTCGCGATCCCCGGCGCGCCGGTGCCCGCCGCGGTGTCGGTGTCGGGCCCGTCCGGCCGCCTGACGGCCGACGCGGTGAGCCACATCGCGCCGGTGGTGCAGAAGGTGGCGGACCGGCTTTCGCAGCAGCTGCCGGTTACTTGAGTTCGCCCTTGAGTTCGCCTTTGAGGAGGTCCATCAGCAGACCGTCGTGCCAGGTTCCGTCCGGCCCTTGCTCGTAGTCGCGGAGAATCCCGACCCGGCGGAAACCGAGCTTCTCGTAGACGTGAATCGCACGGTGATTGGCCGCCGCCGGATCGATGGTGATCCGGTGGTGCCCCTGGTCGAACAGACGCTGGGCGAGGATCCGGATCGCCTCCGAGCCGAGCCCGAGCCCGTAGTGGCCAGGGTGCACAGCGAGGTCGATCCCGGCGTGCCGGTAGCGGGGGGTGGTTTCTTCCCAGCTCTGGATGATGCCGACGGTCTGGCCGTTGTGCTCGATGGCGTACGCGTGTTCTTCGTCCTTGGCGAGAAGCCCGTCGGTTTCCTCGTCGGGATCGCCCCACCACTGCGAAACTTCCGGGGCAGAGAGGATCTCGCGCACTCGCGACCGGTCGGCTTCGGTGAGCTGGCGGAGGGTTACCCGGGTCACTGCATGGGTTTCTGATCGACCTGGACGTCGTACTTCACCTCGGTGCCGTTCACCGCGCCGATTTTCGCGGTGAGCCCGACTTTCTGTCCACCCGCGGTGAGGACGCAGCGCATCGACTCCCCCTCGACGGCCTTGATCGGCCCCGGGCAGGCGACGGTGTCCGGCCGCTTGCCGATGGACTGCTGGAGAGCGTCGGAGATGCCCTTTTCGAAGTTCTCCTTGGAGACCTCCTTGCCGACGCTCACGTGCGCGGAACAACCGGCGAGAACCAGCACGCAGGCGGCGAGCAGGACAGGGCGAATCCGAGGGTGCATGGAGGTTCTCCTAGGGCTGGTTGAACCGAGCGGGCCGTCCCGCGCAGCGTGCCGCCGCCCACCGTGGCAGGCAGCCCCGCGAGAGATGTCCGCTTTAGCCCGTATTCACCCAGCCAGGCGAATCAGCCCAGCAAAGCGTCCACAAACGCACCGGGCTCGAACGGCGCCAGATCATCCGGCCCCTCGCCCAGCCCCACCAGCTTCACCGGCACTCCCAGTTCCTTCTGGACCTGGAACACGATCCCGCCCTTGGCGGTGCCGTCCAGTTTGGTCAGGACGATGCCCGTCACGTCGATGACCTCGGCGAACACCCGGGCCTGCGCGAGCCCGTTCTGTCCGGTCGTCGCGTCCAGCACGAGCAGGACCTCGTCCACCCGCGCCTGCTTTTCCACGACTCGCTTCACCTTGCCGAGTTCGTCCATCAGGCCGGTCTTCGTGTGGAGGCGGCCCGCGGTGTCGACCAGGACTGTGTCCACGCCTTCGCTGATGCCCTGCTTGACCGCGTCGAACGCGACTGCCGCCGGGTCTGCGCCTTCCTTGCCGCGCACCACCGAGGCGCCCACGCGTTCGCCCCACGTCTGGAGCTGGTCGGCGGCCGCGGCGCGGAACGTGTCGGCCGCGCCCAGCACCACGGTGCCGCCCTGCGCCACCAGCACTCGCGCGAGTTTGCCGGTCGTCGTGGTCTTGCCGGTGCCGTTCACGCCCGCCACCAGCACGACCGCGGGCTGCTTCTTGCCGTCTACCTCGTGCGGGAGGGCCCGGACGGAGCGCTCGGCGTCCGTGGACAGCGCCGCGGTCAGCACCTCGTGCAGCAGTTCGCGGGCTTCGTCCGACGTGCGCACCGCGCGGCGGTTCAGTTCGTCGCGCAGGCGGTCCACGATCTGGGTCGTCGTGGCGGCGCCGAGGTCTGCCATGAGCAGCGTGTCTTCGACGTCCTGCCACGAGTCCTCGTCCAGGTCGCCGCCGCCGAGGAGGCCCAGCAGGCTCTGCCCGAACACCGAGCGGGACTTCGACAGGCGGCCGCGCAGCCGCTCGAGGCGGCCGGTCGGGGACTCGATCTCCTCGATCGGCTCGACCGTTCCCGGCACGACCGCTTCGGGAGCTTCTTCCTCGACCGGCTCGGGGAGCTTGACGTCGCGCACCGTGCGCTGGTCGGAGTCGCGCGGGACCGCGGCGTCGTCGCCGACCGCGGGCTGGCCGTCGACTTCCGGCCGGTCCTCGACGGGGTGCTCGACCACCGGCTCGGGCGAAGGCCCCGGCTCAGGCTCCGGAGAAGGAGCAGGCTCGGGTTTCGCCTCGACGGCCGTTCCGCCGGACGCGAAGGAGATCCCGCCGGACGCGGCATACCCGCCGCCCTTCGGCTTCTCCTCGACCTTGCGCTGTTCGGCGATGCTGATCCGCCGCTTGCGCGCGATGAGCAGCCCGGACACCAGCACGGCGACCAGGACGACGACGGCGACGACAACGATCCAGAACCAGGTGCTCGACACGCCACCATCCTGTCATCCGCGTGCACAAGCCACCGGACACCCCACCGCGAGGCCAACGAGTAACGCGAACGGTTCCGATTCGGCCAAGACTCCACGAAGCGTCTTGCGCCACCCCTTCCGCGTTGACTAGACCACATCGGATGACCACCCCCGCCGGCCACTGTTTCCGCGTCCTCGGGCTGCTGTCGGGCACGTCCGTGGACGGGATCGACGTCGCGGTCGCCGAAATCCGCGAAGACGACGGGACCGTCGTCCTCACCCCGCTCGGCGAACTCGACGTGCCGTATCCCGCCGACCTCCGCGCGGACCTCCTCGACGCGTTCCCGCCGCGGCCGAGCAGCGCGCGGCAGCTGACCGTCCTCGACACCCGGGTCGGCCAGGCGTTCGCGGACGCGGCCGCGCGCGGGATCGCCGCGTACGGGCCGGTGGACGTGATCGCCTCGCTCGGCCAGACCGTCTACCACTGGGTCGAAAACGGCGTCGCGCTCGGCACGCTCCAGCTCGGCCAGCCGGCGTGGATCGCCGAGCGCACCGGCGTGCCGGTGATCGCCGACCTCCGCATCCGCGACATCACCGCGGGCGGTCAGGGCGCGCCGCTGGCCAGCACGCTCGACGCGATGTGGCTGCGCGGCCTCGCCGAGGAGACCGGACGTCCGGTGGCCGCGCTCAACCTCGGCGGCATCGCGAACATCACCGTGGTCACGCAGTCCGACAAGGTGCTCGCCTACGACACCGGCCCGGCCAACGCGCTGCTCGATCTCGCCGCCGCCCACGTCAGCGACGGCAAGCTGTCCGCCGACGTCGACGGACGCCTCGCGCTCGCCGGCTCGGTCCGGAAAGACCTGCTCGATCGGCTGCTCGCCGACCCCTATTTCGCCGCCCCTCCCCCGAAATCCACTGGCAAAGAGCACTTCCACGGCGGATACCTGAACGCAGCCCTGTCCGGCCTGCCGTCGTTGTCCGCGGAGGATCTGCTGGCGACGCTCACCGAACTGACCGCCGCGACGGTCGCCGCGGAATTCCGGCGGCACGACGTCGCGACCGTTGTCGCGTCCGGCGGCGGCGTCGCGAACCCGGCGACCATGGCGGCGCTTGCGCGGCATCTTCCCGAAGGCGCGCTCCGCACCAGCGACGACCTCGGCCTCCCCGGCTCCGGCAAAGAGGCCTACTTGACCGCGCTGCTCGGCTGGCTGAGCTGGTGCGGCGTCCCGGCGACGCTGCCCTCGGCCACCGGCGCGAGCGGTCCCCGCCTGCTCGGCGCGCTGACGCCGGGTGCGGCGCCCCTGAATCTCCCCGCCCCGCTGGGGGGCGCCGCGACCCGGCTCCGGGTCGCGGAATCCGGGCAACCACGGTAGGAGAACCCCATGAATCCAGTCGATCTGGTGATCGTCATCGTGTACCTCGCGGCGATGCCGGTCATCGGCGTGCTGGTCGGACGCAGACAGAAGTCCGCGAACGACTACTTCGTCGGCGAGCGCAGCATGCCCTGGTGGGCGGTCACGCTCTCGGTGGTCGCCACCGAGACGTCCACGCTCACCGTCATCTCGACGCCCGGGCTCGTGTTCGGCAGCGCCTTCCTGTTCCTCGAAGTCGCGTTCGGCTACATCATCGGCCGCGTGATCGCCGCGTTCGTGCTGCTGCCGCGCTACTTCCGGGGCAACTACGTGAGCGCGTACGAATTCCTCGGCCGCCGCTTCGGCCGCGGGCTGCAGGGCACCGCGTCGGTCACCTTCGTGGTGACGCGGCTGCTCGCCGAGGGGCTGCGGCTGTTCGCCGGGGCGATCCCGATCAAGGCGATCCTCGGCCACTACGGCATCCACACCGAGTACTGGCACATCGTCGTGCTGCTGACCGCGCTGACCGTGGTCTACGCGTTCGTCGGCGGCATCAAGTCGGTGATCTGGGTGGACGTCATCCAGTGGTCGCTCTACATCCTCGGCGCGATCGGCGCGGTGATCTTCCTGTCCACGAAGCTGCCGTCCGGCTGGACGCAGATCGCTTCGAGCCAGGGCCGGTTCCAGCTCACCGACTTCGCGTCGAACCTGCTCACCAACCCGTACGCGTTCCTCTGCGCGGTAGTCGGCGGCGCGTTCCTGTCGATGGCTTCGCACGGCGCGGACCAGCTGATCGTCGGCCGCCTGCTCTCCTGCCGGAACCTGCGCGACGGCCAGCGCGCGCTGATCGGCTCGTCCATCGTGGTGTTCATCCAGTTCGCGCTGTTCCTGCTCGTCGGCGCGATGCTGTGGGTCTACACCGGCGGCAAGACCGGCGCGACGGCCACCGCGGTCGCGGCCGGGAAGATGTCCGGCGACGACGTGTTCTCCAACTTCATCGTCAACGACCTTCCGGTCGGCCTCGCCGGGCTCTTGATCGCCGGCATCCTCGCCTCGACCATGGGCGCGCTCGCGTCCGCGCTCAACGCGCTGTCCACCTCCACGATCGCCGACCTCTACCAACGGTTCACGCACAAATCGATCGAGGACGCCAAACTGCTCCGGCACGGTCGCATGTGGACACTCATCTGGGCGGCCGTGTTCGCGGTGTTCGCCTCGATGTTCACCAACTCGAAGGACCCGGTGATCCAGCAGGGCCTCGGGATCGTCGGCTACACCTACGGCGCGCTGCTCGGGTCGTTCTTCCTCGGCCTGCTCGTGCGCAAGGCCCGCCAGTCCGACGCGGTGATCGCGTTCGCCTGCTCGGTGGTCGGGATGGCGTTCCTGATCCTGTTCGTGAAATTCGACAAGGCGACCACCGAGGTGCACATCCAGTTCGGCGCGGCGACGAAGACGCTCGTGCCGCTGGCGACGTATTGGTACACCTTCGCCGGCGTGCTGATCACGCTGATCGTGGGCGGGCTGCTGTCGCTGCGGCGGCGCGGTGCCGACCCGAACGTCGAGCAGGTCGAGGAGCCCGCGGAAACCCCTGCTTAGCAAGGGCTTTTCTCTCGCCGGGTTCCCTCGGGAGCCCGGCGAGAGCGCGTTTTACGGCTGCGTGTAGAAGACCATGCCGTCCTTGTCGCAGCCGATCCGGCCGCTGCCCTGCGCGCCGGTGTCGGCCATGCACCGCCAGCCGTTCACGTTCAGCACGTGCGCGGTGCCCTCGGCCTTTTTCGGCGCGTCCTCGAAGTACTGGGTGATCACGTTGATCGCCTCGGTGCAGCCAGGGCGACCGGCCTTGGTCTCGGCGGCGGCCAGGCCGACCTTGCCGTGGGGCGCGTCGATCGGGCCGCAGTCGACCGGAGGGCCGACCGTTTCCCCGGCGTCCGAGCTGCTGTCCTGGGATTCGCCCGGGCTGTGCGTCTTGCTCGACGGCGCTGCTTTGCTGCTCGGCAGGGGGCTCGCCGGCACGGACGTGACAGTGAGCGCGACCGACGGCGGGGACGAGACGGCGGCCGCCGGGTCGCTGCTCTCGCCGCAAGCCGAGAGCAGGGCGCCGAACGCGAGAATCGACGCCGTGACAACGGCTTTGGGCACCATCGCGCGCATGAAGAAGTACCTCCCCGGCTCTCGGCCGCCGTTCGGCCGGATTCACTCTATGGGGCCAACGCCGGGTCGGCAGTGTGACAGCGAACGGCCCGGCCTCCCCTCGATGCGGGAAAGCCGGGCCGCCGGCGGAATCGCTTAGTGGATCACGACCTGCCGCACGTGCACGAAGTTCAGGTCGCCGCCCTGCCAGCGCCCGAGGTCGGTCCGGCCGCCGTCCCAGTACAGGGTGACCGAGTTGTTGCCGGAGTCGACCCGGGTGACGCCGCCCAGGTCCACGTACGTCGCGCCGCTGTTGGCGAAGCAGGCGACATCGCTGCCGTCCCACGGGCTTCCGCCCGCGAGGCGCAGCTGGACGAAGTCGGTGCGGCCGTTGCACGCGACCCGGTCGATGGCGAACGCCTGACCGGCCGGAACGGTGACGGCCAGCGCGAGCGCCGCGGCGCCGCCGAGCGCGAGTCTCTTGACGAGTGAAGGCATGATCGCTGTGGAACCTTTCTCCCAGTGCTGCCTTGAAGGTGCGCCCGGCTCAACCGCGCCGCCGGACAAGACCGACCGTGCCAGCCCCGGACGGCGAGCGGACAGCCGCGGCGCCCGCTTCTACCCGTTCGTACCCGGGGCGCGAGAGAAAAGTGCCGCGCTCACACGGCCTTGCCGTGGAACGAAAGACCCTTGCTGCCGCAGAAAATCTGCTTGCTGCCGCCGTTTCCGCCGTCGTATCCGCAGTTCCAGCCGTCGACGTCGAGGAAACGCCCGGTGCCCTCCGCCTTGGTCGGCGCCTGGGCCAGATAGTCGGACATCACGTTGATCGCTTCGGTGCAGCCGACGGTTCCGGCGGGCATCGCCTCGGTCACCACGTCGACCTTGCCGCCGGGGCCGTCGATGGGGCCGCAGTCCGCGCCGTTGCCGAGTTCTCCCTTGCCCGGCAAGCGGTCGCCGGGCTGCTCCTTGGCCGGGCTCGAGTGCGGCTTGGGCTTGCTCTGGTGCGCCGGGGCCTGAGCGGACGGCGTGGGCGTCGCGGAAGAAGTCGGTGCGGCCACGGAGGAAGCGGTCGGCGCGGCCGAGAGCGCAGTCGGCGCGGCTGCGGCCTGCCCGGTCGGCGAGCCGCTGCCGCACGCGGCGACCGCGAGGGCGGCGCCGAGCAGCGAACCGGAAATCAGGGTGCGGGCCACGATGGTGCGCATTGTCGAATCCCCTCCAGGATGTGGTGCTTGCGAACACCCCTGAAGACGCACGGATCCGGCAGCAGTTGGCCGATCGGACGGCTGTCCGGCAAGGCCTGCCCGTTCGGGCAGGATCGGCTGAACGGCGCAACCCCGCTCAGGAAGCCGGGACGGGTTCCTCTTCCGCGGTGCGCAGCCGCTGCGAGATCACCTTGGTGATGCCGTCGCCCTGCATGCTCACGCCGTACAGCGCGTCGGCGATCTCCATCGTCGGCTTCTGGTGCGTGATGATGATCAGCTGCGACGAATCGCGCAACTGCTCCAGCAGGCCGATCAGCCGGCGCATGTTGGTGTCGTCCAGCGCCGCCTCGACCTCGTCCATCACGTAGAAGGGCGAAGGGCGGGCGCGGAAGATCGCCACCAGCATGCCGACCGCCACCAGCGACTTTTCGCCACCGGACAGCAGCGACAGCCGCTTGACCTTCTTGCCCGGCGGGCGCGCCTCGACGTCGACGCCGGTGGCGAGCAGGTCGTTCGGCTCGGTGAGCACCATCCGGCCCTCGCCGCCGGGGAACAGCACGCCGAAGACGGTCTCGAACTCGCGCGCCACGTCGGCGTAGGCCGAGGTGAAGACCTCCAGGATCTTCTCGTCGACCTGCTTGATGACGGCCTCGAGGTCCTTGCGGGTGTCCTTGAGGTCTTCCAGCTGGGTGGAGAGGAACTTGTACCGCTCCTCCAGCGCCGCGAATTCCTCCAGCGCCAGCGGGTTCACCTTGCCCAGCAGGGTCAGGTCCTTCTCCGCGCGCTTGGCGCGGCGGGCCTGGGTGTCGCGGTCGTACGGCATCGGCGGCGGCGGGGTGACGTCCTCGCCGCGCTCCTTGGCCGCCTCGTACTCGGCCATCTCGCCCGCGCTCGGCGGCACCGGCACGTTCGGCCCGTACTCCTCGACCAGGTCCGCCAGCCCGATGCCGAAGTCCTCGGCGATCTTCGCTTCCAGCGTTTCCAGCCGCAGCTTCTGCTCGGCGCGCAGCACCTCGTCGCGGTGGACGGCGTCGGTCAGCTTCTCGAGTTCGCCGGACAGCTCGCGCACCTTCGCGCGAACCGCGGTGAGCGCGGTTTCGCGGGTTTGGCGCTGTGCTTGGGCTTCGTCTCGCTCGGCGGCCGCGCGCTGCACGGACAGCTCGATCCGCTCCAGCGCGAATTCACCGGCGTTGACGACCGCGTTCGCGATTTCCGCGCCACGCTCGCGCGCTTCCCGGGCCTTGGCCGCGCGCTCGCGGGCCTGCTGCTCGGCATAGGCCGCGCGGCGCAACGATTCCGCGCGCCCGGCGATGCTGCGCGCGCGTTCCTCGGCGGTGCGCTGCGCGAGCCGCGCTTCGACTTCTTCCTGCCGCACCACGGCAAGCTGCTCGGCGGCTTCGTCGCGCTCGGCCGTGTCCGGGTCGTCTTCGACCGGCTGCTCGGCGACCGCGGCGAGGCGTTCTTCCAGCTCTGCCAACTGTTCCAGGGCCTGCTCGCGGCTCTGCTCGACCTTCGCGCGCTGCTGGGTCAGCCGTTCGACCTCGGCCTGCGCGGACCGCGCCGCCTGCTGCAACCGGTTGAGCCGCTCTGAGGAACGGGCCTTGCGCACCTTGGCTTCGCCCAGCGCGTCCTTCGCCTGCCCGACCTCTTCGCGCCGGGACCGCTGCTCGGCGCGTGCGCCTTCCAGTTCGGCGGAGTACTGCTCCAGCGCGCGTTCGGCCGTACGCAAGCGTTCCTGCGCCTCGTCGACCGCTGCCTGGACCTCGATCACGCTCTCACGAGCGGCGGAACCACCGGCGATCCAGTCGGCCCCGAAGACATCGCCCTCGGCGGTGACCGCCCGCACCTGCGGGTGCTGCGCCACGAGCTGGCGCGCGCTTTCCAGATCCGGCACCAGCGCGAGCCGGTCCAGCGCCTTCTCGACCGCGGGACGCAGCTGCTCCGGCGCGCTGACGACCTCGCGAGCCCAGCGGGCGCCCTCGGGCAGCGGCGGCCACGAGCTGATGTCCACAGTGGACCCAGCACCGGCAGGCACGATCCCGGCGCGGCCGGAATCGGTTTCCTTCAAGTACTTCAGCGCGGACAGCGCGTTCTCGCCGCCGGACACCGCGACCGCGTCGGCCACCGGTCCGAGCGCGGCGGCCAGCGCGACCTCGTGCCCCGGCTGCACGGTCAGCAACGCGGCGACCGAACCGAGCAGGCCCGGCAATTCCGCGGACGCGCCGAGCAGCGCACCCGCGCCGTCCTTGCGCTTGAGCCCCATCGACAGGGCCTCGACGCGGGCCTTCTCCGACGCGATCTCGCGCTCGGAACCGCGCTCGGCCTTCACCAGTTCTTCGACGCGAGCCTTGGCGGCGTTGTTCGCCTCCACCGCGCGGTCGTGGCGCTGCTGCAGCTCGGCGTCGTCGGATTCCTCCGTGCCGCCAACGGCTTTGGCTTCTTCCAGCTCCTCGACCGCGATTTCCGCGCGCTCGGCCGCTTCCTGCAGCCCGACGGTGAGCCGGTCGACCTCTTCCGCGGTCGCGCCGTTCTTGCTGCGCAACGCTTCGACCTGACCGGTCAGCTTCGCCATGCCCTCGCGACGGTCGGCGATCGCCCGGACCGCGGCCCAGTGCGCGCGCTCCGCGGCCTGCACCCGCTGTTCGAGATCTTCCCGGCGCAGCACGGTTTCCGCGAGAAGTTCGCGGGCCTCCATGACCGCTTCGGTCAGCTCCTGCTCGCGCTCGGCGGCCTGTTCCGCCTCGGCGAGCAGTTCCTCCGGGTCACGGCCGCCGGTGGGCGCGGAGACGTCGGAAGAAAGGTGCCGCTGCCGTTCGACGGCCAGCCGTACGGTGCCGCGCAACCGCTCGGTGAGCGCGGACAGCTTGTACCAAGTCTCCTGCGCGATCTGCAGCCGCGGCGCGTCCTCGGCGAGCGAAGCCTCCAGCTCGGTTTCTTCCGCGGACACGATTTCCAACGCCTGCTCGACCTCGGCGCGGCGCTGGCGGGCGGTGCGCTCGTCGGCTTCGTCCCGCTGGATGGACTCGCGCTGGGTGACCAGGTCGTCGGCGAGCAGCCGGAGCCGGGCGTCGCGCAGGTCGGACTGCACCGACTGGGCCTTGCGGGCGATCTCGGCCTGTTTGCCCAGCGGTTTGAGCTGGCGGCGCAGTTCGGTGGTGAGGTCGGTGAGCCGGTCGAGGTTGCCCTGCATGTTGTTGAGCTTGCGCAGGGTCTGCTCTTTGCGCTTGCGGTGCTTGAGGACGCCCGCGGCCTCCTCGATGAACGCGCGCCGCTCCTCGGGCTTGGATTCCAGGATCGCCGACAGCTGGCCCTGCCCGACGATGACGTGCATCTCGCGGCCGATGCCGGAGTCCGACAGCAGTTCCTGGACGTCCATCAGCCGGCATCGGTCGCCGTTGATCTCGTACTCGCTCGCGCCGTCGCGGAACATCCGGCGGGTGATGGAGACCTCGGCGTACTCGATCGGCAGCGCGCCGTCGGCGTTGTCGATGGTGAGCGTGACCTCGGCGCGGCCGAGCGGGGCGCGTCCCGCGGTGCCGGCGAAGATGACGTCTTCCATCTTGCCGCCGCGCAGGTCCTTCGCGCCCTGGGTGCCCATGACCCAGCGCAGCGCGTCGAGGACGTTCGACTTTCCGGAGCCGTTCGGGCCGACCACGCAGGTGATGCCGGGTTCGAAGCGCAGCGTGGTCGCCGAGGCGAAGGACTTGAAGCCCTTGAGCGTCAGGCTTTTCAGGTGCACGTGCTGCCGACCCCTCTTGGCCACGGGTACTGGATGGCTACCGGTTCCCCCGGTTCGGGACAGGCTACCCGGGGGTTCTCCGGCGCCGTGGGAGGCCGGGCCGCCCGGGCGCGCCTAGCACAGGACCGACCGCCCCGGCAACCCCAAGCACCCCGTCAGCCGCAGCCGCCCCACCCGCCTCAGCGTTCGGCGAAGCCCTCCAGCCCGCCCTTGGCAGCGGTCCAGCGTTCAACTACCTGATCCACTCTTCCGGGTGAGGTTCCGGAGCGCAGCGCGCTCAGCAATTGCGCACAGTTGTCCCGGCTACCCTCCGCGACCACCTCGACACGGCCGTCCGGGAGATTCCTGGCGAATCCGGTCAGCCCGAGTTCCAGCGCCCGGCTCCGGGTCCACCAGCGAAAACCGACACCCTGCACCTGCCCGTGCACCCAGGCGGCCAGCCGGACGGGCGATTCCTGCTCGTTCACCGGCCCCATCCTGCCGCACACCCCCGGCTGCGGACGGTGACGGCCCCGTCCCTCGGTCGCGCGAACGGGTGCTGAGCAGTGATAACCTCCCGCCTGGCATCCGGGGCCGGAGCCCCGCTCCCCCGTTGCCGCCCCTCGACTTGAGCGTTGACCCCTTCTAAGGAGCCTGCATGTCCCGTCCCGACGGGCCTGAACCAAGCTCAGCGTCGCCCGAGATCGCGGTGAGCGCTGCCCCCACCGCTCCGCCGAAGGGCGCGAGCGGGAGGCTGAGCCGCTCCGGCTACGCGATCCTGGGCGTCAGCGGCCTCGTGGTCGCGACGGCCTTCGCCGCGGTCGCCGAACTCGCCGGCCCCGGCTCGGTCACCGACACCGCGACGAACACCACCGGCGGCGGCCAGGGCGGACTGCAGGGCAGCTCCCAGGTAGTCGTGCCGGGCAACGCCGTCCCCGGCGGCCCGATGACCGTCCCCGGCTCGCCGACCCCCGGCCAGACCTCCCCGCCGACCCCGACCACGGTGGTGGCCGTGGGCCCGGACGGGAAGCCGACGACGAGCGTGATCACTCCTCCGCCGAACGCCGGTCAGCCTGGCGGACAGCCGGGTGGCGGGCAACCGGTGCCGGGCACGACGTCGGACCGCAGCGACCCGCCGACCAGCCACCCGACGACGCCGAAACCGCCGACCAGCTCCACGGCCTCGACGACGCCGTCCACCCCGCCGAGCACCCCCTCGTCGCCTCCGGACAGCCCGCCGCCCAGCTCTGGCAGCAGTTCGACCGGCGGCCAGCCGTCGTCGTCCTCGTCGCCGAGCGCGTCCACTTCGGACACCAACCCGACGAGTTCCACCAGCCGCTGAAGTACGTGAGGGGAACCCTGAGGGAATCTGATTCCCTCAGGGTTCCCCTCACGGCTTTTCTGGCAGCTCAGGCCTCGAAGCGGTACCCCATCCCAGGTTCGGTGAGCAGATGCCGCGGCCGTGAAGGCTCCGGCTCCAGCTTCCGCCGCAATTGCGCCAGATACACCCGCAGATAATGGGATTCCGTCTCATACGACGGGCCCCACACCTCGTGCAGCAGCTGTTTCTGCGCCACCAGCCGGCCGCGGTTGCGGACCAGCAGTTCCAGCACTCCCCATTCCGTCTTGGTCAGGTGCACCTCGCGTCCCTCGCGCAGCACCTTCTTCGCCGCCAGGTCGATCGTGAACGAGCCGGTGTCCACCACCGCTTCCGCGCCGTCCGTGCCGCCGACCGACGAGCGGCGGACCGCGGCTCGCAGGCGGGCCAGGAGTTCGTCCATGCCGAACGGTTTGGTGACGTAATCGTCCGCACCGGCGTCCAGTGCCTGGACCTTGTCCGCCGAATCACCGCGCGCGGACAGCACGATGATCGGCACCGTCGTCCAGCCGCGCAGGCCTGCGATCACCTCGGTGCCGTCGAGATCAGGCAGGCCGAGATCGAGCACCACTACGTCGGGTTTCGTTTCGGCGACCGCTTTCAGCGCAGCGGTGCCGTCGTGTGCGGTGATCACCTTGTACCCGCGTGCGTTGAGGTTGATCCGCAACGCACGCACGATCTGCGGTTCATCGTCGACGACCAGCACCGTCGCCGCTGGATCGGCAGTCATCGCGCCACCCCCTCCTCCGCCGGTTCGGCTTCCACGAGTTCCCGGCCGGTACAGGCCGGCAGCGAGATCACCACCGTCAACCCTCCACCAGGTGTGTCCTCCGCGCGAACGGTACCGCCCATCGCCTCGGTGAACCCCTTCGCGACCGACAATCCGAGCCCGACGCCCGGCGTCGAGTCCCGGTCGCCGCCCAGCCGCTGGAACGGCGCGAACGCGGACTCCGCGGTCCCCTTCCGCAGGCCCTTTCCGTGGTCGACGATCCGCAGTTCCACAAACTCCGAATGCGCGCTCGCCCGCGCGGAAACGTCGCCGCCGCCGTGTCGGAGAGCGTTGTCGAGCACGTTCGCGATCACTCGTTCCAGCAGGCCGGGATCCGCTTGCACCGAAGGCAATCGCGCGTCCACCGATACCTGCACCTGCTGCGAATTGTCCACATTGGACAGTGCATGCGCGACTACTTCGTCGTAACCGACCGGCCGCAGGTGCGGGGTGACCGCGCCGGTCGCCAGCCGCGAGGAGTCGAGGAGGTTGTCGATCAGCCCGGCGAGCCGGTCCGCGGAAAGCTCCACCGCTTCCATCAGTTCCTCAGTGTCCTCATCGGACAGCGAAAGATCCGGCGCGCGCAGGCTGCCGATCGCCGCCTTGATGGACGTGAGCGGCGTCCGCAGGTCATGTCCGACCGCGGACAGCAACGTCGTGCGCAACTCGGTCGCCTCGGCCTTGCGTTCGGCGGCCGCCGCAGCCGCTGCCATTCGCTGCTGCCGCAAAGCGAGCAACGCTTGTCCCGCAACGGCTTCGAGCACCCGACGGTCCGCCGCGGGCAATGCGCGACCGCGCAATGTCAGGTGGACGTCAGCGGTCACCGCAATGTCCACATCGGCCTCATCCGGATCCGCACACGGCTCGCCGCCGGACAGCGCGACCTTGTCCCACTTGCCATTGCGTTTCTCCAGCAGCGTCACGGAAGTGAGACCGAAGTTCTCTCGTACCTTCTCCAGCAACCGCTCGATCGGGTTCGGATTGGTCAACACCGTTCGCGCATAAGACGCCAACAACGACGCCTCCGTGCGAGCCCGCGCCGCCGCCACGCCCCGCCGGGCGGCGGAAGCGACGACCAGCGCCACCATCACCGCCACCACGATCATCACGATCAGCGTCACGACATTCTGCGGACTGTGCACATTCAGCGTGTACAGCGGCGGCGTGAAGAAGAAATTCAGCAGCCCGGCCCCGAAAATCGCAGCCACCAGCGCCGGACCGAGCCCACCCACCAGCGCGACGATGACGGTGGCCAGCACGTAAAGGATCACATCGGTGGAGAACTCGACCGCGTCGCGCAGCAGCACGCCGAGACCGGTCGCGATGACCGGTGCCACGATGCTCAGCACCCAGCCCAGCACGAGCCGCGACGGCGCGAGCGGGCTCGTGCCCAGCCGCGCCCGCAGCCGTCCGCCGGCGTAGGAGTGCGTGACCATGTGCACGTCGATCGGCCCGGACTGCTGCACCACGGTCGCGCCGATCCCCTGGTCGAAAAGCCGCGCGATCCGGGACCGCCGCGAGGTGCCGATAACGAGCTGAGTCGCGTTGACCCCCCGCGCGAAATCGAGCAGCGCCGTCGGCACGTCGTCGCCGACCACCGCGTGAAAGGTCGCGCCGACCTCCTCGGCCAGCGTGCGGCAGCGGGCCATCGCGGTCGGCCCGAGCCCGGCCAGGCCGTCGCCGCGCAGGATGTGCACGACCTGCAGTTCCGCGCCCGCCCGGGTGGCGATCCGGCTGGCGCGCCGGATCAGCGTCTCGCTTTCCGGACCGCCGGTGATCGACACGACCACCCGTTCGCGCGTTTCCCACGTATCGGTGATCTTCTGCTCGGCGCGATAACGCTGCAGCGCGACGTCGACCTGGTCGGCCACCCACAGCAGCGCCAGCTCGCGCAAAGCGGTGAGGTTGCCGGGCCGGAAGTAGTTGCCCAGCGCGGCGTCGATGCGCTCGGCCGGGTAGACGTTGCCGTGTGCGAGCCGCCGCCGCAGCGCCTCCGGCGTGATGTCCACCAGCTCCAACTGCTCCGCGCGGCGCACGACCTCGTCCGGCACGGTTTCCTGCTGGGTGACGCCGGTGATGCGCTCGACGACGTCGTTGAGGCTCTGCAGGTGCTGGACGTTGACCGTGGACAACACGTCGATGCCCGCGTCGAGCAGCTCGTCGATGTCCTGCCAGCGCTTCTCGTGCCGTCCGCCGGGCACGTTCGTGTGCGCCAGCTCGTCCACGACGACGACCTCGGGCGCGCGGGCGAGCACCGCGTCGAGGTCCATCTCGGCGAACTCGTGCCCGCGATGGCTGACCGTGCGCCGAGGCACGACTTCCAGCCCGTCGAGCAGGTCGGCGGTCTTCTCGCGGCCGTGCGTTTCGACCAGGCCGACGACCACGTCCGTGCCGCGGTCCAGCCGACGGCGGGCTTCGCCGAGCATGGCGAAGGTCTTGCCGACGCCCGGAGCCGCGCCGAGGTAGATGCGCAGTTCTCCTCGGCGCGGCTTCGGGGGTGTGTCAGGGGTGCTCACTGTGTCAGTGTGCGCCAGGAGCGGCCGAATGCACGGCAAGGTTGAGCCGGAGCACATTCACGCCCGGCACCCCGATCCCGTTGCCGCTCGTGTTGTCCGCGACCAGCTGCCGCACCTTCTCCTCGCTCAACCCGGTGTTGCGGGCCACGCGAAGCACCTGGAGATCGGCGTACGCGACGCTGATCGCCGGGTCGAGGCCCGAGCCCGAAGCGGTCACCGCGTCCGCGGGCACCTCCGCCGGGGTGACGCCCTCGCGTTGGGCGATCAGCGCCCGCCGCTGCGCGATGGCTTTGGTCAGATCCTCGTTGTACGGCCCCTTGTTGGACGGCCCCGACGTCGACGGGTCGCCCGGCCCGAGCACGTCCTTCGAACCGGCCGAGGGCCGGTTGTGGAACCACGGGTCGCGCGCCGGGTCCGCGGCGACCGGGTCGATCCCGATCAGCGACGAGCCGACGGCCTGGCCGTGCAGCGTCACCACCGAACCCTCCGCGTGCCCTTGGAGGCCGGGGATGCGGGACACCGCCCACACGCCGAGCGGGTAGACGACGCCGAGCAGCACGGTCATCGCGAGGAGCAGGCGCAGGCCCGCCCAGGTCTGCTTGAGCAAGACGTTCATGTCAGCCAATCCCTGGAATGTGGCGCACGATCAGGTCGATCACCCAGATCCCGAGGAACGGGCTGACGATCCCGCCGAGGCCGTAGACGAGCAGGTTGCGGCGCAGCAGCGCGGACGCCGACGACGGCCGGTACCGCACGCCGCGCAGGGCGAGCGGGATCAGCGCGACGATGATCAGCGCGTTGAAGATCACCGCGGAGAGGATCGCCGACTTCGGCGTCGCCAGGTGCATGATGTTGAGCGCGCCGAGCTGGGCGAAGATGCCGGTGAACATCGCGGGCAGGATGGCGAAGTACTTCGCCAGGTCGTTCGCCACGCTGAACGTGGTGAGCGCGCCGCGGGTGATCAGCAGCTGTTTGCCGATGCCGACGATCTCGATCAGCTTAGTCGGGTTCGAGTCGAGGTCGACCATGTTCCCGGCCTCTTTCGCCGCCATGGTCCCGGTGTTCATCGCCACACCGACGTCCGACTGTGCGAGCGCGGGCGCGTCGTTCGTGCCGTCGCCGGTCATCGCGACGAGCCGCCCGCCCTCCTGTTCCTTCTTGATGAGCGCCATCTTGTCCTCGGGCTTGGCCTCGGCGAGATAGTCGTCGACGCCCGCGTCCTCGGCGATCGCGCGTGCGGTGAGCGGGTTGTCGCCGGTGATCATCACCGTCTTGATGCCCATCGAGCGCAGTTCCTCGAACCGCTCCTTCATGCCCGGCTTCACCACGTCCGACAGCCGGATGACCCCGCGCACGAACGCCGTCCCGTTCGCCGCTTCCGCGACCACCAGCGGGGTTCCGCCCTGCTGGCTGATCTCGTCCACGACGCGTTCGGTCTCGTCCGGAACGTCGCCGCCGCGGTCGCGCACCCACTGGCGCACCGCCGAGGTCGCGCCCTTGCGGACCTCGCGGCCGTCCAGGTCCACGCCGCTCATCCGGGTCTGCGCGGTGAACGGAACGAACTCGGCGAGCTTCTCGCTGTCGTCCGCCGCGCCCGGAAGCCCGTGCTGCTCGGCGATCAGCTCGACGATGCTGCGCCCTTCCGGCGTGCCGTCGGCGAGGCTGGACAGCCGGGCCGCGCGCGCCAGATCGTCCATAGTGGACTTCCCGACCGGGATCAGCTCGGTCGCGCGCCGGTTGCCGAAGGTGATCGTTCCGGTCTTGTCGAGCAGCAGCGTCGAGACGTCGCCGGCGGCTTCGACCGCTCGACCGGACGTGGCGAGGACGTTGCGCTGCACCAACCGGTCCATTCCGGCGATGCCGATCGCGCTCAGCAGCGCGCCGATCGTGGTCGGAATCAGGCAGACCAGGAGCGCGCTCAGCACGATCACCGACTGCTGGCTCCCGGAGTACGCCGCCATCGGCTGCAGCGCCACGACGGCGAGCAGGAAGATGATGGTCAGCGTCGACAACAGGATGGTCAGCGCGATCTCGTTCGGCGTCTTCTGCCGGGAAGCGCCTTCCACCAACGCGATCATCCGGTCCACAAAGGACTCGCCGGGCTTGGTGCTGATCCGCACGACGATCCGGTCGCTCAGCACCGTGGTGCCGCCGGTGACCGCCGAACGGTCGCCGCCGGACTCGCGGATCACCGGGGCCGACTCGCCGGTGATGGCCGACTCGTCGACCGTGGCGATGCCTTCGACGACGTCGCCGTCGCCCGGGATCACCTCCCCGGCCTCGACCACCACGCGGTCGCCGACCCGCAGGTCCACCCCGGGCACCTGCTCCTCGGAACCGTCCTCGGTGAGCCGCCGCGCGACGGTCTCCTTTTTGGTCCGCCGCAACGATTCCGCCTGCGCTTTGCCGCGTCCTTCGGCGACGGCCTCGGCCAGGTTCGCGAACACGACGGTGAACCACAGCCACACCGCGATGAGGATCGAGAACACGCTCGGGTCGGTGACCGCGAAGACGGTGGTCAGGACCGAACCGGCCCACACCACGAACATCACCGGGTTCTTGAGCTGGTGGCGCGGATTCAGCTTGCGCAGCGCGTCCGGCATGGACGACCACAGCTGCTTCGGACTGAAAACCCCGGCGCCGACGCGTCCGGCGTTTTCGACGTGGTGCTGCGTCTCCTCTTCCGGAGTCCGCTCTTGGGTGATGGTCATGCCAATGCCTCTGCAATCGGCCCCAGCGCGAGCGCCGGGATGAAGGTGAGGGCCGCGACGAGGACGACAGTGCCGGTCAGCAACGTCCCGAACAGCGGCCCGGTGGTGGGCAGCGTGCCCGAGGTCTCGGGAACTTTCTTCTGCGAGGCAAGCGATCCCGCCAGGCAGAGCACCGCGACGATGGGCACGAACCGGCCGATCAGCATGGCCACCGAAAGCGACGCCTGGAACCAGTCGCTGGTCGCGGTGAGACCGCCGAACGCGCTGCCGTTGTTGTTGCCCGCGGACGTGTAGCCGTAAAGGACCTCCGACAGCCCGTGCGGGCCCGAGTTGCCGAGCGCGTCCCGGGTGCCCGGCAGCAGCAAGGCGATTCCGGAGCCGAGCAGGACCACGGTGGGCATCGCCAGCATCGAGATCGCCGCGCAGGTGACCTCGCGCTTGCCGAGCTTCTTGCCCAGGTATTCCGGCGTTCGCCCGACCATCAGCCCGGCCAGGAACATCGCGATCACGGCCATGACGAGAATCCCGTACAGCCCGGTGCCGACGCCGCCCGGCGAAACCTCGCCGAAGAGCATGTTCAGCAGCGTGCCCCCACCGCCGAGGCCGGACAGGCTGTCGTGCGCGCCGTTGACCGCGCCGGTCGACGTGCCGGTGGTGGTGTCGGCGAACAGCGACGTGCCGCCGATGCCGAACCGCTGTTCCTTGCCCTCGAGATTCGCTCCCGCGGCCAGCGCCGCCGGGCTGTTCGTG
Organism: Amycolatopsis sp. VC5-11; assembly: GCF_037034185.1. Classification (NCBI taxonomy): domain Bacteria; kingdom Bacillati; phylum Actinomycetota; class Actinomycetes; order Pseudonocardiales; family Pseudonocardiaceae; genus Amycolatopsis; species Amycolatopsis sp. VC5-11. Next base: position 150,892 of record NZ_JBAGKF010000015.1, on the reverse strand, counting down.
CGCGCCTCGGACGTCCAGATCACCGCGAGCATCGCCGTCCACAGACCGGCCATCACCGACAGCAGGACGTAGCCCTGCTTGCGGTTGCCGACCAGCTGCCCGAAGGCGCGGGTCAGGCAGACCGGGATCACGAGGATCAGGAACATCTCGATGACGTTGGTCCAGACGTTCGGGTTCTCGAACGGGTGCGCGGAGTTGGCGTTGAAGATGCCGCCGCCGTTCGTGCCGAGTTCCTTGATCGCTTCCTGGCTCGCCGCCGGGGCCAGCGCGATCGTGCTGCCGGAACCGTCCGGGTTCGTCACCGCGACGCCGGACCGCAGGCTCTGCACGACGCCGAGCGCGACGAGGACGAGCGCGAACACGAACGCCATCGGCACCAGCACGCGGATCGTGCCGCGGGTCAGGTCGACCCAGAAGTTGCCGAGCCGGTCGGTGCGCGAGCGGACGAACCCGCGCGTCACCGCGATCGCCACGGCGAGCCCGACGCCCGCGGAGAGGAAGTTCTGCACGGTGAGCCCGGCCATCTGGACGAAGTGGCCCATGGTCGACTCGGGCGTGTAGGACTGCCAGTTCGTGTTGGTCACGAAGGAAACCGCGGTGTTGAACGCGACGGCGGGCGAAACCGGCCCGCGGTCGAAGTTCCACGGCAGGATCGACTGCAGGCGCTGCAGCAGGTACAGCAGGATCACCGAGACGAACGAGAAGCCGAGCACGCCCGAGGCGTAGGTCTTCCAGTGCTGTTCGGTGTTCGGGTCGACCCGCACGATCTTGTACAGGGTCCTCTCGATCCGCAGGTGCTTCTCGGTGGAGAAGACGCGGGCGAGGTAGTCGCCGAGGGGTTTGTAGACCACCGCGAGGGCGACCAGGAGCACGCCGGCTTGCAGGAAACCGGCCGCGACGTCACTCATCTCAGAATTTCTCCGGCCTCACGAGGGCGACGAACAGGTAGCCGAGGAGGCCAAGCGCCAGCAGCCCGCCGACGATGTTGGCCACGGTGCCCGCGCCGCTCACAGCTTCTCCAGCCCGCGCAGGACACCGGCGAGCACCGCGAAAACGCCGATGAGCAATAGGGCGTACAGCAAATCCGCCACGAGGCACCTCTCAGGAAGGGTCACCCGGCACGGGCGACCGTCGGTCGAGAGCCACTGTGCGGTCGTCGCGGAGGGTGAGCACCCGCGTCTGACGCCTCCTTGACGCCGCGACCTGGGGGCGTTTACGCGATCTTGACGGCCGGTGACCCGGGCCACTGCGTCAAGCGCCATCCGGGTCAGCGGGGTCACGTGACGGTCCGTAGTTGGTGGGTGACTTGCGGCACAGCTGGTAGCGGATCAAGGACAGAGAGTGCAATTCGGGCAGACAAGGTTCGGGGGTCCGTGTTACACCTGAGTAACCAATAGTTGTATCAACTAACTAACTAGGTTCAGGGAGGGCTCGTATGTGCGGAATCGCGGGCTGGGTTTCCTACGACACGGATCTCACGCGGCAGCAGGAGATCGCGGACGCGATGACCGAGACCATGGCCTGCCGAGGACCGGACGACCGCGGGACCTGGGTCCGCCGCTCGGTCGCTCTCGGTCACCGCCGGCTCGCCATCATCGACCTGCCGGGCGGACGCCAGCCGATGAGCGTCAAGACCCCGAACGGCGAGGTCGCGATGGTCTACAGCGGCGAGGCGTACAACTTCTCCGAACTTCGTGAAGAACTCACCAAACTGGGCCACCGCTGGGAGACCGACAGCGACACCGAGGTCGTGCTGCACGGGTACCTGCAGTGGGGCACCGAGGTCGTCGACCACCTCAACGGCATGTACGCGTTCGCGATCTGGGACGAGCGCGACCAGAAGCTCGTGATGATCCGCGACCGGATGGGCATCAAGCCGTTCTACTACTACCCCACCCGCGACGGCGTCCTGTTCGGCTCCGAGCCGAAGGCGATCCTGGCGAACCCGTTGGCGCGCAAGGCGGTCGACAGCGACGGCCTGCGCGAGCTGATGGGCTTCACGAAGCGTCCGGGCTGGTCGCTGTGGAAGGGCATGTACGAGGTCGACCCGGCCACCGTCGTGACAGTGACCCGGGAGGGCATCAACACCCGCACCTACTGGAAGCTCGATGCGAAGCAGCACACCGACGACCAGGAGACGACGGTCGAGCGCGTGCGCGAGCTGATGACCGACATCGTCCACCGCCAGCTGGTCGCCGACGTCCCGCGCTGCGTGCTGCTGTCCGGCGGCCTCGACTCGAGCGCGGTCACCGGTCTCGCCGCCGCGCGGCTGGCCGAGGAAGGCGAGCAGCTGCGCACCTTCTCGGTCGACTTCTTCGGGCAGGAGGAGAACTTCAAGCCCGACGAAATGCGTGACACCCCCGACTCGCCCTACATCCGCGACGTCGCCAAGCTGGTCGGTTCCGCGCACCAGGACGTGATGCTGAACCCGGCCGACCTGAGCGACCCCGAGGTGCGCCGCAAGGTGCTGCGCGCCCGCGACATCCCGACGGGTCTCGGCGACATGGACACGTCGCTGTACCTGCTGTTCAAGGCGATCCGGGCGGAGTCGACGGTCGCGCTGTCCGGCGAATCGGCCGACGAGGTGTTCGGCGGGTACCGCTGGTTCCACGACGAGGCCGCGGTGAAGGCGGACACCTTCCCGTGGCTGGCGTTCCGCAACAGCCTGATGGACGATCGTGCTTCGCTGCTCGAACCAGGTCTCGCCGCGAAGCTCGACCTGGATTCCTACATCGACGACCAGTACCGCACCGCGGTGTCCCAAGTGGACTTGCTGGACGGCGAATCCGAGCGGGAATCGCGGATGCGGGTCATCTGCAACCTCCACCTGACCCGCTTCGTGCGGCAGCTGCTCGACCGCAAGGACCGCATGTCGATGGCGGTCGGCCTGGAAGTCCGCGTGCCGTTCTGCGACCACCGGCTCGTCGAGTACGTCTACAACACGCCGTGGTCGCTCAAGACCTACGACGGCCGGGAAAAGAGCCTGCTGCGGCACGCGACGAAGCACGTGCTGCCGGCGTCGGTGCGGGACCGGGTGAAGAGCCCGTATCCGTCCACTCAGGACCCGGGGTACGCGATCGCGCTGCAGGAGCAGGTCAAGGAAGCCTTGGCGCAGAAGGACAACCCGCTGTTCCAGATGGTCAGCCGGGAATGGCTGCAACAGTCGGCGGCGACGGACCCGGCGGCGATCAGCCAGGCCCAGCGGGTCGGCATGGACCGGGCGCTGGACCTGCACCACTGGTTCGACATGTACTCGCCGGAGCTGGAACTCAACTGACCTCCTGCCCGACCGGCGAGCGCCCCAATGCCGCATTGGGTGCATGCGACGCACCCAATGCGGCATTGGTTGCGTTCAGCGCACCCAATGCCACATTGGGGTTATCTCAGTAGCGCGATGTGCGGTGGGTTCGTGGCAGCGGCGCTTGCCAGGGCGCTGCGGGCACCGGCCGACGACACGCGCCGGGGTGCTCCTCCCGCTGAGGTCCGTGAAGGGCTCATTGGGGGAACCTGATTCCCTCAATGAGCCCTTCACGGACCCCGCCAGCCCGCCGCGGGAGCGACGAAAACTCCGCGAGGGCAGCGCATGAAGCTGCCCGTGGCCGGTGCGAACGTCCGTGAGGGCCACCCTGAGGGAATCTGATTCCCTCAGGGTGGCCCTCACGGACATCGAATCGCGCGGCGGTGGGGGCGGGAATTCCGGTGCCCGACGGAAAAACCCCTCGGGGCGCTCGCAGGACCGAGCCGAGCAGTCAGAAGTCCAGGTGTGCGTCGATCTCCGTGCCGCGCACGTCCAGTTCCGCGCCTGCTCCGCTCAGCAGGCGCTGGGCCGCCGCGTTGTCCACAGTGGTCGTCGCGACGAACTTCGCCGCTCCGCCGTCGCGGGCCGCGTCCAGCAGGACCGCGGTCACCTTGCGGCCGATTCCGCGTCCGCGCGCCGAGCGGCCGAGCCACACTCCGGCCTCGACCTCCAGTGCGGCCCGTCCGGATACGGGGCGCAGCCGGGCCGCTCCGCAGACCCGGCCGTCGACTTCCACGACCCACGTCGTCTCGATGGCGGTGTCCGGACTGAGCGATCGCCGGCGGTGGAACGCGAGAAACGCTTCGCGGCGGGCTTCGGTCCATCCGGCGGGACCTTCCACCGGCGGCATGACCTCGGCCGGTTCGGCGTCGGCCACCGCGGCTTCCAGAAGCCGCTCCAGCCCCTGCTCGTCGAGCGGGATCAGCACGATCTCGGATTCTCCGGATCCAGGCACGCCCCGCAGCTTGGCACGCGAAGCCGTCCCGCGCTACCCGATCGGCCCAGTCGTTACCAGGGAACCGGCTTGCCGAAGCGGTCGAGGAACCGCAAGCCCGGCTCGCCTGCCTGCGCTTCCAGCACGTCGACGACCGCGGGCACGCTTTCCTCCGGCAGCAACGGCGCGTCCGGACCGCCGAGCCGCGTCCGGTTGTGGCCCGGGTCGATGAGCAGTTTGGTGCGCCCGTCGCCCTCGTGCCGAGTGGCGTAGCTGCGCATGAGCTGGTTGAGCGCGGCCTTGCTCGCCTTGTACAGCTCGTATCCGGGTTCGACGTTCATCGAGACACTGCCCTGCTCCGACGACATCACCGCGACCGTTCCGCCCGGCGCGACCAACCCGTGCAGTCCTTCGAGGACTCTCAACGGGCTCAACGCATTGGTGATCATCACTTCCGCGAACATCTCGGCGGGCACTTCGCTGATCGGCAGATTCCCGCGGTCGATCGCCGCGTTCACGAAGAGCAGATCGAGCGGGCCGTCCACTCTGTCGCGCAACGCGGTTATCTGTGCGTCGTCGGTCATCTCCAACTGCTCGGTCCGCATTCCTTCCCGCGGCACCGATCCGTCACGGGTCGTCGCGACGACCTCCCACCCGCGCCGGTCCAACTCGGTGACCAGCACCAATCCCAAGCCCCGCGAAGCCCCGACCACCACTGCCCGGCGTGCCGCCATGACCCCTCCTTTGTCTAGACGCAACGTCACGTCTAGACAGTAGCACGGTAAGGTGCCCGGTATGCCCGCAGTCAATTCCCAGCCCCGCAGGGCACGCTCCGGCAACCGGCGCGACGAGGCCGCTCGCCTGGCGGTGCTCCACGCCGCCGACGACCTGCTCGTCGAGCACGGCTTCGGCGGGCTGACCGTCGAAGCGATCGCGCGCCGGGCCGGCGTCGCGAAGCAGACGATCTACCGCTGGTGGCCGTCGAAGGTCGAAATTCTGCTGGACACGCTGATCGAGGACAGCGAGAAACGCCTGCCGGTGCCGACGGAACTGCCGACGGCCGACAGCATCCGGGCGTACCTGCGCGACTTCGCGCACTTCCTCTCCGAAGACCCGGCGGGCAAGTGCCTGCTCACCCTGCTGGCCGAAGCGCAGCACGATGTGGGGACTGCGGCTCGCTTCCACGAGCGTTACCTGGAGCCGCGACAGATCGCGGAGCGCGAGATGCTGACGCGGGCTGCCGAAGCGGGCGAGGTTTCTCCGGTGCTGGATCCGGAGGCCACAATGGACGCGCTGCTGGGGCCGATTGTCTACTGTGCACTCACCGGGGCGGCGGTACCGGCAGATCTGGTGGATACGTTGGTGGAGAAGCTGCTTCGCCCGCGAGCTTGACCTACCGGCGCACCTCCGCGACCCGCACCAGACGGTTCTCCTTCCGCGAGACCTCGCACGCCTCCGCGATGTAGAACGCCTCCAAGGCGTCCGCCGCCCCCGCGGGCGACGGGATAAGCCCGGCGGCAACATCCAGGAACGCCCGCAGTTCAGCGGCATAAGCCGTCCGGAAGCGTTCCATAAAGCCCGGATACGCCGGTCCTGGCAACGGTTCGACGCCTGGTTCCACCGACCGCAGCGGTGCCTGGTCGTCCAGGCCCACCACGGCATTCCCGAGCGACCCGAGGGCCTCGAAACGCACGTCGTAGCCCGCGCCGTTGTAGCGCGTCAGCGAGACCGTCGCGAGAGTTCCGTCGTCGAGAGTCAGCGCGACCGCTGCGGTGTCGACGTCTCCGGCGTCCGTGAAGAACTGCTCGCCTTTGTTGCGCCCCACAGCAAACACCTCCTCGACCTCCCGGCCGGTCACCCACCGGAGGATGTCGAAGTCGTGCACCCCGCAGTCCCGGAACAGACCGCCGGAATGCGCGATATACGCGGCGGGCGGCGGCGCGGGGTCCAAAGTGGTCGCCCGGACACTGTGCAGCCAGCCCAGTTCGCCGCTCTCCACCGCGGCCCGGGCGGCCTGGTAGCCCGCGTCGAACCGGCGCTGGAAGCCGATCTGCACCGGGACGTCCGAGTCCGCGATCCGGTCGATCACGGCGAGCGTGCCCGGGATGTCCGCGGCCACCGGCTTTTCGCAGAACACCGGTACCCGCGCGTCGACCGCCTGGATGATCAATTCCGGATGCGCGTCCGTGGCCGCCGCGATGACCAGGCCGTCGAGACCAGCCCGGAACAGCGCGTCGATTCCGTCGGCCGCATCGACATCGAGCCGAGCGGCGACCGACTGGGCGCGCGCGGGGTCCACGTCCGCGACGACCACCGACGTGACCTCGTCGAATCCCGCGAGCGTTTCCGCGTGCGCGGCGCCGATCCGGCCGGCTCCTGCCAGTCCCACCCTCATCGCTGCGCCTCTCCTGAGTTGGGTCCCGTGGTCTCCCGCACGACCAGGGACGGATGAAGCAGATGCCGCACCGGTTCAGTGCGTTCACCGCGGATGCGCTCGAGGAGCGCGTCGAAAGCCAGCCGCGCCATTTCCGCGCGTGGCTGGTCCACTGTGGTCAGTGAAATGTGCCGCAGGGAAGCCAAGGACGTGTTGTCGTAGCCGACCACCGAAACGTCACCCGGCACCCGCAACCCGTGTTCCTCGAGCGCCGAGATCGCGCCGACCGCGTTGAAGTCATTGCCCGCCACCAGTGCGGTCGGGGTCGGAGCGCACGAGGACAGCAATTCCTGCACGGCTTTCTCGCCCGCGGTGTCGGTGTGTTCACTGCGCACCACGATCGGCTCCAGCCCGTGCGCCCGCATCGCCTGCCGGAACCCTCGCCGCCGGGCCGCGGCACCGGCCGCTCCCCCGCCGTCGAGATGCGCGATCCGCCGATGTCCCAACTGGACCAGGTGTTCAACCGCCAACGCCGCGCCGGCCTCGCCGTCGTCGTTCACGGTATCCACAGTGGACAGCCGAGAAGTCCGGGACACCAATACTACCGGACACTGCCGTGCCGCGGCCTCGATCGCAGCGGCCGGAACCACCGGCGACAACAGCACGACGCCAGCCGGACGGAACGACAGAAGACTGCGCAACGCCGCGCCTTCCCGAGAGGGCATCCGCCCGCCGGTGTTGAGGATCAGGTCGAAACCGGCCGCTTGCGCCGCCGCGTCCAGCCCTTCCACCACGTCGGCGAAGAAGGCGTTGCGCAGGTCGTTCACCATCACGCCGAGCACCGTCGACGTCCGGCTCGCCAGCGACCGCGCCATCACGTGCGGCGAATACCCCAGCTCCTCGGCCGCTTTCACCACCGCCGCGCGTCGCTGCGCCGACACGTTCGGCGCGTTGCGCATCACGAGCGACACCAAGGCCCGCGAGACCCCGGCTCGCGCGGCGACGTCCTCCATGGTGGGCTTCCCCATTTCGAAAACCTCCCCGGAGAAGCGCTTGACGCGACGGGTCGGACGCTACAAGATTAGAGCGCTCTAATCAAGAGCGTGTCCCCCGACCGGAGAGGGATCCATGACCGCGAAGATCCGCGTCGCCGCCGCCCCGATCTCGTGGGGAGTCTGCGAGGTTCCCGGCTGGGGCCGCGTGCTCGACGCCCCGGCGGTGCTCGGCGAGATGGCCGAATTGGGCGTCACGGCAACAGAACTGGGCCCGCCCGGCTATCTGCCGCGCGAACCTGCCGAGTTGAAGAAGCTTCTGGAAAGCCATCGGCTCGACCTCGTCGGCGGCTTCCTGGCGGTGCCGCTGCACGAAAACCCGGACGCGGCCGTCGCCGAAGCCGAGGATTCGGCCGCGCTCTTCGCGGCTTGCGGCGGCGGAATGCTCGTCCTCGCCGCGGCAACCGGCCTCGACGGCTACGACGAACGGCCCACTCTCACCGACGCCGAATGGTCCACTTTGGTCCGCACGGCAGGCAAGATCCGCGACATAGCGGCAAAACACGGCCTGGAAACCGTTCTACACCCGCATGTCGGCACGCACGTAGAAACCGAGGCCGAGGTCGAACGCTTCCTCGCCGATTCGGATCTCCCGCTCTGCCTGGACACCGGCCACCTGCTGATCGGCGGCACCGACCCGGTCGCGCTCGCCCAGCGGCATCCCCAGCGGATCGGGCACCTGCATCTCAAGGACGTCCGCGGCGAGCTGGCGAACGCTGTCCGGGCAGGCGAACTCCCGTACGCCGAAGCAGTCGGCAAAGGTCTCTACGTGCCGCTCGGCGAGGGTGACGTGGACATCGAAGCCATGGTCCGTTCCGTCGCGGAAGCGGGCTACGACGGCTGGTACGTCCTGGAGCAGGACACCGCGCTGAGCGACGACAGCCCGGGGGACCGCCCCGGCCGCGACGTCGCGGCCAGCCTTTCGTACCTGCGCACCATCACCGGCTGACGTTGGAAAACAAGCGAGGAGAGACAACGATGTCCCATCGCTGGGAGCGCGCACGGCGCTCCGGCCGCGCGGTGGCGGGCCTGCTGGCCGCGGGCTTGCTGCTGGCGGCGTGCACCGGTCCGGCCGCCGAACCGAAGACGACCGCACCTGCCGCCGCGCCGACGCCGTCCGGGCCGTTGAAAGTCTCGGTGATCACGCACGGCACCGCGGGCGACGCGTTCTGGAACGTGGTGAAGAACGGTGCCGAACAAGCGGGCAAAGACCTTGGCGTACAAGTGGAGTACACCTCGGACGGCGATCCGGGCGCGCAGGCGAAGCTGATCGACAACGCGGTCGCGCAGCAAACCGGCGGGCTCGTGGTGTCGATGGCGAACCCCGAGGCGCTGCGTCCGTCCATTGAGGCCGCGGTGCGCGCGGGGATCCCGGTCATCACCATCAACTCCGGCGAGGACAAAAGCGCGGCGTACGGCGCGCTCACCCACGTCGGGCAGAACGAGTCGATCGCCGGCGAAGAAGCCGGGAAGAAGTTCAAGGAGCTCGGCAAGCACAAGCTGTTGTGCGTGATCCACGAGGCCGGGAACGTCGGGCAGGCGCAACGCTGCGACGGCGCGAAGACCGGGTTCGCCGGCACCGTGCAGACGCTGCAGGTGGACATCTCCAACCCGACCGACGCCGAGTCCCGCATCCGCGGCGCGGTCCAGACCGATTCCTCGATCGACGCGGTCCTCACGCTGAACTCGCAGGTCGCCGCCCGTGCGGTGAGCGCGATCAAGTCGGTGAACTCGAAGGCGCAGGTCGCCACGTTCGACCTCAACTCCGACGTGGTGGCCGCGATCAAGGCGGGCGACGTGCTCTTCGCGGTCGACCAGCAGCAGTACGAACAGGGCTATCTCCCGGTGCAGTTCCTGAAGCTGTACCGGGACAACGCGAACGTCGTCGGCGGCGGCAAACCGGTGCTCACCGGACCCGACCTGGTCGACAAATCCACAGTGGACAAGGTCGGCCAGTACGTGCAAAGGGGCACCCGATGACGACCCTCGACGAACGGCTGGAGAAGCCGCGGCTGACCGACCGGCTGGTGATCCGCCCGGAAATCGGCGCGCTGCTCGGCGCGGTCGTGGTCTTCCTGTTCTTCACCTTCGCCTCCGACAAGTTCTTCAGCGCGAGCGGAGCCGCGACCTGGCTGGACGACGCAGCGACGCTGGGCATCATGGCGGTGGCGGTGTCGCTGCTGATGGTCGGCGGCGAGTTCGACCTGTCGGCGGGCGTGATGACCGCGTCCACCTCGCTGGTCACCGCGATCCTCGCCACCCAAGCGGGCTGGAACGTGTGGCTCGCGCTGCTCGTCTCGCTGGTCTTCGCGCTGGCGGTCGGCGCGTTCAACGGCTGGCTGGTGATGAAAACCGGACTGCCGAGCTTCATCGTCACGCTCGGCACTTTTCTTGCCCTGCAAGGGTTGAACCTCGGCGTCACCCGGCTGGTGACCGGCACCGTGCAGGTCTCCGGCATGCGCTCGACCGACGGCTACGCGTCCGCCGGTTTCGTCTTCGCCTCCACTGTGGACGTCGGCGGCACGCCGTTCCAGATCTCCATCGTCTGGTGGCTCGGCGCGATCGCGGTGGCCGCGTGGCTGCTGGTCCGGACGCGCTTCGGCAACTGGATCTTCGCGGTCGGCGGTTCCGCCACGAGCGCCCGCTCGGTCGGCGTTCCGGTGGTGCGCACGAAAATCCTGCTGTTCATGGGCACCGCGCTGGCCGGCTGGCTGGTCGGGTCGATCAACATCCTGCGGTTCGCGAGCGTCCAGGCGAATCAGGGCATCGGGCTGGAATTCCAGTACATCATCGCCGCGGTGATCGGCGGCTGCCTGCTGACCGGCGGGTTCGGCTCGGCCGTCGGCGCGGCGATCGGCGCGCTGATCTTCGGCATGGCGCGCCAGGGCATCGTGTTCGCCGGCTGGGACAACGACTGGTTCATGCTGTTCCTCGGGATCATGCTGCTGGCGGCGGTCCTAGTCAACAACGCTCTGCGGCGGCGCGCGGAAAGGGTCCGGCGATGAACGCTCTCCTCGAAGTCAAGGACGTCGGCAAGCGGTACGGCACCGTGGTCGCGCTGCGCGAAGTGTCCACTGTGGTCAACGCGGGCGAGGTCACCTGCGTGCTGGGCGACAACGGCGCGGGAAAGTCCACTTTGATCAAGATCCTCGCCGGGGTGCACCAGCACGACGAAGGCGAGTTCCTCGTCGAAGGCGCGCCGGTGCGGTTCGCCTCGCCGCGCGAAGCGCTGGACCGCGGAATCGCCACGGTGTACCAGGACCTCGCCGTGGTGCCGTTGATGAGCGTGTGGCGCAATTTCTTCCTCGGCTCCGAGCCGACCGTGGGGTTCGGCCCGTTCCGCGCCCTGGACCGGCGCAAAGGCCGGGAGCTGACCAAGAAGGCCCTCGCCGACCTCGGCATCGACCTGCGCGACGTCGAGCAGCCAGTCGGCACGCTGTCCGGCGGCGAACGGCAGTGCGTCGCGATCGCCCGGGCCATCCACTTCGGCGCGAAGGTGCTGATCCTGGACGAGCCGACGGCCGCGTTGGGCGTGAAGCAGGCCGGGGTGGTGCTGAAGTACGTGGCCCAGGCCCGCGACCGGGGCCTGGGCGTCGTCCTGATCACGCACAATCCGCACCACGCGTACCCGGTGGCCGACCGCTTCCTGCTGCTCAAACGCGGCACGGCGCTCGGGTCTTACGAGAAGTCGGAGATCGAGCTGCCCGAGCTGACGCGGCAGATGGCCGGTGGCGCGGAATTGGAGGCGCTGGAACACGAGCTGCGGCAATAGCTCACGAGACCGCTTTCTCCAGCCACGGCCGCACCACCGGCAGCACTGCGGCCGCCTGCATCGCGCTCATGTGGTCCAGGCCGTCGAGCACCTCGACGGTCCACCCGCGCGCCTCCAGTTCGGCGCGCTCGCGCAGCAGCGGCCCGGCGATGTCGACGGTTACGCCGCCCCACCGTTCGCTGTACACGATCCGGTCCTCCGAACCCGCGAAACACAACCGCGGGCAGGACAGCTCGACCGCCCGGTCGTCGAAATCCCGCAATGCCTCATAAAGCGTCACGAACTGCTTCGTCTGCCCGGTGGACAACGTGACGTCCACCGAATCCCAGTCCCCCGGCTCGCCTTTGGTTTCAGCAGTAGGCCCGGCTAGAGCCATCTCGTGCGTCGCCCGAGTCACCGCGAGCATGGCCGCATACGGCCCGTCCAGCGGCGGATACCCGCCCATCACCAGCGCGTCCAGCCGATCCGTCCGCAAGGCCAGCTGCAACCCGGAAAGCGCCAGCCACGAGTACCCGTAATAGGAGAACCGCGCCGCCCCGACCGCATCTGCCACGGCGAGGAAATCCGCCGCGACCGCGTCCGGCGTCAGGTCCGCCGGATGCGCCATCCGGTGCCCCTGGTAGTCGAAGGCCACCACCCGGAACCCGGCGAATCCCTCGATCAGCGAACGGCCCAGCTCCGGATCGGCGCCCCACTGCCGGGCCGCCTCGGCCTCCGGTCCTTCGGCCGGCCGGGGGTCGACCGGGAGCAGCAGCACCGGCCCGTCCCCGTGCACCTGCGCTTCGATCCGCGTTCCGTCGTGCAGAGTCGCTTCAGCCATCTCATCTCTTTACGTCGTAAAGTATCGCCGGACGCGAGGGTACTATACGACGTAAAGAGATGTCGAATCAGTGGGTGACGGCCGGCGACGCGGCGTCGGAGACCAGCTTGCGCGGAGCTCCGGTACCGTCCGCGGGCACCGACCACACGGCGTTGTCCAGGCCGTAGAGGATCGTGTGGTCGTCCTGCCAGAGCGCCTGGTCGTCGACGCTGCGGGTTTCGGCGAGCGCGGTCTCCCGCATCGTCTTGAGGTCGAGCACGGACAGCCGCCAAACGCCCTCGCCGACCTTCTTCTTGAACGCGATCCGCGTCTCGTCCGGCGACAGCGACGGGCATTCCACGTTTTCCCGCAGCGCTTTGCCGCGGTAGGTGTCGTAGTCGCCTTCGATCAGATACGTCTTGCCCTTGGTACCCAGTGTCGAGTAGAACCGCTTGCCGTCCTTGCTGAACGTGATGCCCCAGTAGTTGACGTCCGAGGAGAAGTACCGCTTCCCGTCGACCAGGACCGGCAGCTCCTCGATCGTCTTCTCCAGTTCGCCGTTGTCCAGCTGGTAAATCCCGGCACGCGTCGAAAACCCGGTGGCGGCGTAGGAATCGCCAGTGACGAACACCGTCCAATACACCCGCTTGCCGTCCGGCGAAACGCGCGCGCGACTCGGGGTGCCCGGCAGGTAATCCTTGTGCGTAGTGGCGAAATTCCGGTCGAGGATGCTGAAATCGCTGACCGCGGGCAAGGTGCCGGGTCGCACCGCGAGGCACATCCCCGTCGACGCGGACACGGCGAACCGGTCGCACTTCAGATCGCTGAACTTCGGCGCGGCACCAGGATTCGCGAGCGGAACGACGCCGACGTTGCCTGTTTTAGTACTGCGAAAGAACAACTGCCCGGGCGCGAGCGAAAGGTGCTCCACCTTCGCGGGCTCAGCCGGACTGGGCCGTGCGGCCACGGTGTAAACCACCGCGGCGGCCGCGAGCACCACAGTTCCGACAACGGCGAGAAGAACCTTTTTCATTTGCGCACCGGCCTTGCGAAAGCGGCGCCGAGCGCCACGACAGCGAGAGCTCCGGCCGCCACGAGAACTGCGGGCTGCAGATCCCACAACGTCCAGGCGAGTCCGAAGAGGACTGAGGAAAGCATCCGGGCGGCGGCTTGTCCAGTTTGGACCACCGCGAGGCCGGTCGCCCGGAGGTCAGCGGGCACCAGCGGTCCGGCCGCGGCCATGAGCACCCCGTCGGTGGCCGCGTAGAACACGCCGTGCAGGCCCAACGCGAGAGCCGCGAGCCAGAACCCGGACACCGGCCCGCACAACGCGATCAACGCGGCGACGAGCGCGACGTGCCCGCCGAGGAACACTGGCCAGCGCCCGATCCGGTCGGCCAGCTTGCCCAGCGGGACCGCCAGCACCAGGTACACCCCGGCGGTGCCGAGCGGCAGCAACGGGAAGAACGTCGCCGCGACGTCCCAGCGCCGCTGAAGCACCAGGTACACAAAGGAATCGCCGAGCGTCACGAACCCCAGCAGCGCCGCCCAGATCGCGACGCGGCGGAAGCCCCGCTCGCGCAACAGCCCGAACGCCGCCCGCACGGACACTGCGGCCCGGTCGGCGATTTCCTGCTTGTGGTCGCGGACGAACAACACCAGCAGCATGACCGCGATCCCCGCGATGCAGAAGCTGGTGAAGAACACCGACGTGTAGCTGCCGAGGCTCAGCGCGAGCACGGCCATCGCGACGAGCGGGCCGAGGAACGCGCCGACGGTGTCCATCGCGCGGTGCACGCCGAACGACCGGCCGAGCGTGTCGGGCTCGCTGCTGAGCGAGATCAACGCGTCGCGCGGGGCCGTGCGCAGCCCCTTGCCGGTGCGGTCGGCGGCGAGCACCACGCCGATCGCCGCGACCGACGAACCGGCCGCGACGAGGCCGAGCTTGCACACCGCGGACAAGCCGTAGCCGAACCCGGCGACCGCCTTGAGCCGCCGCCACCGGTCGGCGAGATGCCCGCCGAGCACGCGGACCACGGCGGTGGCTCCCGCGTAAAGCCCGTCGAGCAGGCCGAACTGCAGCGGGTTGAGCCCGAGGCCGAGCACCAGATACAGCGGGAGCACCGCGGTCACCATCTCCGAGGAGATGTCGGTGACCAGGCTGACCGCGCCGAGTGCGACGACGTTCGCCGACACCCGGCGCAGGCCGGCCTTCCGGTCGGTGCCCGCCGCGACGTCCGAACTACGGCTTGTCGCGATGTACATGACCGGCCCCTAGTTGTGGCAGGTGTAGGTCGGGCTGCTGTCCTGGACCTTGCCGTCGAGACCGATCAGCTGCTCGGAGAAGGTGTTGTCGGTCATCGTCAGCTTCAGCACGCCGAAGGTGTCCTTCAGCAGCTTCGCCGTGGTCGGATGCGCGGAGTGGACCGGGTACGGGTTCGCCCCGCCCATGCCGCCGATGATCTCGACCGGACCGGCCGGGTTCGCCTTGCCGCTCGCGTCCTGCGGCACGAACCGCTCATAGTGGTGGTCGTGGCCGTTGAGGATCAGGTCGACCTTGTTCTGCGCGAACAGGTCCCACAGCTGCTTGGAACCGCGCTGGTCGCCGTGGTCGCCCGAGCTCCACCGCGGGTGGTGGTAGTACGCCGCGACGCAGCCCTTGGTGTTCTTCGCCAGATCCTGCTTGATCCAGTTCATCTGGTCGGTGTCCTTGAGCTCGCCGCCGTCCTTGTCGTCGACGAAGCCGTTGGAGTCGAGGGCGATGAAGTGCCAGTTGCCCATTTCCCAGCTGTAGTACCGCTTCCCGTTCGGCGTGGCGATCTTGCCGAAGTACTGCTCGTAGGCCTCGAACGGCTTGTTGTCGTCGTAGGTCTCGTGGTTGCCCGGGATCGGGTGCGTGATGCTCTTGAACTTGCCCCAGGTCTTGTCGTAGTAGTCCTTGAAGTTCTGCAGCGTCAGACCGGTGTCCTCGGCGTCGTACTGGTTGTCGCCCATGGTGATCACCGCGGCGGGGTTCATCGACTGGACGAGCTTCGCGGTCTTCGGGTGGATGCAGCTGGAGCTGCTGGCGGTGCACTGTTCGGCGATGTCGCCGGCCGCGGCGAGGACGAACGTGTTGCCCGCGGTCCCCGGCTTGGTGTGCACCTTGACCGCGCTGCTGGCCGGTGACGCGTTGCCAGCGGCGTCCTTCGCGCGGACGGTGTAGGTGTAGTCGGTGTCCGGCGAGAGGCCGTTGTCGGTGTAGGACGTGCTCGCGCTGGTGGCGACGGACTTGCCGTCCCGCAGCACTTCGTACCCGCTGACGCCGACGTTGTCCGTCGCAGCGGCCCAGGTCAGCCCGACGCTGTTCGAGCCGATCTCGCCCGCGGCGAGGTTCGACGGAGCGGTGGGTGCCTGCGTGTCGCCGGACGAGTCCGGGGTGCCGTACGCCTGAAGTTCCCAGAGGGAGTAGCCGTACTTCGTGGCGCGCTCGGTGCCGACGAAGCGCAGGAAGCGGCCGTGCCCGGACAACCCGGTGAGGTCGTCGGTGCCGCCGTCGCCGCTGGTGATCGTCGCGATCGACTTGAAGTTCTCGCCGTCGTCGGAGATCTCGATGCGGTACTTCTTGGCGTAGGCCGCTTCCCAGTTCAGCTTCACCCGGTGGATCGTGGCGGCCTGGCCGAGATCGACGCGCAGCCACTGCGCGTCGGCGCTGACCGCACTGGCCCAGCGGGTCTTGAGATTCCCGTCGACGGCGTTCTCGCCGCTCAACGTGGACGTCTCGAGCGTAGACGTGCTGACGGGTTTTCCTTGGGACAGCAGCACATCGGCGGCAGCGGCACTGGCGTCGCGCGCGGGCGACACCGCGGCTGGCAACAGCACCACCGCGGCCGCCGGCAAGGCGAACCGGGCGAGACTTCGGACACGGGACGAGGACACGTCGCACTCCTTCGGGCCGGACGGGAACAGGGCGGCGGCGTTACGGTTCTGCGGCGTCTCGTTGCGTTAAGAAAGTTTCCTAACTAAAACGGCAGAGTAGCGGGCCCGGTTTCCCCCGACAAGCCCGGAACGGACGTGAAACGATCAAGACCGCCCGATCAGCGGAACGTCCCGCTCCCGTCCGGGGAAGTGCCGTGAAGGACTCCTTGCGGGACGCAAATCTGGAGGAAACCCGCCCGCTGCGCCGCCTGCGCATCGCATGCCGCCGAGCCTGCCGTGAGGGCCACCCTCATTGGCTCTGATTCCCCATGCCAGGAACTTAAGGCGAGGTTGCGGGTGCGGTTGAGGCGTGGCTGCCCGGGCCCGTGTGACCCCGGTGAACGTACGTGAGGGGAACCCTCAGGGAATCAGATTCCCTCAGGGTGGCCCTCACGGCCCTCCCGCACGCCGTGAAGGAGCCCCTCACGTACCTAGATTCCCTCAAGGAGCCCTTCACGGACCGTCAGTGCTGCAGGAGCAGCCGCCGCACTTCCTGCACCGCGGCGCGTCCAGCCCGGTTCGCCCCCACCGTGCTCGCCGAAGGCCCGTACCCGACAAGATGCAGCCGCGGTTCCGCGACCACGCGAGTCCCGTCCATCCGGATCCCGCCGCCCGGTGTCCGCAGATGCAGCGGAGCCAGATGGTCGATCGAGGCCCGGAACCCGGTCGCCCACAGGATCATGTCCGCGGGCTCGAAACTGCCGTCTTCCCAGACGACGCCGTCGGCGACCAAGCGCGAGAACATCGGCCGCCGGTCCAGATATCCCGCCGCCCGGCCCGCGAGCACCTGCGGCGTCACCGGCAGGTCCGTCACGCTCACAACGCTCTCCGGCGGCAGCCCGGCCCGCACCCGCTGGTCGACCTTCGCCACCGCCATCCGTCCCCAGTCCTCGCTGAACTCCTCCTCGCGCCACACCGGCGGACGCCGCGTCACCCACACCGTCGAACGGGCGACCGGACCGATCTCCATCAGCAACTGCACCGCCGACGTCCCGCCGCCCACGACCACCACGCGCCGGCCGCGAAATTCCTCCGCGCCGCGGTAATCCGCCGTGTGCAGCTGCCGTCCGGCGAAGCTGCCGGGATAACGCGGCCAGAACGGCCGATCCCAGGTCCCGGTCGCGCTGATCACCGCGCGCGCCGCCCACGTCTCCGCAGGCGATTCGACCACCAGCCGCTCCCCCGCACGCCGCACCGCGGTCACGTCGACCGGACGGTGTACCGGCAGGTCATACGTCTTCTCGAAGCGCCCGAAGTACTCCGACACAGCCTCGCTCGCCGGGCGCGCCGGATCCGGAGTCCCGAACGCCATGCCCGGCAGGTCGTGGATCCCGTGCACCTTCCCGACCACCAGCGACGGCCACCGGTACTGCCACGCCCCGCCCGCGCGTTTGCCGTGGTCGAGCACGACGAACCCGCGTTCGTTCGCGAACCCGGCCCGGCGCAGGTGATACGCCGCCGACAGTCCGGCCTGTCCGGCCCCGATCACCACGACGTCGGTCTCGTGATCCGCAGTGCTCATACAACGTTCAACAATTGCCCGCGCCCGGTATTTCCGGCTCAGACCGCGACCCGGTTCCGGCCGCCGTCTTTCGCCCGGTACAGCGCGGCGTCGGCCGACCGCAGCACCTCGTCGAGCGTGTTGCCCGCCTGCGGATAACACGCGACCCCGACGGACACGGAGAGTCCGCTGATCCGCAGCGGACCTCCCACCGCGACGGTCAGCTCCCCCACCGCGACCCGCACCCGTTCGGCGATCCCGAGCACGTCGGTGCCGCCGGTCGCGGGCAGCAGGACCACGAATTCCTCTCCGCCGAACCGGCCGACGGTGTCGCTTTGCCGCACCGAAGCCTCGATCGCCACGGCCACCGCGGCCAGCACCTCGTCGCCGGTGAGGTGCCCGTACGTGTCGTTGATGCGCTTGAAGTGGTCGAGATCGATCATCAGCACGGCGAACCCGCTGCCGGTCCCGCGCCGCCGGGCCCGGGTGAATTCCCGGGTCGCCAGCTCGTGCCAGCCCGCAGTGTTGAGCAGCCCGGTCTTCTCGTCGGTCACGACCGCCACCTGCAACTGCTGCTTCAGCAGGAGATAGCGGTGCAGCAACAGCAACGGCGGCAGCACGAACACCACCAGCACCGGCTGATGGACGAACGCCAGCGCAGCGAGCCCGCCGAGACACAGTGTCGCGAGCTCGAAGGCGTTGTCCTCCCAGGTGCCGATGAGGTCCGCGGGCGAGCGGCTGTTCGTGTACAGGTAGATGCCCGTCGCTACGAGCACGACGTTCACCAGTTCAAAGGCGGCTGCTGCCAGTACGAGCGCGAGGACGCCGTACGCGGTGTCGAGCCGCGCTTGATCCAGACCGCCGATGGTCAACACCGCAGATGCCGCGAAGCACGACAGCATCGCCCACGCGGTACTGGCCGCGAAGCGATGTGCGGGCCGCGTACGCACGTGTCGCCACACTCGCAGCCACAGATGCAGGTACAGCACCAACGCCAGCAACGCGACCCACGCCGGCGGAAGCAGGAACGCACCGGCGAGGTACCAGACGGACGTGACGTTGATGTGCGTCTGGCCGCTCATCCACCGTCGCAGCCGCTCGATCCGGCGCGACATCTCGGCCTGCGCGATGCCCAGCCCGACGAGGACGCCGAACGAACTGAACTGCACCGGCCCGCCGAACCCGGTCGCGAGGCCCGTCGCCGTGAGTGCCACGGCGAGGGCCTCGCACGCCATCGCGTAGCCGATCCATCGCCGCCGCGCGACCGCCCACATCGCCCAGCGCGGCGGCCAGCCTCTCCAGGACGTCACCGCGCCGCGCACCCCGATGGGGACAGGTGCCTGGGTCACGGGCGCCCCCACGCGAAATTCGGCCTACGGAAGTTGCCCAGGGTAGCGGGTCCGCTCCGCAGCTAGCCGAACCGAGCGAAAACTCCTTCGCGAACTGCCCACCGGGCACGCTCTGGGTAGAGCGGGCGGGCAACTTCCGGGCTGGGTCAGCGGCGGCGCAGCTTCCGCACGACGGCCAGCACGATCAGCAGCACGACCGCGCCCGCGGCCACCGGAGCCAGCCGCTTCGCGACGGACTGGCCCGCGTAGTCGAGCAGGTCGATCGCCTCGGTCTCGCCGGTCGAACCGCCCGCCGGAACGCTCCGCAGATGCGGCTTTTCGTCGGCGACCGGCTCGGCCGCGGGCTTTTCCGCAGGCTTCTCTTCGGCCTTCTCCTCCGGCTTCGCCGCGGGAGCCGCTTCGGCGGGGGTCTCCAGCGACGCCGCGAGGTTCCCCGCGAAGGTGTCGAGGATCTTGCCGCCCACCTCGGAGATCAGGCCGCGCCCGAACTGCGCCGGACGTCCGGTGATCGCCAGGTCGGTGGCCACCGCGCCGTGCGTGCCGCCGTCGCGCTCGGTGAGCGTGAGGGTGACCGTCGCGGCCGCAGTGCCGCCGCCGCGGGAGTCCTTGCCGGACGCCTTGATGACGACCTTGCGCGCCGCCTCGTCCTTCTCCAGGAACTCGCCGGTTCCCTTGTACAGCAGCGAAATCGGCCCCAGCTTGACCTTCACCGTGCCCGCGAAGGTGTCCCCCTCCACCTTGGTGAGCGAGGCGCCCGGCATGCACGGGGCGACGCGCTCCGGGTCGATGACGGCCTGCCAGACCTCCCCGATCGGGGCGGGGACGGTGAATTCGTGGTCGAGCCGCACGGGCCGACCTCCTCTCCTGCACACTGCTTCGAGCCGTTGCCGTCCACCTTACGGCCGTCTCCCGCGAAGCGGTCCGTGAAGGACTCCTTGGGGGAATCAAAGTCCCCCAAGGAGTCCTTCACGTCCCGGTCAGCTCAGGCGCCCACCGCCGCCGCGACGGCACGCCCGGTCAGCACCCGCGCGAGGTGCTGGCGGTATTCGACGTCGGAATTGCCGTCCGCGACCGGGTTGGTGCCCTCGGCCGCGTGCGCGGCGGCCGCCCGGATCGTGTCCGCGTTGGCCTGCGCGCCGAGCAACGCCTGCTCCACGCCGGTCGCCCGGACGGGGGTCGCGCCCATGTTGGTGAGCGCCACCCGGGCTTCCTCGATCACGCCGCCCTCGGTGCGCACGGTGGCCGCCACCGCGCACATCGACCAGGCCTGGGCGACCCGGTTGAATTTCTCGTAGTGCGCCCGCCAGCCGGTGTGCTTGGGCAGCCGCACCTCGACGAGCAGTTCGTCCGGGGCCAGCGCGGTGGTGAAGTAGTCCTGGAAGAACTCCGCCGCGGACACCGTGCGCCGCCCGTTCGGCCCGGCCAGCACCAGCTCGCCGTCCAGCGCGAGCACCGGGGCCAGCAGGTCGCCCGCCGGGTCCGCGTGCGCGATCGCGCCGCCGAACGTGCCGCGGTGCCGCACCTGCGGATCCGCGACCGTGTCGGTCGCCTCCTTCACCAGCGCGGCGTGCTCGGCGATCAACGGGTCGCGCTGGACCTCGTAATGCGTCGTCATCGCCCCGACCACGAGCGCGTCGCCGTCCTCGCGCACTCCGCGCATTTCGGCGACTTTCCCGAGGTCGACCAGCGTGGTCGGCGCGGCCAGGCGCATCCGCAGCACCGGCAGCAGGCTTTGCCCGCCCGCCAGCACCTTGGCGTCCTCGCCCGCCGCGGCGAGCGCCTGCACGGCTTCGTCCACCGTGGACGGAGCGACGTAGTCGAACGGAGCCGGGATCACTGGGCACCTCCGGAGGCGTCGATCGAACCGAGGCCGCCGCCGGCCTCGCCGCCGGGTCCGCCGGCATTGGCGGTGCCGTGGCGCACCGCGTTCCACACGCGCATCGGCGTGAGCGGCATTTCGATGTCGTTCACCCCGAACTGGCGCACCGCGTCGACCACCGCGTTGACCACGGCGGGCGTCGAAGCGATCGTGCCCGCCTCGCCGACTCCCTTGGCTCCCAACGGGTTCGTGGTCGACGGCGTTTCCGTCCGGTCCGTGGTGAACGACGGCAGGTCAGCCGCCGAGGGCAGCAGATAGTCGGCGAACGTGCCGGTGGTGAGCGTGCCGCTCTCATCGTGCACGGCCTCCTCGAACAGCGCTTGCGCGATGCCCTGCGCGAGCCCGCCGTGGACCTGTCCTTCCACGATCAGCGGGTTGACCACCTTGCCGACGTCGTCCACGCAGACGTACGAACGCAGTTTCACCTGGCCCGTTTCCGTGTCCACTTCGGCCGCGCACAAGTGGGTGCCGTGCGGGAAGGAGAAGTTCTCCGGGTCGAAGGTGGCGTCGGAATCGAGCGACGGTTCGACGCCGTCCGGCAGGTTGTGCGCGGCGAACACGGCGAGCGCGATGTCCTGGATCGTCGTCGACGAATCCGTGCCCTTCACGGTGAACTTGCCGCCGGAGAACTCGAGGTCGTCCTCGGAGCACTCCAGCAGATGCGCGGCGATCGGCTTCGCCTTCGCGACCACCTTCTCCGCCGCCTTCACGATCGCGATGCCGCCGACGACCAGCGAGCGCGAACCGTAGGTGTCGAGGCCCTTGTGCGAGGACTGCGTGTCGCCGTGCAGCACCTCGACGTCCTCGAAGGACACGCCGAGCTGGTCGGCCACGATCTGGCTCCACGCCGTCTCGTGCCCCTGACCGTGCGCCGACGCACCCGTGGTGACCTCGACCTTGCCGGTCGGCAACATCCGCAGCGACGCGTACTCCCAGCCGCCGGCACCGTAGTCGAGCGAACCCAGCACCCGCGACGGCGCGAGCCCGCACATCTCGGTGAACGTCGAGATCCCGATGCCGAGCTGCACCGGGTCGTTCGCCTCGCGGCGCTCCTTCTGCTCGCGGCGCAGCGCGTCGTAGCCGAAGAGCTCCTTCGCCTTCTCGGTCGCGGCCTCGTAGTTGCCGGAGTCGTAGGTGAGCCCGCAGACCGTGGTGAACGGGAATTCCTCGTGCTTGATCCAGTTCTTTTCGCGCAGCTCCACCGGGTCCATGCCCAGCTCGTCGGCCAGCTCGTCCATGATCCGCTCGATCGCGAACGTCGCCTCCGGACGGCCCGCGCCGCGGTAGGCGTCGGTGAGCGTGGTCGTGGTGAACACGTTGGTGCAGGCGAAGTGGTAGGCCGGGATCTTGTAGATCGCGTTGAACATGAACGCGCCGAGGATCGGCACGCCCGGCCCGACCAGGCCGTTGTACGCGCCGAGGTTGGCGAGCAGTTCGACCTTGAGCCCGGTGACCGTCCCGTCGGCCTTCGCCGAGATCGTGATGTCCTGGATCTGGTCGCGGCCGTGGTGCGCGGCGAGCATCGTCTCGGACCGGGATTCGTTCCACTTCACCGGCTTGCCGAGCTTGTTCGCGACCAGCACGGTCATCATTTCCTCGGGCAGCACGCCGATCTTGCCGCCGAACCCGCCGCCGACGTCCGGCGCGATCACGCGCAGCTTGTGCTCGGGGATGCCGAGCGTCAGCGCGGACATCACGCGCAGGATGTGCGGCACCTGGGTGGCCGACCACATGGTCAGCTGCGCGCCGGTCGGGTCGACCACGCACGCGCGCGGCTCCATGAACGCGGGCACCAGCCGCTGCTGGCGGAACCGCCGTTTCAGCACGACCTCCGAAGAGGACAGTGCTTCCTCGACGTTCCCGCCGGTCCCGGCCTCGGCCGAGTCGAACACCCAGAAGGCGTTCTTGTTGCTGCCCAGTTCCTCGTGCACGAGCGGCGCGTCTTCGGCGAGCGCCGCTTCCAGGTCGAGGACCGGCGGCAGGTCTTCGTACTCGACCTCGATCGCCTCGAGCGCGTCATGCGCCTCCGCGGCCGATCGAGCGACCACCACCGCCACGCCTTCGCCGGCGAAATTCACCCGGTCCGAGGCCAGCACCGGACGCCGCGGCGCAGCCATGTCCGGCGTGATCGGCCACGCGCACGGCATGCCGATAGCACCCTCGGGATCGAGGTCGGCGGCGGTGTAAACGGCGACGACACCAGCGGATTCCTTGGCCGCGGACGTGTCGATCGAAACGATCTTGGCGTGCGCCAGCGGACTCCGCAGCACCGCGAGATGCAGCATCCCCGGCAACGCGATGTTGTCCGTCCACCGGGTGCGCCCGGTGATCAGCCGCTCGTCTTCCTTGCGACGCCGGGACTTCCCTACCTCAGGCTCGATCGTGGCAGTCATCATTCACCACCCACGCCGACGTGGTTGGGTTGATCGATCTTCTCGGCGTCGGGCCCCGCACCGGGACTCATGTGCTTCGCGGCGTCGCGCACCGCCTTCACGATGTTCTGGTAGCCGGTGCAGCGGCAAAGATTGCCCTCGAGCCCCTCGCGAACGGCCTGCTCGTCCGGGTCCGGATTGTCCGCCAGCAGGTCGATGGACTGCATGATCATGCCCGGCGTGCAGAACCCGCACTGCAGGGCGTGGTTGTCGTGGAAAGCCTGCTGGACCGGGTGCAGTTGCCCGTCGCGGGCCAGCCCCTCGACGGTGGTGACCTCGCATCCGTCGGCCTGCACGGCGAGAACGGAACAGGATTTCACGCTGTGCCCGTCGAGATGGACGGTGCACGCGCCGCAGTTGCTGGTGTCGCACCCGACGACGGTGCCCACCTTCCCGACGCGTTCCCGTAAGTAGTGGACGAGCAGGGTGCGCGGCTCGACGTCATCGGTGTATTTCGTGCCGTCGACAGTGACGGTGATGCGCATCAAAGGCCTCCAAGTGCAAATGCCCGCCAGCCCCGGCGGAGGCGGCGGGCCGGTTCGGGAACGGCCAAGGCGCGATCGTGATCGGCCTCACAGGGGAGCGTGCTACGCCTTTCGCGCGCGGACAAGTCCTGATGTCGCACGTCGCCCTGACGGTTCCGCAGATGCGGGTTTTTTGCATTTCCGGAGACGCAGATGCGTGAAGCCGGACGGGTGATTTTTCGAGCGGCGGATCTTCCCGAGGGCCCGCGGTTTCGAGTCGGGGGTTCACCGGGTTTCGTTGCTGGACGGGGTTTTCCTCGCGGATCGCACTGCCTGGCGGGTGCGTGGTGGCAAGGCTGTGGGGGTCTCGGTCTGGACGGTTCGGCTTGGTGCTGTGGTTTCGGCTAGCTGCGTCCTCGATGCACCTGCGGCCGGGTTCTCACAGCATCTGCCGCGTTGTCTTGGTGCCCATGCTTCTCACCTTTGCTGCTGCATGACTGGCGGCTGCTGCCCGCCGCAGCCGCCGGGGATGCGCCATTCCGGGTCGCCGCGCACAGTGCCAAGCCTCGGTCCGGATGGTTCGCCCTGCGGGTCGCCCAACTGCGGTACACCTGCTGCCGGGTCCTCGCAGCAACTGCCGCGTCGGCTGCGCATCCGGCCTGTTGCGGCCCCGCTGCTACATCCCGACCCCGGAATCACCTGCCGCGTCAACTGCGTGCACAGCGCCGTCAGGCACCAAAGTCCGGCCAGGCAGCACCGCCGGAAGCCCCGCATGCCCGCCCGCACCAGCCACCGAGCGACCGCAAACGCTTGCCCGGCCTCCCAGCTCACCAGCCAAGTCAGCTAGGAATCCGCCCGCCCAACACCGCCAGCCGCCAAGCCCGCCGCGACAGTTCCCCAACCTCCCAGGCCACCAGCCAGGTCGGCTAGGAATCCGCCTGCTCAACGCCACCAGCCGCCAAGCCCGCCGCAACACTTCCCCAGCTTCCCAGGCCACCAGCCAGGTCAGCTGTGAATCCGCCCGCTCAACGCCGCCAGCCGCCGTCCGGTGCCGCTCCAGCGCAGCGCAATGATCTCCGCCGCGATCGACACCGCCGTCTCCTCCGGCGTGCGCGCGCCGAGGTCGAGGCCGATCGGCGACGACAGGCGTTCCAGCTCGCCCTCGGTGATCCCCGCCTCGCGAAGCCGCGCGAACCGGTCGTCGTGCGTCTTGCGCGAACCCATCGCGCCGACGTACCCGACGTCGAGCCGCAGCGCGACCTCCAGCAGCGGCACGTCGAACTTCGGATCGTGTGTGAGGACCGCGATCGCCGTCCGCGCGTCGATCCGGCCCGCGTCGGCCTCGGCCTTCAGGTAGCGGTGCGGCCAGTCGACGACGACGTCGTGCGCCTCCGGGAACCGGCTGCTGGTCGCGAACACCGGACGCGCGTCGCAGACCGTCACCTGATACCCGAGATAAGCACCCATCCGTGCCATTGCGGCGGCGAAATCGATGGCCCCGAACACCAGCAGTCGCGGCGGCGGTTCGAAGGAGTTCACGAAAACAGCCATGCCCTCGCCGCGCCGCTGCCCGTCCGGTCCGTAATGGAGCGTCCCGGTGCGTCCAGCGGCAAGAAGCCCGCGCGCGTCGTCCGCGACCGCATCGTCCATCCGGGACGAGCCAAGGGACCCCTCGACCCGGTCCGGCCACACAATCATGTGCTCGCCGACCAGCCCCGGCGTCTCGTGCTCCACGATCGTGACGACCGCGACCGGCTCGCCGCTGCGCACCGATTCGACGACGCGCTCCAGCTCCGGCATCGACTCGCGGTCCACCGGCTCGACGTAGATGTCGATGATCCCGCCGCAGGTCAGCCCGACCGCGAAGGCGTCGTCGTCGCTGACGCCGTAGCGCTGCAACACCGGCTTCCGCTCGGCGACGACCTCGTTGGCCAGCTCGTACACCGCGCCCTCGACGCAGCCGCCGGACACGCTCCCGACGACCGTGCCGTCCGGCGCGACCATCATCGACGCACCCGGCGCCCGCGGGGCCGACGAAAACGTCGCCACCACCGTGCCGAGCCCGACCGTTTCGCCCGCCTGCCAGCGGCGGTACACGTCGTCCAGTACGTCACGCATCGGCAATCTCCCCGAGGAGTCGTTCCAACGTCGCCAGGCTGTGCCCGGCCAGCAAGCGGTCGATGTGCGGCAGGGCGGCCACGATGCCGGATTGGACCGGAGCATAACCCTCGTGCCCTGCGTGCGGATTCACCCAGAATACGGCGTGCGCGAGCCGGCGCAGCCTGCCGAGCTGCTCGGCCAGCAGGCTGACGTCGCCACGCTCCCACCCGTCGGAGAACACGGTGACTACCGCGCGTCGCGCAAACCCGCGCTGGCCCCACCGGTCGAGAAACACCCGCAATGTCTCGCCAAGCCGTGTCCCACCAGCGAAATCGGGCACCGCGGTACCGGCCGCGAGCATCGCCTGCTCCGGATCGCGCTGCCGGAGTTGCCTGGACACTCGCGTCATCCGAGTACCCAGCGTAAACACCTCGACCGACATCGGAGCAGCCCGCGCGACGACGTGCGCGAACCGCAGCAACGCGTCGGCATACGGGCTCATCGAGCCGGAAACGTCGATCAGCAAGACGACCTTCCGCGCCCGCGTCCCCCTTCGATGATGCGCCAGCCGCACTGGCTCACCACCGGACGCAAGCATCGCCCGCAGAGTCCGCGCGGGGTCAAGCGCACCACGATGCGCGGGCGCCCGCCGCGCCGCCCGCCGCCGGGGCAGCACCGGACGCAGCGTCGCGAGCAACTCCCGCAAATGCGCCCGCTCAGCTTTGGTCAACTCGGCGAGATCCCGATGCCGGAGAACCTCGTGATCGCTAGCCGCGACCCGAAGCGTGTCGTGCGATTCCTCGGCACTGTCCCCGTCCCCGGCCGCCGCGACCAGCGGAGCGATCCGGGCTTGCTTCCGCACCGGAGTCCCCGACGTCGCCTTCGGACTGTCATCTCCTTCGAACCACCGCGCGAACGCTTCCTCGTACCGAGGCAGATCGTCGGGGTCGGAGCAGAGCGTCAACCGCCCAACCCAGTACAACTGCGTCGGCCGGGCGACGTCGACCTTCGCCACCGCAGACAGGTAAGCCTGCACCCGCCGCGCGTCACAGGCGACGCCCGCCTCCCGCAATGCCGCCGCGAACCCCGCATAGCCAGCAAGCGGGTCAGCGACTTCGGTGCTCATGCCCCCCATTGTGACCCCAACCCCGAAAACCGCGCCGCGACAGCCGATCCTGCCTGGTTCGGACGCCTTTCACTCACTCCGGCGGCGAGCGGTTCAGCTGCCTGGAGCCGCGGTCGTCTGGCTGCGGGCTGCGAGTTGTCAGCCGCGGTCTTGGCGCGCAACGGTTCTTGATCGAGTTCTTGGCCGGGCTCCCGACCGCGCGGCGGTTCTTGGCCGAGTTCCGGTTCGTACAGAGGCTCTTGGGCAAGTTCTCGCCTGCGCGAACGTTCTGGGGCAAGCGCTCGGCCGCTCGAAGGTTCTGGGGCGGGTTCTTGGGCACGCCAAGATCCCGGCTTGAGCTGCTCCAGCTCGCCAGTGTTCCTCCGCACCGCCATTCCAGTGTGAACCGCGTCGGCCCCGCAGATGTTCCGGCTTGCGCCAACTCGCCGCTCCGCGCGACCCGCACACCGCTCCATCCAGCTGAACCGTCGCCAGCCCAATTTCGCCCGCGTTCAAGCCCGCAGACATCCCGCGCCCGTCGGCCAACCCCACACCGCGCCAAGGCTTGCCGACGTTTCCGCCCGCTAGCCGCCTCCGCGCCGCGTCCAGGATTCCCGACACCGCCGCCAGCCAGCCAACCTCCGCGCCGCGTTCCCGGGCGGTTCGTTCAGCCAGCCCTCCGCCGCGCGAAACTCCCCAAGGCCCCACCACACCGCTCACGGCGGCGACGAAGGGCGGCCGCGCACGCCGTCCCGCCTCCGGGACAGCGTGCGCGAGCCGTGGTTGCGCGCAGCGGCCAGCCTCGGTAGCGCAAGGCGGGCGCGCGGAACCTTCAGGAAAGAACGGGAACTCAGCGGACAGCCGGGAGGGCAGTCCGGACGAAGTCGGTCACGAGCCCTCCTTCCGGCACAGTCGCAGTCACAAGATCAGGCACTAATCAATGAAGTCGGCGAAGTCATCCAGTGATGCTTCAAGCATGCCCGATCCCGCACCCCGCCGCAACGGAATTACTCGACCGTCCACAGTAGACAAAACTCAAGAGAACAGCGTGTCCAGCTTCGCCCGCACCCGGTCAAGATCCTCGCTGTACTTCAGCACCGCACCGAGGGTCCGCGCGGCCGTCGCGGCGTCCAGTTCGTCGCGCTGGAGCGCGAGCAAAGCCCTTGCCCAGTCGAGAGATTCGGCGACCCCGGGCGGTTTGAGGAGGTCCATCGCCCGCAGCCGGTGCACCGCGTCGGCGATCTGCCGGGCGAGCGTCTCGCCGATCCCCGGCAGCCGGCGGCGCAGGATGCTGATCTCCCGAGCCAGGTCCGGGTGTTCGAGCCAGTGGTAGAGGCACCGTCGCTTGAGCGCGTCGTGCACCTCGCGAGTCCGGTTCGACGTCAGCACAACCAGCGGCGGCTGCTCCGCCCGCACCTCGCCGTACTCCGGGATCGTGACGGTGTACTCGTCAAGCAACTGCAGGAGGAACGCCTCGAACTCATCGTCCGCGCGATCGATCTCGTCCACCAGCAGCACACACGGTGTCGTGGTGAGCGCCTGCAGCAACGGCCGCGCAAGCAGGAAACGCTCCGTGTACAGCGAACGCTCGGCAGTTTCCGCGTCGAGCCGTCCGCCGTCTGCCGCTTCGAGCGCACGCAGGTGCAGCAGCTGACGAGGGAAGTCCCATTCGTAAAGGGCCTGCGCGGCGTCGATGCCCTCGTGACATTGAAGCCGCACCAACGGCCACTTCAACGCCTCGGACAAGGCAAGCGCCAGCGAGGTCTTCCCGGTGCCGGGCTCGCCTTCGCAGAAGAGCGGCCGCTGCATCTGCGTCGCGAGAAATCCCGCGGTGGCCAGCCCCTCGTCGGCGAGGTAACCGGTGGTGTCGAGGGCGGCCGCGAGCGCGTCGGGCGAGGCGAGGGACTCTGTCACGCCCCCGATCGTAGATCCGAGACCGCCAAGTTCGCCGTTCACCGCGTCGCTCAGCGGCTCGTAACGCACGCATTCCGGACCAGGCAAGCTCCGTCAGCGACCCAACGCAGCCAGGCACCCGACCGCCCCGGCACCGTTCATCGCCGCTCCGCCCCAGGCCCGGCCAGGTCCCCAGGCCGATCGACATCGCTGCCGCTCCCGAGGTCACCGCACTCGACAAGCCGCACGTCGCCGCGCCCACGCAACCAGTCCCGCGCCCCGTGGTCACCGTGCGCCGAATCCGCGATCTCTCCCCACCAACGCCGCCCGAACAGCACCGGATGTCCCGGAACCCCCTGGTACGCGGCCCGGACGACAGCGTCCTCGGAAACCTCCCCGACGATCCGCGCGAGCGCCGCCGCCGGTACCCACGGCAGATCCACCAGGTGCACGAGCACGGCCGCCGACGGCTCCCCCGCCAACGACTCGAGCCCGGCTTTCAGCGACTCGCCCATCCCGTCCTGCCACCGCGCCGCGGACACCGCAGTGACCTCCGGTGGCAGCAGCTCCCGGACCTGCTCAGCCGACGCACCGACGACCACCCGCACCGAGGTGCATCCGGCCTCGGCCAGGTTCCGGACCGCCCGCTGGACCAGCGGCTCCCCGTCGTACTCGACCAGCGCTTTGGGCCCGCCGAATCGCCGCCCCGCCCCGGCGGCGAGCAGCAATCCGGCAACCGGTTCCGGCATCGGCGCTCCTCAGCCTTTGATCGCTCGCCCGGGCGCGACCGCGGCGAGCTCCGCCGAAATGGCAGCCGCGGTCTCGAGCAACGGCGGAACGAACTCGGTCCGGACGGTCTCCACCGGCGTCCGGCTCGCGTGCGTCGAGATGTTCACCGCGGCGACCGCGCGCCCCGCCCGGTTGCGGATCGGCGCGGCGACCGAGCGCAGGCCTTCTTCGAGCTCCTGGTCGACCATCGCCCAGCCCTGCTCCCGGACCTTGGCCAGCTCGGCTTCGAGCGCGGTGCGGTGGGTGAGCGTGTGCGGGGTCAACCGGTCGAGGTCGGCGACGACGAAGTAGGTGTTGAGTTCGGTCCGGTCCATGTCGGCGAGCAGCACGTGCCCCATCGACGTGGCGTGCGCGGGGAACCGCGTGCCGACGTTGATGCTCACCGTCATGATCCGCGACACCGCGACGCGCGCGACGTACACGATGTCGGCGATCTCCAGCACCGACACCGAACTCGACTCGTGGACCTCCGCCGAGAGCCGCTCCAGGTGCGGTTGCGAGATCTCGGCCAGGCTGAGGCTGGACAGATACGCGTAGCCGAGCTCCAGCACGCGCGCGGTGAGCGAGAAGTACTTGCCGTCGGTGCGGACGTAGCCGAGGTCCACGAGCGTCAGCAGGAACCGGCGCGCGGCCGCGCGGGTCAATCCGGTGACGCGCGCGACGTCGCTGAGCGTCGGATGCGGCGCCTCGGCGCTGAACGCCTTGATCACCGCCAGTCCGCGTTCCAGCGACTGCACGTGGTGCGCACCGCGTTCGGCCTGGTCGTCGGATTCCATGCGGCGAACCCTATCCGGCCGGCGGCTGAGCGGTGGGTTCTCCCAGCTCCGCGAGGACGCGCTGGGCGATCCCGATCGCCGTGTTCGCCGCTGGAACCCCCGCGTACACGCCGGTGTGCAGCAGAACTTCGCGGATCTCGTCCGCGGTGAGCCCGTTGCGCACCGCCGCGCGGACGTGCATCGCCAGTTCGTCGTGGCAGTGCAGCGCGGTGAGCGCGGCCAGCGTGATGCAACTGCGGGTCCGCCGGTCGAGGCCGTCCCGCGTCCACACCGAACCCCACGCCGCCTCGGTGATGTACTCCTGGAACGGCTTGCTGAACTCGGTCGTCCGCGCGACCGCCCGGTCGACATGGTCGTCGCCGAGCACCTCGCGGCGCACCCGCATGCCCGCCTCGTAGCGGTCTCCGGTCACTGCTCCTCCGTGATCCGTTCGAGGATCAGCCGGGTGAATTCCTCCGGCTGCTCGTAGCTGCCCAGGTGCGCGGCGGAGGCGACGACCTCGAGCCGGGCGGCGGGGATCCCGTCCGCGATGACCCGACCGTGCGGCTCGGCGGGCGTCGACGGATCGTCCGCACCGGCGATCACCAGCGTCGGGACGGAGACCTTCGGCAGGTCGCCGGTGAGGTCCATCTGCTCGATCACCTCGCAGCATCCGGCGTATCCCTCGTCGGGCTGAGCCGCGACCATCTCCCGCAGGTACGCGACCTGGTCCGGATGCGCCTGCGCGTAGCCCGGCGTGACCCAGCGCCCGACACTGGCTTCCGCGACTGCCCCGGTGCCCTCGGCCCGCACGAGCCGAGCGCGATCGGCCCACATTTCGGGCGGCCCGAGCAGCGCTGACGTGCAGCACAACGTGAGGCTCGACAACCGCTCGGCGGCGTTGATACCGAGCCACATCCCGGTCATCCCGCCGAGCGATAGGCCGACGAAATGCGCGCGCTCGACACCGAGGTCGTCAAGCAACCCCAGCACGTCGCCGCCCAGATCGGCCAGGTCGTACGGCCCCGGCGGCACTGGCGACGACCCGTGGCCCCGCGTGTCGTACCGGACCACGCGGAATCCGCGTTCGGTCAACGGCGCGATCTGCGGCTCCCACATCCGGTGGTCGCTGCCGATCGAGTTGGAGAACACCACCACCGGACCCGCCGCCGGGCCTTCGACGACCCGGTGCACCCGGACACTGCTCACGCTTGAACCTCCACAATGGACACGGCCGGTCAGACCGCGAAGAACACCGTCTCGCCTTCGCCTTGCAAATGCACGTCGAACCGGTAGCCGGAACCGTCCTTCTTAGCCAGCAACGTGTCCCGCCGTTCCTCGGGAACGCTCGCCAGCACGGCGTCGCCGGCGTTGTCCTGGTCGTCGAAGTACACCCGCGTGACGACCCGGTTCAGCAGCCCGCGAGCAAACACCGACACGTCGATGTGCCGCGCCTGCGGAGCCCCGGACTCGTCCGGCACGACCCCGGGCAGCAGCGTCAGGATCCGGTACTGGCCCTGCTCGTCGGTGGGGCACCGACCGAATCCGCGAAACGCACCGGCGGGCTTGCCGCGCGGGTCGTCGGGGTGGTCGAACCCACCGTCCGGATCGGCCTGCCACGTCTCGATCATCGCGTCGGGAACCGGGTTGCCCGCGCCGTCGTACACCCCGCCGCGGATCCACACCGCGCCTTCGGTGCCTTCCGGGACCACGAACGGCCCGTCGTCCCACGGCAGCCCGATGGACAGGTACGGCCCGACGGTCTGCGAAGGCGTGCCTTCCAGCCTCACTCGTCCTCCTCCTCGTCCTCGAACACCGACTGTTCCCGCCCGCGCACCACGATGTCGAACTGGAACGCCAGCGCCCATTCCTCCTCGGTGCGGTCGAGGTCGAACCGGGAGATCATCCGCTGCCGCGCCTTCTCGTCCGGAATGGAGTTGAAGATCGGGTCCTGCGAGAACAGCGGATCGTCCGGGAAGTACATCTGCGTGACGAGCCGCTGGGTGAACGCCGAGCCGAACACCGAGAAGTGGATGTGCGCGGGACGCCAGGCGTTGTCGTGGTTCTTCCACGGGTACGCGCCGGGCTTGATGGTGGTGAACTCGTAGCGCCCGTCGTCGTCGGTCAGCGTGCGGCCGAGCCCGTCGAAGTTCGGGTCGAGCGGGGACGGCCAGCGGTCGCCGGTGTGCCGGTAGCGGCCGCCCGCGTTGGCCTGCCAGATCTCCACGAGCGAGTTGCGGATCGGCCGCCCGTCGCCGTCGAGAAGCCTGCCGGTGACGATGATCCGCTGGCCCTGCGGCTCGCCCTCGTGCTGGCGGGTGAGGTCGTTGTCGAGTTCGCCGAGCCGTCCCGGGCCGAGCAGCGGACCGGTCACCTCGGTGAGCATCTGCGGCAGCAGGACCAGCGGCTGCTTCGGATGCCGCAGCGCGGTGGAGCGGTACGGCGCGTAGTCGAGCGGCGGGTGGGTGCCCTCCGGATCGGGCCGGTACTGCGGCAGGCGACGCTCGGTCGGTGTGGCCACGATGCCTCCCCTTTCTCAGCGATTCTCGAGCACGACAGCGAGACCCTGGCCGACGCCGATGCAGATCGCCGCGAGGCCCCAGCGGCCGCCGGTGCGGCGGAGCTGATGCGCCAGCGTGCCGATGATCCGGCCGCCGGACGCGCCGAGCGGGTGCCCGATCGCGATGGCCCCGCCGTTGACGTTGACGATCTCCGGGTCCAGCTTCGACCATTCTTTCAGGCAGGCCAGCGATTGCGCCGCGAACGCCTCGTTGAGTTCTACCGCGGCGAGGTCGTCCCAGCCGATGCCCGCCCGTTCGAGCGCGATCTCCGCCGCGCGCACCGGGCCGATGCCGAACACGTCCGGGTCGACCCCCGCGGCGCCGCGCCCGGCGATGCGGGCCAGCGGCGTCTTGCCGAGCCGCTCGGCCGCGGCCGCGTCGCCGAGCAGCAACGCCGACGCACCATCGTTCAGCGGTGACGCGTTGCCCGCCGTGACGGTGCCGTTTTCTTTGCGGAACACGGTTTTCAGCTTCGCGAGCTTCTCGGGCGAGGAATCCGGCCGGATACCCTCGTCCCGGGTCAGCTCTACACCTTCGACCGGGACCACGTGGTCGTCGTAGAAGCCCTCGTCCCACGCCCGTGCGGCGTTCACGTGGCTGCGCGCGGCGAACGCGTCCTGCTCGTCGCGGCCGATGCCATAGCGCTCGGCGAGCAGTTCCGTGGACTCGCCGAGGGAAACGGTCCACTGCGACGGCATCGCCGGGTTGACCATCCGCCAGCCGAGTGCCGTGTTGTACAACGTCTGGTTGCCGGCCGGGAAAGCCTTGTCCGGCTTCGGCATCACCAGCGGCGAGCGGCTCATCGATTCGACGCCGCCCGCGACCACCAGCGAAGCGTCGCCGACCTGGATCGCCCGGCTCGCCTGCATGGTCGCCTCGACTCCGGACCCGCACAGCCGGTTCACCGTCGCACCGGGCACCGACGTCGGCCAGCCGGCGAGAAGCGCGGCCATCCGCGCCACGTTGCGGTTGTCCTCGCCCGCCCCGTTGGCGTCGCCGAGCACGACCTCGTCCACAGTGGACGGATCGAGCCCGTTGCGCTCGGCCAGCGCGCGCAGGACACCCGCGGCCAGGTCGTCAGGACGCACTCCGGAGAGAGCGCCGCCGTAGCGCCCGAAGGGAGTGCGGATCGCGTCGAGTACGTAAGCGTCGCTCATTCGCCGGCCTTCTTCAGTTCGCGGAGCAGGGTCAGTTCGCGTTCGGTGGGCGCGGGGGTGGTCTTGAGGTCCGCGGCCGTCTTCAGTGTCCACCCCGTCGCTTCCACGACCTGGTCCAGCTCGACCCCGGGGTGCAGTTCGGTGAGCGTGAGCTCCGCGGTGTCCGGGTCGGGCCGCATGAGGCCGAGGTCGGTGACCACGAGCGTCGGCCCCGCTCCGCGCAGGCCGAGCCGTTCGCGGTCGCCGCGCCCGGAGCCATGGCCGAACGACGTCACGAAGTCGACCTTGTCCACGAACGTCCGCTTGCTTTGACGCAGCACGACGAACACTTCCTTGCAGGACGCGGCGATCTCCGGCGCCCCGCCCGCACCGGGAAGGCGCACCTTCGGATCGTGGTAGTCGGAACCGATGACCGTGGTGTTGATGTTGCCGAACTTGTCGAGCTGCGCGGCGCCGAGGAACCCGACGTCGATCCGGCCGGGCTGCAGCCAGTAGTTGAACACCTCGGGCACGCTGACCACCGCGTCGGCGGTGTCGGCCAGCTCGCCGTCGCCGATCGACAGCGGCAGCCTGCTGGGTTTCGCGCCGAGACAACCCGATTCGTAGATCAGCGTGAGGTTCGGGGCGTGCGTGCGCCGGGCCAGGTTCGCCGCCGTGCTGGGCAATCCGATCCCGACGAAGCACGACATGCCCTCGCCGAGCGCGCGGGCCGCGGCGATGCTCATCATCTCGTCGGCGGTGTACTCGCTCATGCCTTCACCCCGGTCAGATCGTTCAGCCACTGGGCGAATTCCTCTCGGTCCCGCCCGATCTCGTCCCACGCCTGGTACGCCGCGTTGTCCCGCTCGTAGTACCCAGCGGCGTACGACGGCGCCGCGCCGCGCGGCACCTCGGCCACCGCGGTGACCGCCCAGGACGGAAGGACCAGCGCGCCCGGCCGGGGCTCCAGCTCGTCGACGACCTCTTCCACGGTGACCAGCGACCGCTTCGCCGCGAGCACCGCTTCCTTCTGCACACCTGCGATGCCCCACAGCTGGACGTTGCCCGCCCGGTCGGCGCGCTGCGCGTGCACGATCGTGACGTCCGGGTTCAGCGCGGGCACCGTGGTGAGCTGCTCGCCGGTGAACGGGCAGGTGATCGGCTTGATCGTGTCCGTTTGCGCGGACAGATCGGTGCCGGTGTACCCGCGCAGCACCGCGAACGGAAGCCCGGAAGCGCCTGCGACATAACGGTTCGCCATGCCCGCGTGGCTGTGCTCCTCGATCTCCAGCGGCACCGGCCACGAGTGCTGCACGGCGTCGCGGAACCGGTGCAGCGAGCCGACCCCGGGGTTTCCGCCCCACGAGAAGATCAGCTTGCTCGCACAGCCCGCGCCGATGAGCTGGTCGTAGACGATGTCCGGCGTCATCCGCACGAGCGTGAGGTTCCGCCTGCCCTGACGGATGATCTCGTGCCCGGCCGCCACGGGAATGAGGTGCGTGAAGCCCTCGAGAGCGACGGTGTCTCCGTCGTGCACCAGCTCGGCGATCGCCTCGCCGAGCGACAGCACCCTTGCCATCACGAGCCCTTCCGTCTGGATCTTCCTGCTTCTGTCGTTCCGTGCTAGCGTGTTCGCATAGCGCACAGAAGTTCTACATGAGAACATAGCACGATCCGGCCGCCCGCGGGAGTGCCAAAGGGTGAAGCGGACGTCCGGAGAGACGGCACAAGACGACGCGAGGTTTTGCGAACTGCGAGGGAAGAGAGGTGATGCGATAAGACAACACGGTGCGCTAGGAGTCGGCGAACGGGTTTCGCGGCGGCACAGGGCGGCGCGGCCGTCGGCAGACCGGGATTTCGTTGCGTGGTACCGCAATGCGGAATTCGGGCCCTGCCGGCGTCAGTGGCGTTCTGTCGCGGTTGGACGCTCCGTCGCAGCTCAGGCGGGTGTCCGGCGGTGAGCGCGCCGCGAACCTCGCTCGGGCGGCACGGTCGGCATTAGGCTGCTCGGCATGCCGAAGATCGCTGTCACCCGCTGGATCCCGGACGAGGCCGTGCAGGTGCTCGGCGAAGCAGGCGAAGTCGAAATCTCGCCGGAGGACCGGCCGCTCACGCCCGAGGAACTGCGAAAGTTCGTCGCCGGATCGGCCGCGGTGGTGTCGATGCTGCACGACCGGATCGACGGCTCAGTCGCTGACGCGGCGGGTCCCGGACTGAAGGTCGTCGCGAACGTCGCGGTGGGCTACGACAACGTGGAGGTCAGTGCACTGGCCGAACGCGGGGTCGTGGTCACCAACACGCCGGGCGTGCTCACCGACGCCACCGCGGATCTCGCGTTCGGACTGCTGCTGGCCGTCTCGCGGCGGCTCGGCGAAGGCGAACGTTTGCTGCGCGCGCGGCAGCCGTGGTCGTTCCACCTCGGCTTCCTGCTCGGGTCCGGACTGCAGGGCAAGACACTCGGCATCGTCGGGCTCGGGCAGATCGGCCGCGCGGTGGCGAAGCGGGCGGCGGCGTTCGGGATGCGGGTCGTCTACTTCGGACGGTCGGCGAAACCGGACTTCGACGGCGAGTTCGTGTCGTTCGACGAACTGCTGCGGCGTTCCGACTTCGTGTCGCTGCATTGTCCGCTGACTCCCGAGACCCGACACCTTGTCGACGCGGATGCCTTGCGGGCCATGAAACCGAGTGCGTACCTGGTGAACACCACTCGCGGTCCGGTCGTTGACGAGTCGGCGCTGGCCGACGCGCTCGCGGCCGGAGAGATCGCGGGCGCGGCGTTGGACGTGTTCGAAAAGGAACCAGACGTCGAGCCTCGGTTGCTGGAGCGCGACGACGTGGTGCTCACGCCGCACCTCGGCTCGGCGACGGTGGAAACGCGTACAGCGATGGCGGTGCTGGCCGCACGCAACGTCGTCTCGGTGCTCGCCGGTGCCGATCCGCTGACGGAGGTGGGCCGATGACCCGGGTCGTGATCGCACCGGACAAGTTCAAAGGAAGCCTGACCGCGGTCGAGGTGACGAAAGCGATCGCGCACGGCGTGCGCGATGCGTTGCCGGATGCCGAGATCTCCGCGTGCCCAGTCGCCGACGGCGGCGAAGGGACGCTGGAGGTCCTCGAGAACGCGGGCGGCTCCATGGTGCGGTTGTCGGTGCGCGGTCCGCTGGCCGAACCGGTCGACGCCCGGTACGTGCTGCTCGACGGCACGGCCTACGTCGAATCGGCGCGGGCGTGCGGGATCGAGTTCGTGACGCCGAGCCGGGAAGTCGCGCTGGCCGCGCACACGTGGGGCGTCGGCGAGCTGCTGAACGACGCCCTCGCCCGCGGAGCGCGGCGGCTCGTGCTGACCGTCGGCGGCACCGCGAGCACCGACGGCGGCGCCGGGATGCTGGCTGCGCTGGGTGCCGAGATCCTCGACTCGTCCGGTGCGCCGGTTGGTCTCGGCGGCGGGTCGCTGGCGCACGTCGTGCGCGTCGACTTGGGCCCGGTGCGGGAGCGGCTGGGCGCAGTGCCGGTCGCAGTGGCGACGGACGTGACGAATCCGCTGCTCGGCGCGAATGGAGCGGCGGCTGTGTTCGGCCCGCAAAAAGGTGCGGCACCGGACGACGTCCGCACGCTGGACGAAAGCCTGTCGCACTGGTCTAAGGCGCTTGTGCAGGCAGGCGCACCGGATGTCTCCGACCTGCCCGGAGCCGGGGCTGGCGGAGGTGTCGCGGCGGGAGCGATCGCGGGGTTCGGTGCGACGGTCGAGTCCGGCTTCGATCTGATCGCCGCGTTGACCGGCGTCGACACCGCGCTGACCGGTGCTGACCTGGTGATCACCGGGGAGGGCTCGCTGGACGAACAGTCGCTGTCCGGCAAGGCCCCGGCAGGCATCGCGGCTCGCGCCGGGCAGACGGGCGTCCCGCTTCTGGTGCTCGCCGGACGGATCCAGCTGGACGCGGACGCGCTGGACGGATTGGGAGTCGTGGGCAGCAGCGCGCTGATCGACCACGCACCGTCGCTGGACTACGCCCGCTCGCACGCCGCGGAACTGCTGCGCGAACGGGCCGGAGTGCTAGTGCGGGACTGGCTGCGCACCAGGTAGCAGAACAACAACGCAGCCACCCCGTCGTCTGGACAACCCGCGTCTTGGGCGGCAGCACCGCCCAGGGATCGGCCATGAATCAACTCACCGGCCCCGGACGTCCTGAGACCTCCGGAGGCACCGGCCAGCGGCACACGGGATCAGCGGACGGACACCGCCGCGCCGATCCCCGTGGCCAGGAGCTTGCTTGCGCAGCCCGTCAGGCGGACTGCTGCTGCGGCAGGACGGCGAAGGCGACGTCGCCGGTGTCGTCCTGCTGAACGTCGAGGACCTTGTCGTCGAGCAATGCCGCTGCCTGCGGCTCGAGGAAGACCTTGGCTCCGCCGTCGGCGCCGACGATGCGGTCGCCGTCCTCCGGGGCCGGGGCTACCGACAGCGCCAACTGGGCACCGTCGCCTTCCATGCTCTGCAGCGCGAAGCGCAGGCCGCTCTTCTCGGAGTCACTGCCTTGTTCAGCGGTCAACGCGGTGATCGCCTCGGCGGCGGCTTCGGTAACGGTCAGCATCTTTCGGCCTTCCCTTCGTCGCAGTCGGATGCGCGCGGTTGGTTGCAGGGTGGTTTTTCACGCTAAAGGCGGCATGACGGTCGCGCAGTGTGAGCGCTAGGCCGTTTGCCGCGACGGTGGAACCTGTCACAAATACGTTTGAGATCAGGATCTTCGGGCCATGGCCGACCGGATCGCGTCGGCAACCGTGCCTCCTCCGTGGTCGACCCGTTCGCCCTGTCCGGGCACCGGGGGCCAGCCATCCCCGGCCGAGCCGAGCGACCCCAGTTCGGGGTCGCCTCCGCCGGCCTCCCCAGCAGCGTGGACCGGCGGCCGAACCTCCGGCTCGTCCCCGGCACGCTGGCTTTCCCGGACCTCGCCGGAAGCTGACGCGCCCATGGAGCCGGACGCACGAAACGAGTCGACACGAGAGCCGTCCGCACCGGGCGCTTCACTCTCGCGGAGAGTGTCGTCACCGGGATCGCTCACGGGCACCTCCCGAAAGTCCGGATTTGTTCGTGGTGAGCTACCCGAGGCGACTTCGAGTGAAACGGGCCGAACGGCTGTCGTCGGAATCACAGCGTTTCCTTGGGTCTGCCAGGGCGTCAGCAGGCGAAGCAGAGCTAGCGTCAGGACATGACCACCACCCGGTGGAAGCCGCGCGGCCGGATCGGTCTCCGCCCCCGACGCAAAGCCAGCGACGACCCGGTCCGCGATGACGCGCAGCCGGAGTTCCGCACGCTCGACGAGACTCCGAGCCACCGCTCCCCGGACTTCGACGAGGCCGCCGACCAGCACCGCGCAGCCGCCAACGACCTGGCCGCGCTCGCCGACGAGATCGACACTCGCCGCGACCTGCTGGACTCCGCCGCCGACCGCCATGGTGAGAACACCCGTCGCCCCTCAGCGGCTAATCCGCGCGCCGACCGCCAGGCAACGACTGATCGCGACGCTGACCAGCTACCGGCGAAGCCCGGAGACAACAGCCCTCGCCGGCTGCCGACGAACTCAAGCTCCGATCGCCGTAAAACGGCAACCGACTGCGCCGAACAGCCACGGCGGGAGTCCAGCGACAAACCCAGTCGCCATTCAACGGCGAAACCGACCCACGCGCCGAGCGACACAGACCTGCTGCCGCAACAACCCGCCAATTACAGCGCCGCCGAAGCCCGCCAACCGCGAGCAGCGACGGATCCAGCAGCCGAGCCCAGTCACCACCAGCCCCACCTGACTCCCGCCGCAGCCCCCATCAAGCACCCAGCACCTCCGAGCGTCGCCGATAATCGGCCAAACCCCGAAGACCGCACCACTCGCCGCCGCGAGATGGGCAGTCATGCTGCCTGGTACCTGGCCGCCGGTGTCGTCACCACCGGACTCCAGGCCGTTCTCTTCCTGGCCTTCCGGCCGGAAATCGGCGCGCAATGGGCGAATCTCGCCGCGCTCGCGATCACGACGGTCGGCAACACCGAGTTCCATCGCCGCGTCACGTTCGCCAACCGGAGCAGCCGCGCGGGCAAGCGCCACCTTCAGGATCTCGTCACTTTTGCCTTCTACGCCGGCTACGGATCGGTCGTTCTCGCCGCTCTCGACGCAGTCGTCCCGCATCCCTCCGCCGGGCAGCAAACCGCCGTGCTTCTCGCGGCCAGCTTCGTCGGCGGGGTCGTCCGGTTCGCCGTTCTGCGGTGGTGGGTGTTCGCGCGGGCTCGGCGAGCGGACGCGGCACAAGATCACCAACGGTAGTGGAACCCGTTCTACCCGCAGTGCGACCACTCTCTGTTGCGCTACCCCGCTATCACTCTTCGTGACGTACAAAACCGGACATCCGCACATGCTGCGAGGCCGGATTCGTACTGTGCGTCGGCTGGTCTCGTTTGTGTCAAGACCACTGCTGCTAACGGGGTATTCGTAGTTGAAATGTGGACGGTCGGCCTCCGGCCGCTTAAGGTTACGGAGCGTCGCAACGAT
Organism: Amycolatopsis sp. VC5-11; assembly: GCF_037034185.1. Classification (NCBI taxonomy): domain Bacteria; kingdom Bacillati; phylum Actinomycetota; class Actinomycetes; order Pseudonocardiales; family Pseudonocardiaceae; genus Amycolatopsis; species Amycolatopsis sp. VC5-11. The sequence continues at coordinate 110,209 of NZ_JBAGKF010000015.1, read as the reverse complement.
CGCAGTGCTCCCCCCGTTCGATTGGAGTACTTGCGACCGCAACATCACAGAGTGTTGACCCCGAGACAGCGACGGTCGCAGGGTTGCCGGGGAGACGACCATGACAGCACCGTCGAAGACGTCCCGAACTGCGGTGTCCGGCGTCGAGGGCTACGTGAGCCCCGCGACGCTGCCCCGGTCCGGCGGACGCCTGACCAAAGAAGACCTCGACCCGCTCGTACGCGCGGCAGGACAGGGCGATCAAGCCGCGGTCGCCGACCTGCTGCACGTGCTCCGCCCCGTCGTCGCCCGCTACTGCCGGGCCCGGATGGGCGGCCGCGACCTCTCCTACCTCGCCGCCGACGACGTCGCACAGGACGTCTGCATGGCTGTCCTCAAGGCCCTTCCGGACTACCAGGACCGCGGCGGTTCCTTCCTTTACCTCGTGCACGCGATCGCGGCCAACAAGGTCGCTGACGCCTACCGGGCGGTCGCGCGCGACCGGTCCGAGCCGGTGCCCGAGCTTCCGGAGCACCCGCTCTCCGGCGGCAACGAGCCGGAATCGCATGCGCTGCGCCTCGACCTCGGCAGCCGCCTCCAGGAACTGCTCACCCGCCTCGCCCCGCTGCAGCAGGAGATCCTGGCGCTGCGCATCGTTGTCGGCCTCAGCGCGAACGAGACGGCCGAGACGCTGGGCATTTCGGCCGGCAACGTCCGCGTCACGCAGCACCGTGCGTTGTCCAAGCTCCGCGAGATGGTGCAGGGCCAGGACTTCTGAGCCGTTTGGTCACTCGAACGGCTGGAAGGCCGCCGCGGACCGCCGAATAGGTCGACAGGCTCGGTTTCGCGCGGCACTCTGGTTTTACCCGCCGCATCTCTCAGCTCAACTCATAAACTCGTGCCGCCGTGTGCTCGAAGACGTCGAGCCGTTCCGGGTCGCTCAGCGCACCGGTCAGCGACACCGCCGCGTCCAGTACGACTTCGTACGCTGCCGCCAGTTCGCACACTGGCCAGTCGGAGCCGAACATGACCCGGTTCGCGCCGAACGACTCGAAAACGTGGTCTGCGTAGCGGCGCAGATGGCCCACCTGCCATTCGCGCCAGTCGGCTTCCGTCACCAAGCCGGACAGCTTGCAGTGCAAGTTGCCGTGCTCGGCGAGCGAGGCCACGCCGTTCGCCCACGGCTGCCACTCGCCAGCTGCGATGCCAGGTTTCGCGGCGTGGTCGAGGACCAGCCGCAGGTCCGGCAGGCGTTCGGCTACCTGCCGGGCGGCGGCGAGCTGCGCTGGTGCCACCAGCAGGTCATAGACCAGGCCCGCAGCGGCGACCGCGGTCAGGCCGCGCAGGATTTCCGGGCGCAGCAGCCAATCCGGGTCCGGTTCGTCCTCGACCTGGTGTCGGATGCCGACCAGCGGGCCGAGTTCGCGCAGCCGCGCGAGCCGGTCGGCCACGTCCGGAGCGGCGAGGTCGACCCAGCCGACGACGCCGGCCACCACGGGTTCGGACGCGGCTGTGGCAAGGAATTCCTCGGTTTCCGCCTCGTCCGAGACGGTCTGCACCAGCACGGTAGCGTGGACGCCCGCCGCAGTGGTCACCGCGCGCAGATCGTCGACGGTGTACGGCTTGCGGATCGGGGCCAGTGCGTCACCGGACATCCACGGGTACTCGCGACGCGCGGGATCCCACAGGTGGTGATGCGAATCGATCACTGGGTTCCTCCGGACACGACGGGGCGGGCAGCCGGCCGCAGGAGGCCAGCGTCGGCGAGGTCGTCCCACAGTACGGCCGGGATTTTCGCCGCGGCGCGGCGAACGTTCAGCGACACCTGCTCGGCGTCATGCGCCCCGACGACCACCGACACCACCGCCGGGTGCGTACGCGGCAACGCGAGCGCGGCCTCGGGCAGCGAAACACCGTGTCGCGCGCAGATTTCCACGATCTTCTGCGCTTTCTCCACGAGATCCGCGGGTGCGGCCGCGTAATCGTAGATCGCGCCGGGTTGTTCAGTGGCGAGGATTCCACCGTTGAACACTCCGCCCGCCACGACGCCGACGCCGCGTTCGACGCACAGCGGCAACAACTCGTCCAATGCCGGCTGGTTCAGCAAGGTGTAGCGACCGGCCATCAGAACATGGTCAAGATCGAACCGGCGCACGAATTCCGCCAGCATCGGCGCCTGGTTCATCCCAGCCCCGACCGCCCCCACGACACCCTGCTCGCGCAACTCCAGCAATGCTGGGAACGCACCCGAAACCGCTTCCTCGAAATGATCGTCCGGATCGTGCACGTACACGAGATCGACGCGGTCGAGACCCAGCCGGTTCAGACTCGATTCCAGCGAACGCAACACCCCGTCGCGGCTGAAATCCCAGCGGCGCCGGTAAGTCCCCGGGACGTCGAAGCCCTGGTCGTCGCGTTCCCCCGGGGCCGCCGCGCGTGGTTCCAGGACGCGACCGACTTTTGTGGACAGGACGTATTCGCCGCGCGGATACGCCGCCAGCGCAGCGCCGAGCCTGCGTTCGGACAGCCCGAGCCCGTAGTGCGGCGCGGTGTCGAAATAGCGGATCCCCTCGTCCCACGCCCGTCGCACGCTCGCCGCGGCGGTTTCGTCCGGCACCGCGTGGTAGAGATTGCCCAGCTGTGCGCCGCCGAGTCCCAGCGGAGGAAGGTCCACGGTCACGCCTCCGCCGGGAGTTGCCACACCAGCCCGAGGCCGTGCGCGACGTCGGAGTGGTCGAGGTCGAGCAGTTCGTTGATCCGCTTCTGCCACGCGATGTCGGCCGGGTCGCCGGCGAGTTCCTCGCGCATTCGCTCGAAATCGTCCACCTCGACGAAGTGGAACAGGTCGAGCCCGTCGCGCCAGATCCGCCACGACCGCACGCCGGCACGTCGCAGTGCGGCGTCCAGATCCTGCGGGATCACCGCGTGCACCTCCTCGTACGTTTTCTCCATTCCGGGCTTGAGCCGAGTGCGCAATGCGACCGTTTGCGGCGCCGGGCCGTGGGTCATCGTTCCTCCTGACGGGAGTCGTGGCACGCTGTAGGGGGTAAACATCCGAGGTCTCTGCAGGGAGGGCGGTCCCGATGCCCGTCACCGATGTCGCGATCGACAAGATCAAGGACATGATCATTTCGGGCGAGCTGGCCCCGGGCGACCGGCTCCCCAAGGAGGCCGAGCTCGCGCAGCGGCTGGGGCTTTCCCGCAGTTCGCTGCGGGAAGCGGTGAAGGCGCTGTGCCTGATCCGGGTGCTGGACGTGCGTCAGGGCGACGGCACGTACGTCACCAGCCTGGAACCGAACCTGCTGCTCGACGCGATGACCTTCGTCGTCGACTTCCACCGCGATGACACCGTGCTCGATTTCCTTGCTGTGCGGCGGATTCTGGAGCCCGCCGCCACCGCGATGGCAGCGCTGCACATGCGCGACGAGGACGTCGCCGAACTCGGCGCGCTGCTCGGCGAACTGGAGGACTCGCCGACCGTCGAGGCGCTGGTGGCCAACGACTTGCAGTTCCACCGCAAAATCGCGGACGGCTCGGGCAACCCGGTGCTGTGCTCGCTGCTCGAAAGCCTCTCCGGCCCGACGGCGCGAGCCCGCATCTGGCGCGGCCTCACCCAGGAAGGCGCGGTGGCCCGAACCCGGGAACAACACGCCGCGATCTACGACGCGATCGCCGCACGGGAACCAGAACTGGCCCGCTCGTGGGCGACGGTGCACGTCGCGGGAGTCGAACAGTGGCTGCGAAGCACGCTGGTCGAAGACGACGCGCCCGGCGATGAGGCCGAACCCGCTGCTTCCTGACCGAGCGGCGACGGCTCCTGAGCGGTTTGTTGCAGTGACGGGTCCCTTCACTCCTTGCTGATAGGAGTGAAGGGACCCGTCACTTTTGTTCGAGGGACGCGAGGGGGACTTTCGCGCCTGAGCGGCGGGAGCGACGGGACCCGTCACACAATGACCATCGGAGCGAGGGGACCCATCGCGCACGCGTGACTGGAGCGAGGGGAACTTTCGCACCCGCACGGTAGGGGTGACGGAACCCGTCACACCACGACCGCCGAAACGAAGAGCCCCACCCCGCACGCCTGACTGGAGCGAAGGGGACCTTCGCACCCGAACAGCAGGAGCAGCAGGGGCCGTCGCTCCGGGACCATCGAAGCGAAGGGACCCATCGCGCACGCCCAGCCGGAGAGAGGGGGACTTTCGCACAGCGGGCACGGCGTAGACCGGCATGCGTCGAAATGGGAACGGCGAGGGGACCCATCGCGCGCGCTCGGCTGAAGCGGTGGGGACTCGCTCGTCGACGGGCGGAATGAAGGGGCCCTTCATTAACTCCGGCGCTGGTGATGCGGAGGTTGCTTCCGCCGCACCACCAGCGGAGGCGAAGGGCCGTGCGGCGGAAACGGGAGCGCAACTGGCAGCAACGGCACCGGCACCAGTCGCGGCACCGGCACTGGCACTGGCACTGGCACTGGCACTGGCACCAGCCAATCGCTCGCCCACCGAACCCGACGGCAGCGGCCACCCCGGCCCCGGCGGCAGCGAGGTCGGAGACGAAGCCGCCGACCAGGCCGAGCGCAAGCCCCCATAAGGTCGGATGATCACCGAACCTCCGCCGATCAGGTCTGGGGCTTTCCGCCCGCGTACCGGCTGATGATCAAGGCGATCAAAATGATCCCTCCGTAAATCGCCTTCAGCCATTCCGCCGGGACCTGGGCGATGCGCAGCAGGCTGTCCACCGACTGCAGCAACAGCACCCCGGTCAGCGCCCCGACCAGCGTGCCTCGCCCGCCGTCCAGGGAGACACCGCCGATGACCGCTGCGGCGAAGACCTGGAGGATCAGGCCGTCGCCCTGGTCAGCGCCGAGGGCGCCGACGTAGCCGGTGTATGCCAGGCCGCCGATCGCAGCCAGCACTCCGGCCACCACGAACACCGCCCACGAAATCCGGTCCACTCGGATGCCCGCGGCCCGCGCGGCTTCTCGGTTGCCGCCGATCGCGTACAGGGAGCGGCCGACTCGGTGGTATCGCAAGCCCAGCCCGAAGAGCACGAACAGGGCCGCGGCGAGCCAGACTGACATCGGCAAGCCGGCAAACGTCGTGGTCGCCAGCGCGGTGAACGCGTCCAACTGGTCGAACAGCGTCTTGCCGTTCGTCGTGCCGATCTGGGTTCCGCGCAGGACTGTCAGCATCGCCAGCGTCACGATGAACGCGTTCAGCTTCAGCTTCACGATCAGGAAGCCGTTCACGAAGCCGATCAAGGCACCCACCACGGGGATCGCCACCAGGCCGAGCACCGAAGGCCATTCGGTGCCGAAGCCGGACGACGCCGCGGGAATGACCAGCATCGCGCCGATCGCAGGGGCGATGCCCATCGTGGATTCCAGCGACAGGTCGAACTTGCCGGTCAGCAGCACCAGCGACTCGCCCAGCACGACCAGCGACAACGCGGCCGCCGCGGAAAGGATGCTGATGATGTTGTCGAAGGTGAAGAACGTGTCGCTGATCAGCCCGCCGATCACGAACACCACCACGAGCGCGGGCAGCAGCGCCAGTTCGCGCAGCCACGCCGACTTCCGGCGTTTCGGCCGGACCGCGGGCAGCGCCGTCTGCGGGTCGCTCATCAGGTCAGTCATGGAGCCCGACTCCTTCGATATCCGCCACCAGGTCCCCGTCGGACCAGCCGGCCTGGTGAACGGCGGCCACCTCGCCGGCGCGCAGCACCAGCACCCGGTCGGCCAGGCGCAGGTCGTCCAGCTCGTCGCTCACGAGCAGCACCGCCTTCCCCTCGGCCCGCACCCGGTCCACGACCGCGAGCAGGGCCTCCTTCGACTTCACATCCACTCCCGCGGTGGGGTTGATCAGCACCACCACGCGCGGATCGCTCTCCAGAGCCCTGGCGAGCACGACTTTCTGCTGGTTCCCGCCGGACAGATCCGAAACCGGCTGGTCCGGGCCGGCCGCGACGATGTCGTAGTCGGCCAGGGCGCGCGATCCGCGTTCGCGGCGGGCCTTCGGGGACGCCAGACCGGCGCGGCCCATCCGGTCGAGCACCGACAGGGTCGCATTGTCCATAATGGAGTGTTCCAGCACCAGACCTTCGTGGTGCCGGTCCCGCGGGACACAGCCGATGCCTGCGCGCAGGGCAGCAGTAATGTCACCGGAGGGCAGGCATTTTCCGTTTACCGCAACGGTTCCTGATGCGGGCTTCCGCAGGCCGTAGACCGTCTCGGCTACCTGGTGCTTGCCGCTTGCGTTGCTGCCCGCGAGTCCGACGACCTCACCGCGGTGGATCCGTAGCGAGACGTCGTGGAATCCGTCGCCGGAGAGGTCATCTACGGCGAGGACCTCTTCGGCGTCGACCGCGAGCGGGTCGCGGGTGGCGGCGTCGCGGACGGCGAGGCCGCCCTGCTCCCCCGTCATCGCGTCGACCAGTGCCGCGCGGCTGACCTCCTCGACGGGTGCGGTGAGCACGTGACGGGCGTCGCGCAGGACGGTAACCGCTTGGCACACCTCGTAAACCTCGTGCAGGTGGTGCGAGATGAACAGGAACGTGACCCCGTTCTCCTGCATCTGCCGCATGCGCTCGAAGAGCCGCTCGATGGCTTGGCTGTCCAGCTGCGCGGTCGGTTCGTCCAGCACGATGAACCGGGCACCGTAACTCAACGCGCGGGCGATCTCGACGAACTGACGGTCCTCAACGGACAGATCGCCCGCCGGAGTGTCCACATCGACCCGTACGTCCCACGAGTCCAGCAGCTCCCGTGCCTGCCGGCGAAGCTTCTTCCAGCCGATCGCGAATCCGCCCCGGGCCTGCCGGTTCAGGAACAGATTCTCCGCGACGGTCAGCTGCGGCACCACCATCGCGTGCTGGTACACGCACGCCACGTGCGCCTTCCAGTCGTCCTGTTTGGACAAGGAAGGTGCCGGTACGCCGCCGAAGGAAACGCTGCCGGTGTCCGTTTCGGACAGTCCGGTGAGGATGGACACCAGCGTGGACTTGCCCGCCCCGTTGCGGCCGACGAGTGCGTGTGACTCGCCGGGCCGCACGGTGAGGCTGACGTCGTGCAGCGCCACGGTGGGCCCGTACCGCTTCCCGACGCCGTCCGCCTGCACTACCGGCGCGCTCACAGGTTGTTACCCCACAACGCTTTGTCGTCCACGTTGTCCTTGGTCACGACCGGCGCGGGCAGCTGGTCTTCCAGGATGCCGGGGCTGATCTCGACGATCGTGGAGTCGTGGTCGGTCGGGCCGGGCTTGAACGTCTCGCCCGCCATCGCCTTCTTGAGCCAGTACATCCCGTACTTGGCGTAGGCGTCGGCAGGCTGCGAGACGGTCGCGTCCAGTTCGCCGTTGCGGATCGCGGTGAGCTCCTGCGGGATGCCGTCGTTGCTCACCAGCACCACGTGCTTCGGGTCGCCGACCGGGAAGAACAGGTTCTTGCGCTTGAGCGCCTGCTCGGTCGGCGCGAGGTAGACGCCGCCCGCCTGCATGTACACGCCCTTGATGTCCGGGTTCGCGGTCAGCAGACTGTCCAAACCGGACGAAGCCTTGTCCGCCTTCCATTCCGCGGCGACCTCGAGGACCTTGACGTCCGGGTACTTCTGCTTCATGCACTCGCGGAACGCCGCCGACCGGTCTCGGCCGTTGACCGACGCGAGGTCGCCCATCACCTGCACGACCTTGCCGCTCTTCACGCGCTTGCCGATTTCCTCGCACGCCTTGGTTCCGTACGCCTTGTTGTCCGCGCGCACCACCATCGCGACCTTGCCGCTTTCCGGCGCAACGTCCACCGCGACCACCGGGACGCCCTTGTTCTCGGCCTGCTTCAGCCCGGCGACGACCGCGGCCGAGTCGAGCGGGGTGACGACGAGGCCCTTCACGCCCTGGCTGAGCAGCGTGCCGATGTCGGTGATGAGCTTCGCCGGGTCGCTGTCGGCGTTCACCGTGGGCAGCGCGTCGAGGCCCTGCTCCTTCGCCATCTGCGGCACGTATTTGTTGTAGGCCTGCCAGAACGGCGAGGTCAGCAGGGGCAGCGTCGCCCCGACCTTGCCGGTGCCGCCGCCGCTCGCCGCTGCCGCCGGTTTGTCCTTAGTGGACCCGCACGCACCGAGCACCAAACCGCAGGCGGCCACCGCGGCGGCCAGCCGGATCACCTTCGTACGCACCGCATCCTCCTTGATGACAGGCCTTGTTGGCTAAGCAGATCAGTTCTGCACGGGTCCGCGCGGGCGCAGGCCGTACATGCCGCCGTCCACCGCGAGCGCGGTGCCGGTAGTCGATGCCGAAAGCGGGCTGGCCAGGTACGCGATCGCGTTCGCAACCTCGTCCGCGGTCACCAGCCGTCCCATCGGCTGGCGGGCGGCGAGCGCCTCCCGCTCGGCCGAGGGGTCCGCGGCGGTGTCGAGCAGCCTGCCGACCCACGGGGTGTCCGCGGTGCCGGGGCACACGCAGTTGACGCGGATCCGGTCCGGCAGGTGATCGGTGGCCATCGCGAGGGTCAGTGACAGCACCGCGCCCTTCGTTGCCGAGTACAGCGCCCGCGCAGGCAGCCCGGCCCACGCGGCGATCGAGCACGTGTTCACGACCGCTGCCGCAGGCGAGTTTTTCAAGTGCGGCAAGGCAGCCCGGGCCGTGCGCACCATGCCGACCACGTTCACGTCGTACGCGCGGTGCCACTCGTCGTCGTCATTCGCGGTGACGTCGCCCTGCGCGCCGATTCCCGCGTTGTTGATCAGGATGTCGAGCCGGCCGAAGCGTTCGGCCACCGCGTCGACGGCGGCGCGAACCTCGGCATCGGACGTCACGTCGCAGCGGAATCCGGCCAGCGGCCCGGGCACCTCGTCGGTCTTGAGGTCGAGCACGGCCACCTGCGCGCCGCGCTGGGCCAGCAGGTTCGCCGTGGCCAGGCCGATGCCCGAAGCTCCGCCGGTGACCGCGGCGACCAGGCCGTCGAATTCGCTCACTGCGCGTTCTCCGTCCATTCAGGACCGTCCGGGAAGCTGAACCGGCGCAGCGTAGCGTCGTGCATGCGCGCGGAAAAGCCCGGTGCGGTCGGGGCCAGGTAGCGGCCGTCGCGCACGACGGCCGGGTCGGTGAAGTGGTCGTGCAGGTGGTCGACCCATTCGATGGACCGGTCACTCTCCGAACCGGACACTGCCACGAAGTCGAACATGGACAGATGCCGCACCAGTTCGCACAATCCGACCCCACCGGCGTGCGGACACACCGGGACGCCGAATTTGGCTGCCAGCAACAGGATCGCTAGATTCTCGTTCACCCCGCCGACGCGTGCGGCGTCCAGCTGCAGCACGTCGATCGCGTTAGCCTGCAGCAATTGCTTGAACACCACGCGGTTCTGGACATGCTCGCCGGTGGCGACCTTGATCGGTGCGAGCGCCTTCGCGATGGCCGCATGGCCAAGAACATCGTCCGGCGAGGTCGGCTCTTCAATCCAATATGGATCGAACGGTGCCAGCGCAGTCATCCACGACACTGCCGTCGCGACATCCCAGCGCTGGTTCGCGTCGACCGCGATCCGGATGTCCGGGCCGACAGTCTCGCGGGCCAGCTTCATTCGCCGGACGTCGTCTTCGAGATTCCCACCGACCTTCAGTTTGATCATCTCGAAACCGTCGGCGACGGCTTGTTCGGCCAGCCGAACCAGTTTCGCGTCGGAGTAGCCGAGCCAGCCCGCCGACGTGCTGTACGCGCGATACCCGTCAGCTTCGAGCTTGGCGATCCGCTCTGCTTTCCCGGGCTCGGCGGCGCGCAAGATGTCGAGCGCTTCCTCTTCGGTGAGCGCGTCGGAGAGGTAGCGGAAGTCCACAAGGGACACCAGCTCCTCCGGCGTCATCCGCGACGCGAACTTCCACAAAGGAAGTCCGGCCCGCCGTGCGGCGAGGTCCCACGCGGCGTTGACGATCGCGCCGATCGCCATGTGTGCCACGCCTTTTTCCGGTCCCAGCCAACGGAATTGGGAGTCGCCGACCAAAGCCCGTGAGAGCGCACCGAGCGCTTCTGCGTCTTCAGGAACATCGCGGCCGACCACATGCGGCGCGAGCGCACGGATCGCGGCGGCCTGCACGTCGTTGCCCCGGCCGATGGTGAACGCGAGGCCGTAACCATCCGGTCCGGCATCGGTGTGCAATTCGACGTAGGCCGCCGAATAGTCCGGATCCGGGTTCATCGCGTCCGAACCGTCGAGGTCGCGCGACGTCGGGAAGCGGACGTCCCGGACCTCCATGGCCACGATTTTCGCCATGTCAGGCCTGCCCGAAGGTCTGGCGCTGCTTGCCGAGGCCGTCGATTTCCAGTTCGACGACGTCGCCCGCGCGCAGGTACGGCTTCGGCTCCGGCTGCCCGAGCGCGACGCCCTCCGGGGTGCCGGTGTTGATCAGGTCGCCGGGGTGCAGCACCATGAACTGGCTCAGGTAACGGATGATCTCGGCGACGCCGAACACCATGTCCTTTGTGGACGAATCCTGCACCTTCTCGCCGTTGACCCAGGTGCGCAGGCCGAGCGCCTGCGGGTCGGGGATTTCGTCGGCGGTCACGAGTTCCGGGCCGAGCGGGTTGAAGGTCTCGCAGTTCTTGCCCTTGTCCCACTGGCCGCCGCGGTTCAGCTGGAAATCGCGCTCGGAGACGTCGTTGGACACGACATACCCGGCGACGTGCGCCAGTGCTTCGTCCGCGCTTTCCAGATACCGCGCGGTTTTCCCGATGACGACGCCGAGTTCGACCTCCCAGTCGGTGGCCGTGGAGCCGCGCGGGACGAGCACCTCGTCGAACGGTCCGACCATCACGTCGGGCGCCTTCATGAACAGCACCGGTTCGGTCGGCACGGCCGCGCCGGTTTCCTCGGCGTGGCGGCGGTAGTTCATGCCGATGCAGACGATCTTGCCCGGCGCGGCGATCGGCGCGCCGACCCGCAGCCCGGCCCCGTCGGCGACCGGCAGTTCCCCGGCTCCGAGCGCCCGCGCGGCCTTGGCCAGCCCGTCGCCGGCGAGGAACGCGCCGTCGATGTCCGGCGTGACCCCGGAGAGGTCGTGGAGGGTGCCGTCACCGGCACGGACGAACGGACGCTCAGCCCCCGCTGCCCCGAGACGCACAAACCGCACGGACGAACCCCTCTCTCGACACCGTTCTCGCGATACATCCGATGTATAGCGCACCGGAGGGCACAGATCTAGAGGGAAGCGGGATTTGGTGCGGAAATTGATCCGATCACCGGGCTGGCGGGCGGATAACGGACACTCGTCGTGGCGGGGTGGTCCCGTCAGAGCGAGGGAGACGGTGCGGCGCGGATGGCGATTGGGGATGCGGCTGGGCCGCGGGGACGGGCGAGCGGCGACAGAAGCTGGGAGGAAGCGGAGGGGGCCTGGGACAGCTCCGACACGGAAGTCGGGCGGGGCGTCGACGAGGACGATGTGCACGAGCCCAGCGACAAGAACCGGCCCGATCGCCGGGAAGACCCGAACACGGCCGACGCTCCGGCGGACGGCGCGGACGTCGAATCGTGTGCCGATGAGCGGGCAGTGCCGTTGCCGGACGGCTCGTGGATGCTCGCTCCGGAACGCTCCGCTGCTAATTATTCGGCGGACGATCAGGTGGCTCTTGATCATTCCGCGACGGATCACTCCACGGCGGACCGCGTGACGTCGGATCATTCCGGAGCTGAATACTCCGCCGCTGGTGCCTCCGGCGCGGAGCATTCCAGGGCTCAGCGATCCGTGACGGATCATTCGACGCCCGATCACTCCACGGCAGACCACTCCGCCACGGAATACTCCGACGCGGAGCATTCCGTGGCCGAACCCTCCACCGCGGATCACTCCGCGCCCGGCCACTCCGCAGCGGATCAAACCGCGGCAAACCACCCCACCCCGGACTACTCCGCAGCCGACCACCCCACCGCAGCCAGCGCGGAATATCCCTCCCTCGAACACTCCGTCACCCTCCCCGAGCACCCCCGCCAGGGCAAGATCCGACGTCTCCTCATTCTCGGCGGTCTCTCCGCCTTCGGCCCGCTCTCCATCGACATGTACCTCCCCGCTCTCCCCCGGATGGCGGGTGATTTCCAGGCCTCCGACACCACCGTCCAACTGACGCTCACCGCCTTCGTCGTCGGGCTCGCGGTCGGGCAGATCATCGCTGGGCCGTTGTCGGATTCCTTCGGGCGGCGGCGGCCGTTGCTGGTCGGGCTGGGGCTGTACATCGTCGGGTCGGTCGCGGCGGCGGTGAGTCCGGGCGTTGAGCTGCTGATCGCGGCGCGGAGCATCCAGGCGCTCGGCGCGGCGGCGGGGATCGTGATCGCCCGCGCGACCGTCCGCGATCTCTACACCGGCACGGCGATGACGAAGTTCTTCTCGCTTCTCCTGCTGGTCAACGGTCTCGCGCCGATCCTTGCCCCGGTGCTCGGCGGGCAGTTGCTCACCTTCACCTCCTGGCGCGGGGTGTTCGTTGTCCTTACCGGGTTCGGTGTGCTGTTGCTCGCGGCGGTCGCGTTCGCGCTGCCGGAACCGTTGCCGGTCGAGCGGCGGCATCCGGCGCGGCTGGGCGGGGTGCTTCGGACTTATTGGCACCTGCTCACCGACCGCACGTTCCTTGGTTACGCGCTCACCGCCGGGTTGAATTTCGCCGCGTTGTTCGCGTACATCTCGGGATCGTCGTTCGCGTTGCAGGACGTTTACCGGCTGAGTCCGCAGGAATACAGCGTCGTCTTCGGGCTCAACGGGGTGGGCATCGTGCTCGCTGGGCAGCTGAACGGGTGGCTCGTCGGCCGGTTCCCCGAACGGACGCTGCTGCGCACGGGGCTGACGGTGTCGACCCTCTCCGGTCTGGCCACGCTGACGGCCGCGGTCATGCGGCTGCCGTTGCCTGCGTTGCTGATTCCGTTGCTGCTCATGGTTTCCTGCATCGGAATCATCAACCCGAACGCCAGTTCGCTCGCGCTGGCGGGGCACGCGCGCACGGCGGGGTCGGCGTCGGCGCTGCTGGGCGTGCTGCAGTTCGCGATCGGCGGGATCGCGACGCCGCTGGTTGGGCTCGGCGGGCCGGGCACGGCGGTGCCGATGACCGCGGTGATGGCCGGGTTCGGGGTGGTCGCTTGGCTGTCGTTCGCGACGCTGGCGGTCAGCCCAGATCGGCGAGATTTCCGCTCCGCAGCTGGTCGTCGGTGACCGCGATGCGTTCGTCGACCAGCTTTTGCAGCGCGTCCCCGTCGTCCCACTGGTTGACGTTCATCGCGGCCGAGACCTCGCTCTCCGGGGTCACCCAGAACGCCGTGAAGTCGTAGCTCGCGAGGTCGCCGCGCACGACGACGCGGTCTCGGTCCAAGACGGGCAGGCCGCGGTATTCGCACCCGATCGCCGGGCCGCCGCGGTCTGGGTCGTATTGGTCGGAGAAGAAGTACGGGCTGTTCAAGTACGGCTCGTTCGCACCAAAGAGGTTGGCCGCCACGTGCTCGCCTTGCGTACGCGCTGTCGCCCAGTGCTCGACGCGTACGCGGCGGCCGTAGCGCGGATGGAACTGCGAAGCGATGTCGCCGATCGCGTAAACGTCAGGTGCCGCTGTACGCAGACCTGCGTCGACATCGACACCGCCGTCGTCTGCCAGCTCGAGACCGGCGGCGTGCGCCAGTTCGACGCTCGGGGCCGCGCCGACGGCGATAAGGACAACGTCGGCGTACAGCTCTTCGCCGCTCGACAGTCGGACGCCGGTCGCTGCGGTGTCACCGGTGATCGCTGCGACACCTTCGCCGAGGCGCCACTGCACACCGTGTTCTTCGTGCAGGCGGTAGAACGCTCCGGCCACTTCGTCGCCCAACACGTTCGCGAGCGGCAGCTTCTCCGGGGCGACCACAGTCACCTCGGCACCATGCGTACGCGCGGCAGCGGCGGCTTCAGTACCAATCCAACCCGCGCCGACAATCAGGACGCGCTTCGCAGCTTCGAAGGCCGCGCGCAGCCGCAGGGAGTCGTCGAGAGTGCGAAGCGTGTAGAGGCCGGGGAGGTCGCCGCCGGGCACCTTCAGTGTCCGCGGGTGCGAGCCGGTCGCTAAGACCAGGCGGTCGTAGCGGTGTTCGTCGCCAGCGTCGTCGAGGACCAGTCGGGCACCCAGTTCAACCCGGGTTGCGGTGGTGCCGGAGAGCAGCCGGATGTCGTGCTCGCTCCAGTAGCCCTCTTCGCGCACCCAGTCGGGTTCGTCGGCGTTGCCTAGCAGTACTGCCTTCGACAGCGGCGGCAGCTCGTACGGCCGGTGCGTGTCCGTTCCCAGCAGCAGGATCTCGCCGTCGAAACCGCGTTCTCGCACTGTCGCCGCCGCGGTGGCGCCGGCCAGTCCGGCTCCGACGATGACGATTTTCCGAGGTTCCGACATGCGTCCTCCTGAGTGCCCGCGGCGTGCGGTGGCCGACGCTACTCCGGTATGCGGCTGGTCACACCCCGTGGAAAACCGGCCGGTAGGCAATTCGGGTGAACCGGCGTAAGCCGCCGCGGAGGGCGCGGTCACACCCCCGCACGAAGGACACGGGTGCTACGTGATCGGAAGGCGAGGGCCGTGACAGCGCGGGACGACAGTGCGGTGCGGAACGAGTGGACGGTCGGCTGCCGGGACCTGGCGGGCAGGCGGCGCGACGTGACGGTGTTCGTGAGCAGCGACGACAAAGTCGTCCTGGTCGCGCCGCCGGGAGAGGCGGCCGTGCTGGGGCCGCTGGAGGTCGGGCGGCTGCGCGCGGCCCTGCGCGACGCCGTGGTGGCCACCGCGACGTCGGCGCGACGCACCGGAACCGACTGACAACTACCGTTCCTACTCATGAGTAGGTAGAGTCGGCACCCGCAGACCCCGAAAGGTGCCGGCCATGACCACCTACTTCGTCACGGGCGCGACGGGCTTCCTCGGGAAGCGCCTGGTCGCCCGCTTGCTCTCGCGGCGGGACACGACCGCCGTCCACGTGCTCGTCCGCAACACCTCGCGCGACCGCCTGGCCGCGTTGGCGCGGGACTGGCCGAACGCCGACCGCCTGGTCCCCGCCGTCGGCGACCTCACCGAACCGCTGCTGGGCCTCGACCCGGCCGGCTACGACGGGGTCGACCACGTCGTCCACCTCGGCGCGGTCTACGACTTCACCGCCGACGACGCGGCGAACCAGGCCGCGAACGTCGAGGGCACCCGGAACCTGCTCGCCTTCGCCGCGGCTGCGGGCGCGGGGCTGCTGCACCACGTGTCGTCGATCGCCGTCGCGGGCGATCACGCCGGCCGCTTCACCGAAGCCGATTTCGACCTCGGACAGTCGTTCAGTTCTCCGTATCACGCCACGAAGTTCGAGGCCGAGAAGCTGGTCCGCGCGCAGTCCGACGTGCCGTTCCGCGTCTACCGGCCCTCCGCGGTCGTCGGCGATTCGCGCACCGGTGAGATGGACAAGATCGACGGTCCGTACTACTTCCTGCCCGCCATCTCGCGTCTTGCCGCGCTGCCGAAGCAGCTGCCGCTCGCCGCGCCCGATTTCGGGGCCACCAACCTCGTCCCGGTCGACTACGTCGTCGCCGCGATGGAAAACCTCATGCACCGCGAAGCGCCTTCGGGCAGTACGTATCACCTCGCTTCGCCGCGACCGCAGAAGCTGCACGAGGTCTACAACGCCTTCGCCCGCGTTGCCGGAGCGCCGCGCGTACGCACGACGGTGCCGTCCGGTCTGCTTCGCAGCACAGCGTCTCGCCTCGCGACCGCTGTCGACCGCCTGCCGACTGGACGTGCGACGCGCGCAGCAGTGTTGACCGAACTGGGAATTCCGCTCGAAGTACTCCCCCACCTGAACATGGAGGTGGAGTTCGACACCGCGCGCACCACTTCGGAGCTGTACGGCAGCGGCGTCCACCTTCCCGAGCTTCGCGACTACGCAGAACCGCTCTACCGCTACTGGCGCGCGCATCTCGATCCGGACCACGCTCGCCGCCCAGGGCTTGAAGGACGCGTTGTCCTCATTACCGGTGCGTCGTCGGGCATTGGCCGCGCGAGCGCGCTCGCTGTCGCGCGACGCGGTGCGAAGGTGCTTCTCATCGCGCGCCGTGCCGAAGAACTCGAAGACGTGCGTAGCGAGATTACCGCAGCAGGCGGCGAAGCAGCGACGTACCCGTGCGACCTCACTGACGGCGACGCGGTTGACGGTCTCGTGAAGGCGGTCCTCGCCGACCACGGCGCAGTGGACGTCTTGGTGAACAACGCCGGACGCTCCATCCGACGCTCGGTGCAGCTGTCGACGGAACGGTTCCACGACTACGAACGCACCATGGCCATCAACTACTTCGGTCCGGTACGGCTGATCCTCGGCCTGCTGCCGTCGATGACCGAACGCCGGTTCGGCCACATCGTGAACGTCACCACGCAGGGCCTGCAGACCGACACCCCGCGGTTTTCCGCTTACCTGGCTTCAAAAGCCGCGCTCGAGGAGTTCAGCCTGACCGCCGGGCGCGAGACGCTGTCCGACGGCGTCACGTTCTCCTCGGTCCGGATGCCGTTGGTGCGCACGGACATGATCGCGCCGACCGGGTCGTACCGCGGGCTGCCCGCGAGTTCGCCGGAACGCGCCGCGGCGCTGGTGGTGAAGGCGATCGAACGGCGGCCGCAGATCCTGAGCCTCCCCGAGGGCCGGGCCGCGGAACTGGCCTCGCTGGCAGCGCCGGACCTCGCGCGGTTCGCGGCGCACCTCGTCTACCGGGTGATGCCGGAATCCGCGCCGGAAGCCAAAAAGCTGCCCCGCCAGCCCGCTTCGGCAAAGGTCGCGGCGACGCTGACGCGGCTGGTCTGGCGACGAAAGGCCTAAGGACGTCGTGAGTGTTCAGCACGGTGAGAACCGAACGACACTCACGAGTCCACCAGCAGGTCGTCCGGCGATCCGCTGGCCAGCCCGGCCAGCACGTCCAACGCACTCGCCAACGTCTCCTCCGAGGGCGCGGACACCGCGATCCGCACCGCGTTCGGCGCGTGCCCAGGCACTACCGAAAACGCCGCCGCCGGGGACAACGCGATTCCCCGGCGAGCAGCGGCGGCCACGAAGGTCTCGGCCCGCCACTGGTCCGGCAGCACCCACCACCGGTGGTAGGCCGAGGCGTCGCCGTACACCTGGAAACCCGCCAGCCGCTCCGCGACAATCCGGGCCCGCACCCCGGCGTCCGCGCGTTTCGCCGCTTCGACCTCCGCGAGCACGCCGCCGGTGATCCACCGCCGCGCCGCCTCCACCGAGAACCGCGACGCCGACCAGCCGCCGGACCGGATCGCGCTCGCCAGCCGCGCGACCCACGGCGGCGGTGCCACGAGGAACCCGGCGGTGAGCCCGGGCGCGACGCGTTTCGACAGGCTGTCCACGAACACCGTCCGCTCCGGCATCAGCGCGGCGAGCGGTTCGGTGTCCGGACGGAGGAACGTGTAGATGCCGTCCTCGATCACCGGCAGGTCCAGCCTGCGGACGGTCTCGGCCAGTTCGGCGCGGCGCCGCGGCGGCATCGTGGTGCCGAGCGGGTTGTGCAGGGTCGGCTGGACGTACAGCGCCCGCACCGGAGCGCTCGCCGCGAGCGCGGCCGGGACCAGGCCGTGCGCGTCGGTTTCGATCGGCACCAGCTCGATGCCGAGCCGGGTCGCCGCGGCCTTGACCACCGGATAGGTCAGGGATTCGACCGCCAGCCGCTCGCCGGTCGGCACGAACGCCGCGAGCGCTGCGGCGATGCCCTGCCGTCCGTTTCCCGCGACCAGCACCTGGTCCGGATCCGGCTGCCAAGTACCCCGGGCGAGCATCGAGACTGCCGCCTCGCGGACCGCCTTCGTGCCAGCCGCGCCGAGCGGATGCAGGGCGTCGGTGAAGACGTCCGCGCGCAAGACGGGTTCGAGCGCCTGCGCCAGTTTGGCCGATTGGGTCGGCAGCACGGCGAAGTTGAGTTCGAGATCCACGCGCGCGTCGCCGGGTTCGGACAGCGCCGGTTCCGGGCCGGGCTTCGCCGCGCGCACGAAGGTGCCCCGGCCGACCTCGCCGACCGCCAGGCCGCGGCGGACGAGTTCGCCGTACACGCGGGCCGCGGTGGAGCCGGCGATGCCGCGGTCGCGCGCGAACCGGCGCTGCGGCGGCAGCCGGTCGCCGGGCCGCAGCCGGCCGGCTTCGATGTCGGCGGCGAGTTCGTCCGCGACGACGCGGTAGTCGTCCATCCCACCCTCGCTCTGCCGGGATTCTCCCGGACGCATCATGGCACCGGCCGGTCACTGTTCGCTAATGCGACCCACGGAACTCCCCGGACGAGGGTCACTAGGTTAGCCTTACCTGTGTGGCACGGACGAGCGAAGACACCCGACTGCACGCCGAGGACCTGACGCTGGCCTACGACGGCCGCACGGTCGCCGAACGGCTCGGCGTGGTCATCCCGGACAAGTCGTTCACGGTCATCGTCGGCCCCAACGCCTGCGGCAAGACCACGCTGCTGCGCGCGCTCGCCAGGATGCTGAAGCCGCGCGCGGGCTCGGTCTACCTCGACGGCGAGGTGATCTCCAGCTACGGCGCGAAGGAGGTCGCGCGGCGGCTCGGCCTGCTGCCGCAAAGCTCGATCGCGCCGGACGGGATCACCGTGTCCGACCTCGTCGCCCGCGGCCGGTACCCGCACCAGAAACTGCTGCGCCAATGGTCCCGCGAGGACGCGACGGTGGTCGCCGATTCGATGCGCGCGACCGGCGTCGACGACCTCGCCGAGCGCATGGTCGACGAACTGTCCGGCGGGCAGCGCCAGCGCGTCTGGATGGCGATGGCGCTGGCCCAGCAGACCGACCTGCTGCTGCTCGACGAGCCGACGACGTACCTGGACATCGCGCACCAGCTCGACATCCTCGACCTCTGCGCGACCCTGCACAGCGAACAGGGCCGCACGCTGGTCGCGGTGCTGCACGACCTCAACCACGCGGCCCGGTACGCGACGCACCTGATCGCGATGCGCGACGGGAAGGTGCTGGCCACCGGGACGCCGGAGGAGGTCGTGACGGCGGAGAACGTGGAGCGGATTTTCGAGCTGCCGTGCCGGGTGATGGAGTGCCCGGAGAGCGGGAGCCCGATGGTGATCCCGAAGGTCAGCCGCCGCGCGGCGTGATTCAGCGGCGGGACATGAACGACCGCCACACGTCCGCCGGTACCGACGAACCCGTCACCTTCTTGCCCGTCGCGTCGAGCAGCTTGCGGTTGTCATCGGTGCCGAGCCACACCGCCGTCGCCAGCTGCGGTGTGTAGCCGACCGCCCAGGCGTCCTGGTTGTCGCGCGAATTGCCGCGCTCGAACTCGCCCGTGCGCAGAGCCGCCGCGCGACCGTCCGGCAACGTCGTCTGCAGAACGGACGTCAAGTCCTGCGCGACCCGCTCCGGAACGGCGGAGACCGGTTGGTTTTCGTGCTGCCACACGACTTTCCCGGACTGGTCGAGCACCTTGTCCACAAGGTGCACCGGCGCGTGCATCCCGTTGGCGGCATAGGTCGCGTACGCCCCGACGACGTCGAGCGGCCGCATCGGGTACCGGCCGACGACGATGCCCGAGCCGATCGTGGCGCCGTCGTGTTCGCGCATGGTCGGCGCGCCGTCCACCTCGTCCGGGATTCCGGCTGACCGGGCCGCCTCGCTCACCTCGTCGACGCCGATCTTCTTCGAGACCGTGATGAACGGCGTGTCCGCCCCGGACGTCAACGCGGTGCGCAAGGTGCACGGCTGCGGGCACTTCGGCGGATAGTCGAACTTCTCGCCGAGGTACTGGATCTCCCGGGGAGCAGCCACTTTCTCGTCCAGCGACATCCCGTTCTTCAAGCCGGCCGCCGCAGTGAACGGGTAGAACGCGGACCCGAGCGGATGGCCGGTTGCCGCATAATCTCGGACGCCCTGGTTGCCGCCGTCGTACGCCCGCACCGCACCGCTGGCCGGATCGACGGCCACCAGGGCACCGCGGAACTCCGCTGGTTCGCCCTTCAACCGGTCGCTCAGCGCGGCGTGCGCGGCGGTCTGCAACCCTGGGTCCAGGGTGGTCTGGACGGTCAGATTCCCTTGCTGCAACCGGGAAAGCGAGAACCCGGCGGTCTCCAGTTCAGTGAGCACCCGCTGTTTGAGGTGGTACTGGTCGTAATTCAGGCTCACCCGGGTTTCGGCAGGCGGCTTGATCTCCGCGCCGGGATAAGCCATGCCGTCGGAGTTCTTGAGATAGCCCCGCTCGACCAGCTTGTCGCGCACGTACCGCCAGCGTTTCGCCGCGTGTTCGTCGCCGGACACCGCCGGATCGTGCACCGACGGCGACTGGATCATCCCGGCCAGGAACGCGGCTTCGCTCCAGGTGATGCTGTTGTCCAGCGGGCGGCCGAAGAACGCGTTCATCGCCGCCGCCGGGCCGAAAGTGTTGCGGCCGAAGGAGATGATGTTGACGTAGCTCTCGAAGATCTGTTCCTTGCTCTGCTCCTGGGTGATCTTCGTGGCGAGCACGAGTTCCTGCATTTTCCGGGAGAGCGTCGAATCCTCGTCGCCGGTCGACTTCTTGATGTACTGCTGGGTGATCCCGGACCCGCCGCCGACGCCGGTCAGGAACGCGCGGCCGATCCCGGTCGGGTCGAAGCCGGAGTTGGCCCAGAAGGTCGGGTCTTCCGTGGCGACGATGGCGTCGCGCAGCTTCTGCGGGATCTGGTCGAACGGCACGAACCGCCGGTCGCCTTCCGGGGGCACGATACGCAGCAGCTCGCTGCCGTCGGCGTACTTCAGCGTGACGGTTTTGCCGAGCGAGGCGAGGACGTCCTGCGGACTGCGGACGTCCAGCAGCAGGTAGGCGATCCAGAACGCGATCAGCGGCACGCCGACCGCGAAGCCGGTCAGGTAGTAGGCACCCTTGCGGATGCGGCGCCACGTGCTACGGGCAACAGCGGATTGCTCACTCTCCGGGGCTGGCTCCACGAATGGAGGACGGCTGAACTAGTGACAAGGTTCTGTCGACCCGGTGAATTGATCACGAGAGGAACGCGCGAAGCAAGGACGCGGTGCCCTCGATGTGCTCGGCCATCGCCTGCCGCGCGGCGACCGGATCGCCGGCCAGGATCGCGTCGACGATCGCCTCGTGCTGCGCGTTCGAATGCTCCAGATTGGGTTCGAGCAGCGGAATCCGGTCGAGCAGCTGGTTGACCCTGGTCCGCGCGTCGGCGACCGTGCTGGTGAGCGACGCGGACGCGGTGACCTCGGCGATCGCCAGGTGCAGCCGCGAATCCTTGCGCCGGTAATCGGCGAGACTGGCCGCCGACGCTTCCGCGAGGGTGCCGGTGAGATGCTGCCGATCGGCCGGGCTCAACGTGCGCGCCGCAGCCGCCTCCGCAGCACCGGTCTCCAGGACATGCCGCAGGCACAACGCGTCTTCCAGCCCGGCCGCGTCCACCTCGCCGACCGCCCGTTCGGCAGGCTCCGGCAGTTTCTCGTTCACGAACGTGCCGCCGTACCGCCCGCGCCGCGACTCGACGTACCCGGCGTCGGCCAGCGCGCGAATCGCCTCCCGCAGCGTCACCCGGCTCACGCCGAGCCGTTCCGCCAGCTCGCGCTCGGAGGGCAACCGGTCCCCCGCGCCGACGACCCCGAGCCGAATCGCCTGCAACAGCCGCTCGACGGTCTCCTCGAAGGCGTTCCCGGCACGCACCGGCCGGAACAGGGCCGCGTTCGCGCTCACCACCGAGGTCGACTCCACCTGTCCGATTCTATGCTGCCTGATTGCAGAGAAGTCTTTGCAAAGAGTTCTCTGCGGTCTACAGTACGGAGCATGCCCGACGAACGTCGCGCTCGCCAGATCGACGCCCGCACCCTGCGCGCGCTGGCGCATCCGCTGCGCATGGAACTGCTCGACTTGCTGACCGTCGACGGGCCGGCCACCGCGACCGGGCTCGGCAAGCGCGTCGGCGAAAGCTCCGGCACCACGTCGTGGCACCTGCGCCAGCTCGCGGACGCCGGGCTGGTCGAGGAAGACACCAGCCGCGGCTCGAAGCGCGAACGCTGGTGGAAGGCGGCGCAGGAATCGACCCGGATGCGCGCGGCCGACTTCGTCGACGACCCGGAGATGGCCGGGCCGCTCATGGCTTTCCTGCACCAGCACGTGGACATCCGCTACCGCGAACAAGCGCAGTTCGTCTCGGAACTGCCGCGCTGGGCGGACGAATGGCGGGACAGCGCGACGCTGAGCAGCACCCGGATGCCGCTCACCCCGGGCGAATCCCAGCGGCTGATCGAAGAAATCGAAGCGGTGATCGAACGCTACCGCCGTCCGGCCCGGCCCGGCGACGAAACGGTGATCACGCAGTGGGCGGCGTTCCCGCACGCGACCGTCGCATCCGAAGACCAGGGGGAATCCTGATGCACCCGTTCCTGTCCGAATTCGCCGCCGACCGCCAGGGCGAACTCCTCGCCGCCGCCGTCCGCCTCCCGCCCCGAACGCCTGCCCGGCAACGGTTCGGCTGGTGGCTGATGGAACTAGGCCTTCGCCTCGCCACCCCGAAACGCCGTGAAGGACTCCTCGAAGGAATCTGATTCCCGCAAGGAGCCCTTCACGGAACGAAAATCAGCACTCGATGACGTTCACGGCCAACCCGCCGCGTGCGGTCTCCTTGTACTTCACCGACATGTCCGCGCCGGTCTCGCGCATGGTCTTGATCGCCTTGTCCAGCGTCACCACGTGGCTTCCGTCGCCGCGCATCGCCATGCGCGCGGCGTGGATCGCCTTGGACGCGCCGACTGCGTTGCGTTCGATGCACGGGATCTGCACCAGCCCGCCCACCGGGTCGCACGTCAATCCGAGGTGATGCTCCACCCCGATTTCCGCCGCGTTCTCGACCTGGGCGGGCGAACCGCCCAGCACCTCGGTCAACCCGGCAGCTGCCATCGCCGAAGCCGAGCCGACCTCGCCCTGGCAGCCGACCTCGGCGCCCGAGATCGAGCCGGTCTGCTTGAGGATCGAGCCGATCGCGCCCGCGGTGAGCAGGAAGGTGACGATGCCGTCGTCCGAAGACCCGCGCACAAACCGTTGGTAGTAATGCAAAACCGCCGGAATGATCCCGGCCGCGCCATTGGTCGGAGCGGTGACGACGCGTCCGCCCGCGGCGTTTTCCTCGTTGACCGCGAGGGCGTACAGGCTGACCCAGTCCATCGCGTACAACGGATCGTCCGCGCCGTCTTCGGCGAGCAGCTTGTCGTGCAACGACTTGGCCCGCCGAGGAACCTTCAGACCGCCCGGCAGCACGCCCTCGTGCGTGTACCCGTTGCGCACGCACTCGGCCATCACCTGCCAGATCTGCAGCAGCCCAGCCCGGATTTTCTCGCGGCTGCGCCAGGAAAGCTCGTTCTGCAGCATGATCTCGCTGACCGGAAGCCCGGTGTCCGAGCAATGCTTCAGCAGGTCCGCCCCGGTGCGGAACGGGTACGGGACCGGCGTGGAGTCCTCCACGAACACCGTGTCGGTCTCGTATGACTCGTCCCGCACGAAGCCGCCGCCGACCGAGTAGTACGTGCGTTCCCGCACCAGCGAACCGTCTGCGGCGAACGCGCGGAACACCATCCCGTTGGGATGCGCGGGCAGCGACTTCCGCCGGTGCATCGTCAGGTCGGTGTCCTCGACGAACGCGACCTCGTGCGTTCCGCCGACCGCCAGCCGCCCGGATTCCCGGATCGCCGCCACCTTGGCGGGCACGGTGTCGGTGTCGATTTCCTCCGGACGCTCCCCGGAAAGCCCGAGCAGCACCGCCTTGTCGCTGCCGTGCCCGAACCCGGTCGCGCCGAGGGAGCCGAACAATTCGGCCTGCACTCGCGCGACCGTCTCGAGCACGCCGTCCTCGACCAGACCGTCCACAAAGGTCTTGGCCGCGCGCATCGGGCCGACCGTGTGCGAACTCGACGGCCCGATGCCGATCGAAAACAGGTCGAAGACGCTGATCGCCATTGATCCGCCCCTTCTCTTAGTTCCTCGCCAGCACGCTGCTGGCTTCTTGCGCCGCCGGTCCTTCGGCGGTCAGGTGGGCGAGGTTCTCCGGCAGTTCCTCGCCGCGGTGCGCCTTGGTCTGGGCGTAGAGCCGTCCGGCGCGGTACGACGACCGCACCAGCGGTCCCGCCATCACGCCCGGGAACCCGATGGCCTCAGCGGTCTTCGCGTGCTCGACGAATTCCTCCGGCTTGACCCAGCGGTCGACCGGGTGGTGCCGCGGGGAAGGCCGCAGGTACTGGGTGATCGTGATGATCTCGCAGCCCGCGTCGAAGAGGTCCTGCAACGCGACGCTGACCTCGTCCGGGGTCTCCCCCATGCCGAGGATCAGGTTCGACTTCGTCACCAAACCAGCCGCACGAGCCTGCGTGATCACATCCAACGACCGCGCATAACGGAAACCGGGACGGATCCGCTTGAAGATCCGCGGCACCGTCTCCACGTTGTGCGCCAAAACCTCCGGCCGCGACCCAAACACCTCAGCCAACTGATCCGGCTCCGCATTGAAGTCCGGGATCAACAACTCCACACCGGTACCGGGGTTCAACGCGTGGATCTGACGCACCGTCTCCGCGTACAGCCAGGCCCCGCCGTCCTCGAGATCGTCACGAGCCACGCCGGTGATCGTCGAGTACCGCAGCCCCATGGCCTGCACCGACTCCGCGACCTTCCGCGGCTCCGTCCGGTCCAGCGCAGCGGGCTTGCCCGTGTCGATCTGACAGAAGTCACAACGCCGGGTGCACTGGTCCCCGCCGATCAGGAACGTGGCCTCGCGGTCCTCCCAGCATTCGTAAATGTTGGGACAACCCGCCTCTTCGCACACCGTGTGGAGGCCTTCGCGGCGCACGAGCCCCTTGAGTTCGGTGAACTCCGGACCCATCCGCACCCGCGTCTTGATCCACGACGGCTTCTTCTCGATCGGCGTCTCGCTGTTGCGCACCTCAAGCCGCAACAACTTCCGCCCCTCGGGCTGCGCGCTCATCGGCTCAGGTCCGCGTACAGCGGGTGCTTCTTCGCCAGCAGCTCGACCCGGGTGCGCAGCGCCTGCTGCGCGGCCTCGTCGAAGTCCGGTTTGAGCGTCTCGGCGATGATGTCGGCGACCTCGGTGAAGTCGTCGGCGCCGAAACCGCGGGTGGCCAGCGCCGGGGTGCCGATCCGCAGGCCCGAGGTGACCATCGGGGGACGCGGGTCGAACGGCACCGCGTTGCGGTTGACGGTGATCCCGACCGAGTGCAGCCGGTCCTCCGCCTCCTGGCCGTTGAGCTGGGAGTTCACCAGGTCGACGAGGACCAGGTGCACGTCGGTGCCGCCGGTGAGGACGCGGACGCCCGCCTCGGCGCAGTCGGTGCGCGACAGCCGGTCGGCGAGGATCTTCGCGCCTTCCAGGGTGCGCTCCTGGCGCTCGCGGAACCCGTCGGTCGCGGCGATCTTCAGCGCCACCGCCTTGGCCGCGATCACGTGCTCCAGCGGACCGCCCTGCTGACCGGGGAACACCGCCGAGTTGATCTTCTTCGCCAGCTCCTGACGGGAGAGGATCAGGCCGCCGCGCGGACCGCCGAGGGTCTTGTGCGTGGTGGTCGTGACGATGTCCGCGTGCGGCACCGGCGACGGGTGCAGCCCGGCGGCCACGAGGCCGGCGAAGTGCGCCATGTCGACCATCAGCTTGGCGTCGACCAGGTCGGCGATCCGGCGGAACTCGGCGAAGTCGAGCTGGCGCGGGTAGGCCGACCAGCCGGCGACGATCAGCTTCGGCTTGTGCTCGACCGCCAGCCGCTCGATCTCGGCGACGTCGACGATCCCGGTCTCCTTGTCGACGTGGTAGGCGACCACGTTGTACAGCTTGCCGGAGAAGTTGATCTTCATCCCGTGCGTCAGGTGGCCGCCGTGCGCGAGGTCGAGGCCGAGGATCGTGTCGCCCGGCTTCAGCACCGCGAACATCGCCGCCGCGTTGGCCTGCGCGCCCGAGTGCGGCTGCACGTTCGCGTGCTCCGCGCCGAACAGCGCCTTGGCCCGGTCGATCGCGAGCTGCTCGACGACGTCGACGTGCTCGCAGCCGCCGTAGTAGCGGCGGCCCGGGTAGCCCTCGGCGTACTTGTTCGTCAGCACCGAGCCCTGCGCCTCGAGCACGCCGACCGGCGCGAAGTTCTCCGAGGCGATCATCTCGAGCGTCGACTGCTGGCGGTCCAGCTCCGCGGCCACCGCGGCGGCGACCTCGGGGTCCACCTCGGACAGGGGGGCGTCGAACGGGGCGGTCATCAGTTCTCCTGGGTCAGCTCGGCGTACGCGGACGCGTCGAGCAGCTCCGGGACGTCGCCCGAGAGCCGCACCTGCAGCAGCCATCCTTCGGTGTAGGGGTCGGAGTTGATGACCTCGGGGGTGTCCGATGTGGCCTCGTTCACCGCCACCACCTCGCCGCTGACCGGCGAGTACAGCTCGCTGACCGACTTGGTCGACTCGACCTCGCCGAACACCTCGCCCGCGGTGACGGTGTCGCCGACGCCGGGCAGCTGCACGAACACGATGTCGCCGAGCGAGCCGGCCGCGAACGCGGTGATGCCCACCGTCGCGACGCCGTCGTTGACCGACAGCCACTCGTGTTCCTTGGTGTAGGACAGGTTCTGGGGAATGCTCACGGTGCTAGGGCCTCTCAGGCTCGGGAGTAGAAGGGCAGGGCGACGACCTCGACCGGCTCGACGCGGCCCCGGATGTCGACGGACAGCGCGGTGCCGGGCTCGGCGTGCTCCCGGTCTACATACGCCATAGCGATCGGGTAGCCCAGCGTCGGCGACAGCGCGCCGCTGGTGATCTCCCCGATAGTGGCATCGCCGGACAGCACGGCGTACCCGTGCCGCGGGGCGCGGCGGCCGGTGCCGCGCAGGCCGACCCGCACGCGCGGGACGTCGGCCTTCTTCAGCTCCTCCAGGGCCGCGCGGCCCACGAAGTCGCCCGGCTTCTCGAACTTCACGACCCGGCCGAGACCGGCGGCGAACGGGTTCAGCTCGCGGCTGAGTTCGTTGCCGTACAACGGCATCCCGGCTTCCAGCCGCAGCGTGTCGCGGCAGGCGAGCCCGCACGGGACCAGGCCGTGCTCCTGCCCCGCCTCGGTCAGCAGCTGCCACAGCGCCGGAGCCTGCGCCGCGGGCACGAACAGCTCGAAGCCGTCCTCGCCGGTGTAGCCGGTGCGGGCCAGCAGCACGTCGATGCCCTTCACGACGGCGGGCACGCTCGCGTAGTACTTCAGCGACGCGAGGTCGGCGTCGGTCACCGCGGCGAGCACGTCGACCGCCTTCGGGCCCTGTACCGCGATCAGCGCGGTGTCCGCGGACCGGTTCTCCACCACCGCGTCGAACCCGGCGACCCGCTCGGCCAGCGCGTCCGCGACCACGGCGGCGTTGCCCGCGTTGGCCACGACCAGGTACTCCTCGTCGGCGAGCCGGTAGACGACCAGGTCGTCCAGCACGCCGCCGTCGGCGTCGCAGATCATCGTGTAGCGGGCGCGGCCCGGCTTCACGCCGGTCAGGTTGCCGACCAGCGCGTAGTCGAGCACGTCAGCCGCCTGCGCGCCGCGGACGTGGATCTCGGCCATGTGCGACAGGTCGAACAGCCCGGCCGCCTCGCGCACGGCCTTGTGCTCGGCCAGTTCGCTGGCGTAGCGCACCGGCATCGACCAGCCGGCGAAATCGGTGAACAGCGCCCCGAGGTCCTGGTGGACCTGGTGCAGGGGGGTTTCCGTCACAGGAAGCCTTTCGTTGTCGCGAGCGGAGGTCGCGCTCACGCGTCGTACGCGTCGAGGGGCGGGCAGGAGCAGACGAGGTTGCGGTCGCCGCGCGCACCGTCGATCCGCCGCACCGGCGGCCAGTACTTGGTCTTGCGCGCCACGCCGACCGGGTACACCGCCAGCTCGCGGTCGTAGTCCGCGGTCCACTCGCCGGCGATCGACGACGCGGTGTGCGGCGCGCCGCGCAGCGGGCTCGTCTCGGCGGTCCAGCGGCCGGCCGCGACCTCGTCGATCTCGTGCCGGATGGCGATCATCGCCTCGCAGAACCGGTCGATCTCGGCCAGGTCCTCGCTCTCGGTCGGCTCGACCATGAGCGTGCCCGCGACCGGGAAGGACATGGTCGGCGCGTGGAAGCCGTAGTCGATGAGCCGCTTCGCGACGTCGTCCACGGTCACGCCGGTTTCCTTGGTGATGCCGCGCAGGTCGAGGATGCACTCGTGCGCGACCAGGCCGTCCTGCCCGGTGTAGAGCACCGGGTAGTGCGGCGCGAGCCGGGCGGCGATGTAGTTGGCCGCGAGCACCGCGACCTTGGTGGCCTCGGTGAGCCCGGGCGCGCCCATCATCCGCACGTACGCCCAGGAGATCGGCAGGATCGACGCCGAACCGTAGGGCGCGCCGCTGATCGGGCCGACGCCGGTGTCCGGTCCGGCCTGCGCGAGCAGCGGGTGGTTCGGCAGGTACGGGGCGAGGTGTTCGCGCGCCGCGACCGGGCCGACGCCGGGACCGCCGCCGCCGTGCGGGATGCAGAACGTCTTGTGCAGGTTCAGGTGCGAGACGTCGCCGCCGAACTCGCCCGGCTTCGCCAGGCCCAGCAGGGCGTTGAGGTTCGCGCCGTCGACGTACACCTGGCCGCCGCCGTCGTGCACGATCTTGGCGAGCCGCTCGATGCCGTGCTCGTAGACGCCGTGCGTGGACGGGTAGGTGACCATGATCGCGGCGAGGTCGGAGCTGTGCTGGTCCACTTTGGACTGCAGGTCTTCGAGGTCGACGTTGCCCTCGTCGGTGCACTTGACCACGACCACGCGCATCCCGGCGAGCACCGCGGACGCGGCGTTGGTGCCGTGCGCGGACGACGGGATCAGGCAGACATCGCGCTCGGGCTGGCCGTTCGCCTGGTGGTAGGCGCGGATGGCCAGCAGCCCGGCGAGCTCGCCCTGGCTGCCCGCGTTCGGCTGCAGCGACACCTGGTCGTAGCCGGTGACCTCGGCCAGCCAGCCGGACAGCTGGCGGACCAGCTCGTGGTAGCCCTCCGCGTCCTCGGCGGGCGCGAACGGGTGGATGCCCGCGAACTCGCGCCAGCTGATCGGCTCCATTTCGGTGGTGGCGTTGAGCTTCATCGTGCAGGAGCCGAGCGGGATCATCCCGCGGTCGAGCGCGAAGTCCTGGTCGGCGAGGCGGCGCAGGTAACGCAGCATCGACGTCTCGGACCGGTGCGTGCTGAACACCTCGTGCGTCAGGTAGCCGCTCTCGCGAGCGAGACCGTTCGGGAGCGCCTGCGCGGCTTCCCACGCACTGTCGACACCGAAGGCGCGAAGCACCTTCGCGAGCGTGTCGGGACGCGTGACCTCGTCGCAGGCGATGCGCACGTGGTCAGCATCGATGTGGCCGAGGTTGATCCCCGCCTCGCGCGCAGCCGCGTGCACCTCAGCGGCACGGCCAGGCACCTTCGCGACGACAGTGTCGAAGAAGGCTTCGTGCGCGACTTCGACGCCACCGGCGCGCAGCGCGTTCGCGAGACCGGCCGCGAGTTCGTGAACCCGCGTCGCGATCGCCTTCAGCCCCTCGGGACCGTGGTAGACCGCGTACATCGCCGCGAGCACCGCGGGCAGCACCTGCGCGGTACAGATGTTGGAGGTCGCCTTCTCGCGACGGATGTGCTGCTCGCGCGTCTGCAGCGCGAGGCGGTACGCGGTGTTCCCGTCCGCGTCCACGGACACGCCCACAAGCCGACCCGGCAGCGACCGCTCCAGGCCAGCGCGCACCGCCATGTACCCGGCGTGCGGACCGCCGTAGCCCAGCGGCACGCCGAAGCGCTGCGTGGAACCGACAGCGACGTCCGCGCCGAACTCGCCGGGCGCGGCGATCAAGGTGAGCGCGAGCAGGTCGGCAGCGACCGTGTACAGCGCGCCCGCGGCCTTCGCCGCTTCGGAAACCGCGTGGTAGAAACCGCGCCCGCGCAGCACACCGGACGCGCCGGGGTACTGCACTATGACGCCGAAGAACTCCTCGGGCAGCCCGGTGAGCAGGTCGCGCACCTGCACGTCGATGCCGAGGCCGGCGGCACGCGTCCGCACGACCTCGATGGTCTGCGGAAGGCATTCGGCGTCGAGAACGACCACATTGGACTTCGACTTCGACGCGCGGCGCATCAGCGTCATCGCCTCGGCGGCCGCGGTGGACTCGTCGAGCATCGAGGCGTTGGCGATCGCCAGCCCGGTCAGGTCGGACACCGCGGTCTGGAAGTTCAGCAGCGCTTCGAGCCGGCCCTGCGAGATCTCCGGCTGG
Organism: Amycolatopsis sp. VC5-11; assembly: GCF_037034185.1. Lineage (NCBI taxonomy): Bacteria > Bacillati > Actinomycetota > Actinomycetes > Pseudonocardiales > Pseudonocardiaceae > Amycolatopsis > Amycolatopsis sp. VC5-11. The sequence continues at coordinate 79,953 of NZ_JBAGKF010000015.1, read as the reverse complement.
TACGGCGTGTACGCGGTGTACCAGGCCGGGTTCTCCAGCACGTTGCGGCGGATCACGCCCGGGGTGACGGTGTCGGAGTAGCCGAGGCCGATCATCTGCGTCATCGGCCGGTTGCGCGCGGCGAGCGCACGCAGCTCGGCGGTGGCCTCTTCCTCGGACGCGGGCGCGGGAAGCGCCAGGTCACCGGCCGTGCGGATGGCGGACGGCACCGCCGCTTCCACGAGGGCGTCCAGGCTTCCGTAACCGCATTCGGCGAGCATCTTCGCCCGCTCGGCCTCGCCGGGACCGATATGGCGGGTGTCGAAGGGGGTGGAGGTGATGGGAGCTCCTCGGGACGGGCACCGGGCGCGGCGGTGCACTGGGAACTCCCCCTCTGTCATGGGCACCTGAGAGTTTCACCGCGCTCGGCGCGGCTTTCACCTTGGGTGAGGCGCGGGTGCGCCTGCTTTCCAGAGTGGCCTCGCCAAAAGCGGTAGCGGTTACCTGAGAGATTCCGGGGAGTTTGCTCCTTCGGTGTCCCACTGATCGCATGGGACTCTCCCGCTCCGGCTCGAACGGCCCTGTGTTCAGTTGTGGGTACTGCGTGGTGGCGGCCACCTTACCTGCCGCTTCACGCGCCAGTCTACCTCGCCAGGCCTACGCCACACCCCCTTGCCAACCGTCCGTGAAGGGCTCCATGAGGGAATCAGATTCCGGCAAGGAGTCCTTCACGGACCGTCACAGCGGGGTTACATAGGCGCCGGAGATGCCGCCGTCGACGAGGAACTGCGCGGCAGTGATGAAGCTGGCGTCGTCGCTCGCCAGGAAGGCCACCGCGGCGGCGATCTCCTCCGGTTCGGCGAAGCGGCCGACCGGGACGTGCACCAGACGGCGAGCCGCGCGCTCCGGGTCCTTCGCGAACAGTTCCTTCAGCAGCGGAGTGTTGACCGGCCCCGGGCACAGCGCGTTGACCCGGATGTTCTCGCGGGCGAACTGCACGCCCAGCTCGCGCGTCATGGCGAGCACGCCGCCTTTCGAAGCGGTGTAGGAAATCTGCGACGTCGCGGCTCCCATCACGGCCACGAACGACGCGGTGTTCACGATCGAACCGCGGCCCTGGCGCTGCATGTGCGGCAGAACCGCCTTGCAGCACAGGTACACCGAGGTCAGGTTGACCCGCTGCACCTTCTCCCAGGCTTCGATGCCGGTGGCGAGGATCGAGTCGTCCTCGGGCGGCGAGATGCCCGCGTTGTTGAACGCGACGTCGACCGCGCCGAACTCGTCGACGGTCGTCTGGAAAAGGGCTTCGACCTGGTCCGCGTCGGTGACGTCGACCTGGACGAAGGCCCCGCCCACCGCGTCGGCGGCCGCCTTGCCCTGCTCCGGCGCGACGTCGCCGATCACGACCTTCGCGCCCTCGCTCGCCAACCGCTTGGCGGTGGCGAGGCCGATGCCGCTCGCGCCGCCGGTGATCACCGCGACGCGGCCGTCAAAACGCTGCACCATCGTGGGTCATTCCTCCGTGCTCAGGAAAACGTTCTTGGTTTCGGTGAAGGCGGCCGCGGCGTCGGGGCCCAGTTCGCGGCCGAGACCGGACTGTTTGAAGCCGCCGAAGGGTGTCCAGTACCGGACCGAGGAGTGCGAATTCACCGACAGGTTCCCGGATTCGACGCCGCGTGCGACCCGGAAGGCGCGGCCGACGTCGCGGGTCCAGATCGAACCGGACAGGCCGTATTCGGTGTCGTTCGCCATCCGCACCGCCTCGGCTTCGTCGCGGAAGCGGACCACCGCGACGACCGGGCCGAAGATCTCGTCGCGAGCCAGCGGATCGTCCAGTCCCGGCGGGAGCACGACGGTCGGCGCGAACCAGTACCCCGGCCCGGACGGGGCGCTGCCGCGGAAGGCGACCGGAGTTTGCTCGGTGACGTAGGAGGAGACTTTCGCGTGGTGGTCCGCGGAAATCAGCGGGCCCATCTCGGTCGCCTCGTCGCCCGGATCGCCGACGACCACGCCCTGCACCGCGGGTTCCAGCAGTTCGAGGAACCGGTCGTAAACGGTGTCCTGCAACAGGATCAGCGACCGCGCGCAGCAGTCCTGCCCGGCGTTGTCGAACACTCCGTACGGTGCGGTCGCGGCGGCCTTCTCCAGGTTCGCGTCGGCGAACACGATGTTGGCGTTCTTGCCGCCGAGCTCCAGCGTCACCCGTTTCACCTGCGCCGCGCAGCCGGCCATCACCTGCTTGCCGACCTCGGTGGAGCCCGTGAACACGACCTTGCGCACCGCCGGATGCGTGACAAACCGTTGCCCGACAACGGATCCCTTGCCCGGAAGCACCTGGAAGACGTCCTCGGGGATACCCGCCTCGCGAGCGAGTTCGGCCAGCCGCAACGCGGTGAGCGGGGTCAGCTCGGCCGGTTTGAGCACGACCGTGTTGCCCGCCGCGAGCGCCGGCGCGAAGCCCCAGCCCGCGATCGGCATCGGGAAGTTCCACGGCACGATCACGCCGACCACGCCCAGCGGCTCGTGGAAGGTCACGTTGACGCCGCCATCGACGGGGATCTGCTTGCCCAGCAACCGTTCCGGCGCACCCGCGGAGTATTCGAGCAGGTCGCGCACGTTGCCCGCTTCCCAGCGGGCGTTGCCGATGGTGTGCCCGGAGTTCTCGACCTCCAGCCGGGCGAGGTTCTCGACGTCGGCGTCGACCGCGTCGGCGAACCGGCGCAGCAGCCGCGCCCGATCGCCCGGGGCGACCGCCCGCCAGGCCGGGAACGCGGCGTGCGCGCGGGCGATCGCGGCGTCGGTCTCCGCCTCGGTGGTCAGCTCGACCTGGCGCACCACTTCCGCAGTCGCCGGGTTGCGCACCTCGAACGTCGTCATTTCCCCTCCTGCGCGGCGTTCGCCAGCGCGGCGAACAGCCGGACGTCGTCGCCGTCCTGCTCCGGATGCCACTGCACGCCGAGCACGAACTCCCCCGGCACCTCGGCGGCCTCGACCGTCCCGTCCGCCGCGTGGCCGGACGCGACCAAGCCGGAGCCGAGCCGGTCGATCGCCTGATGGTGGTAACACTGGACTTTCGTTTCCCGGCCAAGGATCGCGGCCGCCCGCGTGCCGTCGACCAGGTTGACGGTGCTGGTGCCGAACGTCGCCGGGGCGGGCTGATGCGTTGCGTCGCCGAGGGTTTCCGGCAGGTGCTGCGAGAGCGTGCCGCCGAGCGCGACGCTCATGACTTGCAGCCCGCGGCACACGCCGAGCACCGGCTTCCCGGCCGCACGCGCCGCCGCGAACAGGCCGAACTCGAACGCGTCGCGCTCCGGGCGGATGTACGTCGCGGGGTGCGGCTCCTGGTCGTAACGGCTGGGTTCGACGTCTGCGCCGCCGGTGAGGACAAGACCGTCGATGCGTCCGACGAGCGCGTCGTAGGCCGTGCTTACCGGCGGCAGCAGCACCGGAATTCCGCCCGCCTTGACCACGCAGTCCGCGTACACCCGGTGCAACAGCGTCGCTTCGGTGTCCCAGGCCAGGAACTTCGCCTGTTCCGAATACGTACTGAGCCCGATGACGGGCGGGTCAGAGTCGTTCGAAACCACGGATGCGCTCCCAATCGGTCACAGCTCGCTCGTACGCTTCGCGCTCGATCCGCGCGGCGTTGAGGTAATGGTCGACTACATCGGCACCGAAGGCATCTCGCGCGATACGGCTGCCTTCGAGGGCTTCAGCCGCTTCAGCGAGCGTGACGGGCACGGTCGGTTTGTCGGAGGCGTACGCGTTGCCGACGAACTCAGGTTCCAACGGCAGTTCGTTTTCGATGCCGTGCAGCCCAGCAGCGACCATCGCGGCGACAGCGAGGTACGGGTTCACGTCTCCGCCGGGTACGCGGTTCTCGACACGCAACCCGTCACCGTGTCCGACAACGCGCAACGCGCACGTACGGTTGTCCGTGCCCCACGCGATCGCTGTCGGCGCGAAGCTGCCAGGGACGTAACGCTTGTAGGAGTTGATGTTCGGGGCGAAGAAGTACGTCAGCTCGCGCAACGCTTCCAGCTGTCCGGCGAGGAAGTGCTGCATCAGCTTCGAGAAGCCGTGGTCGCCGTCGCCGGGAAGCACCGCTTCGCCGGACTTGCTGCGAAGGCTCAGGTGGATGTGACAGGAGTTGCCCTCGCGTTCGTTGTACTTCGCCATGAACGTGAGGCTCTTGCCCTCCTGCGCGGCGATCTCCTTCGCACCGTTCTTGTAGATGCCGTGGTTGTCGCAGGTCGCGAGCGCTTCGGCGTAGCGGAAGGCGATCTCGTGCTGCCCCGGGTTGCACTCGCCCTTCGCCGACTCCGGATACAGGCCCGCGCCCGCCATCTCGTTGCGGATCCGGCGCAGCAGCGGCTCGATGCGCGCGGTGCCGAGCATGGAGTAGTCGACGTTGTACTGATTGGACGGTTTGAGGTCGTGGTAGCGCTTGTCCCACGCGGACTCGTAGGAGTCGTCGAACACGATGAACTCGAGTTCGGTGCCCGCGTACGCCTTCAGGTCGTGCTCGGCGAGCCGGTCGAGCTGACGGCGCAGCACCTGGCGCGGGGAAACGGAAACCGGGCCGCCCTGCACGCGCTCGACGTCCGCGAGCACCAGCGCGGTGCCCTCCTGCCACGGGATCTCCCGCAGCGTCGCGAAATCCGGCCGGAGCACGAAGTCGCCGTAGCCGCTCTGCCAGGACGAGATGTCGTAGCCGTCGACGGTGTTCATGTCGACGTCCACCGCGAGCAGGTAGTTGCACGCCTCGGTCGCGTGGCCGACCACCTCTTCGAGGAAGTACTCCGCCGAACAGCGCTTGCCCTGGAGCCGCCCCTGCATGTCGGTGAGCGCGACGAGCACCGTGTCGATCGTGCCCGCCGTCACCCGTTCGCGGAGTTCTTCGAGCGTGAGCATTCCTCGCCTGGCCGCCATCGCATCGCCCCAAAGGTTCGGATCAGGTCCTTTGCGGCTTCTTCCTACCGGGCCGTCGGGCCTCGGTCAATCCACTGAAAGGTATTTTCTCATACCTTTAAACGCGTGCTCGACCGGCCTCCCCCGCGCGGCGCCTGCTATGTCCGGGTTGCCCGGCTGAGAAGATACTGTGAATCGGGTGCGTCCGGGACCAAATCCGCCGCCTCGTGCGTTGGACCGGGCAAGAGAGGTGAGAGGGATGACTGAAGCATTCACGCAGACCACGTTCAGCCAGCAGCAGGCGCGGCCGCAGCTCCCGACGCTGCCCACCGGGTGGCCGATCGGGTCGTACGAGTCCTACGAACAGGCCCAGCAGGCCGTCGACCACCTCGCGCACGCTGATTTCCCGGTCACCGACGTCACGATCGTCGGGGTCCAGCCGATGCTGGTGGAGCGCATCGCGGGCAAGATGAGCTGGAGCCGGATGCTCAGCAGCGCGGCCATGTCCGGCGCGGTGTTCGGCCTGTTCCTGGGCCTGGTGCTGAGCATGCTCAACCCGGCCGCCGGACTGCTGTCGATCGTGCTCGGCCTCGCCGCGGGTGTCGTGTTCAACGTGGCCTTCGGCGCACTGGGCTACGCGGCGAACCGCAACAAGCGCGGGTTCATCTCGCAAAGCCAGCTGGTCGCCCAGCGCTACGACGTGCTGTCGCAGCCGCGCAACGCCGAGAAGGGCCGCCAGCTGCTGGCGGACCTGGCCGCGCGCTCCGCGTTCAACCACTGAGTTCCGGCGACTCGCCTCCCGGGCGCCCGGGCCGTTCGCGGCCTGGGCGCCCGGTTTCGCGTTCCGGTCTTTCCGGGAGGCGGGGTCTCGTGAGCACCCGTGCCGGTTCTCCCCGGAATCAACGCTCACGAGGGCGCGCTTACCGCGTCGGCGGAGCGGCCTTCGTCGGAGCAGTCGGCGGAACCGGCGTCGGGGCCTTCGGGATCACCGCCGCGAACGGCACGCCCGCGTCCTCCCGGCAGTATCCGCGATAACCGTTGTAGCCGTTGACGTTCCCGTGGTCGTCCTGCACTCCCTCGACGACCTTCGGGCGCGGGAACTGGTTGTCCTGCCCGGTCATCTGGCTCGTGCCGGTGTCCTTCTCGCAGCCGTAGCGCGTGATGGTGAGCGGGCGGCCCCGGTCGTCGTACAGGTAGACGTTCTCGAGCGGTTTGCCGTTCGCGTCGAAGACGTACAGGTTGGTCAGTTCGTGCTGGCCGTAGCGCAGCGAGTCGTTGCCGTGAGAGTCCTGGTACATCGACGAGGTGTAAATCGGGGTGGAGTTCGACGAGTACGAACGGTCGCGGACGAGGTTGACCGCCGCGCCGAGCCCGCCGAACGCGCTGCCCACCACGAACGCCGACACCGGAACCGCGATCCACAGCATCCGCCCGTCGGCCTTGGTGCGCGGGCCCGCCCACATCACCAGGCCCGCGCCGACCAGCAGCACCGGCAGCAGCAGGATCGCGTGCAGGTTCCGGACCATCAGCAGCAGCCCGAACGCCAGCAGCGCGAACCCGCAGACCACCCACCACGCCGGCTTCAGCGAGTTCAGATACGTGAGCGCGCGGTCGGCCGACCGGTCCTCCCGCATCGACTTCACCATCGCCTTGGCGCGGACCACTTCCGGCAGCTCCCGCATCGCGTCGACGCCGCGGAGCAGCAGGAACGCCACGCTCACCGCGAAGACCGGGGCGAGCACGAGCATCCCGATCAGCACCTCGGCGTCGAAACGCACCGCGGCGGAGAACGCCACCAGCGCCGTCCCCGCCGCACTGAACAGCAAGCCCCACAGGGCAAGCCGCGGTCCGACCCGGCCCGGCTTCGCCGCCGGGAGCACCTCGGTCGCCGCTTCCGGAGCCGCCGGGGCGGGCGGGTAGCCGCCGGACGCCCGCAGCTCCGCCGCGTAGCTCTCCGGAGTGCCGAGCCGCGCGACGAGGTCCTCGACCTTCGCCGCCGCCCCGAGTTCCGTCTCCATCTCGGCCAGCTGCGGCCGGACGTCCTCGAGCAGTTCCTCGATCTCGTTCGCGGGCAGATCCGCGAGCGCGGTGCGCACCCTCGACAGGTACGCCCGCGCGGCCGTCGGCTTGTCCGTGCTCATTGCTGCCTCTCCCCGATTCGTGCCGCGTTCCGCCTGTCCGCGCGGTCAGGCCCGCTCTTTCACCAAACTGTCCATAGTGGACGCGAAGCTGCGCCACGTGCGCGCCGATTCGGCGAGCCGCGCCCGGCCCCGGTCGTTCAAGCTGTAGTACTTGCGGTGCGGGCCTTCTTCGCTCGGAACCACATAGGACGTCAGCAACCCCGCCTTGTACAGCCGCCGCAGCGTGCCGTACACCGATGCGTCCCCGACCTCGTCCAGGCCGGCGACGCGAAGTCTTCGCAGCACGTCGTAGCCGTACCCGTCGTCGTCGCGCAGCACCGCGAGGACCGCCAGGTCCAGCACTCCCTTGAGCAGCTGACTGATCTCCACGGCGTTCCTTCCCCGGTGCTACGCGAGAGAAGGTACCACGCATAGCGCAGTAGTGTGCGCGGCGAGCGGCCATCCGGCGGTATCGCTGCCCATCCGGCCAGGTCAGCGGGAGACAAACGGTCGGGTATACAGCGTAGACCTCGTGGTCTACAGTGTAGACATGGTCGAGATCCCGACAGCCGAACGGCTCGCGTCGGCGGCGCGCGAGATCATCGCCGCCGAGGGCGCGGCGGCGGTCAGCATGCGCCGGGTCGCCGAAGCCGCCGGAGTCACCGCGATGGCGATCTACCGGCATTACGAGAACCGAGAGGTCCTGCTGCGCGCGGTCGCCGACGCCACCGGCCGCGAACTGGGCGCGGCATGGAAAGACCCGGCCCCGGACGGCGACTGGTTCGACCGCTTCGACGCGCTGCTGGCCCGGTTTCTGGATTTCGCACTCGGCCAACCGCACCTGTACCGCTTCCTGATGACCGACGACGGCGCCCAAGCCCGGCTGTACCCGGACGGTTTCCGCGAGCCCGGATCGCCGCCGTTCACCGCGCTGGTGCGCTTGATCGAAGAAGGCATGCGCGACGGCGTCCTGCGCGAGGACGATCCGCTCGAAGCCGCGCTGACCGTGAGCACGCAGACGCAAGGCATGGTGCTGCACTACCTCGCCGGCCGGATGGGGGTGGCGGAACCCGAGTTCCGCGCACTGTGCTGGCGTACTTCCCGGAGGATTTTCGATGGCCTCAGAACGTAATGCCCGCCGAGAGATCCGGACCGCGCGACCTATGCCAACAGAGTTCCCGGAGGGTCTCCGATGACTTCAAAATCTCACGCCCGCCAGGAGATCCAGGCCGCGCAACCTCGGCCATCGGAGCCCCCGAAGGGCCTCCGATGACCTCAAAACCTCACGCCCGCTGGCAAATCCCAGCCGCACTCCTGTCTTCGGCGGTGCTCTTCTACTTCGGCACCGGCCTCGCGCCGATCGCCGTGTTGACCTGGCTCGCGCCGTTTCCGGTGCTGCTGCTGGCAACCCGCGTCGGCGGATGGACCGCCGCGGGCACCGCGTTCGGCGCTTTCCTGCTCGGCACCGCGAATATGTGGGCCTACCAAGCACATTCCGGCGACGAACCGCTGTGGCCGTTCGGCGCCGCCATCGATGTCGGGACGTCGCTGGTGTTCACGTTCGCGGTCTGGCTTTTCTGGGCCTTGGCGCGCCGCCGCCGGGCGCTGCTGGCCAGCCTGGCCGCCCCCGCGGCGTGGACTGCCCTCCTGTACCTGATCGCGACCTTGAACCCGATGGGAATGATGGGTTCCCTCGCCAACGACCAAGGCGACGCGCCCCTCGTACTGCAAACCGCGTCGTGGGCCGGAATGTGGGGCGTCGAGTTTTTGGTGCTGCTGCCCGCCTGTGCGGTCGCCGCGATGTGCGCACCCGGCGCTTCCCGGCTGCGCACCGGTGTTGTCGCGGCAGCCATCGTGGCGCTGTCCCTCGGCGGCGGCGCCCTACGACTTTCCGGCACAGGCGGCCCGACGGTGCGGATGGCCGCGATCACGCAAAACGCCGGCTACCACTGGGGTCCTGAACTCGGCACCGCTCGCGGCCGCGCTCTGGTGCAGGAGTACATCGACCAGATCTCCGCCATGCCCGACGGCGTGCAACTCGTTGTCTTGCCGGAAGCCGCTTTCAGCGCCGAAGAAGAATGGCCCGCCGCACTGGTCGAGCCGATGCGACGCGCGGCCAAGGCCCGTGGTGCGGCGATCGTGGTCGGCTTCGAGTACTACGACCGTCCCGGCAAGCACAACTACGACTACGCACTGGCCTTCCCCGCCGACGGCTCGGCACCCGCTCGCTACCTGAAGCACCACGACCTGGTGAGCCCGCCCGGCCGGGACCTGGTGTTCGTCCCCGGAGCGAAGGTCCCGACCGGCTTGGTGATCTGCGGCGACACGACGTTCCCCTCCCCCAGTCGCGACTACGCCGCCGCCGGTTCGCGGATCCTCGCCATCCCCGCGGAACTGGCGGTCCCGCCGGGCACCAACGACGAGGGCGGCTGGGAGCACACCCGCAACGCGCTGCTCCGAGGTGTCGAAAGCGGACAGTCGATAGCCCTCTCCGACGCGAACGGCAGCCTGATGCTGTCCGACGGCTACGGCCGCGTCCTGGGCGAAGCCCGCACCGGCGGCCCAGCCCCGTTCACGTCAGTCACCACCGACGTCCCGGCGGGTCCTGGCCAGACCTTCTACACCCGCTTCGGCGACTGGTTCGCTTGGCTCGCACTGGCGATGACCGTTGCGGGCTTGGTCTTCGCCCGACTCCGCGCTGCTAAGCGGCCCGCGCCCACCGCTGACACCGCGACGCGACCGGAAGCCTGACGCTGCCCGACAGCTACGCCCGCGTCCTCGACTAGGCCCGCACCGGCGGCCACCGACGTCCCCGCACCGGCGGGACACTCCACACCCGCTTCGGCGACCGGTTCGCAGAGCCCACACGCGCGACAACCCTTGCTGACTTGGCCTTCACCCGCCTCCGCGCGGCTAAGCGACCCGAGCCCGCCGCTGACACCGCGGGCACGAGAACGACGACCGGTTCATGAACGGCTCCCTCCGGATCGGCGACCCGCACCGACGGCACGGCATCCCTTCCTGGCCGTACGCATCGAGCGAGCGCTCGAAATACCCAGACTGTCCGTTCACATTCACATAAAGCGCGTCAAACGACGTCCCGCCCACAAGCAACGCCGCCGACATCACGTCGCTGGCCGCGGACAACAGCGTTCGCCCTTGCGCGGCAGTGAGTTTCTCGGTCGGCCGGGACCAATGCAGCTTGGCCCGCCACAACGCCTCGTCCGCATAGATGTTGCCCACCCCGGACACCAACGTCTGGTCCAGCAGCGCACGCTTCACCTCGGTCCGCCGCGAGCGCAGTGCGCGCACCGCCGCCTCCGGATCGAACTTCGGGTCCATCGGGTCCCGGGCGATGTGCGCGATTGTGCCGGGCAGGCTGTCGCCGTCGACCTCGACCAGTTCGTCCAGCGCCAGCCCGCCGAACGTGCGCTGGTCGACGAACCGCAGTTCCGGTCCGTCGTCGGCGAACCGGACCCGGACGCGCAGGTGTTTCTCGTCCGGCGCGTCCTCGGGCTGCACCAGCATCTGGCCGCTCATGCCGAGATGCGCCAGCACCGCCTCGCCGTCGGACAGTTCCAGCCACAGGTATTTGCCGCGCCGCCGGGCGGCTTCGATCGTGACTCCGGCGAGCCGTCCGGTGAAGTCGGCGGCTCCCTGGGCGTGCCGCCGGATGGCGCGGTCGTGCAGCACCTCGACGGCCCGGACGGTACGGCCGGCGACGTGCGCTTCGAGACCGGCGCGGACGGTCTCGACCTCGGGTAGTTCGGGCATGCGCTCATTCTGCCCGGCACCACCGACAAAAAACGGGGCCGGTCGACCTAGGTCGACCGGCCCCGGGAAGAGTGCGACGCGTCAGCTCGCGTCGTCGCCCGTGCCGAGTTCCTCCGACAGGGCCCGCCAGGCGGTCTCCGCGGCCTTCTGCTCGGCTTCCTTCTTCGTGGTGCCGTTGCCTTCGCCCAGCGCACGGCCAGCCACCAGCACGGTGGCGGTGAATTCCTTGCGGTGGTCGGGACCGCTGTCCTCGACGCGGTACTCGGGCACGCCGAGTCCCCCGGAGGCGGTCAGCTCCTGCAGGCTGGTCTTCCAGTCGAGGCCTGCCCCGCGCAGCGGAGCCTCGGCCAGCAACCCGTCGAAGAGGTGGTGCACGAGCTTGCGCGCGACCTCGATGCCGTGCGCGAGGTACGTGGCGCCGATGACGGCTTCGAGACCGTCGGCGAGGATGCTCGCCTTGTCCCGGCCGCCGGTGAGCTCTTCGCCCTTGCCCAGCAGCAGATGCGCCCCGAGCCCGCCCTCGCCGAGCCCGCGCGCGACGCCGGCCAGCGCGTGCATGTTGACGACGCTGGCGCGCAGCTTCGCGAGCTGACCCTCGGGCAGGTCGGGGTGGGTGGTGTAGAGGTGGTCGGTGACGACGAGGCCGAGCACCGCGTCTCCGAGGAACTCCAGTCGCTCGTTCGGCGGCAGGCCGCCGTGCTCGTACGCATACGAGCGGTGCGTGAGCGAAAGACGGAGCAGCTCGGGGTCGAGAACGACCCCGAGCGCCTCGAGCAACGATGCGGGATCGGCCGCGGGTCCTCCGACGGGCTTACCCCCCATGGTCGGCTGCCCGCTCAGGCGGGCTCGACGACCTGGCGGCCGTTGTGCTGGCCGCAAGCCGGGCAAGCGACGTGCTGGATTTTCGGCTGGCGGCAGGCGCGGTTGGAGCAGGGCACCAGCTGAACCGGAGCCGCCTTCCACTGGCTGCGGCGGGAGCGCGTGTTGGATCGCGACATCTTCCGCTTCGGGACGGCCACGAGTAGATCTCCTTCAAACGGTCTGCTCGCGGATGCGAGCGAACTTACTTCTCCCGGATCGAGCTGGACGCTCGTCAGGCTTGCTCTCCGGAGCCGTGCGCAGGCTTTTCGCCCGCGTTCTCGTCGAATCGCTCGACCAGCGCGGCCCACCGAGGATCTATCTTCTCATGCCCGTGTCCGGGCTCGAGATCGGCCCACTTGACGCCGCATTCGATGCACAGACCCGGGCAGTCCTCGCGGCACAGCGGGGCGAGCGGGAGCGCCAGCACCACGGCGTCGCGGACGGTCGGCTCGAGGTCGATCCGGTCGTCGACCAGGCGGGGGATCTCGTCCTCGTCGGTGGTCTCCTCGGTGGCCGAGCCCGGGTAGGCGAACAGCTCGGTGAGGTCGACCTCGACGTCCTCGGTGACCGGGTCGAGGCAGCGCGAGCACTCGCCGGTGGCGACCGCCGAGGCGGTGCCGGTGACGAGGACGCCCTCGACGACGGATTCGAGCATCAGGTCGAGCTCGACCGGCTCGCCTTCGCGGATTTCGAGCACGCCGGGGACGCCGAGCGAGGTCGGCACGGGCGCGCTGCGGCGCAACTCCCGGCTGAGTCCCGCGCGGCGGCCGAGCTCACGGGTGTCGACCACCCACGGGCTGCGGTCGTCGAGCTGCGCGGGGCGGGGGTTCTGGGCAGGGTTTTCGGACATCGCCTACCAGCGTACGCAGCGCCCGCAACCTCGTTAGAGCTGGCCGGGGCTAGTGCGCGGTGAAGCCGGTTCCGACCGGCATCCGCACCTGCAAGGCTCACCCCGCCGGGCGCGCATTCAGCCGGTTCCGCCAAGCGCCACCGCGGGTCAGACCTGGTAGTCGTACAACGTCGAGCGCCCCCCGCCATGGCCGGTCGAGGGCGAGCGCAAGTGGTTGCGGCCCGAGTCGACGGTGCGCAGCGTGGTGGCCAGCAACTCGGAGAACTCGGCCAGTTTGCCGTCCACGTACGCGTCGCAGTGCGCGGCCGGTCGCGCCAAGCGCCGCCGCGAGTCAGACCTGGTAGTCGTACAGCGTCGAGCGACCGCCGCCATGGCCGGTCGAGGGCGAGCGCAGGTGGTTACGGCCCGAGTCGACGGTGCGCAGCGTGGTCGCCAGCAGCTCGGAGAACTCCGCCAGCTTGCCGTCCACGTACGCGTCGCAATCGGCGCGCTGGCGGTCGGCTTCGGCGTGCGCCTCGTCGACGATCCGCGCGGACTCGGCGTGCGCGGCCTGCACGACCTCGGTCTGCGAGACGAGCCGGGCCTGTTCGGCACGGGCGTCCTCGATCGCGCGGTCGTAGGCGTCGCGGCCGGCCTGGATCATCCGCTCGGATTCGGCGCGGGACCGTTCGGTGAGGTTCTGGTACTCGGCCTGCCCGCCCGCGACCATGCGCTCGGCCTCGTTGTGCGCGTCGCCCAGCATCTGCTCGGCGCGGGCGCGCGCGTCGGCGAGGATGCGCTCCGCCTCGGACGTGGCGTCCGACACCGTCCGCTCGGCTTCCTCGTTCGCGCTCGAGACGGTCTCCCCCGCCTCTTTGCGCGCGGCCAGCAGCAGGTCGTCGCGCTTGTCGAGCACGTCCTGCGCGTCGTCCACTTCGCCGGGAAGCGCGTCGCGGACGTCGTCGAGCAGCTCGAGGACGTCGCCGCGGGGCACCACGCAGCTGGACGTCATGGGAACCCCACGGGCCTCTTCGACGATCGTGACGAGCTCGTCGAGTGCCTCGAAAACCCGGTACACGGCCACTCCCTCAAGCAGTTTCCCCGATCACTGGCTTCCAGTCTGCCCGCTTCGCAGCCTGAACCGGTGAACGAGCACCCGACCGGGCGTGTCCTGGTGCGCACGGGAAGGGGCGGCCTCACTCGTCGGTGAGACCGCCCCTCCCGAACCAGCGTCAGCTGTTGAGATCGATCTTCTTGAAGGTGGCGTAGTGGTCCGGCGTGTAGACGAGCTCGCCGCCCTTGCCGGAGATCACGCGGTCTTCCGAGCCGACGTCGTACAGCGTGTAGTAGCCGGCGTCGCACGCGGGCAGGACGCCCTCGCGGTTTTCGTAGGTCGTGCCGTCGTTGAGGGTGCCCTCGCGGACGCCGTCGACGACCTTCTTGGCGTCGGCGGACAGCGTCGAGTAGCCGACCGGGCTCAGCTTCGACAGGTCGCCGCACTTCGTCGGCGTGCTGCCGCCGTCGATGTCGATGACCTGGAAGGACTCGTAGTGGTCGCCGGTGTAGAAGTACTCGCCGCCCTGGCCGGTCACGATCCGGCGGGTGCCGCGGTTGCTCGAACCGGGCGTGGGCACGGTGTACTCGTGGTAGTAGCTCGACGCGCAGGAGGGCAGGATCCCCTCCCGGTTGGTGAAGACGACGCCGTCGTTCTTCGGGTACGGGAACGGCCCGTTCGTCTGGATGAGCTTGTAGGTGTCAGTCGCCTGCGCGGGCAGCGCCGACAGCTTGACGTGCGTGAAGCCGGACAGATCCCCGCAGGAGTTCTGCTTCGGCTGCACGGACGCCGGAGCCGCCGGGGACAGCGGGACGGCCTCCGCGGCCGTGCCGAACCCCAGGAAACCGACCAGCAGTGCGAAAAGGACACCGACTATGCGGCTGCGGTTGTTGGTCATTTTCGGACGGTAACCCGGACGGGTGGTCTGCAGAATGACGCGAGGTGAACAGCTTCGGGCCGCGGCCGAAGTCCCGACGAAGGCAGTAATCCGTTCAGGCTAAATCGGCCGCTGGACTGGCCTTCCGGCCGGACGCGGTGCTCAGTCCCGCTTGGCGTAGACCGCGACGAGGCGTTCGTAGACCACCGGCGGCACCAGGTTCTCGATGTCGCCGCCGAGCGCCGCGATCTCCTTGACCAGCGAGCTGGACACGAAGCCGTACGCCGGGTTGTTGGCCATCAGCAGCGTTTCGAGGCCGGTGAGCTCGCGGTTCATCTGGGCCATCTGCAGCTCGTAGTCGAAGTCACTGACCGAGCGCAGGCCCTTCGCGACCGCGGCGATGTCGTTCTCGCGGCAGTAGTCCACGAGCAGGCCCTGCCACGAATCGACGCGCACGTTCGGCAGTTTCGCGGTGATCTCGCGCAGGATCTCCATGCGTTCCTCGACGCTGAAGAGGCCCTTCTTGCTCTTGTTCACCCCCACGGCGACGACAACCTCGTCGAAGAGCGCCGAAGCCCGCTCGATGATGTCGAGATGTCCGTTGGTGGCCGGATCGTAAGAGCCGGGACAGACCGCACGCCGCATGGCGCGGACGCTATCAAGCCCCGCCGTCGCGCGCGCTCTCGTGACGACTGCGTCACACCTCAGATGAGCTGTCGTACTCAGCCCAGTACAGCGCCGTGTCGCCGTAGCGCTTGTCGCGAAGCGGCTTGAAGGTCGACGGCCAGTCCGGAGCACCGTCGCGCGCTGCGCGTTCGATCACTGCCAACGCGCCTTCGGTGAGCCAGCCGCCACTGTGTAGCGAAGCGAGCACTGTGCCCAGCGAAGCAGCGTCGACCGCGTACGGCGGATCTGCCAGCACCACGTCGAACTGCACCGTCGCAGGCGCGGCGACCACTGTCTCCACTTGCCCGGCTCGCACCGTGCCGCCCAGCCGCAACTCGGCGACGTTGCCGCGAAGCACGTCTGCGGCCCGGCGGTCGGCTTCCACGAACCACGCGTCCGCAGCGCCGCGCGAAAGCGCTTCGAGACCGAGCGCGCCCGAGCCGGCGTAGAGGTCGAGCACGCGGGCTCCGTCCAGCTCACCGGCCACTTCGAGGGCGTTGAACAGTGCTTCCCGCACCCGCTCCGACGTCGGGCGGGTGCCTTTGGGCGGCACCTTCAGCCGCCGCCCGCCCGCCTTCCCCGCCACGATCCTCGTCACCCGGCCATCTTCGCCCAAGGTCGCGATGTGGCGTTGGGCAGGACTTGCCGAACCCGCGCGCGCGGGCGCGTAGAGTCGTCCTTCGCCCTTCAGAGGCGCGTTGATGGAGTTCAAGGGAGCGTTGCGTGTCGGAACCCCGGGTGAGACGGGCTGAGATCGCCGTCGAGCAGGCACACGTCGACCGGGTTTACACGCGGCTCGCCGAGCTGCGGACCCAGGCCGAGGCGATGCGGGCCAAGGGCTACGAGCTGGGCCAGGGAGCACAGCGCGAAGCGATCTTCGAGCAGGCGTCGATGCTGTTCGAGCGCGACATGATGGTCTACCACGCGAACCAGACCCTGCAGACGCTCGACGCCGAGTACGAGGGACTGGTCTTCGGCAGGCTCGACCACCTCGACCGCGAGCACATCTACGTGGGCCGGCTCGGGATCCGCGACACCGAGTTCGACAACCTGGTCACCGACTGGCGCGCGCCCGCCGCCGCCGCGTTCTACCAGGCCACCGCCGAAGAGCCGATGGACGTCGTGCGCCGCCGGGTGATCCGCTGCTCCGGGCAGACGGTGCTGGACGTGGACGACGACGTGCTGATCGCCGACGCCGTCCCCGAGGACATGCAGATCGTCGGCGAGGGCGCGCTGATGGCCGCGCTCGGCCGCTCGCGCGGCGAGAAGATGCGCGACATCGTGGCCACGATCCAGAAGGAACAGGACGACGTCATCCGGGCGCCGTGGCGCGGTGTCACCGAGATCACCGGCGGTCCGGGCACCGGCAAGACGGCCGTCGCGCTGCACCGTGCCGCGTACCTGCTGTACCGGCACCGCCGTCAGCTCGGCGGCGCGGGCGTTCTCGTGATCGGCCCTTCGGGCGTCTTCACCACGTACATCTCGCGGGTGTTGCCGTCGATGGGCGAAACGAACGTAGAGCTGCGCGCGCTCGGCGAAGTCCTCGACGGTCTCGAAGCGACGCGACAGGACACAGCCGCGCTGGCCGCGATCAAGGGTTCGCTTCGCATGCGAAAGGTGCTTCTGCGCGCGTTGCGCGACACCCCGCCCGAAGCGCCGACGGAGTTGAAGATCGTCTATCGCGGCGAAGTACTGAAGCTCACCGCGCGCGAGTTGGAGAAGGTACGGCGCAAGGCGCACACGCAGGGCGCGCCGCCGAACCGGTCGCGCGTACGCGTGGCAGAGCTGTTGCTGGCCGCGTTGGCGGACAAGGCCGAGGAGTACGCGAAGGCGGACGGCAAGGAGATCGACCGCGCGGAGCTGATCAACGATCTCGGCGAGCGCATCGACTTCCACCGGTTCCTGGTGGTGTGGTGGCCGGTGCTGTACCCAGCGCAGGTGCTCAAGTGGCTGGGCAACGAGAAGCGGATGGCCGCCGCGTCGAAGGGCATCTTGAACCGCACCGAGATCAGCCTGCTGTCGGCCGATTTCGCGGACCGTTCGCGCGGCTGGTCGGTCGCCGACGTCGCGTTGCTGGACGAGCTGCGCGTGCTGGTCGGTCCGGAGCCGAAGCGCCGCCGTCGCCAGACCGTCGTCGAGGTGGCCCCGGAGCGCGGCAGTTCCGGCGGCGCGCCGCACCGTCCGGAGCACTACGACGAGTACTCGCACGTGGTCGTCGACGAATCTCAGGACCTTTCGCCGATGCAGTGGCGGATGATCGGCCGTCGCGGCAAGTACGCGAGCTGGACCGTCGTGGGCGACCCGGTGCAGAGTTCGTGGCCGGATCCGGACGAGGCGGCGCAGGCGCGCGACCAGGCGTTCGGCGTGAAGACCACGCGACGGCGCTTCACGCTCCGCACGAACTACCGGAACTCGGCGGAGATCTTCGACCTGGCGGCGAAGGTCGTGGCAGGCCACGCGCAGGCCGACGAACTGCCCAAGGCCGTGCGCACCACCGGAATCGAGCCGGAAGTCCGGCCGGTCGACCAGGCGGCGCTGGCGACGGCGACGCAGACCGCGGCGAAGGAACTGCTCGGCGCGGTCGAGGGCACGGTCGGGGTGATCACCGCCATGGACCGCGTCGAAGAGGTCGAAGGCTGGCTCGCCGGGCAGACCGACGAGCGGCTCAAGGTCGTCGGGTCCCTCGATTCGAAGGGCCTCGAATACGACGCGGTCGTGCTGGTCGAGCCGATGGACCTGGTCACCGAGTCCTCGACCGGGCGGCGCGTGCTGTACGTCGCGCTCACCCGCGCGACCCAGCAGCTGATCGTGCTCGCCTCGAACCCGGATTGGCTGCCGCACGCGTAGGCGGGAAGGGAATCGCGGCCGCGTGCGTTACGGCTGTACGTGACCTCCCTGCCTGACGTGCCGCTGTCCGTGCTCGACCTCTCCCCCGTTTCCGAAGGGAAGGGGGTCGGCGAGGCGCTGCGCAACACCCTCGATCTCGCCCGCAACGCCGAGCGGCTGGGCTATCACCGGTACTGGCTCGCCGAGCACCACAACATGCCGGGCATCGCGAGCTCGGCCACGGCGGTGCTGATCGGGCACGTCGCGGACGCCACCGCGAGCATCCGCGTCGGGTCCGGCGGGATCATGCTCCCGAACCACGCGCCGCTCGTGGTGGCCGAGCAGTTCGGCACGCTGGAGGCGTTCCACCCGGGCCGGATCGACCTGGGCATCGGCCGCGCGCCGGGCACCGACCAGCGCACCGCGCTCGCGCTGCGCGGGCCGGGCGGGCTGTCCGCGGAGAACTTCCCCGAGCACCTGATGGAGCTGATCAGCTACTTCGAGCCGGACGCGGCGCGCGGCGTCAACGCGGTCACCGCCGAGGGCAACAAGCCGCCGGTGTGGCTGCTCGGCTCGTCCGGCTTCAGCGCGCAGCTGGCCGGACGGCTCGGGCTGCCGTTCTCCTTCGCGCACCATTTCGCGGCCGAGAACACGCTGCCGGCGGTGCGGCTGTACCGCGAGAACTTCCAGCCGTCCGAGGTGCTTTCCGAGCCGTACGTGATGCTGGGCGTGCAGGTGATCGCCGCCGAGACCGACGAGCGCGCGGAGTACCTGGCCGGGCCCAGCGGGCTGACCTTCCTGAGCCTGCGCCGCGGCCGCCCGATCGCGCTGCCGACGCCGGAGGACGCCGCCGAGTACCCGTACACCGAAATGGACCGCGCGTTCCTCGCCGAGCGGTTCGGGTCGAGCATCGTCGGCGGTCCGGAGAGCGTCCGCAAGGGACTGGACCAGCTGCTGGCCGACACTGACGCGAACGAGCTGATGATCACCACGATGGTGCACGGGCACGAGGACCGGGTGCGTTCGTACGAGATCGTCGCGGACCTCAAGCGCTGATGGAGGTCTTCGACTGGCGCGAACAGGAGGTCCGGTGGTCCCGGCAGGGTTCGGGGCCGCCGCTCGTGTTCTGTCACGGCACGCCGTGGTCGTCGAAGCTGTGGGAGCCGATCGCGGCGACGTTCGCGGCGGACTTCACCGTGTACCTGTGGGACATGCCGGGCTACGGCAATTCCACCATGGCCGAGGGACAGGACGTCTCGCTGGCCGCGCAAGGCGAGACGTTCGCGGCGCTGCTGGACCACTGGGGCCTTGATGAGCCGGACGTGGTGGCGCACGACTACGGCGGCGCGGTCAGCCTGCGCGCGTTTCTGTTGCACGGAGCGGCTTACCGCTCGCTGGCGCTGGTGGACGTCGTCGCGCTGGCCCCGTGGGGTTCGGAATTCTTCCGTCTGGTGGCGGAGAACGCGGCCGTGTTCGCGCAACTGCCGCCTAATCTGCACGAGGCGCTGGTGCGGGAGTACATCGCCGGCGCCGCGCATCGTCCGTTGTCCGCCGAAGCGCACGAGATGCTTGTCGCACCGTGGCTCGGCGAAGCTGGGCAGGCCGCCTTTTACCGGCAGATCGCGCAGGCCGATCAGCGGTACACCGACGAAATCGAGCCGCGCTACCGCGACGTCAGCGTGCCCACGCTCGTCGTGTGGGGCACCGAGGACACCTGGATCCCGGTCGATCGCGCACACCGGCTCGCCGGGGCGATCCCGGGCGCCGGACTGGAATTGGTCCGTTCGGCCGGACACCTCATCCAACTCGACGCACCCGAAGCGCTGACCGCTTCGCTGCACCGCTGGCTCGCCCGCTGAAATACCCGGAAACCGCCGCACCGGTTTTTATTTTCCGGCACTGACAACCGCATTCCCGGCAGTTGTCACAACCGCACAAGAATTCGGCGGTTACTGCGCCGTGACCCCGGATGACGGGGCAAGTTCTTGTCTGCGGGCAAGGCCCTCGTTAGCGTACTGACCAGTAACGAAACCGCACGGTAACCCCGCCGGAGTTTCCGCACCGGACCGGTCCGCCATTCGGACCAGCATCGGAACGGGCGTTCGGCGGGCATTCCGCCGTGCCCGGAAATTGCTGGGAGGTCGGGCGATGGCGTTTCCCGGCGCCGCGGCACTGCACCAGACCGGCCGGCTTTACGCGCTGGGTCTCGACGTCGTCCGGCTGACGTTCCGCCGTCCGTTCCAGTTCCGCGAACTCGTGCAGCAGTTCTGGTTCATCGCGAGCGTGTCGATCCTGCCGACCGCGCTGGTGTCGATCCCGTTCGGCGCGGTGATCGCGCTGCACATCGGGTCGCTGACCACGCAGATCGGCGCGCAGTCGTTCACCGGCGCGGCGAGCGTGCTCGCGATCATCCAGCAGGCCAGCCCGATCGTGACCGCGCTGCTGATCGCGGGCGCGGGCGGCAGCGCGATGTGCGCCGACCTCGGTTCCCGCACCATCCGCGAGGAAATCGACGCGATGGAGGTGCTGGGGGTTTCGCCGATCCAGCGGCTGATCGTGCCGAGGGTGCTGGCCGCGATGGGCGTGGCGGTGTTCCTCAACGGCATGGTCAGCGTGGTCGGCGTGCTCGGCGGCTACTTCTTCAACGTGATCATGCAGGGCGGCACCCCGGGCGCGTACCTGGCGAGTTTCTCCGCGCTGGCGCAGCTGCCGGACCTGTGGATCAGCGAGATCAAGGCGCTGCTGTTCGGGTTCGTCGCCGCGGTCGTCGCGTCGTATCGCGGACTGAACCCGCGCGGCGGGCCGAAGGGCGTCGGCGACGCGGTGAACCAGTCCGTCGTGATCACGTTCCTGCTGCTGTTCGTGCTGAACCTGGTCCTCACCACGGTCTACCTCCAGCTCGTGCCGCCGAAGGGAAGCTGATGGCCACCCCGACTCCGACGCGCGTGCTCGAGGCCATCGACCGCAGGCTGGGCTTCCTCGACACCCTCGGCGACCAGATCCTGTTCTTCCTGCGCGCGCTCGGCTGGGTGCCGCGCGCGGTGCGCCGGTACC
Organism: Amycolatopsis sp. VC5-11; assembly: GCF_037034185.1. Lineage (NCBI taxonomy): Bacteria > Bacillati > Actinomycetota > Actinomycetes > Pseudonocardiales > Pseudonocardiaceae > Amycolatopsis > Amycolatopsis sp. VC5-11. The sequence continues at coordinate 59,002 of NZ_JBAGKF010000015.1, read as the reverse complement.
TGCGCGAGATCGTCCGGCTGCTGGCCGAGGTGAGCTTCGGCAGCGGCGCGCTCGCGGTGATCGGCGGGACCATCGGCGTGATGGTCGGGATGACCGTCGCGACCGGGACTGTCGTTGGGCTGCAAGGCTATTCGGCGCTGAACCAGGTGGGCACGTCGGCGTTCGCCGGGTTCATTTCGGCGTACTTCAACACCCGCGAGATCGCGCCTTTGGTGGCCGGGCTGGCGTTGTCGGCGACGGTCGGCTGCGGGTTCACCGCGCAACTGGGCGCGATGCGGATCTCGGAGGAGATCGACGCGCTTGAAGTGATGGGCATCCCGAGCGTGCCGTATCTGGTGACCACGCGGGTGATCGCCGGGTTCATTGCGGTGATTCCGCTGTACGCCGTGGGCCTGTTGTCGTCGTATCTCGCGTCGCGGCAGGTCACGGTGTGGGGCTTCGGGCAGTCGGCGGGCACGTACGACCATTACTTCCTGCTGTTCCTGCCGCCCGGCGACGTGCTGTGGTCGTTCGGGAAAGTGCTGATCTTCAGCGTCGTCGTGGTGCTCGCGCATTGTTATTACGGCTTCCGCGCGAGCGGCGGTCCGGCCGGCGTCGGCGTCGCGGTGGGCCGGGCGGTGCGGACGGCGATCGTCGCGATCAGCGTGCTGGACTTCTTCCTCAGTCTCGCGATCTGGGGCGCGACGACGACCGTGCAGGTGGCCGGATGAACCGGCGCTGGCACAAGACCGGAGTCCGCACCGCCGGGGTGCTGTTCCTGGCGGCGCTTTCGGCGTTCGTGCTGCTCACGGTGAAGATCTACAACAAGGACTTCACCACGACGGTCCCGGTGACACTGCAAGCCGACCGCGTCGGCAACCAGCTGCGCGCGGGCGGACAGGTGAAAGCGCGCGGCGTCGTGGTCGGCGAGATCCGGGGCGTGCGCGCGATCCGCGGCGGTGCGGAGATCTCGCTGGCGCTGGACCCGGAGCAGGTGAAATGGCTGCCGGTCAACGTGTCCGCGTTGCTGGTGCCCAAGACCCTGTTCGGCGAACGGTACGTCCAACTGTCCATTCCGGACACCGGCCGAAAGCGCCCGTTGCGGGCCGGAGACGTGATCTCGCAGGACCGGTCGGCGAACGCGATCGAACTGGAGCGCGTCTTCGACAACCTTCTCCCGGTACTGAAGGCCGTGCAGCCGCAGAAACTGGCCACCACGCTGACCGCGGTTTCCACCGCGCTGCAAGGCCGCGGCGAACAGCTGGGCAAGACGTTGGCGACCGCGTCGGACTACCTGCGGCGGTTCAACCCGAACCTGCCGCAGCTCGACCGAAACGTGCGCGACCTCGCCACCGTCACCCAGATGTACGGCGACATCGCACCCGATCTGCTCGACGCGCTCACCGATTCGTCAGTCACCCTCGGCACGATCAACGCCAAGCGCACAGACCTCGGCTCGCTGTACCAGCAGGTGACCACGTCGTCGCAGGACCTCACGACGTTCCTGCAGCAGAACCGGAACAACATCATCGCGTTGTCCGCGGACAGCCGCCGTCCGCTCGAAATCGGTGCTAAGTACTCCCCCAGCTTCCCTTGCACTCTACAGGCGCTCACCGACTTAAAACCGTCGATGGACAAGGTCCTCGGCGCCGGAACGAAGGAACCCGGGCTGCACGTCGAGGTCACCGTGTCCAAGTCGCGCGGGAAATACGTGCCGGGCAAGGACGATCCGGCGTACACCGAGAAGACCGGCCCGCGCTGCTACCCGAGCGGGGTGACGCCGACCGCGGGCACTCCGGCGACCGTGCCGTCGACCGGCGACCTCGGTATCGCGAATTCCCCGCAGGAGCAGCAGTTCCTGGGCCCGTTGCTCGCGCCCCAGCTGGGTGTTCCGACCGCTGACGTGCCGATGTGGAGCAGCGTCCTGGTCGGCCCGCTCTATCGCGGAACGGAGGTGACGGCGAAGTGAGAAACCTTGCCGCTCCCCTGGTCAAAAGCCTGATCTTCATCCTGGTCACCGTGCTCGCGACGGTCATTCTCGCGTTGTCGATCACCGGCGGCTCGGTCGGCGGGAGCCAGCGGTACGGGGCCACTTTCGTCGACGCCACCGCGCTGAATGTCGGCGACGACGTGCGGATTTCCGGGGTGAAGGTCGGGCAGATCGAAGGCCTCGACGTCGTCGACCAGAACCGCGCGCACGTCAGCTTCTCACTGGAAAACGGCCGCACGGTGCCCGCGAACGTGACCGCGGTGATCAAGTACCGCAACATGGTCGGCCAGCGCTATCTCGCTTTGGAGCGCCCCCGCGACCCGGCCGGAGTGTTGCCGTCCGGCGGCGAAATCCCGCTGGACCGCACGACTCCGGCGCTCGACCTGACCGACCTGTTCAACGGTTTCAAACCGCTCTTCCAGGCTCTCTCGCCGAAGGACGTCAACGACCTGTCCGGCGAGATTGTCCAGGTGCTGCAAGGAGAAGGCGGCACGGTGACCGAACTGCTGCAGCACACCGGATCGCTCACCAGCACGCTCGCCAGCCGCGACCAGGTCATCGGCGAGGTGATCGGCAACCTGAACTCGGTGCTGAAAACCGTGAACGGCAAGGGAGATTCGCTCGCGACGCTGGTGTCGACGCTGCGCCAGCTCGTGTCCGGGCTCGCCGAGGACCGCACGGCGATCGGCGACGCGGTGTCCGGACTGGCCGAGCTGACGCAGTCCACCAGCGGGCTGCTCACCGAGATCCGGCCCGGGCTCAAGGACAGCATCTCCGGTCTCGACGCGCTGACCCGGAACCTGAACAGGGGGGAGGCCGACGTGGACAAGGCACTGACCACGCTGCCCAAGAAGATGGACCGCATCGGCACGCTCGGGTCGTACGGCTCGTGGATGAACTTCTATCTGTGCAAAGCCGTCCTGGAGACGTCGCCGCCGCGCGGCGTGGCGGAGACCGCGGCGAGGTGTGGCGCGTGAAGTCGTTCCGGGAGCGCAATCCGCTCGTGCTGGGGGTCGTCGGCAGCCTCGCGCTGGCCGCTGTGCTCACCGGCACGCTGAACTACGACCGCCTGCCGTTCCTCGGCGGCACCACCTACCAGGCCGAATTCAGCGAGGCCGCCGGACTGCAGGCGGACGACGAGGTGCGGATCGCCGGGATCAAGGTCGGCGAAGTGTCCCAGGTGGACCTGGACGACGACCACGTGCTGGTCAGCTTCCGGGTCAAGAACGCCTGGATCGGCAACCGGACGTCGGCGCAGATCAAGATCAAGACGTTGCTGGGCCGCAAGTTCCTGGCCCTCGACCCGGCCGGGCGGGCAGAGCAGGACCCGGACCAGCCGATCCCGCGCGACCGCACGGTGACCCCGTACGACGTGACCGACGCGTTCAACGGCCTCGCCGACACCGCGGGCGCGATCGACACGAAGCAGCTCGCGACCAGCTTCTCCACGATCAGCGACACCTTCCGCAACTCGCCGCAGCACGTCCGCACCGCGCTGGACGGGCTGAGCGCGCTGTCGAAAATGATCTCCTCGCGCGACAACGAGATCGCCGAACTGCTGGCCAACGCGCGCAAACTCACCACCACGATCGCCAACTCCAACGACGACTTCGAGAAACTCGTCAAGGACGGCGACCTGCTGCTCACCGAACTGGACCACCGCCGCGACGCGATCCACCAGCTGCTCGTCAGCACCCAGCAGCTCGCTAAGCAGCTGTCCGGACTCGTCGCGGACAACACGGCGCAGCTCGCTCCGGCGTTGCAGCAGCTCGACCGCGTGACCGATCTGCTGCAACGGCAGGACGAGAACCTCGCGCAGAGCCTCAAGCTCGCCGGGCCGTACTTCCGCGTGCTGACCAACACCGCCGGCAACGGCCGCTGGATCGACAGTTACCTGTGCGGCCTCCTGCCGGAGAACCGCGATCCGTGCACCCCGCCGAAGGAAGGCGCGAAATGACCACGCGCGCGTACCGTTTCGTCGTCTTCCTGCTGGTCATGGCCTTGGTGGTCTGCGGCGTCCTGTGGTGGGTGTTCTCCGGGTCCGGCCGATACCGCGTCACGGCGTACTTTTCGCGGGCCGTCGGTGTCTACAGTGGATCCGACGTCCGGGTGCTCGGGGTGAAGGTCGGCGAGGTCACCGCGGTCCTTCCGCAGGGCAGTCAGGTTCGTGTCGACTTATCGGTAGATCCGCATATCCCCGTCGCCGCCGACACCACCGCGCTGGTCATCGCGCCGAGCGTGGTCGCCGACCGCTATGTCCAGCTGGGCAAACTCGCCCGAGGCGGCCCACGTTTAGCCGACGGCGCGGTGATCGGCACTGCCCGCACAGGCACGCCCGTGGAGCTGGACCAGCTGTATTCGAGCCTGGACACACTGAGCAAGGCGCTCGGCCCGAACGGCGCGAACTCCCACGGCGCGCTGTCTGATCTCCTCCGCACCGGCGCGGCGAACCTGGACGGCAACGGCAAGGCGTTCAACACGTCCGTGCGCGACTTCGCCCGCCTCGCCCGCACCCTAGCGGGCAACTCGCAGGACCTGTTCGGAACCGTCGACGAGCTGCAGAAGTTCACCACCATGCTCGCCACGAACGACCGCCAGGTCGCCGACGTGAACCAGCAGCTGGCCAAGGTGTCGGCCACCTTGGCGGAGAACCGCGGCGAACTGTCCGACGCGTTGCGCTCGCTCGGCGGCGCGCTGGCTTCGGTCCAGGGCTTCATCCGGGACAACCGGGCCGCGATCAAGTCCAATGTAGACAAACTGGCCAAGACGACGCAGACGCTGGTCGACCAACGCGCGTCGCTGGCCGAAGCGCTGGACGTCGCCCCGCTGGCCGCGCAGAACGTGCTGAACGCGGTCGATCCGGAAACCGGACGTCTGCAAGGCCGCGCTGACCTACTGGATTACCTGCCGTTCCCGACGACGGACGCGGCCGTGACGGGAGGTGGCCGATGAAGGCGCGAAGGCTCTTCCTGGCGCTGGCGGTGAGCACGCTGGCCGGTTGCGCCGCACCCGGCGGCTTCCGGGGCGTCTACGACCTCCCGCTGCCCGGCGGTGCGGACCTAGGCGCGCATCCGTACGAGGTCACCGTCCAGTTCGCCGACGTCCTGGACCTGGTGCCGCAAGCCGCGGTGAAGGTGGACGACGTCCCGGTCGGGCGCGTTCAATCGATCCGCCTGGGCGCGGACGGCTGGACCGCCGAAACCGTCCTGGCGGTGAACGGCGACGTCCACCTGCCCGCGAATGCCGTCGCCCGACTGCGGCAATCGTCGCTGCTGGGCGAGAAGTTCGTGGAACTGGCCGCGCCGGTCGCGTCCCCTTCTGGGCAGCTGGGCGACAAGGCGGTCATCCCGGTGTCGCGAACCAACCGGAACCCGGAGTTCGAGGAGATCTTCGGCGCACTGTCGCTGCTGCTCAACGGGGGCGGGATCGGGCAGCTGCAAACGATCAACCGCGAACTGACGAAGGCCATGGACGGCAACGAGGAGGAGATCCGCAGCTTCCTGTCCGGGGTCAACCAGCTGATGACGAACCTCGACGCGCACCGCCGCGACATCACCGCCGCACTGGACGGCCTCAACCACCTGTCGGCGTCGCTGGCCGACCGGAACCAGCAGATCGCCGACGCCCTCACCGACCTGACCCCCGGCCTGAAGACCCTCACCGACCAGCGACCGCAGCTGGTGACCATGCTGCAATCGCTGGACCAACTGTCCACAGTGGCCACTGATGTCACGAACAAGAGCCGCGACGACCTGGCCGCCGACCTGCGCGCACTCGCGCCCATCCTGCGCCGCCTGGCCGATGCGGGGCAGAACCTGCCGAAGGCGCTGGAAATCCTGCCCTCGTTCCCCTTCACCGACCCCGTCCTGGACGCGATCAAGGGCGACTACCTGAACGTCTACGCCACGGTCACGCCCGGTGCCGGTGTCCCGCTGCCGCCGCCGGGTCAAGGCGTCCCGCCCGGCCTTCCGACGCTGCCTCCCCCTTCCGGGGGCCAGTGATGCTCACCAGACGGATCCGGATCCAGGTCATCGCCTTCGTGATAGTCGCGCTGGCCGCGACTTCGTTCGTCGGCGCGAAATACGCCGGGATCGCGCGTCTTTTCGGAGCCGGGACCTACACCGTGCACCTGGAACTTTCCGAAGGCGGCGGCATCTTCACCAACGGCGAGGTCACCTACCGAGGCGTGGCAGTCGGTCGGATCGGCCAACTACACCTGACCGAACACGGCATGGAAGCGGACCTGTTGCTGGACACCTCCGCCCCGCAGATCCCCTCGAACGCCCGCGCAATCGTCGCGAACCGCTCCGCCGTCGGCGAGCAATACGTCGACCTGCAACCGACCACCGACCGGGGTCCCTATCTGGAGGACGGCAGCGTCATCCCCCGGAGCTCCACCACCCTGCCCCTTCCCGTGCAGACCTTCTTGTCCGACGTGGACTCGCTAACGTCGTCGGTCCCGACCGAGGACCTGCGCACCGTGGTCAACGAACTGGACAACGCCCTGCAAGGCAGCGGCCCAGACCTGCAGTTGCTGATGGACACCGCGAGGTCCTTCACCGATTCCGCCTCCGCCCACCTGCCCCAAACCACAAAACTCCTCGACGACGGCTCGACAGTCCTGAAAACGCAAGCCGCGTCCTCGACCGCGTGGCGCGACTTCAGCCGGAACGCCCACCTGTTCGCCTCGCAACTGGCGTCGTCGGACGGTGACCTGCGCCAGCTGATCGCGACCGCCCCGCCGGCTGCTACCCAGGTGACGGGCTTGCTGCGCGACAACAGCCCCGGTCTCCCCATCCTGATGGCCAACCTCTTGACGACAGCCGACGTCTTCAGCGCCCGAACGGACGGCTTGGAGCAACTGCTGGTGACGCTGCCGAAAACCGTAGCCGCAACGTCGTCAGCCATCACCCCCGACAGCGGACGGCTGTCGCTGGCCCTGACGTTCTTCGACCCGCCACCGTGCCGGAAAGGGTACGAGAGCACGAAGATCCGCAGCAGCGCCGAGCTGCCGGTGCTCCCGTTCAACACCTCGGCGGCCTGCACCCTGCCCGCCGGAGACCCGTCGTCGGTGCGCGGCTCCCAGCACGCACCACACCCCGGAGTCCCAGAGCCCGCCCACCCAGGCGGCCTCCCCGCGGCGGCTGCCGGACTTCCGACGTCGACTGATCTGGAGGAGATGCTGTGGCTACGCCGGGGAAACTGACGCTCCCACCGGACGAGACTTCCTCCGTCGACGATTTGCCGCCTGACACGGAGTCTTCGCTTGTCGCCGACTCCGCGACCGACACAACCTCCTCCGATTTGCTGCCTGACGCGGAGTCCTCACGCGTCGCCGACTCCGCGACCGACACAACCGCCTCCCCCACGACCGCAAAATCCCCTCGCAGGTGGACGTGGGCCGCCGGAATCGCCCTGACCGCAGCCGCCGCTTTCGCCGCCTGGTCAGCCTGGTCGTGGCACGCCGCCGCAACTGCCCCCGCCTCAGCCGGAGGCGCGACCCGCGACGAAGCCGTCACCGCCGGCCGCACCCTGATCACCACGGTCACCACCTTCGACCCCCAACACCGCGACCAAACCCTGACCCACTGGCAATCCGCGACGACCGGCTCTCTCCAGTCGACCCTGCCAAGCAACGTCCCGCCCGACGGCTCCGCCACCACAGGCCACGTCCTCGACGCCGGACTCTCCGACCTAGACGCCGACGCCGGTACCGCGAAACTCCTGGCCTCCGTGGAAATCACCGTCACCAAAGACGGCACCGCACAGCCCATCCGCCGCACCCGCCTGGCCGCGACGATGACCCGCACAGCTTCCGGCTGGAAACTCAGCTCACTGGAGCAACTGGGGGTGGCGGGGTCATGAAGCTCTCCCTGCACCGGCGGAAGCCACGCACCGAACCCGCTGACTTCGCTGCGGCCGCAACCGACTCCGCGCGCCCCAGCACTGTCGCTGCCGACGCCGCCCAGCCACATGCAGCAAGCACCAACCAGCCACCAGCCGCAGCCGTCCAGCCACGCACTTCCGGTGCCGGAACTGCCAAGGCATCTTCCGAACCCGAGACCACCGCAGCAGCGCACACCGCTCCCGAGCACGCCACTGCCCCAGCCGAATCCGCCCAGCCACCCGCGAACCCCGCCCAAGCCTCAGCCACCGACCAGCGAACCACCGCGGCAGCCATTCAGCCAGCACACACCACCGCTCAGCCACCCTCTCCCGCGACCGCCACCTCCTCCCGCACCGACTCAACTCCCCACACCACAACAACCTCCGATCCCCACCAACCACCCGCCGACACCGAACCCGCCAAACCTCCCGCTCCCGGCCCCAACGCCGAGCATCCCCGCAACACCCGCCTCCTCGCTCTCCTCCTGTCCTTGACCGTCCTGTTCACCGCCGTCGGCGTCTGGTGCACCGTCGAAGCCCGTTCCACCAGCGCGTCCGCCGCCGCCTCGAACCGCGCGCTGACCGATCAGCCCGCGACCGCCGCGGCTACTTCCGCCATCAGCCTCACCCTCAACAAGATCTTCTCCTACACCTACGACAAAACCGACGTCACCGAGAACGCCGCCGCCACCCTGCTCCGCGGCCACGCCCGCGATTCCTACGAAAAACTCTTCGCCCAAGTCCGCACAATGGCCCCGAGCCAACGCCTGACTCTCACCTCCCGCGTCTCCGCTGCCTCCGTCCAGCACCTCACGAACGATCACGCACAGTTGCTCGTTTTCCTCGACCAGTCCGCCACGAGGGGGAATTCCGCCACTCCCGAGGCAGCCGCCGCGCAACTGGCCGTCACCGCTGAACGCATTGACGGAAACTGGTTCGTCACCGATCTAGCTCCCCGATGAAATTCTGTTTCCTCACCGCCGAAGGAGTACCGTCATGCCCATTTCCCGGATCGCCAGAATCGGCGTGCTCGCAGCGGCCGCCGCGACCGCGGTCAGCCTCGCCTCCGCCGTTCCAGCATCAGCGACCGAAATACCCATTCCGATCTCCTACTCGGTTACGGGCAGCACGGTCGTGAAGAAGACCGGAAGCACCCTCGACCTCGGCCCCGGAAGTCTCGCCGGAAATCTCCTGGTCGACGATCAAACCGGAGCCGTCGGTCTCAACGCCAATCTGCAATTGCCGCCAGCGACCGCGCACATTTCGCTGCTCGCGGGCGGCTTCAAGATCAAGGCGAAGGTCACCGTCACCCCGACCGCACCCGCGACCGGCACCCTCGCGAACGGCACCCTCACCACGCACGAAACCGCGAACATGGAGATCAGCGACATCTGGGCGGGTCCGATCGTGCCGGTCTTCCCGGTCCCGACCGTGCCCGGCAGCTGCACGACCGTCAAGCCGATCGACCTGACCCTGACCGCGGCGAACGTCGACATCACCAAGCCGATCACACTCACCGGGAATTACACCATCCCGGACTTCAAGAACTGCTTCATCGCCGACCTCGCGCTCGGCGCACTGGTGTCCGGACCGGACAACACCATCTCGCTGACCTTGACCTCCAAGAACTGATCAACCACCCGAAAACGGAGTGCCGGAAACTGTTTCCGGCACTCCGTTTTCGTATATCCGACCCGAACGCAATTGTCATGCTCACACGAAACGCCGATACTGTTTACGCGGCCGATGACAAAAGAATCGGTCCAGTCGCCGACTCGCGGACAAGGCGCTGACCAGGGTTGTTGCCGACTGAACTCACGGGTAACCTTGGGCTCGCGGCCGGTATCGCTCACCGAGCCGATCCCCGTTCCCGAAAACCTGGTCCGGAACGGAATCCGCGGAAACCTCCGTCCCCACTGCGCAGGATCGCCGCGAAAACTGCAGTCCGATCTAAGGAGAATGGTATGCCCCGGCTCAGCAAACTGTCCACGGGCGTGGTGACCGGCGTCGCGGTAGGCGCGATCGCGGTCCTCACCGCAGGCACGGCCTCGGCCGCCACCGCGACCTACCAGGCCGGCCCCGCGAACTACAGCTGCACGTTCCCGGCCATCCCGGCACAGAACGTGGCGATCACCGCGCAGTTCGGCGGCCCGGACACGATCCCCGTCAACGGCACCACGACGCCGTCCAATGTTTCCGGCACCGCGACCATCACCGCGCTGGTCCACGCGCTGCTCACCGCCGCGGGATACGACGGAATCCGCGGCACCGCCGACGTCCCGATCACCGTCGACAACGGTTCGCTCTCCCCGTCGGACGCCTCCGGCCTGCAGATCCCGGAGCAGATCTACCCGGCGGGCGGCGCGATCACGGTGAACATCGCCCAGACCTCGACGTCGTCGATCCCGACCTACACGGCGCCGAGCACCCCCGGCACGGTGACGTTCGGCCTCGACACGGGACTCTCCGCGCAACTCGAGTTCCACAAGGCGTCAGACGGCAGCTGGACCCCGTGGACCATGCAGTGCAGCGCCCCGTCGGGCACCAGCTTCAGCCCCTCGGGCACCATTTCCTGACCCATTCCGGCGGAGGGGCGGCCGAGTGCCGCCCCTCCGCCGTCGTATCCAGGACCGGCGCAGCCAACCAGAAGACCAGCTCCCGCCCGGCCGTGTGCCCCGGTCTGGCACCTGAGAACCGCTTCCCGTCGTGACACGGAGAAGCGCCTTCCTCAGCATGCGGGCAACGATCCGCTGGTGCGGCGAACGAGAAACCGGTTCAACGCCCGAGCTTCCCAGCGCACCGGAAACCGGCTCCGTTCAACGTCCGGCAACCGGCTCGACCCGAGACGAACAGTCGTGACCCCGTTCCAGCGCACCGGAAACGCGGCCCTGCACCCTCGCCGCCTGGCGCTTCACCGACGGCAGCGGATCGACAGATCCGTGATCACCAGGTTGTACTCGTAGCCCGCCGACGCACCGGTGACCGGCCCGCACACCGGCGGTTTCGGCACCGTCGCCTGGCTGTAAGTGTTGTTGCCCCAGAGGACCATCGACCCGTCCGCCTTGACCACCAGGTTGTGGTTCCACCCCGCATCAATGGCGACAACCCCGCTCTTGGCCGCCGCGGGGACCTCGGTCTGGCCGTCGTTGTCGTGCCCCCAGGCGATCACTCCGCCGTCTTTCAGCGCGAGGCCGTGCTCATACCCGGCCGAAATCGCAGTCACCCCGGACCGCGCCGCCTCGGGAACTGTCGCCTGGCCGAAAGTGTTGCTGCCCCAGGCGAATACGGAGCCGTTCTTCAGTACGAGGCTGTAATCCCCGCCCGCCGAGATCGCGCTGACGCCGGACTGCGCGAAGTCCGGAACGTCCGACCGGTTCCCCCAGCTGACCACCCGGCCGTCCGCCAGCAACGCGAGACTGTGCACCGCACTGGTGGAAATCGCCGTGACCCCGCTGGAGACCGACGCGGGAAGCTCCGTCTGGCCGTACCAGTCGTTCCCCCACGCATACACCTTGCCGTTCTTGAGTCCAAGGCCGTGCGTCCAGCCCGCAGCGATCTGGCTGGTGCCCGACGACAGTTCCGCCGGCACTTCGCTTTCGCCGAAATTGTTGTCGCCCCAGGCGAGCACGGCACCGTTCTTGAGCGCCATCGCGAACTCTCCTCCGGCCGAAACCGCGGAGAGACCCGAGGTCAGGGCCGGTGGCATGGGCGAGGGCGCTTTTTGCGTCCCCCACTGGTAAAGCCCGCCCGCGGCGGTCAATTGCGGCACGTTCGCCGCGCCGGCCGCACTGCCTGCCTCCCGCTGCGCTCCCGCCGCATTCGGTCGCGTCGGCTGCGGCGCCCACGTCGCGGCTGCCGGACCGCTCGACGAGGTCCCTGCGCCCACTACGACGACCGCGAAGACCGCCGTCGCTGCCTTGCGCCATCTCCGGCGTCCGGCCGCCATCGCAGCTCCTTCCTCCGTGCTTCCCGCAGAGATGTTCCCAGTCCCGCGGCCTGCGCGGGGAACGCGCGAATTCTTTGTCAGTTTCCGATGAAAAACCGGCTCCAGACTAGCTCCCGGCCATAAGAAAACCCTTTTCCCGCAACGGAAAACGACCGTCCGCCACCCATGCTTGCGCACCGGCGAAACTCACCGGTAACTTCGCTCGGAACCCATTTTCCGGACCGCAGGGCGAGGAGGTACACGATGCCGAACCCACGCGGGCGCTCCGCCCGCCGCCGCCCAGCTTCCCTCGCCCTTGCAGTACTCGGCGCACTGTCGATCGGCACCGGCGCCCTCACCGGCGTCAGCTCCGCCTCGACCGAGACACCCACCCCCGCCGCACCGCCCCCGTTGTCAGCCAGCGAACAGAGTGTCAGCAAGGACATCGTCCTCGACTGCCCGTTCGCCGCCCCCGCCGGCTCGCAGCAGATCACCCTCACCGTCTCCGCGACCGTGCCCGCGACGGTGCCGGTCGGGTCCGCGCTGAAATTCCGTTCCCTGACCGCGTCTTTCACGCTTCCGCGCGCCGTCGCCGTCCAGCTGGCACCAGATGCCCCAGACGGCATCCGCGGCGGCCTGACCCTCGACCTCACCGCGCGCCAAGGCGACAAGAGCACCGCGATTCCCGCTCCGTTCACGATCGCCGCGACCCCGTTGCCGCCAGCAGGCGACGTGAAACTCACCGCGACCGCGGACCTGCCGGAACAGGCGGTTACCGTCCCCGGCAAGGTCAGCTTCGACGTCGGAGCCCCGACCATCGCGGTGAAACCGGCTGCCGACGGCGCCGCCGAGACCGCACCGGTCGCCTGCACCCTTCTTCCCGACCAGACCACCACCCTCGCGTCGATCCTCGCCACCGGAGCGCCCACGACTGTCCCGAAGAAGCCAACCGAGCCGAGCACCGCGCCGTCGCCGCCGCCTTCAGCCCGCCGCGACGCGGCTACTCCGCAGGACGACCCTCCTTTCCCGCTCATCACCCCGCTCGACTACGTCCAGGTCGCGGCGACTTCGTCCGTCTACCGGCTGGGCGCGACCGTCGCCAGCGCTCGGACCGGGGTGCTCAACGGAACCTGGACGGTCCTGCTCATCCCGCCCGACTATCTCCAGCACGACCCGAGCACGATCAGCGGAAACGTCGGCTTCCGCCCGGTCGACGCGACTTTCCTCGGCTTCGGCTTCGTTCCGGTGACCGCCACCGTCGAGTTCCTGCCCGTCGACTACCGCAACTCCAAGCTGATCGAGTTCACCGGCAAGCTCGTCCTCTCCGGCGATTTCCTGACCACGCACATCCAGGTCATGGCCCGGATGAGCAACGCCAGAATCAACGGCGTGCCGCTTGACCTCGGCCCGGACTGCGTCACCGCCAAGCCGATCTCGCTCAGCCTGTCCGGTGCGTACAGCGCCTTGAAGGGCGGCATCCTCAGCACGGACCCGAATTCGCCCGACCCCGACTACCGGGGTTTCGCCCTGCCGCCGTTCGTCCACTGCGGCACCGCCGAACCGCTCAGCCCGCTGCTCACCGGCATGGCCTCCACCACGACGAACGTCAACCAGGCCAAGGTCGTCAACGTCAACTTCGGCTCCTGCCCCGCCAAAGACTATCCGGATCACACCAAGTGCAAGCCCATCCCCAGCACACCGCCTCCTGGCTGAGACCGAACACCGCACCGGCTGCCGGAACCGTCGGGGTTCCGCCAGTCGCCGAAGACCGGGCGTCACCGGTTTCGCTCCGCTGCTTCACCCGGTGGCCGCCGACCACGACCATGAAGCCGGCGGCCCGGCCCCGGCACCCGCGCACCGGTCGCCGCTCGTCTAGCAGCATCGCGGCACGCGGCCGATCGGTCATCCGCTCGCCCGACAGGAAGCCGCCAGCACCGGAATGCGCGGCGCGCTCAGACCATGACAATCCAGCCAAGCACGACCGCCACGAAGGCAACGTCAATGAAGGGCGGAAACCTGTGCCGTCATCAATGAGGAAATTATGCGTGGCAACAACCGCGTTAGCCGCCACCGTATTGGCTGGATCCCCACCGGCCTCAGCCGCCAGCGGAACGGAGTACACACTCGGAGCGGATCAGCCGGTGCAACTGTCGTGCCTGCTAGGCCCGCTCGGGCCCGAGCCCGCCGAGATCACGGCACACTTCACGGGACCAGCTTCTGCCGGACGGGGAGACACCGTCACGTTGACGGAGTTCGGCGGAGCACTCACCCTTACCGGGTTCGTCAGCGCAATCCTCCAAGCCGCAGGAATCGACGGACTACGAGGTGCCGCGGACGGACACGCCTTCGACTTGTCGCTGTCGGCCTCCGCGGGCTCGCTGTCGCCGCCTTCTGTCACCGGGTTCACGATCCCTGAAACCGCTACCTCGGCAGGCAAGGGAAACGACCCCATCGCGCTGCCGATCGTGCCAGCTGCCTCGTCGGCCGTCTCCTACAGCGCTCCCGGGAGTCCAGGAAGCGTCTCCTTCTCGACTACCGGAAACGTCCCCGGCATCGACGACTTCACCTTTCACCTGCAAACCCACTACAAAAGTTCTGGCTGGCAAGACCTTCTGGTGCAGTGCCACCCGACAGTCGAAATACCCGACTTCTCTCCCAGCATGACGATCTTGTGAAGCCGTGAAGGGTCGTCGCAAGCCAAGCCGAACGCCCCTAGGCCGCCAACGTCAGCCCGCGCTCATCGCACACTGCTCCAGTCTCACCCGCAAACCACACAAAATTCGCCATTGAGCGGCTACGTTGGCTGCTACCAGCGATTCCGACGCTGTCCGTCCTGGTGTTCGCCGGGTTGCGTTCCCTCCCCGCCGGGCCTCTGCTCGAGACAAAGCGACCCCGGAAATACTGGCGAACCTGAATCACCTGCCCGACCTTGGATCGGATGAATTTTCGAACGAAGTCGGCCGACGGCTGGCGGGCACCATATTCGCCCCGGCAAGAGGCTGCGGCCAAGACAGCCCCGAACGTGGCCGGTCGTCCGCGGCCGCGCGCAAGACCAGTTCCATTTCGAACCGCGCGGCTGGATCGCGCAGCAGCTCGCCGAAGGTCGCCTGCAATTGGCGCATGCGGTACCGCACCGTCTGCGGGTGGACTTGCAGGCGTTCGGCGATCTCGACCACGTTCCCCTGACTGTCGAGCCAAGCGCGCAGCGTTTCGAGCAGACGCTCCTGTTGCTTGTCGGTCATGTCCGCGAGGGGGGCGAAAAGCCGGGTGCGGAGGAGGTCGGTGAGCGCGCCGTCCGAGTGCACCAGCAAGGAAGCGAGATGTTCCTCCGCGCGGAGCACCCGCTCACCAGGGATTCGCCCCCGATCGGCGAGAACCAGCGTCCGGCGTGCCCAGCGCAAGGAATCAGCGAGGCTCGCCAACGGCACACACGGCCCGACGGACAGTCGGCAATTCGGCAGCGCAGCCTGAAGTGTCGCCAGCCGCGCGCCATTGACCGCGCCGGGCACGACGATGCACGGCTCGGCGGAGTCCAGTTCCGCCAGGACGTCCGAGTCCAACGTCGCGTGCCGACGAGCCCTGCCGTTCAGCGGCGATTGGACGGCAATCGGCGACGCCTGCTCCGGCACGGCCCATCCGGTCAGCTGGGCCAGCTCCGCGATCGCCTTCGGCGGAGCGGCCGGGACCTCCAGCAGGACGCCGAGCAACCGTCGCCGCCAAGTGTCCAATGCGCCGGCGGTGCGAGCTTTCGCCTCTAAATAGCCATCCAGTGCGACCGACGCCAGTTCGTCCATGAACGCCAACATCGCGTCAGCCAGCTGCGACATCACCGCCGACGAAAGGCCAGCCCGCCGTCCGACGCGCATGATCCGGCGCCACGACACGCGCGCGCCGACCCGGTAGGCCGACTGCAGAGTGTCGAGGCTCCGCCCTTCCCGCATCTCGTTCTGCCCGAGCCGATGGTGCACCTCGTGCGGCTGTTCCTTCGACGCCCGCGGGTCGGCGATCTGCGCGACGAACAACGTGATCGCATACTCGACGCCCGCGCGGATCGATCTCCCGTACGGACCGTCGAGCGGCCGCGCGTAGGCGGGAATCGTCGCGCGGATTTCGTCGACGATCTCGGCGGACAGGCTCGCCAGCTCGGGCCGCAGGATCTCGGCGAGTTTGCGCGGCAGCGCAGCCGACGGCACAGCGTGATCGAGTCCCCGCTCCACCGACATCGCAGCTCCTTCGCTCCGCCCCGGTTCCCCGACCGCGCCGCGGCGCCGCCGGAAGCCCCCGCATCCATTGAGGGGTGACACCCGACACATCGAAAAACCAACGCCAAACGTGTCACCGCTCCCCGAAGAAACCGATTTCTTGTCACGTTCGTGACAAGTTCACGAGGTCGGAGGGGCACATCGCGACAACACACCACCAGGTGCGCTACGCCATGCCTGCAAACGGGCGAACCTGGACACCTGCCTTCAGCGGCGGCCCGCCGGGTCGCCACAACGACCACAGAGCGTCACGCGGCAAAGCCCGCGGCCCTCTTGTAACATGTACTTGATACAAGAGGGAGGGGTCCACGATGCAACTCGACTCGGCGCTCGCCGTCGCGGGCATTACCGGCCTGTTCGGGCTGATCATCCTCGTCGTGTTGTGGCCAGGCGAGAAACAAGGCGCTCGGCTGCTCGCGAAATGGGGCGTGCGGAACCCGACTGCCGACCAGGTGCCGGTAGCCGTGCGGTATCTGCGCCGTCGTCGATTCTGGTATCCGTGGCTGTTCCTCGGTCTCCCCCTCATCCCGGGCGCGACGAATCTCGTCGGAGAACGGACAGCGAACTCGCTCGTGTTCGTGGTGCTGCTCGGCGGGCTCGCCGCCGAAATCCTCGCTCAGCGTCCCTCGCGGGAACCCCGCAGGGAAGCCGTGCTGGCACCACGCGCCGTGCTCGATTTCGCTCCGTTGTGGACGGTCATCGTCTCCGGGCTGGCCACTGTCGCCGCCGTCGTGCATCTCGCCGTTTTGCGGCAATGGGGCCCGTTGGCGGTGACTGTCGGCGCGGCGGCGGTGTCGTGGATCATCGTGCTCCTCGCGGTGCGGCGTCCGGCCGCCGGCGACCCGGAAGTCGACCAGGCACTGCGCGTGCGCAGCGCCCGCGTCGCTCTCGGGCTCGGCACCGGAACGGCTGCCACGCTCGGCTGGACAGTCGGCGACCTCGCCTCGTTCCTCGCGTTCGTGGCCACCGTCGCCGCGTTCCTCGCGATCGTCGGCCCGCCGCCCAAGCAGCGCGCGACAACCACGGCAGCGCGGTAGATGCCGCTGCGAGTAGTGGTCGACGCCGAAAGCGGGGTTCCGCCCTGGCGTCAGGTGCACGACCAGATCATCCGCGCGATCACGACCGGCTCCCTCGTCCGGGACGCCCGTCTGCCGCCGATCCGTCAGCTTTCAAGGGACCTCGGACTCGCCTCCGGGACCGTCGCCCGCGTGTATCGCGAGCTCGAGGCCGCCGGCTGGGTCACCACCGCACGGGCACGCGGAACCGTCGTGACCGGCCCGGCCGAACGACCGGATCCGGGCACGCTGCTTCTCAACGCGGCCGTCGAATACGCCCGGCACAGCCGGGAACTCGGGGTCGCGCCGGACGAAGCCGTCGGCGCCGTGCGCGTGGCATTGGCGAGCCTGGACGCACCGTCGCGGTGAATCCGGGCGATCGTCCGGCCGGCGCGGTTTTCGCCGTTCTGTGAACCGTCTTCCGCACGGTCTCGGGCACACCTCCTTCTTGCCCGTGCGTTCCCGTGGTCCACTCACCGGACGAGGCGCGGATCCCGCCGCCTCGGCGCGGAGGTTCAGCCCTCCATCAGCACCCTCCCCACCGCGGCCAGCACGGGTTCCAGCGCGGCGACTTCCGTGCCGACGCATTCCGTGATGCCCGCACCGACGACCTCCATTCCGGAAAGCCCGTCGATTGCGTCAACCAATTCTGCGATCGTGAGCCCGCCGGGCTCCGGATAATTCACTCCGGGGAACTCGCCGGGATCAAGAATGTCCAAATCCACATGCAGATAAACGCGGTCGGCTCCGGCGGCGTTCAGCGCTCCGGCGACATCGTCGGAGCGCACGGCGAGGCCGCCGGCAATGGCTTCCTCTTCCGCGGGATCGAGCGAGCGAGCGCCGAACAGCACCGCTCGGCCGCGTTCGATCGCCGGACTCGCGGCGAACTCCTTGTCGCCCTCGCCGAGCAACGACCGCAGCACCATGCCGTGATACGCACCCGAAGGCGAGGAATCCGCCGTGTTCAAGTCCGCGTGCGCGTCGAACCACGCGACGCCAAGCGTTGCGCCGTAACGGAAACGCGCGACGCCGACCGGGACCAGCTCAACGCCGCAGTCGCCGCCGATCGTGAGCACCGGGCCTTCCGGCGCTTCGAGCGCAGCCAGCTGCAACTGCCGGTTCGTGCCCGTGAGCACGGACCGGTTGGCTATCCCGGCGACGACGTCGGACGCCGCTGCGTCCTGGCGTACGTGGTGCACCGGCTTGCCGAGCACGTGCCCGGCCAGTTCGGAAAGTGCGCGGCAGCCCTCGATCAGCCCCTTCGCCCCGGGGCTGATCGCGCCCTGCCATTGCGGCACCGCGTTGATCAGCATGCTTCGACGCTAGCGCGAACACCCCGGAAAAAGCGAGCCGTAAATGGTGCGAGGGGTCCCCTCGCTCCGTTTTGGAGCGAAGGGACCCCTCGCACAGGAAAAAGTGGCGCGGGAGCCGGTTATTCGAGCACGATGAGAAGGTCCCCGCCCTCGACCTGCTGAACGGAGGTGATTGCCAGCCGACCGACTTTGCCCGCCGCCGAAGCGGTGATCGACGCTTCCATCTTCATGGCTTCGATCGTCGCCACTGTCGCCCCTGCCGCCACCTGGTCGCCTTCGGCCACCTGCAGCGTTACCACGCCCGCGAACGGCGCGGCGATCTGCTTCGGGTTGCCCTTCTCGGCCTTTTCGGTGGCCGGGATGTCCGAGGCGATCGACCGGTCCCGGATCTGGATCGGCCGGAGCTGGCCGTTGAGCGTGGACATGACGGTCCGCATGCCGCGCTCGTCGGCCTCGCCGATGGCTTCCAGCTCGATGAGCAGCCGGACGCCGGGCTCGAGGTCCACCGAGTACTCCTCCCCCGGGCGCAGACCGTAGAAGAAGTCCTTGCTCGGGAGCACGCTGGTGTCGCCGTAGGCGTCGCGGTGCGCGAGGAATTCCTTGGTGGGACCGGGGAACAGCAGCCGGTTCAGCGCGCCGCGGCGGTTGTCGGCGAGTTCCTTGTGGTCCTCTTCGGACAGTTCGGCGACCGGTTTGGCCGCCGAACGGCCCTCGAGCGCCTTGGTGCGGAACGGTTCCGGCCAGCCGCCGGGCGGGTCGCCCAGTTCGCCGCGCAGGAAGCCGATCACCGAGTCCGGGATGTCGAACTTGTTCGGCTCCGCCTCGAAGTCCGCCGGGGAAACGCCGGCGCCGACGAGGTGCAGCGCGAGGTCGCCGACCACCTTGGACGAAGGCGTGACCTTCACGAGGTGGCCGAGGATCTTGTCCGCCGCGGCGTACATGGCTTCGATGTCCTCGAACCGGTCGCCGAGGCCCAGCGCGATCGCCTGCGTGCGCAGGTTGGAGAGCTGGCCGCCGGGGATCTCGTGGTCGTAGACGCGCCCGGTGGGCGACGCGAGACCAGCCTCGAACGGGGCGTAGATCTTGCGGACGCTCTCCCAGTACGGCTCCAGGTCGCCGATCGCGTGCAGGTCGAGGCCGGTGCTGCGATCGGAGTGGTCGGTGGCCGCGACGATCGAGCCGAGCGACGGCTGCGACGTGGTGCCCGCCATCGACGACACGGCGCCGTCCACCGCGTCGGCGCCTGCCTGGATCGCGGCCAGGTAGGTGGCGAGCTGACCGCCGGCGGTGTCGTGCGTGTGGATGTGCACCGGAAGGTCGAATTCCTTGCGCAGCGCGGTCACCAGCCGAGCCGCGGCGGGCGCGCGGAGCAGGCCGGCCATGTCCTTGATGGCCAGCACGTGCGCCCCGGCTCCGACGATCTGCTCGGCGAGCTTGAGGTAGTAGTCGAGCGTGTAGAGCTTTTCGTTCGGATCCGACAGATCGGAGGTGTAGCAGAGCGCGACTTCGGCGACCGCGGTGCCGGTGGCGCGCACGGCTTCGATGGCAGGCCGCATCTGCTCGACGTCGTTGAGGGCGTCGAAGATGCGGAAGATGTCGATGCCGGTCGCGGTGGCCTCCTCGACGAAGGCCGTGGTGACCTCGGTCGGGTAAGGCGTGTAGCCGACGGTGTTGCGGCCGCGCAGAAGCATCTGCAGACAGATGTTCGGTACGGCCTTGCGCAGCTGCTCCAGGCGTTCCCACGGGTCCTCGGCAAGGAATCGCAGCGCGACGTCGTAGGTCGCGCCGCCCCAGCACTCCAGGGACAGCAACTGCGGCACCGTCGCGGCGACGACCGGGGCGACGGCGAGCAGATCCTTCGTCCGGACGCGCGTCGCGAGCAGCGACTGGTGCGCGTCGCGGAAGGTGGTGTCGGTGACGCCGAGCTGCGGAGTTTCCCGCAGCCAGCGCGCGAATCCCTCCGGGCCGAGTTGGGTCAGCTTCTGCTTGGAGCCGTCCGGCGGGACGAGATCCGCGGGCAGTTTAGGCAGCTTCGTCGCGGCCTCGGGAGTGCGCGGACGCTCGCCGTGCGGCCGGTTCACCGTCTGGTCGGCGAGGTAGGTCAGCAGGCGCGTGCCGCGGTCGGCGGAGTGCCGTGCGGTCAGCAGGTGCGGCCGTTCCTCGATGAACGACGTGGTGACGTTGCCCTCGCGGAAGTCCGGGTCGTCCAGCACCGCCTGGAGGAACGGGATGTTCGTCGCCACGCCGCGGATCCGGAACTCGGCGACCGCGCGGCGGGCGCGGCCGACCGCGGTGCGGAAATCGCGGCCGCGGCAGGTGAGTTTCACCAGCAGCGAGTCGAAGTGGGCGCTGATCTCGGTGCCGGAGAACGCGGTTCCGCCGTCGAGCCGGATGCCCGAGCCGCCCGGCGAGCGGTAGGCGCTGATCATGCCGATGTCCGGCCGGAAACCGTTGGCCGGGTCCTCGGTCGTGATGCGGCACTGGAGCGCGGCGCCGCGCAGGTAGATCTTGTCCTGCGACAGGCCGAGGTCGGCGAGGGTCTCGCCGGAGGCGATCCGCAGCTGGGACTGCACGAGGTCGACGTCGGTGACCTCTTCGGTGACCGTGTGCTCGACCTGGATGCGCGGGTTCATCTCGATGAACACGTGCTTGCCTTCGCGGTCCAGCAGGAATTCGACGGTGCCCGCGTTGCGGTAGCCGATCTGCCGGGCGAATTTCACGGCGTCGGCGCAGATGCGGTCGCGCAGTTCCGGGTCGAGGTTCGGCGCGGGGGCCAGCTCGACGACCTTCTGGTGGCGGCGCTGCACCGAACAGTCGCGCTCGAAGAGGTGGATCACGTTGCCCTCGCCGTCGGCGAGGATCTGGACCTCGATGTGCCGCGGCTCGACCACGGCCTTCTCCAGGAACACGGTCGGGTCGCCGAACGCGGATTCGGCCTCGCGCGCGGCGGCCTCGATCGACTCGCGCAGCTGAGCCGGGTCCTCGACGCGGCGCATGCCCCGGCCGCCGCCGCCTGCGACCGCCTTGACGAACACCGGGAAGCCGAGTTCGTCGGCCGCCGCGACCAGTTCGTCGACGTTGCTGGACGGCTCCGACGAGCCGAGCACCGGGACCCCGGCCTCGCGCGCCGCCTTGACCGCGCGCGCCTTGTTGCCGGTCAGTTCGAGGATTTCGGCGCTCGGGCCGACGAAGGTGATTCCCGCTTCTTCGCAGGCCATGGCCAGGTCGGGGTTCTCCGACAGGAAGCCATAGCCCGGATAGACCGCGTCCGCGCCCGCCTTCTTCGCGGCCTTGACGATCTCCTCGACCGACAGATACGCGCGGACCGGATGGCCCGGTTCGCCGATCTCGTAGGCCTCGTCGGCCTTCAGCCGGTGCAGCGAGTTGCGGTCTTCGTGCGGAAACACGGCGACTGTGCCCGCGCCCAGTTCGTAACCTGCGCGGAACGCCCGGATCGCGATTTCGCCGCGATTGGCCACCAGCACTTTGCGGAACATGCCCGGTCCTTCCCTTTTCGGATCGGTATCGAAGGCACGTTACCCGGTTCGTCCCGCGGTGCGGGAGCCGTAGTCCAAGTGATGGACATCATGCACGCCGACCTGCATGCATGATGCTGGTCGGACCGCGGTGCCGCAACCGTCAGGGCGTTCCCGCAGGCAGTGTGCACAGCAGCCGATTCGCGGTTCCGGAGGGCGCATTCTTGACCACGTTCTGCGTTGCGTCCTGCACAATTGCTTCGCCGACCGCATTGGGCGCGGCGTCGGGATGTGCGGACCGGTAGAGGGTCACCGCGCCAGCGGCCACCGCGGCGGCCATCGCTGTGCCGGACAAAGTCCCGACGTCGGCCGTTCCGGCGATCGGCGCGGGAATGTCGACGCCAGGTGCGTACAGGTCGAGCGACGTGCCGAAGTTCGAGAACGGCGCGACCTGGTCCTGGACGTCGGTCGCGCCGACGGTGAGCGCTTCCGGCACTCGGGCGGGCGAGGTTTGGCTGGCGTCGGTGCTGCCCTCCCCGGCCGGAAGCACAATCGGCATCACGGCGGCGACTCCCTTGACCGCGTTGTCGAGCTGCTCGTTCGGCACGCCGCCGATGCCCAGCACCGCGACCGCTGGTTGGTGGGCGTTCTGGGCGACCCAGTTCAGCCCGGCGATGATCGTGTCGGTCGCGCCGCCGCCTGCCTTGTCGAGCACTCGGACCGGGAAGATCTGCGCGCCTTTGGCGACGCCGTAGCTGTGTCCCGCAACGATTCCGGCGACGCGGGTGCCATGGCCGTTGGTGTCCGACGTGTCCGTGCCGGTGGTGAGGAAATCCTTGCCGGGCAGGACCCGGCCCTGCAGATCCGGGTGTTTGGCGTCGACGCCGCTGTCGATCACGTAGACGGTGACGCCGGAGCCGTCCGAGTCGTAGTGGTACTTCTGATCGAGTCCGGTTCGCTGGTCGATCCGGTCGAGCGCCCAGCTCGGCGGGTTGTCCTGCGTCCCGCTCGCCGCCAGCGCGGCCGGTTGCACCCCGGCGACCAGCAGGAATGTCAGAGTTGCCGAAAAAAGGCCACGCGCCGCTCGGTTCCGCATGCCTGCGGTCGTATCCCGGTGGCCATTCGGCGGCAACTCGACGTCACACGATGGGCTGGTCCCCGTCCAGCAGCCGCCCGCCCCGGCGCACTGATAGGTAAAGGCAAAGGGGGACGATGCACGGCACCTATCTCGCCGTTAAGAGGCAAACCGCTGTCCGACCGACGCGTTTCGCCGCTCCGTGGCCAACGGTTGACCGGCTGAGAGCTTTAGCCGCTAGCCGGCCAACCGTTGGCAGACCGACAATTACTTCGCCGCCGGGACGTGTGCGCTCACCGACATCGTCGGCAAGTAGACCAGCGCGTCGAAGGCTTGCACGACGTCGACCTTCGTGAACATGTGCGCGTGCCGCACGCTCGACGGTCCGGTCAGGCCCTGCGCCCGGTCTTGCCGCAAATCGACCACACACGGATCCGCGCCGGCCAATGCCGCTTCGACACTGCCCTCGGCGGGTGGCTCCAACTCCTGTGCGTAGACCCGGAAGCCGAGCCGCTCGTTCTCGTCCGGTTTGAGGCCGGTGGTCGTACCGGTGCCCGCAGTGAGGCCGAGCGCGAAGTAGTCGTCGCCGAACTCCTCGGCGAGGTGTGTGCCTGCGGAAGGGAACGTCATGGTCGGCATAGCGGCGAACGGCACTCGCTGCAGGTGTCCGTTGTGGACCATCACCACGATCTTCTCGCCTTCGCCGTACAGCTTGCGAAGCAGCTTCACGGTTGCGGCCATGTACGTGTCGCGAGACGACCCCTGGAGCGACGGTGCCGTTCCCGACATCATGGCGCTCAACTCGCGCAGGTACGCGTCTACGCGAAGCGCGCCGACCGCGTGGTGTTCGACGATCGCATACCGGGCTGGCTCGCTCCGTTGCCGATAAACTGGCGAAAGAGAACGAAGGTGCGCGACAAGAGTCGTCAACGCGGCCGTGGCTGCGTCCCGGTCCGCAGCGGTCATTGCCGCATAACGGCCAGGCGCGACCGCGCTGCTGACCGCCGAGTACGGCTCGGACGCGGCGATCGCGGCGTCGACCAGCGGAAGAACCTCCGGATCGACCTCCTCCACGAAGCCGCGGACAATCTTCAACGCCGGCTGCGGCGAACCGCTCGAACTGGGCAGGTCGAGTCCGGAGAAACGGACGCCGCCGTGGCTGCGCATCCACGTCAGCATCTCGTGCACCTCGGCCGACTCGCCGAGGGAAAAGGTGAATCCTTCTCGCCCGACCTCAGCGACCGTGCCGGGGCCGCCGTCGAGCCACTGCTGCACCAGGTCGCCCTCGGCGAAGCCCGATTCGAAGCCGAGCACCGTGAACCCGTGGTCCTCGACGAGGCGGCGGAGCAACCGGGCGCGGAGTTCGCCGAACTCGCGGATGTGGTGGTTGTTCTCGCCGATCGCGACGATGCGCGCGTCGCCGATCAGGCTGGTGATCGAAGCGACGTCGCCGTCCAGCGGCGAACGGGTGCTCAGCGGTGTCATACTGAGGACACTAATGCAACAGGGGTAGCGATTGGCCACTGAGGTGCCGGGGACCAGCAGGCCGGGCGGGCGCACGGAACGCACGCGCGTCGCCGTATTGCGGGCGACGCTCGATCTGCTGGCGGAGGTCGGGTTCACGGACCTGACGGTCGAGGCCGTCGCCGAACGGTCGGGCGTGCACAAGACGACGGTTTACCGGCGATGGGAGTCGCGCGAAGGACTGGTCGCGGCCGCACTGCGGTTCGGCACCGGCGAACCGTGGAGCCCGGCGGACACCGGTTCGCTTGTCGCCGATTTGCGGCGAATGGCGTTGGACGTGGTGCACATATTGACCACCCCCGGGCAACGCGAGCTGCCGACCGCCGCGGTGCTGGCGGCCTTCCACTCGGAACGGGCGGCCGAGGCGTTGCGGGACTTCTATCAGGATCGGCATGCCCGGGCCGCGGTGATCGTGGAGCGGGCGGTGGCGCGTGGGGAGGTGCCAGCCGACACGGACCCGGACGAGGTGACGCGGACGGTGTGCGGGCCGGTGTTCTATCGCTTGTTCGTGTCGAGGGAACCGGTGTCGGAGGAGACGGCTGAGATCGTGGCGGAGGCTGGGGCGGCGGCTGCCCGGGCGGGGGTGTTGTGCAGGCGGTTGCCGGGCGATGGCGACCGGGGTTGATTCCGAGGTGTGGGCTTTGTTGCCGGAAAACGGCGACGGGTGGAGGGCGCCGCTGGATTGGGTGGTTTGGCCGCGGAACGGCGAAAGCATAGTGCGGCTGAGCTATGGGCTGGCTCGATGCTCTCGGCGAAGCTGGGACGACGCAGGCGAAGCCGGGCGGCGGGAAGAGAGGCACGGTTGGTGATTCGGTTCTGCTTTCGCCGCTGAACGGCGAAAGCAGGGTACGGCCGTTCGACGGTCCCGGCGAAGCGGGGCAAGCCAGGCGTCGGGCACCAGACGACGGGCGGAGAAGAGCGGTTGGCGGGTCGGCTCTGGTTTCGCCGCAAAAGGGCGAAAGCAGAGTGCGGCTCAGGGACGGGCTGGCTCAACGTTCGCAGCAAAGCGGGGACGAACCAGGCGAAGCCGGGCACCGGGCACCGGGCACCGGGCACCGGGCACCGGGCGATGGTCGCCAACGAGCGGCATGCGGAGCGACCCTGGCGGGCGAGATGTGCAGGAAGTCGCCGTCAAAGCGGCAACGCACGATGAGAGGTCGCAGCCAGGCTGAGCAGGCAATCGCCACTCAACGGCAACAGCCCGAACAGCAACAGGCCGAGCTAGCTGCCGAGCAACCCGACGCGCGTTGCCGTCAAACGGCGACAAGCGCGAACGGCAGGGAGCAGAGGCAAGCAGTCGCCGCTAAACGGCAACAACCAAAGCCCGCTCAAAGAAGCACGCCTAGCCCAACGGCAGCCGGTACCGGACCTCCTCCAAGGTCACCGCTCCGTCGGACACCGATTCCACCTTGGTCTTGCCGTCCGCAACCCACCCGGCCCGTTCGTAGAACTTCCGGGCCCGGGTGTTCGTCGAGAGCACCCACAGCGTCGCCGACTCGAACTGGGACGACAGGCCGCGTACGCACTCCTCGTGCAGGGCTCGGCCCATCCCCTGGCCCCACTCGGACGGGAGAAGGTAGATCGACGACAGTTCGCCCGTCTCGGGGGCGGCGTCGTCGTCTCGGCTGGGGCCGAAGACCGCGAAGCCGGTGATCTTCTCGCCGGTGCTTGCCGCCAGGACGGTGTGCGGGCGGGAAGCGTCCGCAAGGCTCGAAGCCCAGAACTGTTCCCGCGTCTCGACCGACAGGCCGGACAGGAACTCGTCCGGCAGCAAACCCGCGTAAGCCGCTTGCCAGGAGCCGACGTGGACGGCTGCGATGTCTGCCGCGTCTTCCGGGGTCGCGGGGCGGATGACCAGGTCGGGCACCATTCCTCCAGAGGATCGGCACGAAGGGCGATCGGGCTGGGAGCAGTTCAGCACACAAGCAGGTCGGCCCGCATGCGGTTTACCGGAGTGACCACAAAGGACAGTCAGGGAACCGGACAAGGGCGGCTGGGCCAGCGGGGCGTGAGTGTGTTCGGGCAAGGGTTCCGGGACTTCAGGCATCGCCGCCCCGCCTGGGAGGCTCGTCGGGACTCCGGCCGATAGCCTCGTCGGATTGGCGGGTCAGGCTCCGCTCGTTCGTCATGCCCGTGCGCACCAGGAAATGGGACTATCGATGACCAACCCGTTGATCGCGCCGGTGAAGGACTCCACGACCGCGATGTCCGGGATTCCTTTGCTGGAGGACGCGACCGGCCTCAAGACCGCGATCGAGAGCAAGAACTGGGCGGCCGTCGCGATCGGGGCGGTGGGCACCGCGATCGACGTGCTCACCGCGGTGATGGATCCGTTCGGCGCGATCTTCGCCGCGGGGGTCGGGTGGCTCATGGAGCACGTCGGGCCGCTCAAGGAGGCGCTCGACGCGCTCACCGGCAAAGCGGACGAGATCAAGTCCCAGGCGGAGACCTGGACGAATGTCGCCAAGGAGCTCGAAAGCGTCTCGGCGGAGCTGACCGAACTGGTCAAGAAGGACCTGCAGGACTGGAACGGCGAAGCGGCCGACACCTACCGCAAGAAGGCGGAAGACACCTCGGCGCTGATCGCCAGCGCGCAGAAGGGCAGCGAGGGCGCGGCGAGCGGGGTCAAGACTGCGGGCGAGATCGTCGCCGCCGTCCGGTCGCTGGTGCGGGACACGATCGCCGACCTCGTCGGGCACCTGATTTCGTGGGCTTTGCAGGTGCTGTTCACCGCGGGAATCGGGATGGCCTGGGTGGTTCCGCAGGTCGTCACCGCCGTCGCCAAGACCGCGTCGAGCATCGCGAAGGTCACTTCGAAGCTGGTCAAGGCGCTCAAGGCGTTGGTGCCGCTGCTGAAAAAAGCCGGCGTGCTGTTCGAGGACGCCGGCAAAGCGTTGAAGGGCCTCAAGAGCGGCAAGGCAGCGCCGACGCACACTCCCAAGGACATCAAAACCGGGAACAGGTCTCACCCCGGCGGAGACGAGGGCACGCATACTTCCAGCGCCGGAGGGGACAGCGGGCACCACGGCGGCAGCCACTCGAGCGGCAGCCACGAAAGCGGCGGCGAGCACGGCGGCGGCGGAGGGGCGGGCGGGCACACGTCGGCGTCCAGCAGTTCCTCCTCAGGCGGGGCCAGGGGGAACAGCGACGCCTCGCGGTCGCTCGACAAACAGGGCGAGAACTCGCGCAGCCTCGACAACATCTGCACCACCGGCGACCCGATCGACGTCGCGAGCGGCCAGATGGTGATGGCCGAGACCGACGCGACCTTCCTCAGCGCGCTGCCGATGGTCTTCGAGCGCACGCACTTCTCGTCGTTCCGCGCGGGCGGCTGGCTCGGTCCCGCCTGGGTGTCCACTTTGGACGAGCGGATCGAGGTGCACGAGGACCAGGTGTGGTTCGCCGGCGCGGACGGGATCGTCCAGGTGTTCCCCCGGCCGCGCGGAGACCAGTGGGTCGCCGCCGAGCACGGGCCCGCGCGGTATCTCGCCGAGGAGCCCGGCGGCGGATTCGTCCTCGAGGACCGCGAAAGCGAACGGGTCCTGACCTTCGAGCGCGGCAACGGCCCGGTCCGGCCGATCCGCTCGATCAGCGGCCGCGGCAAGGAGCACATCTACTTCCAGCGCGACCAGCACGGCACGCCGGTCGCGATGCGGCACAGCGGCGGCCACCTGATCCAGATCGCCACCGAAGGCGGGCTCGTGACCGGGCTGTCCACCGTCACCAAGGACGGGGACGAGGTGCCGTTGGTCCGCTACGGCTACACCGCGGGCAACCTCACCGAGATCACGAACGAATCCGGCCTCCCGTTCCGCTACGCCTACGACAATCTGGGACGGATCGTCGAGTGGACCGACCGCAACGGCGAGTGGTACCGCTTCCACTACGACCGCGAAGGCCGGGTCGTGCGCACCGAAGGCTCCGGCGACTGCCTCACCGTCACCATGCACTACGACCTGGCCGCCCGGATCACCCACGTCGTCGACTCGCTCGGCCGCCGCAGTGCCTACCACCTGAACGAAACCGGCCGGGTCGTGCGCGAGGTGGACCCGACGGGCGCGGCGCGCGCCTACGAATGGGACGCGCTGGACCGCCTGGTCGGCGAAACCGACGAAATGGGCAGGCAGCGGACCTACCGCTACGACGAAATGAACAACCTGGTCGCCCTCCAGCGGCCGGACGGCACGGAATTGACCATCGAGCGCAACGACTTCGGCCAAGCCGTCCGCATGGCCGAGGCGCCCGGCGTCGAAACCCGCTGGGAGTACGACGAACGCGGCAACGTGACCCGCGTTGTCGAACCGGGCGGCGCGACCACCAGCTACACCTACGACGAGTGGGGCCACGTCGCGTCGGTCACCGATCCAAACGGCTCGACGCTGACCGTGGTGTCCGACGACGCGGGCAACCCGATCACCGTCACCGACGCCCGCGGCGCGACGACCGCCTACGCCTACGACTGCTTCGGCAGGCTCTCCGCGATCGTCGATCCGAACGGCGCGGCCGAGGAATTCGGTTACACCGTCAGCGGCGCGCTCGCCTGGCACCGCCTGCCGGACGGCTCGACGGAGGAATGGTTCTACGACGGAGAAGGCAACAACCGCCTGCACTCCGACGCCTCCTCGGCGATCGCCCAGCAGGAGGTGACCCATTTCGACCTGGTCTCGGCCGAGATCCGGCCGGACGGCACCCGGCTCGAATACTCCTACGACACCGAACTGCGGCTCACCGCGGTGACCAACGAACAGGGCCAGGTCTGGCGCTACGAATACGACCTGGCGGGCAACCTCTCCCGCGAGACCGACTTCGGCGGGGCCAGTTCGTCCTACGGCTACAACGCCGCCGGCGAGCTGACCGAGATCCGCAACCAGGAAGGCGAGGTCGTCACCCTGCGCCGCGACGTGCGCGGCAACATCGTCGAGGAAACCGTCGAAGGACCGTCCGGGACGCTGCACACCCGCTTCGAGTACGACGTCCTCGGCGAGCTCGTCGCCCTCGACGACGGGACGACCCGCATCGAGTACACCCGGGACGCGGCGAGCCGGATCGTCGGGGAAACGGTCAACGGGCGCGCCGTCCGCTCCGAACTCGACCCCGCGGGCAATCAGGTCCGGCGGCAGACGCCGTCCGGGGCGGAAAGCGTCTGGGAATACCGCGAAGCCGGGCTCCCGGCCGCGGTGCGCGCCGCCGGCCGGACCACCCGGTTCGAGTACGACCGGGCGGGCCGCGAAACCCTCCGCGCGTTCGGGCAGGACGCGGCGATCGTCCGCTCCTGGACCCCGGCCGGACGGCTCGCCCGGCAGGCGGTCCGGTCCGCGACCGGCGAATTCGGCCAGGACCGGCAGTACCACTACCGGCCCGACGGCCTTCCCGACCGGATCGACGACGGGACGGCCGGGTCGCGCTGGCTCGCGATGGACGTCCGCGGCCGGGTGATCTCGGTGCGCGCCCAGGGCTGGAACGAGCAGTACGCCTACGACCCGACCGGACGGCTCGTCGACGCCGACTGGCCCGCGCCCGAGGACGAGGACCGCCGCGGCAGGCGGGCGGGACCGGCTTCGGTGATCACCGAGGCGGGCGGCGTCCGCTACACCTACGACCAGTCCGGCCGGATGCGCACCCGCCGCCACGAGGACGGCCGGACCTGGACCTACACCTGGGGCCCGCTGAACCGGCTCGTCGCGGTCGAGGTCCCGGACGCCACGACCTGGCGCTACACCTACGATCCGCTGGGCCGCCGCATCCGCAAGGAACACTTCGCCGCCGACGGGACGACGCTGCTCGAACGCGTCGATTTCGCGTGGGACGGCGAAACGCTGGCCGAGGCGACCAGTTCCGGCCCCGGCGCCGCCGAAACCACGGTGTGGGACTACGAACCGGGCAGCTTCGTGCCGCTGCTGCAGCGCCGGCGCACCGGTTCCGCGGACCAGAAACGCGTCGACGAGCAGTTCTTCGCCATCGTGGCCGAACCGTCGGGCACGCCGACCGAACTGCTCGACGACCGCGGCGAGATCGCGTGGCAGTCCCGCAGCAGCCTGTTCGGCGTCGTCGTCGCCGAGTCCGGCGGCACCGGCATCCCGCTCCGGTTCCAGGGCCAGTATTTCGACGAGGAAACCGGGCTGCACTACAACTTCCACCGGTACTACGACCCGGTGCTCGCGCGGTACCTCAGCCCCGACCCGCTCGGGCTCGGCGGCGGACTCGACCCGCACGCCTACGTCAGCAACCCGCACGTCTCGGTCGACCCGCTCGGTCTCGTCGGGGGATCCTGCAACACCCCGCGCGGGTCCGGCGGCTCCGGCGGCGGTTCCCAGCGCGGCCGGGGCCGCACCCGCTCGCCCAGCCCCGGCCCGAACGGGGAGCGCCGCGTGCGCTCCCCCGGCGGCCGGGTTTACCAGGAGGGACCGCCCACCCTCGCGGCCGGCGCGCGCAGGCGCGAGCACTACGGCTACAAGAACCTGTCGCACAAGCATTCCAAGATGCGGCCGCTGTTCGAGCGGAACGCCGTTTCGCCGCCGCCGAAGTTCCGCAGGCGCGGCGACGACACCAAGTGGTACATGGACCCGAACCGGCGCTACCAGACGCACGACTACCTCGGCAATCCCACCGGCATCGTCCGCGGCCACAGCAATGTCGTGATGGGCCACAACCCTTCGGCCGGAACCCATTTCAACCAGACCGGCCATCGGAACACGCCCGAACAGAACTTCGCGCACAACTCCGACGTGCGGATCTTCAAGCACCTCGAACCGAAGAGCAACTCCGCCGCGAGCGGATCCCAGGAACCCCGGTTCGGCGCCCCGGACCCGCGGGACTCCAACCGGGTCTACTGGGACAAGAACCACCGGGGCTATGTCGGCAATCCGGACCACGACTGGGATCTGGTGAGTCCGCAGCCGAGCCGGTCCTCCGGCCACCGCGGGTCAGGCGGCGGGAGTTACAGCGGCGGGTACAGCGGGAGTTACGGCGGCGGTTCCAGCAGTTACGGCGGCGGATCCAGCAGCCACGGCGGATACAGCGGTGGCTACGGCGGCAGCGGCGGGTACGGCGGCGGCAGCAGCTACGGAGGCAGCAGCAGCCGCCGGAACCACGGCTACGACTCCGACGACGACCTCTACGACGCCTGACCCGACGAGAAACCTCGAGCAAGAAGGCGTGGCCCGGGAAACCCCCGGGTCACGCCCCGCTCAGCTCTTCTCCAGGTACTCCGCCCGCTCCAGGTCGACGACGTCCGCCACCATCTGCGCCAGGCCCGGCAGCGAAGCCAGCTCCGGATCGGCCGTCACGATCTCCTGAGCCTGCGCCCGCGCCTCGGTGATCACGTCCTCGTCCCGCAGCAACGACAGCAGTTTCAGCCCGGACCGCTTGCCCGACTGCGCCGCACCGAGAATGTCGCCCTCCCGGCGCAGTTCCAGGTCCAGTCGGGACAGTTCGAAGCCGTCCGTGGTGGACTCGACCGCCGCCAGCCGTTCGCGGGTGGAAGTGCCGTCCAGGGTTTCCGTGACCAGCAAACACAATCCGGGCACGCTCCCCCGCCCGACCCGGCCGCGCAGCTGGTGCAGCTGGCTCACGCCGAAGCGGTCGGCGTCGAGGATGACCATCGCCGTCGCGTTGGGGACGTTCACGCCGACCTCGACCACGGTCGTCGCGACCAGCACCTCGACCTTCCCCGCGCCGAATGCCTGCATGACGGCGTCCTTCTCGTCCGTCGGCATCCGGCCGTGCAGCGCGGCGATCTTCAAGCCCTTCAACGCGCCGTTGGCGAGATCCGGCGCCACGTCCAGCACCGCGAGCGGCGGCCGCTTGTCGCTCTTGTCCGACGGCGGTTCGTCGCCGATCCGCGGGCACACGACGTACGCCTGGTGTCCCTTGCCGACTTCCTCGCTGACCCGCTGCCACACCCGGTCGAACCACGCGGGCTTCTCCGCGACCGGCACGACCGTCGTCTTGATCGGCGAGCGGCCGACCGGCATTTCGCGCAGGGCCGAGATTTCCAGGTCGCCGTAGACCGTCATGGCGACCGTGCGCGGGATCGGCGTCGCCGTCATGACCAGCACGTGCGGACTCGTCGAATCGGCACCGCGCGAGCGCAGTGCGTCCCGTTGCTCGACGCCGAACCGGTGCTGTTCGTCCACGACCACGAGCCCGAGATCGGCGAACTGCACGGTGTCCTGGATCAGCGCGTGCGTGCCGACGACGATGCCCGCCTCGCCGCTTACCGTCTCCAGCAACGCTTTCTTGCGTTCCTTCGCGCCCATCGACCCGGTGAGCAAGGTGATCCGGGTGGAATTCTCGGCCGCGCCGAGCTCGCCCGCCATCCCGATGTCGCCGAGCATTTCGCGCAGCGAGCGTGCGTGCTGCGCGGCCAGTACCTCGGTGGGCGCGAGCATCGCCGCCTGCCGTCCGGAATCGACGACCTGCAGCATCGCCCGCAGCGCGACCACCGTCTTGCCGGAACCGACCTCGCCTTGCAGCAGCCGGTTCATCGGATGCTCGGTCGACAGGTCGGCCGCGATCTCGTCGCCGATCGCGCGCTGGCCCGCGGTGAGGTCGAACGGCAGCCGCTTGTCGAACGCGTCGAGCAGGCCGCCGTCGACGTGCGGGCTCGCCTTCGCCGGACGCGACACCGCGGAATGCCTGCGCTGCGCGAAAATCAGCTGCACGGCCATCGCTTCGTCCCACTTGAGCCGGTGCCGCGACGACTCCAGGTGCGCCCAGTCCTCCGGGCGGTGGATGCCGCGCAGCGCGCGCTCGAGGCCGGGCAGCCCGTGCCGTTTGCGCAGTTCCTCGGGCATCGGGTCCTCGCCGACCTCCAGCACGTCCAGCACCTGCCGCACGCATTTGGCGATCGACCAGGTCGGCATGCCTTGCGCCGCCGGGTACACCGGGATGATCTCGGCGAGGAAGTTGTCGACCGCCTCGGCCTCGCGTTCGGCGTCGAGCAGTTCGTACTCCGGGTTGGCCAGCTGCAGCGTGTCCCGGAACGCGGTGACCTTGCCCGCGAACAGCCCGGTCTTGCCGGGGGCCAGCTCCTTCTCGCGCCACGCCTGGTTGAAGAACGCGCACGCGAGCCGTCGCTTGCCGTCGGTGATCACCATGTCGAGGATGGTGCCGTTGCGGGACTTCATCCGGCGCTTGCTGATCTTCTCGATCCGCGCCAGCACGGTCGCGTGCTCGCCGAGCTCCAGCCCGGCGATGTCGGTCAGCTCGCCGCGTTCGGCGTAGCGGCGCGGATAGTGGCGCAGCAGATCGGAAACCGTCTCGATGTCGAGCGCACTCGACAGCGCCTTCGCCGTTTTCGCGCCCAGCAGCAGCGGGAGCTTGTCGCGAAGCCCGGCCATGATTATTCGACCCCCATCAGCAGCACAGCGTCGTTTTGCCCGCCGGCGTAACTCGTCAACTCCACCTCGGGGTGCTCCAGCCGCAGTTGCTCGGCGAGCTCGGCGGCCACCCTCGGCGGAGCGTCCGCCCCGCTCAGGACGGTGACCAGCTCGCCGCCGAGCGCCAGCATCCGGTTCAGCACGCTGACCGCCGCCGCGACGAGATTCGTCGCCGACGCCGGGGCGGGCTCGATCAGCACCACCTCGTCGTCGACCAGGCCGATCACGTCGCCGGACTGGGCCCGGCCCACCCAGGTTAGCGACTCCTCGTGCGCGATCCGCAGCTCGCCACGCCTGGTCGCGGCGGCCGCCTCGGCCATCGCGACGACGTCGTCGTTGACCCGGCGTCCGCTGTCGTGCACCGCGAGCGCGGCCAGCACCTGCACCGGCGACGCGCACGGGATCACCACGACGTCGCGCTCGCCCGCCATCGGATGCCCGGCGGCGGTGTCGGCGGCCGCGGTGAGATCCGGGCCGCCCGGCAGGACGCTCAGGTGCTGTCCGGCCGCCTCGTTGAACAGCCCGATCATGTCCTCGACGCTCGGCGTCTCGCCCTCGGGCACCGCCAGCACGGCGACGCCCTCGGCCCGCAGCAGCTCGGCGAGCCCGCCGCCGCGCACCACCGCGACCACAGACCGGTCGATACCGCCACCGGGTTCGATCGGCGTCGGCGTGATCAGCGGTTCGACCCGGATCTTCCGCGGCTTGCCCAGCTGCAGCCCGGCTTCGATGGCTGCGCCGATGTCCGCGCAATGGACGTGCACCGCGTGGCTGCCCGAACCGTCGCCCGCCACGGTCACGCTGTCGCCGAACCCGCTCAGTTCCTTGCGCAACGCTGGCAGCCGGTCCTCGTCGACCTCGTCCAGCAAGTACATGACCTCCCACGCGTACGGCACCTGCTCCGGCAGCGAAGCGACTGCCTTCAGGTCGTGCCCGGGATCCTCGGGTTCGCCGGTGATCACCCCGGCCAACGCGTCGAGCACCGCGACCAGCCCGCGGCCCCCGGCGTCGACGACTCCCGCCTTGGCCAGCGCGGGCAACTGCTTGGGCGTCTCCTCCAGCGCCGCCGCCGCCACGGTGACGACCTCGCGCGCCACCTCGGGCAACGTCCGCGTCGTGTCACGGACGGCGGCGGCCACGGCGTGCAGGACGGTCAGCATCGTCCCGGCGACCGGCCTGCTGACCGCGCCCGTGGCGGCCTGGTCCGCGTGCCCCAGCGCAGCCGCAAGACCCGATCCGTCGAGGTCGCCGCCGGTGGCAGCCCAGTCAGCCATCCCCCGCACGACTTGGGAAAGGATCACTCCCGAATTGCCCCGCGCGTGCGCCACCGCCCCGCGCGCCAGCACCGCCAGCGCCTCGGCCGCGTCGGCCGGTTCCGCCGCGGCGAGCGCCTCGTGCGCACCGGTCATCGTGTACAGCAGGTTGGAGCCGGTGTCGGAGTCCGCGACCGGGTAGACGTTGATGCCGTCGATGGCCGTGCGCAGCCTGTCCAAGCTGCGCACAGAGGCCGCCGCCCAGCCCGACACCGCCGCCGCGTCCAGCACCCGCACCCCGTAACCTCCTAGCCGGTCCCCGCGAGGGTAACGACCCCGCGGCAAGGCCCCCGAGACCACTCGTTACTATGGTCGAGTTGCCCGGCACGTTCGGGCGCGCATTCTTTGTCCCATATCCAGAGGAGTTCGACGTGGCTGCCGTGTGCGACGTCTGTGGCAAGGGACCCGGCTTCGGCAAGTCGGTCTCGCACTCCCACCGGCGTACCAACCGCCGGTGGAACCCGAACATCCAGGTTGTGCACGCGAAGGTCGGCGTGTCCCAGCGCAAGCGCCTGAACGCCTGCACCTCGTGCATCAAGGCTGGCAAGGTCGTGCGCGGGTAGCGACAAACTCGAAGGGTGGCGAGTGCTCGTGGAGAGCACTCGCCATTTTTTGTCGCTACGTGTCTTCCGGGGGTCGAACCCCCGGGCCCCCGCCAGGGGGCAAGCCCCCTGGACCCCCGCGTTGGGTCGCCTGGGAATCGAAGGGGCGAGTGCCGTAGCACCCGCCCCTTTTTCGTCACCGCAGGAAGTTCCCCAGCACCTCTCGCAAGGACTCCGGCGCGTTCAGCACCCCGTGGTCCTGCCCCGGGATCTCCTCGTACCGCCCATGCGCGACCGCTCCCGCCACGGCTTTGGCGGACGACGTCATCCACGCCTCCCCCGCGCCGCCGGACAGCGACAGCACCGGGACGGTGATCGCCGCCAGCCGGTCCGTCGGCAGGTAGTTGCCGCGGCCGCACACGGTCAGGTCGTACGGCAGCGTGTGCGCCAGTCCGACGAACCAGCCCCACACCGGCGCGGACTTCATCGAGTCCACCACCGAGGCCGGGGTCCCGGTGCCCTCGACCAGGAACAACTCGACCGCGCCGTCCCGGTCGCCGTCGGCGAGGCAGGCGCTCACCCGGTCCACCAGGTCTTCAGCCGGCCGTGGGCGGTCGTCGCCGATGAACGGCGGTTCGTACACCGCCACCTTCGTGATCGGCAGTCCGCGCGCCGCCGCTTCCAGGGCCAGGATCGCGCCGGACGAGTGGCCGAACACCGCGGCCGAGCCGCCGACGGCCTCGATCAGCACCTCGAGGTCGTCGATCTCGCGCTCGACGGCGTAGACCGGCGCGTCGCCGCTGTCGCCGCGGCCTCTCCGGTCGTAGGCGACGGCGGTGAAACCTGCGTCGGCGAGCACCGCGGCGAGCGCGGCGACGGTCGTGCGGTCGTTCACCGCGCCGCCGACCAGCAGCACCGGCGAACCCGTGCCGTAGGTGTCGAAGGCGATCGGGGTGCCGTCGGCGGACGTGACGGTGGCGGTCATGGCGTTCCTCCAGGGTTTCAGTCGCTGCTTACCCTGGTGGTCGGCGCCGATCGCCGGAACTGGACACGCCGCGTCAGGGAAGTTTCCAGTCGAGCGGTTCCGCGCCCTGCTGGACCAGCAGCTGGTTCGCCCGGCTGAACGGCCGCGACCCGAAGAAGCCGTTGCGCGCCGAAAGCGGGCTCGGGTGCGCCGATTCGATGCACGGCACCTCTCCGAGCATCGGCCGCAGGTTCCGCGCGTTGCGGCCCCACAGGATCGCCACCAGCGGTCCGCCGCGCGCGGCGAGCGCCTTGATCGCCTGCTCGGTGACCTGCTCCCAGCCCTTGCCCTGGTGCGAGTTCGACTTGTGCGGCTGCACGGTGAGCGACCGGTTCAGCAGCAGCACGCCCTGCTCCGCCCACGGGGTCAGGTCGCCGTTGGACGGCGTCGGATGGCCGAGGTCCTCGCAGTACTCCTGGTAGATGTTGATCAGGCTCTTCGGGATCGGCCGCACGTCCGGGGCCACCGAGAAGCTCAGGCCGACCGCGTGCCCCGGCGTCGGGTACGGGTCCTGGCCGACGATCAGCACGCGGACGTCGTCGAACGGCTGCTTGAACGCGCGCAGCACGTGCTCGCCCGCGGGAAGATAGGTGCGGCCCGCGGCGATCTCGGCGCGGAGGAACTCCCCCATCGCGGCGACCTGCGGGGCCACTGGTTCAAGGGCTTTCGCCCAGCCGGCTTCGACGATTTCGTCCAGCGGTCGTCCAGTCACGGCCCGCGAGCCTAGCGCCACGTGTCCGAGGTCACCGGGGCGGGTCCAGCCTGCGCAACTCCGCCCGGAACCGGGCCCCGCGCCGGACGTAGGAATCCACGACCGCGGCGATCTGGTCTTCGGAAAACGACTTGTTCGGCCGCGTTTTCGCCGGAACTCCCAGTGCGATCTCGCCGGTGCCGACGCTCGATTCGTACGACAGCACCGCGCCCGCGCCGACCATGCCGCCGTCCTCGATCACGCTTCCGTTCAGCACCACCGAACCCGACGCGATCAGGCAGCCGGTGCCGATCGTCGCGCCCTCGATGTGCACCGCGTGCCCGACCGCCGAGGACGGGCCCACGATCGTCGGATGCCGCGCGGTGCAGTGGACGACGCAGCCGTCCTGCACGTTCGAACGTTCGCCGATCTCGATGTACCCGTGGTCGCCGCGCAGCACCGTCTGCGGCCAGACCGAGGCGCGCGCGCCGATCCGGACGTCGCCGATCACGGTCGCGTCGGGATGGACGTAGGCGTCCGGGTGGATAGTCGGGACCAGGTCGCCGAGCGCGTAGATGGCCAATGCCGCCTCCGGGTCGTTCAGTGTTGTCGGTCGCGGGCCAGATCCTTGCCGTAGTACCGGCTTTCCGGCATATCGCCGTAATAACCGAAAGCCGGGACCTCGACGTAGCCCGACGAACGGTAGAGGGCGATCGCCTCCGGCTGTTCGGTGCCCGTCTCCAGCACGACGCGGCGGCGTCCGGCGGCGACCGCGGTGCGTTCCAGTTCGGCGAGCATCGCGCGGGCGAACCCGCGGCCCCGCGCGGATTCGACCACGTACATCCGTTTCAGCTCGACGTCGCCGGGCCGGAACGTCGGCTCGGGACCGTCGTGCGCGCGCCACGCGCCGGACGCCACCGGCACGTCGTCCAGGTACCCGACCAGGAACAGGCCCCGCGGCGGCGCGAACTCCGCGGGGTCCATCGGGGTCTCGTCCTCGGAGCCGTAGCGGCGCACGTACTCCAGTTGCACCTCGGCCATCAGCTTGGCGGCGTCGGGGTGGTCGAAGGCGACGGCACGGATGTCCACGGCGCCAGCCTAATGAAGGATCACTGCTGCCAGTGCTCCCAGCCGCCCTGCTGGTCGTACTCGCGCCCGTCCACGGTGACGCCGGATCCGGGCATGGTGACCACGCCGATCTTGCGCCAGCCCTCGGGCAGGTCGTCGAACGGCGGGAACGTCGCGACCAGCGCGTGGTCCTCGCCGCCGGTCAGCACCCACTGCATCGGGTCCGCGCCGAGCGCGCTGCCGACCTCCTTCAGCCGCGTCGGCACCTCGAGCAACGCGGTCTGCACGTCGAGCCCGACCTCGGAAGCCGCGGCCAGGTGCGCGAGGTCGGCGAGGAGCCCGTCGGACACGTCCATCATCGCCGTCGCACCGGCGTGCGCGGCCTGCGGACCGGCCGAATACGGCGGTTCCGGGCAGCGCTGCGCGTTCACCACCCCGACCGGCGACCGGAATCCGCGGCGCAGCACCGCGAGCCCGGCCGCGGCCCAGCCGAGCCGTCCGCACACCGCGAGCACGTCGCCGGGGCGCGCGCCGGAACGGGTCACCGGTTCGCGGTCTTCGAGGTCGCCCAATGCGGTGACGCTGATCACGAGCTGGTCCGCGCTCACGAGATCGCCGCCGGACACCCCGATCCCGGCCGCGTTCGCCTCGGCCCACATGCCGTCCATGATCTCGGTCACGACCTGCGCCGGGGTGTCGGCCGGGCACGCGATCCCGACGACCACCGACGTCGGTTTCGCGCCCATCGCCGCGACGTCGGACAGATTCACCGCGACCGCCTTGCGCCCGACCTGCTCCGGGCTCGACCAGTCGAGCCGGAAGTGCACGCCGTGGACCAGCACGTCGGTCGTGACGACCACGCGGCCGTCCGGCGCGGCGAGAACCGCCGCGTCGTCGCCCGGGCCCAGCAGTGTCGACGGCGGCTGCGCGCGTCCTTCGGTGACCCGCCGGATCAGGCCGAACTCGCCTGTCGCGGCCACCGAGTGCTCGTCCGGTGACACCGGTCACCTCCTGTTTCCCTCGCCTGTGTCGGATCGGCCACCGACAATCGGATCCCCTAGGTTTTTCCCAGGGCTGGCGCTACGTTTCCTACACCGTTCCTACCTCGACTAGACCGCCACCGACGAAAGGGCACGCCGTGGTCCACGCATACATCCTCATCCAGACCGAGGTCGGCAAGGCGGCCGCGGTGGCTGCGGAGATCGCCGGGGTCCCGGGCGTGACCAGCTCCGAGGACGTCACCGGCCCGTACGACGTGATCGTGCGCGCGGCCGCGGACACCGTGGACCAGCTCGGCCAGCTCGTCGTCGCCCGCGTGCAGAACGTGCAGGGGATCACGCGCACGCTGACCTGCCCGGTCGTGCATCTCTGAGCCGTGGTCCACTGAGGCGGTGGCAGACACCGACACCGGGGCTCCTCCGAAGGTCGTCCTCGTCACCGCGTCGTTGCTCGTGGCCGCGCTGGCGGTCGCGGTCGCGGTCGTCGCGCTGACGAAGAGCTCTTCGGGACAGCCCGATCCGAACCAGCCGCTCGCGCTCGTGTCCGTTCCCGCGCCGCAGGCCGGGTCGCCGGACTGCGCGAAGCTGATCGCCGGGGTCCCGGCCACGCTCACGTCGAACGGCAAGGAACTGTCGCCGCGCACGCTCGCCGAGCCCGCGCCGAAGGCCACCGTCGCGTGGGGCGAACCGGATCCGGTCGTGCTGCGCTGCGGCCTCGAACGCCCGCCGGAGCTCACCCAGACCGCGCAGCTGCGCGTGGTCAACAAGGTGCAGTGGCTGCAGATCGAGCAGGGCGGTTCGGCCACCTGGTACGCGGTCGACCGGCCGGTCTACGTCGCGCTGACCGTCCCGGAGAGCGCCGGGACGGGACCGCTGCAGGCCATTTCGGACGCTATCTCGGCCAAGTTGCCGGTCAAGCCTCTGAAGTTCTAGCCGCGATCGTCTCCAGCGACTCGCCAGTAGTACGCGGGCCGAGCACCGCCACGTCGACCATCAGCAGCACCATCGCACCCGCGACCACCGCGAACATCGTCGTCGCGCCCGCCGAATGCAGAACCGGCAGCAGCACGAACGGCATCGCCGCCGTCGCCAGCCGGGACAACGCGTAGGCCGAGCCGGCGGCGGTGCCGCGCAGCGACGTCGGGAACAGTTCGCCCTGGTAGGTGTGGAAGGCGTTGGAGAAGACGTTGCTGACGGCGGTGTAGCAGAAACCGAACACCGCAATGAGCACGCCGGACGTCGCGTAGCCGAAGGCCAGCCCGAACACCGCCATCGCCGCCGCGCTCGCGACGATCAGCCACTTGCGTTCCAGCCGTTCGATGATCGGGATGGACAGCGCCGACCCGATCGGATAGCCCAGGAAGGTGAGTGCGCTGAACGTCAGCGACGTGACGAGGCCGAAACCCTTGGCGGCCAGCACAATCGGCACCAGTGAACCGAATCCGTAGTAGCCGAACGATTGCAGCAGCTGGAAGACGTACAGCATCGCCGTGCGACGGAACCACGGCGGACGCAGCAATGCCGACGCGCGCACGGGTTCGGGCGCGGGCGGTTCCGGCTCCGGTTCGGGCAACGGCTGCGGCGCACTCGCTTCGAGCTTGCGCACGACCTCGTCCGCTTCGCCGATTCTTCCTTGCGCCGCAAGCCAACGCGGTGACTCCGGCAGCGTGAACCGCAGCGCCCACACGACCGCCGCGCCCAGCGCGCCGATCACGAACAGCCAGCGCCAGCCGTCGATGCCGAGCGGCGCGTGGCCGACCAGCGCACGGGCGAGGAATCCGGCAGCGGGGACACCGCAGAAGCCGATGGTGTAAGCCCAGGCTGTCGCCCGGCCGCGGGCGCGCGCGGGCAGCAGGTCGGCGAGATAGGCGTCAGCGACCGGCAGTTCCGCGCCGATGCCGATCCCGGCGATGAACCGGCAGATCACCAGCATCCACACGTCCGTGCTGAACGCGCCGAGCAGCGTGAACACCGAGTACAGGCCCAGGGTGAGCAGGAACGCGCGACGCCTGCCGAGCCGGTCGGCCAGCCTGCCGAGGAACACCGCGCCCACGAACGCGCCGACGAACGCCGACGCCAGGACGTA
The DNA here is from genome assembly GCF_037034185.1 of Amycolatopsis sp. VC5-11. NCBI lineage: Bacteria > Bacillati > Actinomycetota > Actinomycetes > Pseudonocardiales > Pseudonocardiaceae > Amycolatopsis > Amycolatopsis sp. VC5-11. Next base: position 17,415 of record NZ_JBAGKF010000015.1, on the reverse strand, counting down.
CTTCAGCGTCGTCGGGGTGACGCCGAACTCCTTGGTGAGGACGGTGCTGATGGTCGCGGCGAGGAACAGGTCGTAGAGGTCGAAGAAGGTCGCGATGCCGACCACTGCGACGAAGTACCGGTGCCGCCGGGTGACCGGGAGCCGGTCGAGCCGGGATGCGATCTGCACGCGCTGTTTTCCTTACGGTGGGGACAGGCCGTTCGTTCGAGGGCCATCGTAAGGTCGCCGGACTGGTCCGGCCGCGTGCGCCGCTGTCGCGGCGGTCAGCGCAGGCCGGTGCCCCGGGCGAGCGCGGTGTCGATCAGCGTCGACAGCAGCGTCGGGTAGTCCACCCCGGTGACCTCCCACATCTTCGGGTAGGCGGACTTCGTGGTGAACCCGGGCATCGTGTTGACCTCGTTGATCACCAGGTCGCCTTCCTCGGTCACGAAGAAGTCGACGCGGGCGAGGCCCTGGCAGTCGAGCGCGCGGAACGCCTCGACGGCCATCGCGCGCAGCCGGTCGGTGAGCGCGTCGTCCAGTTTGGCCGGGATGTCCAGTTCGGCGTCCTCGCCGAGGTACTTGGTTTCGAAGTCGTACCAGGCGTCCTCGTCCTCGGCGAGCACCCGGATCTCCGCCGGGAGCGACGCCTCGACGCGGCCGTCCGGGAATTCCAGCACGCCGCATTCGACCTCGCGCCCGCGCACCGCGGCCTCGACGAGCACCTTCGGGTCGGTGCGCCGGGCCAGTTCGATCGCGGCGTCCAGGTCCGCCCAGTCGGCGACGCGGGAAATCCCGACCGACGAACCGGCGCGCGAGGGCTTCACGAACACCGGCAGGCCAAGGCGTTCCCGGTCCGCTTCGGCCAAAGTGGACTGTCCGCGGCGCAGTGCCGCGTAGGTGCCGACCGGCAGCCCTTCCGCGGCGAGCAGCTTCTTCGCGTACTCCTTGTCCATCGCCGCCGCGCTGGCGAGCACGCCGGGGCCGACGTACGGGATGTCGGCGAGTTCGAGCAGGCCCTGGATGGTGCCGTCCTCGCCGAAGGCGCCGTGCAGCACCGGGAAGACGACGTCGACGGTGCCGAGCACCTCGGTGGCCTGGCCCGGGTCGACCGTGCGCAGCTCGCGGCTGGTCGGGTCGCCGGCGAGCACGAGCGCGCGGCCGGACTCGACCGACGGCAGCTCGCGGCCCTGGATGCTGAGCTGCTTCGGGTCGCCGGTGCCGAGCACCCAGCCGCCGTTCGGCGTGACGCCGACCGGGAGCACCTCGAAGCGGTCCGGATCCAGGTTCGAGATCACACTGCCCGCGGACAGGCACGAGATGGTGTGCTCGCTGCTGCGGCCACCGAACACGACCGCGACCCGGATCTTTTCAGCGCTCATAGCCGGTCACCGTACCGGGTGAGCCTCGTCAACAGCGCGCGCCGGGGGTGTCTGCGCTGGTCGGGAGGGTCGAGCCGCTGGTCGGCGAGTCCGCGAGGCGGCCAGCGCGAACCATCCCAACCCGCGCACCGCGAGGAACGCTGTCCCGGCCAGGACGAGGACCGTGAAGTCCGGCAGCGTCTGGAACGCGACGTCCACCGGCAGCCAGCCGCCGTAGCTGAGCAGGCCGACTCCGACGAACACCGCCGCGTACAGCGCGGCTGCGGCGATGAGATGTCCGACCAGCGGCCGTACTGCCACCCGACGGAAACCCTTGTCCCGCAGGAGTTCCGGCAGCTTTCGCGCGCGACGGATCTGTCGGCGGGTCGCCAAGACCATCGCAGCGAGGGCCAGGAGCGCGACGCCGTCGATGACGCCGTAGGTGAACAGGAAACCGTTGCCGATCTCCGGGGCCGGTGCGCCCGCGAGCATCGCGAGGGTGTGGTGGAACGGCGCGCCGTTGTCCAGCAGGACCGGGTTGCGCGAGGTCAGCACCACGAGGCCGACCTGCTGGTTCGGCAGAAAGCCCAGGTTGGCGTGGTAGCGGGTCAGGTCGCCGTCGTGCTGGACGACCGGCTGGCCGTGAAGAGTGCCGGTGCCCCAGCCGGATCCGTAGTGGTCGATGCCGTCGATCGCGTGGTCGTCGCCGGTCGGGACGGCCGCGCTGTGCATCAGGCGCAGGCTTTCCGCGGACAGCGGACGGACGCCGCGGTAGGCGCCGGTCATCTGGAAGGTGAGGTAGTGGCTGAGGTCCTCGGCAGTCGAGACCAGGTAGCCGTCAGGCAGCGCGCCGGGGAAATCCGGCGTTTCCATCGGCACGTTCAAGCCGAACAGCACCGACGAACCCTCGATCAGACCCGCGCGACGGGCGTCGGCGAGGTTGGTGAAGGTGCGGTTCATGCCGAGCGGGGCGAGGACGTGCGCTTTGAGGTAGTCGGCATAGCTCTGGCCGGAAACCTGCTCGACCAGCAGACCCAGCGTCGCGTAGTTCTTGTTGCAGTAGTGGAAAGCGGTGCCGGGGCGAGACACCGGGACGACGTCGGCGAGTGCGCGGACGCGCTGCTCCAGCGTGGTTTCCGGTTCGTAGAGGTCGACGGTGCCCGCTTCGGTCGGCAGCCCGCTGGTCTGGTTCAGCAACTGCCGCACGGTGATCGGATCGTTGGATCCGGCGGTGCGGAACCACGGCAGGTACGCGGTGATCGGGGTGTCCAGACCGACTTTGCCCGCGTCGACGAGCTGCATGACTGCCATGGCGGTGAACGATTTGCTCAGCGAGCCAAGCAGAAACGGCGACTGCGGCGTCACGTCGGGGCCGACCGCGCCGGTCGTCACCTTGCCGTCCGCGGACACCAGCGCGTAGGACGACGGCGGCCCGCCTGCCAGTTCTTCACGCAGGTGCGCGACCGCAGTGTCTGCTGGCCGGTCTGGTGGCTGCGCTGAGGCCGGTGCGGCGAACACCGCCAGCATCGCGGTCGCCATCGCTGCTACCCGGATCCGCCAAGTCATCCCGCACTCCTCCGCGCGCCGAACTGATCGGCAAAAGCCTCGCGGAGCCGCGGATCCGGCACCATGAAGCTGACCGGCGGACCGAAGGTAGGGCTGGCCCCCGTGCTCAGCGGAGAAGATCGACCAGAGTCGGCACCGCGGCCATCAACGCTTCCCGCGAGCAGCCCGCGTAACCCAGCGCGATGCCGTGCACCGTCGGCGTTCCGGCGAAATGCCGCGCCAGCCCGTCGAGCCGGATCGAATGCCGTTCCGCCGCGGCGATCAACTCGGCCTCGGTCTCGGCGCTTTCCGTCCGCACCACCAGATGCGCGCCGGCGTCGTCGCCGACGAACGGGATTCCGGCGTTCGACAGCGCGGTCACCAGCACCGTCCGGCGTTCGGCCATTTCCCGGCGCAGCTTCCGCAGGTGCCGGCCCAGATCGCCGGTCCGGGCGAGTTCGACGAGCACCCGCTGCCCCGCCGGCGACGGACGGGTTCCGGTGAGATCCCGGTACGCCAGAATGGAATCGGCCACCGAAGCGGGCGCGACGAGCCAGCCCGCGCCGAGGGTCGGGGTGAGGATTTTGCTGGTGGTGCCGAGGTGCACGACGACGTCCGGGGCGAGCGCGGCCAGCATCGGCAGCGGGGCGACGTCGAAGCGCAGCTCGCCGTCGTAGTCGTCCTCGATGACCAGCATGCCTTCCGCGCGAGCGCGTTCCACGAGCTGCACGCGGCGGGCCGCGCTCATCCGGCTGCCCATCGGGTACTGGTGCGCGGGCGAGCAATAAACGGCGCGCGCCCCGGCGGGAATCGCGTCCGGACGAAGACCTTCCTCGTCCACCGGAACGCCGACAACGGTGAGCCCGGCCTGCCGGAACGCTTGCACCGCACGCTGATAACCCGGTTCCTCGAAGGCCACGACCGCACCTCGGCGCAGCACGGCAGCGGCGAGTTCCACGACAGCCGCAGTGGTACCGCCGGTCGCGAGCACCGAACCGGCGGCCAGACCGCGGTGGCGCAGCAGGTGTTCCGACACGGTCGCGCGGTATTCCGGCAACCCGGCGCGGTGCGCGCGCGTGAGCGGCTCGGGATCGGCGGCGGCCCGCCACGCTCGCCGCCAGGCCGCGCGGTCGAGGCCGCCAGCCCACGGCGTACCCGGCGCGAGGTCCAGCAACGGGGCTTGTTCCGCCTCGGCGAGCAGCGAACCGGGCACCGTGACGGACGCGGCGGCGCGGGTCGGCGGAGTGGTCACGTAGGTGCCGGAGCCGTGTCGGCCGGCGATCCAGCCTTCCGCGTGAAGTTGCTCGTACGCAGCCGAAGTGACAGTGCGCGAGACGCCGAGCCGTTCCGCCAGCGCGCGCGTGGACGGCAGCCGGTCGCCGCCGCGGAGATGCCCGCCGGCCGCGGCTTCGCGCAAGGCGTCGGCCAACTGCACGGCCAGCGGGGTGGCCGCTTCGCGGTCGAGACTGACCGGCAGGGCGGTGTCGGCGTAGGACACGGCGGACCTCCGTTACGGCGAAGTGGACTTCTCAAGTGTAGAAGAAGTGGACATTCAACGTAGCCACTTGGCCGCCGCACACTGAACGCATGAGCAGCCTTTCGCCCACCGAACGCACCACGCTCGGCCGCAAACGCCACCGCGCCGCCAGCGAGCGCGCGGTCCTGCACGCCGTGCTCGACGAGGCGCTGATCTGCCACCTCGGCGTGGTCCGCGACGGCGTCCCGCTGGTGCTGCCCACCGGATACGGCCGCGACGGCGACACCCTGTACCTGCATGGTTCCACGGGCGCGGCCAGTCTGCGAGCCGCGACCGGGGAAACCGACGTGTGCGTGACGGTCACCCTCCTCGACGGCATCGTCTACTGCCGCTCGGTGAACAACCACTCGGTCAACTACCGCAGCGCGGTGATCCTCGGCAAGGCCCGGCTGGTGACCGACCCGGACGAGAAGATGCGCGGCTTGCACGTGCTCACCGACCACCTCTCCCCCGGTTCGTGGGAGCACGCTCGCGCGGTGAACAAGAAGGAATTCGCCGCGGTGTCGGTCATCGCGCTCGACCTCGCCGAAGCGTCGGTGAAACTCCGCGCCGAAGGACCGGACGACGAGCCCGAAGACGTCACCGCAAATGCCGCCTGGGCCGGAGTACTGCCGGTGCGCACGGTCTTCGGCGAGCCGGAACCGTCCGCTGACCTGCCGCCCGGCTGGACCGTGCCCGAACACGTCACCGCACGCGTCACGAAGGCAGCGGCAACCGCACGGTGAATACCGTCCGCCCGGGGCGGCGGCTCTCCAGCGAGACCGTCCCGCCGTGCTCCACCACGAGCGAATGCACCACTGACAACCCCAGCCCGGTGCCGCCAGCGGCCCGGGTGCGGGAGTTGTCGACGCGATAGAACCGGTCGAAAATCCGCTGCTGATCCGCTGCGGAAATCCCCGGTCCGTCATCGGTGACGGTGGCGACGGCCATCCCGTCGGCCACCGTCACCGCCAGCTCCACGGGCGTTCCCTCCGCGGTGTGCACCGCGGCGTTCGCGAGCAGGTTGTCCAGGACTTGCCGCAGCCGCGCCGGATCCGCGTGCAGCAACACCGGTTCCTCCGGAATCGAGACCGTCAGCGGATGTCCCGGCCGACCGGCCCGGAACGCGTCCGCGGCGGCCGCGGCGATCTCGGTGAGATCCATCCGCTGCGGGCGCACCGGCGGTTCGACGTCGCGCGCGTCCAGCCGCGCGAGCAGCAGCAGATCGTCCACCAGCACGCTCATCCGCGCGGTCTCGGCCCGGATTTTCTCCAGGTGCGCCTCGCGTTCCTCGGGTTCGTTCGCGGCGGCGTAACGGAAAAGATCGGCATAGCCGCGGATCGACGTCAACGGCGTCCGCAGCTCATGCGAAGCATCGGCGACGAACCTGCGCAGCCGATCGTTCGCCTCGGTGCGCGCGGCCAGCGAGGATTCGATGTGGCTCAACATCAAGTTGAACGCCGTCCGCAGCTCCTCGACCTCCGCGCCGCCACCCGTGCCGGACGCGCGCACCGGCAAATCCGCCGTGGCGGTGAGGTCGTGCGAGGCGATGTCGTGCGCCGTGCCAGCCATGTCCGACAACGGACGCAATCCGCGCCGCAGCACCACGCGGCCCGCGACAACGAGAATCGCCAACGCGATGAGAAACGCGAGCACTTCGATCAACATCAGCTGCTGCACGGTGTTGTCGAGATCGGCTTGCGGCGCGGCGCTCAACAGCACGGTGCCGGTCCCGTTCTGCGAGGTCTCCACCGGACAGGCCCGGACGCGGTAAGAACCCTGACCGGGCAAGGCGATCGTGCGAAACAGGTCGCCGCTGGTCGCTTCTTCGGCGACCTGCGCCAACGGCCGCACGTCGTTCGGCAACGTGCTTCCCGGCTGCGGGACGGCGTGCCCCTCCCGCACATCGAAAACCGCGGAGTACCAGGAGTAGACGACTTCCGGATTGTCCTTCGATTCGCGCAGATGCGGCACCTGCGCGACCTGGCTCGTCTTGAGCTGCTCGTCGAGCCGCCGGTTGAGGTAATCGTGCATCAGCTCGACGGTCAGCGCGCCGACGATCGCGAACACCACCAGCGACAACGCGCCCAGCCCGAACGCCAGCCGCGTGCCGAGCCGGGAAGCGCGCCAAGCCCGGTACCACCGGCGAGCCCAGCGCCCGACCCGGTTCACCGGCCCGCCTGTCGCACGGAATACCCGACGCCGCGCACGGTGTGGATCAGCGGTTCGGCCTCGGTGTCGAGCTTGCGCCGCAGCCGCGAGATCGCGAGTTCGACCACATTGGACCGTCCGCCGAAGTCGTACTCCCAGACGTGGTCGAGGATCTGCGCCTTGGTGAGCACCGCGGGCGAACGCCGCATCAGGTAACGCAGCAGCTCGTATTCGGTCGGCGTCAGCTCGGCGAGCTGGCCGCCGCGCCGGACTTCGTGCGTCTCCTCGTCCAGGGTGAGATCGCCCACCTGCAGCACCACCGTGCGGGTATCCGGCTTCTCGGACGTCCGCCGCAGCACCGCACGCAGCCGCGCCATCAACTCCTCGACGGAGAACGGCTTGACGAGGTAATCGTCACCCCCGCGGGTGAGGCCGGCGATGCGGTCGGCGGTCGCGTCCTTGGCGGTCAGGAACACCACCGGCACCGCGTCGTGTTTCTCGCGCAGCTTGTCGAGCACGGTGAAGCCGTCGAAATCGGGCAGCATGAGGTCGAGGACGACGATGTCGGGAGCGAACTCCGCGGCGCGCGCGAGCGCGTCGGCGCCGCAGCCGGCCGTCACGGCCTGCCAGCCCTCGTAACGGGCGACGGTCGCCACCAGGTCGGCGATGTGCGGCTCGTCGTCCACGACGAGCAGCCGCACCGGGTTCGGGTTCTCCACCCCGCCATCCTCCGCGACGTCCGCGCGAGCGCGCGAGCCGAACCCGCAGCTGACAGCGACTCGACAGGAAACCTGTCGCGCGCATCGGGCATTCCGGGCAGACTCCGGACCGACAGCAACCCTGGCCCGAGGAGCCCGATGACTGCTTACGTGGACAACATCACCGTCGACTGCGCCGACCCGTGGGAACTGGCCCAGTTCTGGACCAAGGTGACCGGCCGCCCGGTCGGCGACGACGACCATCAAGGCGATCCGGAGATCGGCATCAGGCTCGAGTCCGGCGTCACTCTCCTGTTCATCGCCGTCCCCGAACCCAAGACCGTCAAGAACCGGCTGCACGTCTGCCTGAAGCCGGACGGCGGGACCCGTGACGAAGAGGTGGAGCGGCTGCTCAAGCTGGGCGCGACGCTGCATGCCGACCACCGCCGCGAGGACGGCGGCGGCTGGATCGTGCTGCGGGATCCCGAAGGGAACGAGTTCTGCGTCGAGCGCAGCCTGGCGGAGATGGCGTGACCGATTCGTTCGAGATCAACCGCGCCAACTGGGACGACCGCGCGCCGATCCACGCGCGCTCGGCGTACTACGAGTTCGACAAGTTCAAGGCCGATCCCGGGCACCTGAGCCAGATCGTGCGCTTCGACCAGCCTCGCCTCGGCGACGTTTCCGGGCTGCGCACCGTGCACCTGCAGTGCCACATCGGCACGGACACGCTGTCGCTGCACCGGCTCGGGGCCAAGATCTCTGGTCTGGACCTTTCCCCGGCATCGCTCGCCGAGGCGCGCGAGCTCGCCGACGCCACCGGCGCGGACATCGACTACCACGAGGCGAACGTCTACGACGCGGTGGAAGTCTTCGGCGAAAACGCGTTCGACCTGGTGTACACCGGGATCGGCGCGATCTGCTGGCTGCCGAAGATCGCGCCGTGGGCCGAGGTGGTCGCACGGCTGCTGCGGCCCGGCGGACGGCTCTTCATGCGCGAAGGCCATCCGATGCTGTGGACGCTCGACGACGAATCCGAACGCGCGTGGCCGAAGTACGACTACTTCGAGCACGACGAACCGCTCGTGTTCAGCGACGACACCACCTACGTCGACACGGACGAACCGCTGCGCACGACGACCACGCACAGCTGGAACCATTCGCTCGGCGAGATCGTCACCGCGCTGCTCGACCAGGGCCTGATCCTGACCGGGCTGACCGAACACGACACCGCGGCGTGGAACGCGTTGCCGCACGAGATGGAAGAGGCCGGGGGCGGCGAATGGCGGTTGCGGGACAACCCGCGCCGGATCGCCGCGAGCTACACCCTGCAGGCGCGGCGCCCCGCATAGAGTGCGGGGCATGACTCGCATCGCCGTCGCCGCGCTGGGCGGCACCATCTCGATGGCTCCCGGACGTTCGATCGAAGACGGCGTCGTGCCGCGGCTCAGCGCCGAGGACCTGCTGGGAGACCTGGGTTCCCGGCTGCCGATGGAGATCACCGCGGCGACGCTCGCCGGGCTGTCGAGTTCGTCGATGGACTACGCGACGCTCGCGCGGACCCGGCAGTGGGGCGTCGAGCAGATCGAGGCGGGCGCGGACGGTCTCGTGGTGGTGCAGGGCACGGACACGCTGGAGGAAACGGCGTACCTGTTCGACCTCACGTGGCCGTCCGACGCACCGGTGGTGATCACCGGCGCGATGCGGAACCCGAGCCTGCCCAGCCCGGACGGACAGGCGAACATCCTCGCCGCGCTCGCGGTCGCCGCCGATCCGCGCAGCCGCGGCCGGGGCGCGCTGGTGGCCTTCAACGACGACGTGCACGCGGCGCGCTGGGTGCGGAAGACGCATTCCAGCCACGTCGAGACGTTTTCGTCGCGGCCAGCGGGCCCGCTCGGCATGGTCGCCGAAGGAGCGGTGCATTACTTCCACCCGTCGCCGCCGCGCCTGCCGGTACTGCCGGGAGCCGAAACTGTCGATCTCGTTCCGCTGCTGGAATCAGGTCTCGAAGATTCGGGCGAACTGCTTTCGCTGGTCCTCAAGGGCGGCGCGCGCGGCGTAGTGGTGGCCGCGAACGGCGTCGGACACGTGTCGACCGGAACCGCGGACGTGATCGCAGCGGCCGAAGTACCGGTTGTCGTCGCGTCCCGGACCGGCGCAGGCCCGACTTTCCGCGGCACCTACGGGTTTCACGGCTCCGAATCGAGCCTGATCCGGATGGGCGCGACGATGGCCGGATGGCTGTGCCCGCGGAAATCGCGGATCCTGCTGCAGGTTCTGCTCGCGGCGGGCGTCTCCCGGGAGGAGATCGAACGGCAGTTCAGGCTGCGCGGCGACCTCGATCGCTGATCACGCCCGGAACGGCCCGTCGACCGGATTCGCCTGGTACGACCGCATCTGCCGGCCGCCCTGGCGGTAGACGTGCACGCTGATCGCCGGGTCCGGGCCGTCGTTGCGCACCTCGTGCACGTAACCGGGCCCGAACACGCGCGACTGCCCGGCGGACAGCCCGTGCACCTCGGTCACCGCCCGCCCGCCAGGGGCACGCCGCGCGACGGTTTCGGTCAGCCGCCCGGACACGACGGTGAACGCGCCGGTCGAGAAGGCGTGGTCGTGCAGGTCGGTGTGCTGGCCGGGAAGCCAGCTGAGCAGCCAGATCTCCTGGTCCTCGGTGCGTTCGACGAGGGCGGAGAACCGCTGGTCGGGGTCGTAGCGCAGCAGGCTGCCCCAGCGCTCCCGGTCAGCGGCCACGTCGACGGCGACGCGGACCGGATGACGGAGGGCGGGGTTCTCGGGACGCAGCAGGGTGTTGTCCGGAACGGCGAACATGAAAAGAAGTCCTCACGGGAAGAAGATGGGTGTCGAACTGGGCCGGGACGGTTTCACCGACAACAGCGACACGACATGCCCATGACGGGGCGGCGGTCGTCAGACCCCGGCCGCATCGTCATCTCGCACGTCAGCATGCCGCACAGAGAACCAGCCCCGGACCGCCCGGTCAACCCGTCTCACCCCCTGGACCGCCCAGGTGAGCGCAGGTTCACACCCTGGCGCACCCGCTCGTGCGCGGCAACGCCGGTTCTAACCGGCAGCGCCGCTCACGACACCCAGCCCGCTCGCCAGGCCGAGCTTCCCGCCTTCGAAACTCGTGCGCGGCAACGTCGGTCCTCACCGGCACCGCCACTCACGAGTCTCAGCGCCACTCCGGCTTCCGAGACCGCCCGAGCAGTTCCGCGCCGGCCTGCCGCGGGTCGACGCCCTCGTGGCACACCCGGTACATCGCGTCCGTGATCGGCATGTCGGCCCCGTGCCGCTGCGCCAGTTCGCGGATCGACGAGCACGACGCGACGCCCTCCGCGACCTGCCCGCCGGTCGCCGCCTGCGCCTCGGCCAGCGTCTCGCCGCGGCCGAGGCGTTCGCCGAAGGTGCGGTTGCGCGACAACGGCGACGAGCACGTCGCGACCAGGTCGCCGAGCCCGGCGAGTCCGGCGAAGGTCAGCGGGTCCGCGCCGAGTTTCGCGCCGAGCCGGGCCATTTCGGCGAGGCCGCGCGTGATGAGCGTCGCCATCGTGTTCGCGCCCAAGCCCATCCCTGCGGCCATCCCGCAGCTGAGCGCGATCACGTTCTTGCACGCGCCGCCCAGCTCGCAGCCGACCACATCGGTGTTCGTGTAGGGCCGGAAATACTGGTTCGACGTCGCCTGCTGCACCGCTTTCGCGCGCTCGTGGTCGGCGCACGCGAGCACCGCGGCGGCGGGCTGCCCGGCGGCGATCTCGCGGGCCAGGTTCGGCCCGGACACCACCACGATCTCGCCCGGATCGACTTCGGCGAGTTCGGCGATCACCTCGCTCATCCGCTTGAGCGTGCCCAGTTCCACGCCCTTGGCGAGGCTGACCAGGATCGCCTCGGGCGGGAGCAGCGGCCGCCAGCCGGTGAGATTCGCGCGCAGGCTTTGGCTAGGCACCCCGAGCACGACCGCTTGCGCGCCGTCCAGCGCCTCGGCCGCGTCGGACGTCGCGGTGATCCGGTCCGGCAACGTGGTTCCCGGCAGATACGACTCGTTGGTGTGCCGCTCCCGGATTTCCTCGGCGACGCTTTCCCGGCGCGCCCACATCGTCACGTCCCGGCCCGCGTCGCCGAGCACCTTCGCGAACGCGGTGCCCCACGAACCCGCGCCGAGCACGGTGACCCGCTGCACGTCGGCGGCGAAACCCGCCATCAGGCACCGTCCTCCGGCTTCTCGGCCTCCGCCTTGGGCTCGGCGGTGATCTCCGCCTTGGTGTCCGCCGCCGCGTCCGTTTCCGGCTTCTTCGCGGGCGGTTCCTCCTGCCGGATCTCGGCCAGCAGCCGGGTCACCTCGTCCATCAGCACCGCGGTGACCTCACGCAGCGTCGAGGCGCTGCGCGGGTTCGCGCCGCGGAACCGCGACAGGTCGATCGGGTCGCCGACCAGGTGCGTCACCGTCTTGCGCGGGAACGGCGTGAACTTCTTGGTGTAGCCGTTGAAGATCTGGTTCGTGCCCCAGCGCGCGATCGGGATTACCGGCACGTCGTTCTGCAGCGCCAGCCGCGCCGCGCCGCTGTAAGCCTCCTTCGGCCAGCCCAGCGGGTCCTTCGTGATCGTGCCCTCGGGGTAGATCACGATGACCTTGCCCTCTTCGAGGGCCTGGTGCGCGGCCTTGAGGCTGTCGCCCGCCGCGCTCGACCCGCGCGCCACCGGGATCTGCCCGGACCCGGTCACGATCCGGCCGAAGACCGGCACGTTCTTCAGGCTCGCCTTGAGGAAGAACCGCGGCACCCGCTTCTGCCGGTGCACGAACACCGCGTCGACCGGCGGGTCGAGGTGCGAGATGTGGTTCATCACCAGCACCGCGGGCCCTTGCCGGGGGATTTTCTCCGCGCCGAGGTACACCCGCTTGCCGATCGCGGTCATCGGGTAGAACGCGGCGGCGGCCAGCCCCACCCAGAATCCGCCCTTCTCACGCCGTGCCACAGTTCTCCTCCTCGGGTCGCCTCTGCTCCGGGTGATCCTGCCGCGCGCCGGTTCGCGCAGTCCAGGGAGGGTGCGCTCACGCACGCGCGCGAGCGGTTTCGGGTAAAGATGGACAGGTGGACGCAGACCTGGTCATGCCGCTGAAACCGCCGGGCGCGGGCAAGTCGCGGCTGCGCGGCGCGGTCGCCGCGCACCGGCACGCCGAACTGGTGCTGGCGCTGGCCTGCGACACGCTGGCCGCGGTCACGTCGGTCGCCCGGGTCCGGCGCGTGCTCGTCGTCACCTCCGATCCGGCCGCCCTGTCCGAATTGGCCGGTCTCGGCGTCGAACTGGTCGCCGAGCCGGCGGGCGGCGGGCTCAACGAAGCGTTGCGCCACGGCGCGGAGCTGCTGCGCGCGGACGCGCCGGACGGAGTCGTCGGCGCGCTCCAAGCGGATCTCCCCGCGTTGCGCGCGGTGGATCTGGAACAGGCGCTCACCGAAGCCGCCGGCCGGCGCGCGGTGGTGTTCGACCGGCAGGACACCGGGACCACGCTGTTGCTGTCCGCGCCGGGGAAACCGCTCGACCCGCACTTCGGCGCCGGTTCCGCGGAACTGCATCGGGCGTCCGGTGCGATTCCGCTCACCCAGGCATTGCCGTCGCTGCGCAGCGACGTCGACACCGAAGATGATCTGCGCCACGCCGCGCGACTCGGTCTCGGGAAGCGCACCGCGGCATTGCTCCCGGCCGAACGGACGCAATTGCGCTGACGTGTTCACTCGACCTTCATCGCGGCCTGCGCAAACCGCGGCTTCGTAGTGAACAATGGGCAGCGTGAGCACAGAAGACGGCAGCACTCCGGCCCGGCGGCGCGTGAAGAGCGGCAGCAGCGCGTCCCCCTCGTCCCCGGCCCCGCGCACCGCGGGCGGGAAGGCGACCTCGCGCGGGAACGGCGACGCCGCGGCGGCCCGCCGGGCAAAACCCAAGGCGGCTCCGGCTGAGGACAAAGACAAACCGGCCAAGCGCAAAACCGCCTCGTCGAGCGCGCTGCGCACCTCGGCGAAGAAACCCGCCGCGCCGCCCGCCGCCGCGCGATCGCGCCGGACCACGACCGAGAGCGGCGAGGAATTCCGCTCCGTCCCCTCGGCCCCGCCCGCCGTCACGTCCGCGCCCACAGCGGTCGAGTCGCTTCCCGACGACCGTTATTTCAACCGCGAGCTGTCCTGGCTCGACTTCAACGCCCGCGTGCTCGCGCTGGCCGAGGACGAATCGCAGCCGCTGCTCGAGCGGGCCAAGTTCCTCGCCATTTTCGCGTCCAATTTGGACGAGTTCTACATGGTCCGGGTCGCCGGGCTGAAACGGCGCGACGGCACCGGCCTCTCGGTGCGCAGCGCGGACGGGCTCACGCCGCGCGAACAGCTGGACTACATCGCCAAGCGCAACCAGGACCTGGTCGAGCGGCACACCGCCGCGTTCAAGGAGCACCTGCGCCCGCAGCTGGCCGAGCAGGACATCCGGATCGTCGGCTGGTCCGACCTGTCCGGGGCCGACCAGCTCCGGCTGTCGAGCTACTTCTCCGAGCAGATCTTCCCGGTGCTCACGCCGCTCGCGGTCGACCCGGCGCACCCGTTCCCGTACATCTCGGGGCTGTCGCTGAACCTCGCGGTGACGGTGCGGGATCCGCAGGGCGGGCTCGAACGGTTCGCGCGCGTGAAGGTGCCGAGCAACGTGCCGCGGCTGATGCGCGTGGAAACCGAACGCGGCAACCGGACCGCGACCTTCCTGCCGCTCGAGGAACTGATCTCCGCGCACCTGAGCGATCTGTTCACCGGCATGGAGGTCACCGAGCACCACGTCTTCCGCGTCACCCGCAACGCCGACTTCGAGGTCGAGGAAGACCGCGACGAGGACCTGTTGCAGGCATTGGAACGCGAGCTGGCGCAGCGCCGGTTCGGCCCGCCGGTGCGGCTCGAGGTCGCGCAGGACATGAGCGAGCACATGCTCGAACTGCTGCTGCGCGAGCTGGAAGTCGATCCCGAGGACGTCGTCGAGGTGCCCGGGCTGCTCGACCTCACCTGCCTGTTCCAGCTGTCCGCGGTCGACCGCAAGGAGTTGAAGGACCGGCCGTTCGTGCCCGCGACGCATCCGGCGTTCGGCGAACGCGAGACGCCCAAGAGCGTGTTCGCGACGCTGCGCGAGGGCGACGTCCTGGTGCACCACCCGTACGACTCGTTCTCCACGAGCGTGCAGCGGTTCATCGAACAGGCCGCGGCCGACTCGAAGGTGCTGGCGATCAAGCAGACGCTGTACCGGACGTCGGGCGATTCGCCGATCGTGGACGCGCTGATCGACGCCGCCGAGGCGGGCAAGCAGGTCGTGGCGCTGGTGGAGATCAAGGCGCGGTTCGACGAGCAGGCCAACATCACCTGGGCGCGCACGCTGGAACGCGCGGGCGTGCACGTCGTGTACGGCTTGGTGGGCCTCAAAACGCACTGCAAGGTGTCGATGGTGGTGCGGCAGGAGGGTTCGACCATCCGCCGCTACTGCCACATCGGCACCGGCAACTACAACCCGAAGACCGCACGGCTGTACGAGGACCTCGGCCTGCTCACCGCGGACCCGAGCATCGGCGCGGACATCACCGACCTGTTCAACGTCCTCACCGGCTACTCGCGCCAGGACACCTACCGCACGATCCTCACGTCGCCGCACGGCATCCGCCGCGGCATCGTGCGCGCGATCGGCGAGGAGATCGAACTCGCGCGCGCCGGGCTCGACGCGGGCATCCGGATCAAGTGCAACTCGCTCGTGGACGAGCAGGTGATCGACGCGCTGTACCACGCGTCGCAGGCGGGCGTGCCGGTCGACGTGGTGGTGCGCGGGATCTGCTCGCTGAAGCCGGGCGTCGAAGGCTTGAGCGAGAACATCCGCGTCCGCTCGATCCTCGGCCGGTTCCTGGAGCATTCGCGGGTGTTCAACTTCCGCGCGGGCGGCACGCACTGGATCGGCAGCGCGGACATGATGCACCGCAACCTCGACCGCCGGATCGAGGCGCTGGTGCGGGTCAAGGACCCGAGGCTGACGCGGCAGCTGGACGAGGTGTTCGATTCGGCGCTCGATCCGCACACGCGCTGCTGGGTGCTCAGTTCCTCGGGCGAATGGCAGCCGTTCCCGGCCGCCGGTTCGCAGGTGCGCGACCACCAGCTCGAACTCGCGAAGCTGCACGGGGCCGTCGGATGAGCGTGGACGTCCGGGCCGCGGGCGCGGTGCTCTGGCGCCGTGCCGGGGCGGGGATCGAGGTAGCCGTCGTGCACCGGCCCCGCTACGACGATTGGTCGCTGCCGAAGGGAAAGGTCGACCCCGGCGAAACGATCGCGGCCACCGCGGTGCGCGAGATCGCCGAGGAGACCGGGTTCCGCGCGGTGCTGGGCCGCTATGTCGCGCAGACGAGGTACGAAGTCCCCGCGAAGAACAACGGGCGGCTGCTGCGCAAGAGCGTCGACTACTTCAGCGGCGAAGCCGTCGAGGGAGCCTTCGCACCCAACGAAGAGGTCGACGAACTGCGCTGGCTGGACCCGATCGCGGCCGAGCAGCTGCTCACCCGGCCGGCGGATGTCCGCGTGCTGCGCGAGTTCTGCGCCCTCCCGCCCGCGCCGACGACGGTGTTGCTGGTGCGGCACGCGAAAGCGGGCAAACGCGAAGACTGGACCGGCGACGACGACCTCCGCCCGCTGTCGGAAGCCGGCCAACGCCAAGCGGCCGCACTGCGAGACCTGCTGCCGCTCTTCGGCCCCGACCGGGTGTTCTCCGCGCCGCGGCTGCGCTGCGTGCAGACCGTCGGCGGAATCGCGGACGCCCTTGGCGTCGAGGTGCGGCACGAGCCGTTGCTGTCGGAGGAGGGCTACTGGCCCGACCCGCTGCTCGGAATCCGCCGCCTGCTGGCGATCGCGGCCGACGGGGGCACCCCGCTGATCAGCAGCCAGGGCGGGGTGATCCCAGACCTGGTGAGCGCACTGGCGGACCGGGACGGCCTGGAACTGCCCGCCGCCCGCGACGGGGTGGTGCCGAGCAAGAAGGGCTCGCTGTGGGTCCTGTCGTTCTCCCCCGGCGACGACGGACCGGTTCTGGTGGGCGCGGACTATTACCCGAGCCCGCTGCCCGCTCCGGTGCCTTCGGCAGGCTGATTTTTTTCACCAGGGCCCGGCGTGCGCGCCGGGCCCCTTCTCGTGCGCGCTCTTCGGCGATTCGGATTCTATAGAGACCGGTATTGCTGAGCGCCGCTCAGCAGTTATCCCGGGTCCGGCATAAGCGACGTCCGAGACACGCTCGCGGGGTTTATTTACCCCCGGCGGGGATTTATCTCCGGGCGTCGGATTAGCCCTCCCGGACCGGTCGCTTCGGGGAATCCGATCGCCTTCCCGGACGGCCCCGAATCTGTTGTCTTATCAGCAATTCGGCGGGTTCTCCCCGGAGCCCGAACAAGCCGCCGACCTCGGGAAACGCTGTCTTCCCACTGCCCCAACACCATCCGGGCAGGTGCTCCGGCAACCCTGGCGGGGCAGCGAATTCGCGACCTCCGGAGAGACTCGCCACACCGGCTCGCCTGCCCCGCTGTCCCGCCTCGCCCGGAAACCTCGCGACCACAACGGGGTCTGGCCGCCCACCGCTCGCCCCGCCTCGAAACCCGCCCGCCACAACAGCTCGCCCGCCCTCTCGCAGCAGGTCGACACCGCAATCGCCCCCGCAGCGCCATCCCCGCAACGCACCCGGTCCGCTCATCCGGGTGCCGCTCAGCCACCCGCGACCCGCCGCCGTCCAGCCACAATCCCAGCCCCCGCAACCCCGTCCGACTCCCCGCCCGAAGCACCCCGCGCAGCCGCAACCTGACCCCGCACCAGCACAACAGCCCTGCCCGGCTCACCGCGCGAAGCACCCACCCAGCCGAAACCCCACGCCAGCACAGCAACCCCCGCGCCGACTCACCACCCCAAACACGCCGCCCAGCCGACCCCCAGCCGAGCGCCCGCATAACAACCCCGCCCCGACTTCCCGCTCAGCCCAGCCGAAACCCCAGCCCCACAACGCCTCACCACTCCCCCCGCCAGCTAACCCTTCCCACCACCCGACTCCCCCCATCCAGCCTCCCAAGTCCCCCGAAAACGCGGCAGCGCCCCGACCTCACCTCGCCCCGACT
>NZ_JBAGKF010000014.1:0-249875 GCF_037034185.1 Amycolatopsis sp. VC5-11 | reverse complement strand
CCCCACCATCAGCTGGCGGGTCTTGCGACGCTCGGCGAGAACGGGCGGGGGCAGAGCGGGCATACCTAACGCGACGGTCACGCTTCCAGCGTACCCACCCCACCCGGGCGCGGTTCAACGAAGTCAGCCGACGCGGTGAGCAGCGTTACCCCCGGTCGGGCGGCCGGGAACGCGCGCGTGACCCGCCAGGTGCGCGCGGTTACTGCAGGCGGATCGGATTCACGATGTCGGCCGTCACCGTGAGCAGCGTGACGCCGCCGCCGATGACCACTAACACCATCGTGATCGCGGACAGCTTCGTGTAGTCGACCGGGCCGCCCGCGGGTTTGCCGCGCAGGCCGCGCAGCCAGTCGCGCACCCGCTCGTACCAGACGATCGCGATGTGCCCGCCGTCCATCGGCAGCAGCGGCAGCAGGTTGAACACGCCGATGAAGAAGTTCAGGCTGGCCAGCAGCAGCAGGAACACCTGCCACAGCCCGGCCTCGACCGCCTCGCCGCCGAGCCTGCTCGCGCCGACGACGCTGACCGGGGTGTCCGGGTCGCGCTCGCCGCCGAAGATCGAGTTGAAGACCGCCGGGATGCGCTTCGGGAAGGCCATCAGCCCGTCCCACGTGCGGGCGAACATGTCGCCGGTGAACGACGCCGCGCCGCCGAACGCGCCGAGCGGGCTGTACTGGATGCTCCGCGCGACCCCGACGCCGACCGCGCCGACCGATTCGGTGCCGCCGTTCGCGGCCGGGCGGGTCACCTTCGGCACGTCGACGACGAACGTCTCCTGCTTCCCGCCGCGGTCCACGACCACCGGGACCTTCCCGGAGACCGCCTTGACCTGGGTCACCATCGCGTCCCAGGTCGGCGTCGGCTTGCCGGCCACCGAGACCACGACGTCGCCGGGCAGCAGGCCCGCCTTCTTCGCCGGGGCCGGGTCGCCGGGCTGGCAGACCGGGTTGTTGACCTGCTCGACCGTGGTGCCGCCGCGCACGCAGTCCGAAATGGTCGAAACGATCGGCTTCTGGTCCACGTTCGGCAGGCCCATGGTCGCGGCCATGACGAACAGCACGATGAAGCCGAGCAGGAAGTGCGTGATGGAGCCGGCCGACATCACGACGGTCCGCTTCCAGGCCTTGAACCGCCACATCGCGCGCGGGGCCTCTTCCGCGGTGACCTCGTCGAGCGCGGTCATGCCGGCGATGTCGCAGAAGCCGCCGAGCGGGATCGCCTTGAGGCCGTACTCGGTCTCGCCGCGCCGGAAGGAGAACACCGTGGGCCCGAAGCCGACGAAGTACCGGCGGACCCGCATCCCGAACATCCGGGCGGTGACCATGTGGCCCGCTTCGTGCAACGCGACCGAAACACAGATCGCGAGCGCGAAGAGCACCACGCCGATCACATAGGCAAGCACGGGCCCTGCACCTCACCCCTCAGCCGCGGCCCGCGATGCGGTGGCGGCAGGTTCGTCGTCTTCCACGGCTCCAGGCGGTGAGACCACCCGAGAAAGTTCCGGGTTCAAGTATCCGCCGCCAGCGTGAAACCAGTGTTGCATCGACCGGCGCGGCTTCGCGCACCGGTCGCGCTCATCCCAGCAGCTCGGCGGCCCGGGTGCGCGCCCACTGCTCCGCGGCCAGCACGTCCGCGACGTCGCGGGGTTCGCGCCGCCATTCGTCCGCGTCGGACACCACCTGCGTCACCGTGTCCACAATCGACAGGAACGATGCCTTGCCCGCCAGGAACGCGGCCACCGATTCCTCGTTCGCCGCGTTGTAGACCGCCGGGAGGCAACCGCCCGCGGTACCCGCCTCGCGCGCCAGCTCGACGGCGGGGAACGCCTCGTTGTCGACCGGTTCGAAGGTCCAGCTCGCCGCGGTGTCCCAGGAGCACGCGGCGGCCGCGCCCGGCACGCGATGTGGCCAGTTCAGCGCCAGCGCGATCGGCAGCCGCATGTCCGGCGGGCTGGCCTGGGCGATCGTGGAGCCGTCGGTGAAGGTGGCCATCGAGTGCACGATCGACTGCGGGTGCACCGTCACGTCGATCCGCGAGGGTTCGATGCCGAACAGCAGCGACGCCTCGATCAGCTCCAGGCCCTTGTTCACCAGGGTGGCCGAGTTGATGGTGATCAGCGGGCCCATCGACCACGTCGGGTGCGCCATCGCCTGTTCGACGGTGACCTCGCCGAGGTCCGCGCGCTTCTTTCCCCGGAACGGACCGCCGGACGCGGTGAGCACGAGCCGCGCGACCTCGTTGTCCTCGCCGGAACGCAGCGCCTGCGCCATCGCCGAATGCTCGGAGTCGACCGGCACCAGCTGTCCCGGCTTCGCCGCGGCGAGCACCAGCGGACCGCCGGCGATGAGGGATTCCTTGTTGGCCAGTGCGAGCGTCGCGCCGGTGGCGAGCGCGCGCAGCGTCGGGTCGAGGCCCTGCGAACCGGGCAGCCCGTTGAGCACGACGTCGACCGGCACCGATTCGATCAGCTCGGCCACCGCGTCCGCGCCGGCGAGGATGCGCGGGAGGCGGAACTCGCCCTTCGCGTACCCCCTGCGCTGGGCCTCGGCGTACAGCGCGAGCTGCACGTCTTCGACCGCCGTGGGCTTCGTCACGGCGATGGCCGCTACTTCGTGCGCGATCGCTTGCTGGGCGAGCGCCGCCGGATCGGAACCTCCGGCGGCGAGGCCGGAGACGGTGAACAAATGCGGATTACGTGCGGCGACGTCGAGCGCCTGGGTTCCGATGGACCCGGTGGAGCCCAGCACGAGGATGCTTCGCGAAGTAGTCATCAGCAAGCATTATGGCCCGGGTCGTGTCCGCGTGGCGGCCAGCGGTGTGGGATCATGCGAGGGCACAACGTCAGGCGGTTTGAAGGAGTGGTCGTGGCAGGCAAGGCGGTCGAGAAGCGCCCCGAGGTCGACCCGCGCGACGAGCCGTCGGCGGAGTGGGGCTGGCACGGCTCGTTCCCGAAGGCCACCCGCATCGCGGGCTGGGTGTCCGCGGCCATCCTGCTGGTGATGATCAAGGGCAACCACGAGAACAACACCGAGAACGTGTGGCTCGTCGGACTGGCCGCGTTCCTCGTCCTGCTCCTGCTGCTCGACCTGCGCAAGAGCCGCACCGCCTGGCGCAAGTAAGCCCTGGCGCGGGCGGCCCCGGATTCGCTAGTTTCCGGGCTCATGAAGCCACGCTGGGCCGCGCTCGCGGCCGCCGTCATCGCCGGTCTTTCCCTGTGCACCGCGGCCCCGGCCAGCGCTGCCCCCGCGGTGAAGCCGCCGGTGGTGAGCTGCACCTTCACGCCGACGCCGGACAACCCGGCGGCGCGTCCCGTGCTGCGTCCGCTGCCGTTCGCGCTCACCCGCGGGACGGTCGACGTCACCTTCCACTACAACTACGGCCCGGTCACCGTGCGGCTCAACCGCGCCGGGGCGGCCCCGTGCGCCGTCGCGAACATGACCAGCCTGGTGCTGCAGCACTTCTACGACCGTTCGCAGTGCTGGCGGCTGTCGAACTCCGCGCGCCTCGGCGTCCTGCAGTGCGGCGACATCTACGAGGTCGAAAAGGGCGGACCGGGCTACAAGTTCCCGGACGAGGTCACCGGAGCCGAGACCTACGAGCGCGGCACCGTCGCGATGGGCAACCAGGGCCCCGGCACCAACGGATCCGAGTTCTTCATCGTGCACTCGTTCGCGCACATCCCGGCGAACTACTCGGTGCTCGGCAAGGTGGTGCGCGGCATGGAGGTCCTCGACCGGATGGTCGCCGACGGCATCATCCCGACCGACCCGAACGGCCCGCTCGACGGAGCGCCCAAGCACCCGGTGAAGATCCGCTCGGTCAGCTTCGGCTGGTGAGCCTGCAGGCCCGCAGGAAGACGCCGACGAACCGGCCGTGTACGGGAACCGAAACCCTCGCCTCACCAATACTCGTCGGGGTTGGCCACGACATCCCGCGCCAGCTCACGCACCTGAACACGGTCATCGTCCGCCAACGAAGCGATCACCGCCCTCGACTCAGGCGTGTCGATATGCAGCAACGCATCCATCGCCCCCAACGCGACGTCGTAATTCACAAACCGCTGCGACCCGCGTTCGACGCAAGCCCCGAGATCCTCGCACTCTCGCAGCCGCTCCTCCATCTCGTCGTGCGACAGAGAAGCGTCCATGACAACTTTCTCCACCTCCGCACAGGTAAGCATCAGCCCGCAAAACCCTTCAGCTCGTCATATCGATATCCGAGGATTCGCGTCCAGTGAAGATCCGCTCGGTCAGCTTCGGCTGGTGACGCCCGGCGCGTAAGCGCGCAGGAAAACGCCGACGCCGGACCGGACCAGCGCTTCCCAGTCCTCCCCCTGTTCGGCCGCGGCGGCGCTGCCCGCGGTGAGCTGCACGAGGTGCACCGCGGCCAGCGACGGGTCGTCCAGCTCGAGGCGGCCTTCCGCGGCGAGCCTGCGGAGATGCCCGGCCAGCGCCAGCCGTACCCGGGTCGGGCCGCGTTCCTTCCACGCGGCGACCGTTTCCGGAGCGATGTGGTCCAAATCCGCCTGGATTTGGCGCACCAGCGCCCAGTGCGGTTCGGTTTCCGGATCGCGTTTCGCCCACTGGAGGCCGAACTCGACGAGGTCGGCCTCCAGGTCGGCGATCCGGCCGAGGAGCTTGTCCGCGACCGCGATCTGCCGCTGCGCGACCCGGTCCGAGCTGTCCAGGATCACCGCGCGGAAGAGCCCGGCCTTGTCGCCGTAGTGGTTGTAGATCGTCCGCGACGAGACGCCGGCCTCGGCCGCGAGCACGTCGATGCTGGCGCGCGAGTAGCCGTCCCGCGCGAACACCCGCAGGGCGCCGTCGAGCAGAGCGCGTTGTTTGTCTGTCCGCACCGGCTCAGTATGCCGAAGTACAACGACCGTTGCAAAAACTACAACGATCGTTGTACCTTCGGGGCATGACTTCTCCGCTTCGCATCGCCGTCGTCTCCGGAAGCACCCGCCCCGGCCGCCGGGCGACGCAGGTCGCCGAATGGACCCGCGCCCGCGCCGCCGCCTTCCTCGGCGACCGGGCCGACGTGCGGGTGCTCGACCTCGCCGAAATCGACCTCCCGTTCCTGGACGAACCGCTGCCCGCCGCGCTCGGCGGCTACCGCAACGACCACACCCAGCGCTGGGCCGAACTGATCGACGGCTTCGACGGCTACGTTTTCGTGACGCCCGAGTACAACCACTCCATGCCCGCGGCGCTCAAGAACGCCATCGACTTCCTGTTTTCCGAATGGGCCGACAAAGCCGCCGGTTTCGTCAGCTACGGCACCAACGGCGGCACGCGCGCGGTGGAACACCTGCGGTTGACGCTCGCCGAGGTGAAGGTCGCCTGCGTGCGCTCGCAAGTCGCGCTGGGACTGTTCACCGACTTCGCCATCCCGGACATGGCCGAGCCCGGCACCTTCACTCCCGCCGAGCACCACGAAGGCATCCTGACCCGGATGCTGGGGGAACTTGTCGACTGGTCGACCGCGCTGCGCACCCTGCGAGCTTCGCGATGACCACGGTTGCCGCTCCGATCGACCGCGCGACGTGGCGGATCTGCTGGATCATCGTGTTCGGCGCGTTCGCGAGCGGACTCGACGCGTCCGTGGTGACGATCGGCCTCGACTCGATCAGCAGCGATCTGGGCGCGGATCTCTCGGTGACGCAATGGATCGCGAGCGGCTACCTGCTCGCGCTCGCCCTGTCGCTCCCCTTGACCGGCTGGCTCGCGCGACGTTTCGGCGCCGGCCGCGTGTGGCTCGTCGCGCTGGCCGCGTTCACCGTGACGTCCGGCTTGTGCGCTGCCGCGCCGGACGTCGTGCTGCTCATCGCTTTCCGGTTCCTGCAAGGCTTGGCGGGCGGTGTCCTGATCCCGGCCGGGCAAACCGTTCTGGGACAACAGGTCGGCGCCGCACGGCTGGGCCGGGTGATGGCGACGCTCGGGATCGCGGTGAGCGTCGCGCCCGCGCTCGGCCCGCTCGCCGGAGGCCTGATCCTGCACGGGCTTTCGTGGCCGTGGCTGTTCCTGATCAACCTGCCGATCGGGGCGGTCGGCCTGGTTCTCGGCCTCCGGTACGTGCCCCGCGGCTCTCGCGAGAACCCTGGCGGGATCGATTTCGTCGGCCTGGCCCTGATCGCTGCCGGGCTGCCGTTGGTCCTCTACACCATCACGACCTGGGGCGACACCGGACAACTCGAGTGGCCGATTCTGGTGCCCGGTCTCGTTTTGCTGGTGTGGTTCGTGCGGCGACGGCATCCGCGTCCGCTGCTGGACTTTTCCCTGTACCGCAACCGGCTTTACCGTGCCGCCAGCCTCGCCGCCGCTTTCAACGGGGCGCTGATCTTCGGCAGCGGGATCGTGGTGACGTTGTATTTCCAGCTGGGTCGGCACCTGGATTTCGTTGACACCGGCCTGAGTTTGCTCGGTTTCGCCGGTGCTACGGCAGCGATCGCGCCGGTGACTGGGCGAGCGGTGGATCGGTACGGCGCCGCACCGGTCGCGTTGGTGGGCGCGGTGCTGGCGGTGGTGTGCACGGTGCCGTTCGCGTTCCTGCCGGTGGACGCACCGGGTGTGCTCGTGCAGATTCTGCTTGCCGGGTATGGGGCTTCGGTGGCTTTGGTGAGCATGCCGATGGGGATCGCGGCTTACAAGACTGTTGAACCGTCCCGGCTTCCGGACGCGGCCGCGCAGGTGACGATCCTGCTGCGGGTGGGCGGCTCGCTCGGGGGCGCGGTGTTCGCGGTGCTGATCGCTGGACGGTTGCCGGACGTCGACGCGGCGTTCCGGCTGGGATTCGCGGCGATCAGCGTGGGAGCGGTGGGGGCGCTGGGGACGGCGTGGATGGTGCGGAGGGCCTCGTGAGCGGCACTCCGGTGAGAACCGGCATCGCCGCCCACGACATCATGACCGCATGAGCACACCCCCGGACGGTCTCCCCGTCTACCGAGTCCTCACCGGTCCCGACGACGCCGCCTTCTGCCGCCGGGTCAGCGAAGCCCTCGCGCTCGGCTATCGCCTGCACGAGGGCCCCGCGTTGACCTTCAACGGCGAGAACGTCATCGTCGCCCAAGCCGTGCTGTGGCCCGCTACCGATCGCTCCGCGGAGACACCAGCTCGCTAGGCCCGCCGCCGGATTCCCCGGCCACCGCGGCCAGTTCCTCGCCCACCGACTCCGACGACTTCTTCGTGTCCTTCGTCAGCAGCGAAGCCACCGCGCCGATCAGGCACACCACGATCGCGAAGCCGAACGCCACCGCCAGGCCGTCCTGGAACGGGCCCGAGATCAGGTTCGGGAAGAAGCTGCGTCCGGTCAGGAAGCTCGCCTGGTCGGCGGGCAGGTGGGCGAGCTGGCCGCCCAGCAGCTGCTGGATCGGGTTGTACCCGAGGAACGCCGCGAACAGCACCGCGACCGCGGGCAGGTGAGCGACCTGTTGCGCGGCCGCCTCGGGGACGCCGTGCTGGGTCAGGCCCTGCGACATCGCGATCGGCAGGTGGTCCGACAGGCCGGCGATGATCAGGCTGAAGAAGAAGCCGATCGACAGCACCATCGCCGCGTTCTGGAAGGTCGTCATCATGCCCGCGCCGGAGCCTCGCGCGTCGGCGGGCAGGCTGTTCATCACCTCGGCCCGGTTCGGCGAGGAGAACATGCCCATGCCGATGCCGTTGAGCAGCAGGATCCCGGCGAACGCCCAGTAGTCGAAGTTCACCGGCAGCAGCGTCAGCAACAGGAACGTGAGCGCGGTGATGACCAGGCCGCCGGAGGCGAGCGCGCGGCTGCCGATCCGGTCGGACAGGATGCCGGACGTCGGCGCGGCCACCAGGAAGCCGATGGTCAGCGGCAGCATGTAGATCCCGGCCCACAGCGGCGTCTGCTCGAAGGTGAAACCGTGCTGCGGCAACCAGATTCCCTGCAGCCAGATGATCAGCACGAACTGCAGCCCGCCGCGCCCGAGCGACGCGGTCAGGTTCGCCAGGTTGCCCCAGCTGAACGAGCGGATCCGGAACAGCGACAGCCGGAACAGCGGGTTCGGCACCTTCGTCTCGATCACCACGAACGCGATCAGCACCGCGACCCCGCCGATCAGGCAGGACAGCACCATCGGGCTGCCCCAGCCGGTCTGCGACGTGCCGTACGGCTGGATTCCGTAGGTGATCCCGACCAGCACCGCGATGAGGCCGACCGCGAAGGTGATGTTGCCCCACCAGTCCATTTTCGCGTGCTGGCGGACGCCGGTGTCGTGCAGTTTGACGTACGCCCAGATCGTGCCGATGACGCCGAAGGGCACCGACACCAGGAAGATCAGGTTCCAGTTCACCGGCGCGAGCACGCCGCCGACGACCAGGCCGAGGAACGAGCCCGCGATCGCCGCGACGCCGTTCATGCCGAGCGCGAGCCCGCGCTGGTTGGCCGGGAAGGCGTCGGTGAGGATGGCCGACGAGTTCGCCATCAGGAACGCGCCGCCGACGCCCTGCACGATCCGCCAGCCGATCAGCCACAGCGCGGCCGCGTCGCCGTCGAACCAGGTGATCGCCAGCATGATCGAGGAAACGGTGAAGACGGCGAAGCCGAGGTTGTACATCCTGGCCCGGCCGTACATGTCGCCGAGCCTGCCGAACGCCACCACCAGCACCGCGGTGACCACGAGGAAGCCCATGATCATCCACAGCAGGTAGCTCGTGTTCGACGGTTCCAGGGGGTTGATGCCGATGCCCTTGAAGATGTCGGGCAGCGCGATCAGCACGATGGACGAGTTGATCGTCGCGATCAGCATCCCGAGCGTCGTGTTGGACAGCGCGATCCACTTGTACCGCGGACCGAGTTCCGCGATCGAATACGTCCTGCGCTCCGCCACTGTCGAAAACCCCTCTCCCAGCCGTTCCCTTAGCTAGGCTAAGCAAGTTGCTTGCGGTAGGCAACCAACAAAAGAAAACGACTGGGAGACAAGGGTCACAAACGGATGACTATCCTTTGTGGACTGTTTACTTTCACTCGGTCGAGTTACCGCTGGACGGGACCGCCGACGACCTTTCCGGGGTTCAGGATCCCGTGCGGGTCGAGGGCGTTCTTGACCGCGTGGTGCAGGTCGAGAACCGCTGGTCCCAGCTCCTTTTCGAGACCGGGCCGCTTCAGCAGGCCGACCCCGTGCTCGCCGGTCACCGTCCCGCCGAGTTCGAGCGCGTCGGCGACGATGTCGTCGAACGCGGCCTGCGCGCGGCGCTGCGCGTCGTCGTCCCCGGTGGGCGTGATCAGCAGCGGATGCAGATTCCCGTCGCCGATATGCGCGATATTGGCGATTTGCGTATTGTGCCGCTGCGCCGCCAGATCGATCCGGGCGAGCATTTCCGGCACCAGATGCGTCGGCACGCAGACGTCCTCGGTGAGCACCGGGCCGAGCCGTTCCAGCGCCGGGTACGCCAGCCGCCGGGCGGCGAACAACGCGTCCGCCTCGGCCTCGTCGGTCGACTGCGCGGCCCAGGTCGCGCCCGCCTTCTCGAAGCACTCCACCATCACCGCGGCCTCGTGCCCGCCCGGCACGTCGCTGCGGCCGAGCAGCACCACGTTCGCGTCGGCGGACAAGCCCATGTTCTTCCAGGCGTCGACCGCGGCGAGGCAATGCCGGTCCACCAGTTCCAGCGCCGACGGCACGATCCCGGCCGCGCGGATCGCCGCCGCTGCTTCCCCCGCCGCGACCGTCGAGTCGAAGTAACCCGCGACGGTCGCCTCCGTCGCGCGTTTCGCCCGCAGCCGCACGGTGATTTCGGTGATGACGCCGAGCGTTCCCTCCGAACCGACCATCAACCCGGCGAGGTCGTACCCGGCGACGCCCTTCGCGGTGCGGCGGCCGAGCCGGACGAGTTCGCCGGTGCCGGTGACGACCTGCAGCCCGAGCACGTAGTCGCGGGTCACGCCGTACTTCACGCAGCACACGCCGCCCGCGTTGGTCGCGACGTTGCCGCCGATCGTCGACCACGGCGAGCTGGCCGGGTCCGGCGGATACCAGAGCCCGTGTTCCGCGCAGGCCGCGCGGAGATCGTCGTTGACCACGCCGGGTTCGACGACGGCGAGCCGCTCCACCGGGTCGATCTCCTTGATCTTGGTCATCCGGTCGGTCGCCAGCACGACGCAGCCGGCCAACGCGTTCGCGCCGCCGGACAGTCCGGTTCCCGCACCACGCGGGACCACCGGTGTGCCGTGTTTGATGCATTGCCGCACGGTCGCCTGCACCTCGTCCGCGGTGCGCGGGCGGACCAGGACCGCCGGTTCGCCGTACGGGGCCCACTCCGCCTCGTCGTGCGCGAAGCTGCGCAGCACATCGGGGTCCCGCACGATCCGGTCGTCCGGCAGGACGGTGTGCAGGTCGTCGATCAGCATGGGGGCTCCCGTGTTCTTCCGGTCCGCTTTTCCCCGTCAGGTTAGGTCGAAATCCGCGCGGCTCGTTCGACGTATCGGTGAGAGCGAGCTTCGAGGAGGCAGCCATGAACCGCACCGACACCACCGTCACCCGCCGCGGGATCTCGATGCTGCGTGCCGTCGCCGCCGGGCGCGGGCGGCTGACCTGCAGCTGCGAGCCGGATCTGTTCGTGGACGGCCTGCCGTGCAGCGACCAGTTCACCGCGCACGCGCTGGCGCGCGCCGGTCTGCTGCGCGCGCGGGAATCCAGGCCGTTCGGGCAGCCGGTGCCCGCCGTGCTGACCCCGGCCGGGGAAGCGCTGCTCGCCGCCGCCTGACCCGGCTACGCTGACCAGCGAGAAACGGGAGGGCGGAGCAGATGGCGTCCGGAGCATCCGGGACGGAGTCGGCGCGGCGCAGGCGGCGCACCACGGTGGCCCTCAAGGAGTCGCTGCGGGAACTGCGCAATCAGCTGTCGCTGCTGAACCACCAGGTCGGCGGGCGGCTGAAGCTCAAGGACGTCGACCTCGACTGCCTCGAACTGATCTCGACCGGCGGACCGCTGAGCCCGAGCGCGCTCGCCCGCCGCGCTGGTCTGCACCCGGCGACCGTGACCGGCATTCTCGACCGCCTGCAACGCGGCGGATGGGTGGTGCGCGAACGGGATCCCGACGCGGCCGACCGGCGCGCGGTCACCGTGCGGGCGGTGCCGGGCCGTACGCAGGAACTGTTTCGGGTGTACGGCGGGATGAACTCGGCGATGGACGACCTGTGCGCCGGGTACACCGAAGACGAACTCATGCTGATCGCCGGGTTCCTGCGCCGCACCGCCGAAGCGGGCCGGGCCGCCACCGAGGAGCTCTCCGGGGAATGACAGAAGGGCCTCGCCGCTTCGCCCGAGCGCGAAACGACGAGGCCCCGGTATCTGTGCGGCTCAGCTGTCGAGCGTGCCGTACACGATGATGTTGTCGAGATAGCTCTTCTTTTCGGCGTCGAACGCGCCGCCGCACGTGATCAGGCGGATCTGCGAGTCGGTCGTGTTGCCGTACACGGCTTCGGTGGGGAACGTCTTCTTCGCGATCTGGTCCACCTTGGTCACCGTGAACGTGGCCTTCGACCCGTCCTTGCGGCCGATGACGACCTTGTCGCCCTTCTTCATCTCGTGCAGCCGCCAGAAAATGCCCTTCTGGTGGTTGCCGTCGATGTGGCCGAGGACGACCGCCGGTCCGACCTGGCCCGGTTTGGGCCCGAAGTGGTACCAGCCCGCCTGCAGCGGCTGGTCCACCGGCGGCACCTGCACGGTCTTGTCGTCGTTGAGGCCGAGCGGCACCAGCGACGAATGCGCGTCGATGCTGGGAACGTCGAGCGAGACCGGGTCCGCGACCTGCTGCGCGGCCGCCGCGGAACTCGCCGGGGCCGCGGCCGGCGGAGCCTGATCCGCCGAACCGCAGCCGAGGAGGGCGAAGTTCGCGACGAAAGCCAGCAGCAGCGCGAAAAGCCCGAACCGGGAACGCGTCACCGGGCGGTCACCGCGGCCAGCGTGCCGTCGCCGGTCTCCGGCGCGCCGACCGGCACGACCGTGACCTGTCCGGGGCCTTCGGCGGGCGGGGTGCCCGGCTTGCTCGGCTGGGTGGTCGGCGGCGTGGTGGGCGGGGTGGTCGGGTTGCCCGCGACCTTGGCGCAGGTGGCCGAGGCGAGGACGATGTCGCCCTTGCCGAGCGCGCCGGTGGCGGTGCCGCCGAGCAGCTTGACGTGCAGCGCGTTGACGGTGAGGCTGCCGTCGGAGTGCTTGATCTGCTCGTTGACGATCACCTGCAGCACGCCGTCGATGCCGAGCTTCTGGTTCGGCTTGGTCGACACCGGGAGCTTGCCGATCTTGCCGAGGTCGAGGCCGGCCAGCTCGGACGAGGCGGTGATGCCGTCCGGGGTGGACTTGCACTCGGAGCTGATCACGCGGGCCTTGGGGGTGGAGCCGGCGAGCGGGGCGAGCACCGGGAGCGCGGCGTCGACGATCGAGGCCTTCGCGTCGACCGGGCCGTTGCTGCCGTCCTGCTTCGCCGAGCTGCTGATCACCTTGGCCGTGACCAGGCCCTTCAGCGGCACGTTCACCACCTGCGCGGACTCCGGGCCCTCGGTCGAGGAGGGCGCGATCTTGCCGGTGTCGACGGTGATTCCCTTGTCGCCGAGCACGCCGGGCAGCAGCGAGACCGAGGCGGACGCGCCGTAGGCCGAGCCGGCCGGCGCGTCGGCGGCGAGCGCCGGCGGGGCGACGGCGGCGGCGAGCAAAGCCAGCGCGGGAACGGCGACCGCGACGGTCCGTCCGCGCAGCAGGGCAGAACGCATGAATTGTCCTTCCGAACATCAAGAATGGAGCCGCCGCACGGATCCCCGAATCCACGCGTGACCGAGCACAACTGTCGGTCCCTGGCAGGCCGCGACATTATCAAGACGCCCGGGAAACGCAAAGCAAGATCCGTCGCGCACCGCGCCCGCCCGCCGGTTCCGGTGACCACAATTATCGCAATTTCACCACTAAAGAGTGATGTAACGCGGCGCTCGCTCCGCGGTTTTCTCACGCTGAGCTACCGGAACCGAGGCCCCGATGGCGGATTGCCCTTCGCCCCACCCGGAGGAGTGATCCTGCGGAGGGTATTCGTTGACCACCCTCCGCAATGTGACCGCTACCGCCCCTGGCGCCGCCATTCCCGGTCCGCCAATTCGTCCCGCGACCGGGTTCCGGGCGGGCGGAAATTGTCCACAATGGAATCAGCGGGAACGGAACGAGCGAACGGGAAAAAGGGTACGGTTTTCTTGCCCAGGGCGGTGACCTGCGGCGACGCGCGATTGTGGACAGTCCGAAAAGGACTTCGGGCGCGTTCTCGGCTACTCCACGGCGACGGTCACCTGATAGAAAATCCCGGTCCGGTCCGGAAACACGAGCGCGCCGCGTTCGTCGACCATCTTCCACAGGACGTGGCAGACGCCGGTGCCGGTCGGGGTCACCGGGACGCTCACCTCCACCAGTTGTCCTGGCTCGGCGTCCGGGACCGGGACGCGCGGCGGCGACGGGCACAGCACGGTGGTGCCGCCCGCGACCTGCAAGAAGCGGCTGCGCCACGGGACCGAGCCGGTGTTCTTCAGTCGCCAGATCTTCGTGAACGTCTGGCCGTAGCGGGCTTTCGCGCCGTCCGGGAAGGTGACGTCGCCGGGCAGGCCGTCGCCGCCGAAGCCGGACGAGTCGCCGGGCAGCGGGTAGTGCGGGGCGGCGGCTTCCTTGTCGCGGGCGGACGGAGTGGCCAGGACCACGACGGCGGCCACAAGTCCGAGGACGACCAGCACGGTCGCGGCGACGACGATCGAACCCCAGCGGCGGGTCTTGGCCGCGGCCGGAGCGGCGGCCGGTTCGGGGGCGGCGGACGCAGCCGGAACGGCGGTCGCAGCGGGGACAGCGGCCGGTTCGGCGGGAACGGCGGACGGAGCGGGCACAGCCGGATCGGCATCGGGTGGATCGGCATCGGGCGGCGGTTCCGGCGCGGAGGAAGGTTCGCCCGCCGACGGCATCCGCTCCCCCGCACCGGGCTGACCGGCGGACGAAGCGCCTTCTGCCGAGTCGGAGCCCCACCCCGACTGCCCCTCGGCCGCCTCTTCCCAGCGCGCCAGCCACTCGCGGCGCACCGTCTCCTCGTCGCGGCCGAGGCCGGTCACCGCGAGGCTGCGGACGAACTCCCAGGTCGTCGGCCAGGACGGCGCGCTGCGGCCGCGCGTGGCGGCCGAAAGAGCGGACTTCGACGCCGCCGCGCCGAGTTCCGTGCGCATGCGGTCGTAGGACGGGTCGCCCGCTTCCCGCTTCAGGTCCAGCAGAGCGCAAGCGAAACGGGCCACCGGGCCCGAGCCGGCGTCGGGCACGATGTGCTTGCGACCCCGGCGGGCCCCGGGCTGCCCGGGCGCGGGCTCGCTCATGACACCTCCAATGATCGACATCGACCCTTGGAGGTTGCCAGGCGGCCCGGGGCGGCGCAGCCCCGGGCCCGCCCGGCGAATCAGCCGCGGAGGCTCAGAGCTTGCAGCCCTTCTGGATGCGCGCGACCGTGTGGTCCGCGCCGATGTGGAACTTCTTCTTGCCGCTGGTGCCGCCGTTGGTGGTCATGCACTGGACGCTCAGCGCGCCGTCCATGTCCTTGAGCACGATGCCCGCGGACACCTTGTGCGAACAGTGGTTGTTGAAGTAGACGGTGACGTTCGTCAACCCGTCGCCCCAGGAGTAGTTGGCCTTCTTCCCGGACGGCTTCGTGCACTTGATGCTCGCGGTGTGCTTGCTCTGCGCGCTCGCCGGAGCCGCGGTGTCCGCCGACGCGGCGGGCGCGGCGATCCCGGCGAGTGCGATCCCCAGCGCGGAGGCGGCCATCAGCGTCTTGCCGATCTTCATGGGTGTTCCCCTCGGACGAATCGGAATGGAGTACAGCCGGGAAATCCCGGTGCACTCATCCCAGCGCGCCGTCCGTTTTGTCCTCAACCGCTCGCTGTCCACGGTCAATGCCCGGGGCTGTCCACGCAGGTCAGCGAATTGTCCACAGCTCAGTCAGCCGGGCCGCGCAATGTCAGGACGACGCGTAAGACGTGTTCGACCGCCGACTCGAACATCGCGGCGCGCAGTTCGCCGCGCGTCTCGAGGTTGCGCGCGGCGAAGTCGAGCATGCGTTCCGGTCCGGCGCGGCGGACGAGCAGCGCCGCGACCTCCTCGAGGTCGAGGCTCGGGTTGTCGAGCCGGGCGAGGGCGAACTCGATGATGAGCTCTTCGTCGGTCACACCAGTCAGGGTAATCACAAAACGGGGGTCAGCCGTCGTTTCGATAGCGGCCGTAGGGATAAGCCTCGACCAGCGTCACCCGCACAAGGGCGC
The DNA here is from genome assembly GCF_037034185.1 of Amycolatopsis sp. VC5-11. Lineage (NCBI taxonomy): Bacteria > Bacillati > Actinomycetota > Actinomycetes > Pseudonocardiales > Pseudonocardiaceae > Amycolatopsis > Amycolatopsis sp. VC5-11. The sequence continues at coordinate 234,587 of NZ_JBAGKF010000014.1, read as the reverse complement.
CGCTCGGCACCTCGTACTCGCGCTGCTCCCCCGGCTTCGCGCCATGCAACGCCCGCCCGAGCGGCGAGTCCGGCGAGTAAACCTCCAGCCCGCCGCCCACCTCGTCGCGCGCGGCCAGCAGGAACGTCTCGGTCCCGCCGTCGTCGTAGCGGACCGTCAGGACCATCCCGGGCTCGGCGACCCCGTCGTCGGGCGGGTCCTCGCCGACGACCGCGTTCTGCAGCAGGTCCTGGAGCTGCCGGATCCGTGCCTGCCGGTGCTGCTGCCGGTCGAGCCGGTCGTGTTCGCCCGCGCCCTCGTCGAGGTCGGGTTCGCGTTGCAGGTCAGCGAGTTCCGCGGCGAGGCGGGCGTGCGCGTCGGCGGTCAGCCAGGGACGCGAAGAGGTCGTCGACATGAGAGGTGCCTTTCGGATGACGTCCGTGGGGGCCGGGCAAGCAGGAGGCGTCCAGCCCCCACGGACTTTCGAGGAGTCCCGCGGCGGTCAGCGGGGCTCGGGCTCGGTGCGGCGGTCGAGCACGCCGGCGTCGGCGGCGAACCAGCCCGCTGCTTTCACCAGGATGTCCCTTTCGGTGCGCAGCAAGGCGTTCTCCGCGCGGAGGAAGAGCAGTTCGGCGTGCTCGTCGCCGGTCAGCGGGACGGGTTCGGCGGACACGCGCGGGTCACCGCAGCGGGTCGAACGGCCGCAGCGCTTCCGGGAGCCTGCCGGTGACCATCTGCTCGGCGAGCAGCTTCCCGGTGACCGCGCCGTGGGACAGGCCCCACATGCCGTGCCCGCCCGCGACGTACATCCCGGGCGCGCCGGTCCGGCCGATCACCGGCCGCCCGTCGGCGCTGACCGGGCGCGAGCCGACCCAGACGTCGGTGCGCTGGTCCCAGCGCAGGCCCTTGAGCAGCGGCCGGGCCGAGGCGATGATCGCGTCGACGCGGGCGGGGTACAGCGGGTCGTCCGGCTTGCGGAACTCCATCGTCCCGGCCACCCGCAGCCCGCCTTGGTACGGCGTGCACGCGACCCGGATGTCGGGCAGGTACATCGGGCTCGGCACCGGCTCGTCGGTCGGCACGGTGAAGGAGTACCCGCGACCGGCGCGCACCGGTACGCGCACGCCCCACTTGCGCGCCAACTCGCCCAGCCACGCGCCGGTCGCGAGCACGACGGCGTTGGCGTTGACGGTCTGCCCGTTCGCCGACAGCACGGTGTAGGCGTACTCGTGCCGGCGGATCGCGGCGACCTCGAACCGGTGCCGGATCGTGCCGCCGCGGCTGACCACCGCGCGGGCGAGCGATTCGACGAACCGGCCGGGGTCGACGTACCGCTGGCCGTCGAGCCGGATGCCGGCCCCGATCCGGTCGGTGACCTGCGGGAAGTGCTCGCGCAGCTCCGGTCCGGCGAGCTGGGTCCAGGACACCTTCTGCCCGGCGTCGCCGAGCCGGTCCAGTTCCTTGACCAGCGTTTGCGCCTTGTCCGCAGTCTCGAACAGGGCGGTGATGGGCGCGTCGATGGTCGGCGCGTCCACGCCGTTCGCGGTCAGGATGTCGAACGCTTCGAGGCATTCCTCGTTGAAGGGCAGGTTCGCGCGCACCGCGCGGTTCCAGGACCGGTGGGTGCAGTTCGCCGCGAAGCGGGCGAGGAACTGCCACAGCCGCGGGTCCGGGGTGGCCGGGACGTGCAGCGGAGCCTGCCGGTCGAGCAGGGTGCGCAGGCCGTAGCGGAGGACCGCGGGTTCGTTGAGCGGGATCGCGAGCCCGGGCGAAAGCCAGCCCGCGTTGCCCCAGGACGAGCCCGCGGCGATGCCCTCGCGGTCGACGACGGTCACCCGCACGCCGCGTTCCTGCAGGAACCAGGCGGTCGACAGGCCGACGATGCCCGCGCCGACCACGATCGCCGAACGCGGCCCGCCGTCCTTCCGGTCGAGATCGCCCATGTGTTCCTCCGCCGATGCCGTGCCGCTGGTTGTGCTGGTGCGGCCAGGATGACCCGGATCCAGCGGACGGGCTTTGTCGAGTTCGGCCAAACGGATCAGGTCCGTTTGTCGGGATCGGTCAATCCTGCGGGTCGGCGACGGCCAGTTCGATGATCATCGCCAGCCGTTTCGCGGGCAGATCGAGCCGCAGCGGCGTCACGTCGGCCATCTTCCGCAGCCGGTAGCGGATGGTGTTGGGGTGCACGCCGAGCCGTTCGGCGGCCTCGGTGAGATCGCCCTGGGTCTCGAGCCACGCGCGCAGGGTCGCGACGTAGCTGGTCGAGTTGGCCGCGTCGTGCCGGGCCAGATCGGCGATCGGACCGCGCGCCGGGGCTCGTCCCGCTGCCGCCGCGGCGCGCAGGCGGAGGATCAGGATGTCGTCCCAGGACTCGTCGTACGCGACGGTCGCGCCGGGTTTCGGGCGGACGTCGTGCAGCGCCAGGCACTCGTCGGATTCCCGCCTGCTCGCGGGCAGGTCCGCGGTGGACGCGGGCGCGCCGATCCCCGCCGCGACCGTGACCTGCGCGGGCAGCGCGTCGCGGATCCCGCCGATCCACGCGCGGGCGGTTTCGACGTCCTCACCGGGCAGAACGGTGTAGACGGTGTTGCTGAACAGCGTGCTCCGGCCCGGCCGCGACCAGCCGAACCCGGTGGTCGCGCGCTCGAACGCGAGCAGCAGCGCGGCGTGCCGTTCGTCGGCGATGTGCGCCTGGAGCGCGACCACGCGGAACCGGCCGGGCGGCAAACCGAGCCTGCTCAGCACGGCCGCCGCGTCCGGAGTGCCCTCCAGCAGACGGATCACCAGGTCCGATTCGACCTGCCGTTCGAGGTCGGCGCTCGCTCGCGACCGCAGCAGGTGCAGCCCGACCGTGCGGGAACTGTCGTGCAGGACGGTGCGCCGGACGTCGGACAGCGGCTCCTCGCACTCCACCCAGATCGACCCGAGCGTCTCGCGTCCGGCCCGGACCGCGACGACCATGCGCCCGGTGAGCCCGTGCTCGGGATCGGCCTCGACGAACAACGGCTCGTCCGAAACGGCGAGATGCGCGAACACGCCGCGGCGCTCGAACAGCTCGCGCACCTGGTCCGGCACTCGCCGCCCGAGGATCGTCTCCAGCCGCACGCGGTCCGCGCCCTGCTGACGACTGGAGTACGCGAGCACGCGGGACAGCTGGTCCTCGATGGTGACCGCGCTGCCGAGTGCGTCGGCGAGGCTGTCGGCCAGCGCGAACAAGTCGGTCGGCCCGCGGCCGGATTCCGTCTCGCGGCCTTCGAGCACCAGGCCGTAGACCACGCCGGCGAGCTGTCCCCACGACACTTCCGGGTCCACGAGCAGCACCGCGACCTGGCTGTCCACCTCGGGTCCCGGCGGCGTCACTCCCCGCACCAGCACCACCGATGCCCGTGCTTGAGCGGCCCGTTCGACGGCTTCCGCCACCGAATCGACGCCGACCGCGAGGTAGACGTCGCCGCGCAACTCGCGCGGGTCGGCGGGGTCGTCCATCACGACGTCCCGCAGCGCCGTTTCGCGCGCGACGGGACAGCAGCACAACCGCGCGCCGTACCCACCGAGGACGTTGACGAGCCGATCCAGCGTGACCATGCCCTGTTCATACCTGACGTATCGTGGGGGTCATGCGAGCGCGGGTCGAGGACGTGCACGAGCTGGCGCTGGGGATGCCCCACGTCACGGTGGTGCGCGGCTCGCAGGAAAACCCCGTCTACCAGGTCGGCGGCAAGTCGTTCGTGTTCTTCCGGACGCCGCGACCCGACGCTTTTGACCCGGAGACTGGCGAACGGTATCCGGACGTGATCGTGTTCTGGGTGCCGTCCGAATCGGACAAGCAGGCCCTGGTCCAGGACCCGGACAGCCCGTTTTTCACCACTCCGCACTTCGACGGCCACCTGTCGGTGCTGATCCGCGCCGCGCATCTGGGCTCGTTGACGCGGCAGGAACTGGCCGAGGTCGTCGAGGACGCCTGGCTGTCCCGAGCGTCACCGCGCCGGCGCGAAGCGTGGCTGGCCGGGACTCGGGCTCGGTAAGCGATCAGGAATCAAGAAGCATCCGGGGTGGCGCCGGATTTAGCGTTTACCGCATGACCTCCTTCGAATTTGTCACCCTGGACGTTCCCGATGTCGCCGCCGCCGAGCGCTTCTACACCGCCGCGTTCGACCTGGGCGACCGTCTCCGCTTCCGGCAGGCCTCCGCGCCGAGCACCGGTTTCCGCGGATTTACCTTGTCGCTCACCGTTTCCCAGCCCGCGAACGCCGTCGCTTACCTGGAGGCTGCCCTCGCCGCGGGCGCCACCTCGCTGAAGCCGGCGGCCAAGTCGCTGTGGGGTTTCGGCGGAGTGGTGCAGGCCCCCGACGGCGCGATCTGGAAGGTCGCGACTTCCACGAAGAAGGACTCCGGCGCGGGAGTCCGGGAATACGACCAGATGGTTTTGCTGCTGGGCGCGTCGGATGTGGCGGCGACCAAGCAGTTCTACGTCTCGCACGGGCTCGCGGTCGGCAAGAGCTACGGACGCAAGTACGTGGAATTCGAGACGAGCCCGATCAAGCTGGCGCTTTACGGCCGGAAGGCGTTGGCAAAGGACGCCGGTGTGCCGGAAGAGGGCTCCGGCGCGCATCTTCTGACCATAGGCGGGGACGCGGGACGGATCACGGACCCGGACGGGTTCGCTTGGGAGACTTCGGTTCTGGCCGAGTGAGGGGCGCGGGGTCGTGAGTGTTCATGCCGGTGAGAACCGGCGTAAACACTCACGAGAACACGCTCAGCGCGCCCCGCTTTCCGGGCAATAACCGGAACACAGCAACACCATTCGCGTGAACTGCCCGTCCGCGTCGTCGTCCACGTATGCCTGCTGTTCCACCGCGAACCACCCCTCGCCGAGCCGTTCCGCTCGCACTCGTGCCCGCCAGCGCAGGTGCAGTCGCGGGCCGACCCGGTCCACCTCGCCCTCGGCGAGTTCGAAGTCGTCGACCTCGCCGAACCAGTGGGTGAACGCGGCGGTGATCTCGGCCGGTCCGTGGAATTCGCGCAATCCCGGCGGCAGCAGGGCGGTCAGCCGCACCGCACTGTCCATTGCGGACGACATCCGCGCGAAGTCCTGTCTGCTCAATGCTTCGATAAAGGCGCCCGCTCGGGAGATGCGGGAGGCCTGGAGTTGTGTAGTCATGCCTCAGGTTTACGGCGCGCCGCACCGCCGGGGATCGGGCAACTGCCCGATCTTTCACCCGGTCAGCCCGCGGCGCATCGCGACCAACGCGGCCTGCGTCCGAGTCGTCACCCCGAGTTTCGCGTAAATGTGCTCCAGATGCGTCGAAACCGTCTTGCGGGACACCGTGAGCGCGGCGGCGATCTCCGGATTCGAGAGTCCGCGAGCCAGGTGCAGCAGGACCTCGGTCTCCCGCGCGGTCAACCCGTCCGGCGTCCGGCGGACCCGCTGACCTGCCGCTGCCAGAACCGCGCTCACCGCATCGGGATCGAGACGTCCGGCGCGGGCTTCGGCGGTCAGCACCTGCGCGGCCGCGTCGGGAACCAGCGGCGCGCGGTGCGGACGTGGTTCGCCGAGTGCGTGGTAGACGTCGGCGGCGGCGAGAACCCGGGACGGCATCGGCAGGGCGTCGCCGGAAAGTCCGTGCGGATAACCGGAACCGTCGAGGCGTTCGTGGTGGTGCGCCGCGCAGCGGGCGACCGCGGCGAGGCCAGGCATTCCGGCGAGCATCCGTTCGGTCAGGTACGGATGCGTGCGGGCGCGTTCGGCCTGCGCGAGCGACCACGGCCGGGTCGCGTTCCAGATCGCGCTCGGGACGCCGATCATCCCGATGTCGTGCACCCAGCCCGCGCGCCGGACCAGCCGGACGTCCGGCGCCGGGAGACCGAGCCGGGTCGCGCCGTCCGCGGCGAGTGAAGCGACTCCGCGGGAATGCCCCAGCCGCGGCGGGGATTTGAGGTCGGCGAAGTCGGCGAACGCCTGCAATGCGCGGTCGAGTTCGTCCTCAGTCAGCTGCGCGCCGAGCCTCGGGTCGAGGGCGATGACCTCGTCCCAGGCCTGGATCCGGTCCAGTTCGGCCAGGATGTCGCCGCGGTGGTTCAGGAAGCAGTCGACCAGCCCCGGATCGAACTGGGTGCCGCGGCGTTCCCGGGCGACGGTGACCGCGCCGTCGACGCCCGCGCTGTCGTGGAAAGCCTCGACGTTGTCGGCGAGCTGCACCAGCCGGATCGCCGGGTCGAGGTCCGCGCCGCCGGCGTCGCCGGGGACGCCGCGGCCGTCCCAGCGTTCGAAGGACTGCAGCAGCGGACGGCAGACGTCCTCGCCGAGGTCGAGCCGTCCGGCCAGTTCGCTCGCGCTTTGGCAGTGCGCCTGCATGACCTGCTGTACCGACCGGCCCGCCGTCGCGAGGAACCGGCCCACGAGCGCGGCGCGGCGGAGTCGCGGACCGCCGCGGCCGAGGTGCCGCAGGACGAACATCGCCATCGCGACCCCGGCGAGGTCGCCGTCGTGGCTGTCGGCGTACAGCTCGGTCTCGTCGCCGAACAGCTCGGCCAGCTCGCTGGTGTCGGCGGCGCAGCCCACCCAGGTCAGCAACGACGTGTAGTAAGCCGCCGCGCGCACGCTGTCGTCGGCGCCCGCCGCGTCGGCCAGCCGCAGCGCGATCACGGTCTGCCGCAGCACGCGCTCCATCGGGCGGCCCATGCCGAGATCGGCCACCAGCGACAGGGTGGCGACCAGCTCGGACAACCGCACCGGCGCGGCGTTGCTCACCCCGGAAAGTCGCCGCTGAAACTCCGGCTGTTACGCCGGACGGGGCAGCGCCGACTTCCAGGCAGAGTCCGGAGGTGCGCGATGACGACCGAGGTGCCGACGTTCTGCCCGCTGTGCGTGTCGAGGTGCGGGGCCACCGCGACGGTCGAGGACGGGCGGCTGCTCGCGCTCCGCCCGCTGCCCGGCCATCCGACCGGTGCCGCGATCTGCGTCAAAGGCAAGGCCGCGCCGGAGATCGTCGCGCATCCGGACCGGCTGTTGCATCCCCTTCGCCGCACCGCTCCGAAAGGTGCGGCCGACCCCGGATGGGAGCGCGTCAGCTGGGAGGAAGCACTGACGACGATCGCGTCCCGGCTGAACGCGATCGCGGAGGAATCGGGTCCGGAAGCGGTGGTGTTCGGCAGTTCCTCGCCCTCGACGTCGGCGATGTCGGACACCGTCGAATGGCTGACCCGGCTCCGGCGCGCCTTCGGGAGTCCCAACTTCGTCAGCTACATGGAACTCTGCGGCTGGGGCCGCCACCTCGCCACGCTCTACACGTGGGGCGAGCCGGTCCCCGGCGCTTACCTGCCCGATCTCGAGAACGCGCAGTGCATCCTCTACTGGGGCTACAACCCGTCGGTCTCGCGGCTCGCGCACGCCACCGCGACCACCGCCGCGCTGCGGCGAGGGGCCAAGCTCGTCGTCGTCGATCCCCGGCGCGCCGGGCTGGCCAACAAGGCCGACGAATGGCTGCGCGTCCGCCCCGGAACGGACGCGGCGCTCGCGTTGTCGCTCACCCACGTGATGATCGAGAATGATTGGTACGACAAGGAATTCGTCGAACGGTGGACCAACGCAGCGAAACGGGTCAGCCCGTCGCGCCGGGTCTGGGACCTGATCGCCGAGGAGTGCGCGAAGTACCCGCCCGAGGTCGCGGAGGAGATCACCGGCGTGCCCGCCGAGCAGATCGTCGCCACGGCCCGGCTGCTCTGGGAACACCGCCCGGTCGCGTTCTACACCTGGAGCGGGCTGGAGCAGCACAGCAACGCGACCCAGACCGTACGCGCCATCGGCCAGCTCTACGCGCTCACCGGATGCATCGACGCGCCCGGCGGGAACGTGCTGTTCACTCCCGTGCCGACCAACCCGGTCGACGGCCGGGAGCTGCTGGCGCCCGAGCAGCGCGCCAAGACCATCGGGGTGCGGGAGCGTCCGCTCGGACCCGCCCGGTTCGAGTTCGTCACCGGCGAGGACCTCTACCGTGCGGCGCTGGACGGCGTGCCCTACCAGGCCCGGGCGCTGGTCAACTTCGGCGGCAACCTGGTCATGGCCCACGGTGACAGCGCACGAGGCCGGGACGCTCTCCGTGCGCTGGATTTCTTTGTCCACACGGATTTGTTCCTCAACCCGACCGCGGAACAAGCAGACCTCGTGCTGCCCGCGACGAGTGCGTGGGAGACCGAAGCGCTGCGGATCGGTTTCGAGACCAGCCAGGCCGCACAGTCGACTGTCCAATTGCGACAGCCGCTGGTCGCCGCCCGCGGCGAGGCGCGGCCGGATCTGCGGATCATCTTCGACCTCGCCGTCGCGCTCGGAGTGGGCCATCAGTTTTTCCACGGCGACATCGAGGCGGCCTGGCGACACCAGCTCGAACCCAGCGGCCTCACCCTCGAGCAACTGCGCGCCGCCCCGGAAGGAATCCGCCTGCCGTTGCGGACGGTCTACCGCAAGTACGAACGGAGCGGCTTCAAGACGCCGTCCGGGTTGGTCGAGTTGTACTCAGAACCGTTGCGGACACACGGATATCCGCCGCTGCCGACGTTCGCCGAACCGTCGATCAGCCCGCGGTCCCGGCCGGATCTGGCGACGCGCTACCCGTTGATCCTCACCTGCGCGAAGTCGCTGTTCTTCTGCGAAACCCAGCACCGGGAAATCACCAGCCTGCGCAAATCCGCGCCCGACCCGGTCGTCGAACTCCATCCCGAAACCGCCGCGGACCGGGGGATTTCCGCCGGGGATTGGGTGCGGCTGGAGACGCCGCTGGGGAGAATCCGCGCGAAGGCGAAGTTCAACGGCAACCTGCGCCCCGACGTCGTATGCGGACAGCACGGCTGGTGGCAGCCCGCCGACGGACTCGGCCAGCCCGGCTACCCGCCGTTCGGCGACGACAGCGCGAACCTCAATCTCGTGCTGAGCCAAGGCCCGAGCGACCCGACCAGCGGCAGCTCGCCACTGCGCGCTTCGCTGTGCGAGATCACCAAAGACGGCTAGCCCAGAGCCCGCGAAAGCGCACCCAAGCTGATGTCGACGATCGCGCGGAGCTGCTTCTGGCTCACCCCAGCCCGGCTCATCACCGCCAACGACTGGTTGACCGCCGCGAGGTGCACGGCGAAATCATCCGCGTCAGGCACCTTCCCGGCACGCAAGGCGGTCCGCAGCCGCGTGTGCTGACGGCCCAGCACTTCGGTCGCGCGCGCCGCGATGCCCGGGCTCAGCACCGGGATCGCCATCGCGGTCTGGGCGACGAGACATCCGTCCGGCACTTCGGGGTCAGCGATGCGGTTCAGCGTGACATCGAAGAACTCCCGTATCGCGCCCAGCGGTTCCTCGGCCGCCTTCGCCAGAGCTTGGTCGTACCTGTCCCCGTAGCGCGTCGCGTACCGGTCCAGGCAGCGCAGATACAGCGCGTCCTTGTCGCCGAGCGAGGAGTAGATGGAGCTGCGGTTCAGCCCGGTCGCCTTGGAGAGGTCGTCGAGCGAGGTGTCGGCGTATCCGGCTCGCCAGAACTGGACCATCGCCGCGTCGAGCGCGACGTCCACATCGAACTGCTTCTTCCCGGCCATCTGCCCAGCGTAGCGCATCTTGAACTGATCGGTTCAAGATGCGCTACGCTGAAGTCATGACTGCCGCCGCGAACCCGATTTCCGCACTGCCTCTGCCCGACCTGCCCGGCTTCACGCACCGCTGGGTCGATGCGGACGGCGTCCAGTTGCATGCCGTGGAAGGCGGTCAGCCGAACGGCCCCGCCCTCGTCCTGCTCGCCGGATTTCCGCAGACCTGGTGGGCCTGGCGCAAAGCGATGCCCGGCCTCGCCGAGCGATTCCGCGTCGTCGCGATCGACCTGCCCGGCCAAGGACACTCCGACCGTCCGCATGACAGCTACGACACCCACACCGTCGCCGCGCAGGTCCAGGCCGCGGTGACGGCGCTCGACGTGCCGAAGTACTGGCTGGCCGCCCACGACGTCGGTGCCTGGGTCGCTTTCTCGCTGGCCCTTCAGCACGAAGCGCACCTGCACGGGGTCGCGCTGCTGGACGCCGGCATCCCCGGAGTCACCCTCCCCGAGTCCATCCCGACGGATCCCGAGCGGGCCTGGAAGACCTGGCACTTCGCGTTCCACCTGGTGCCCGACCTTCCCGAGACCCTGCTCGCCGGTCGCGAACGCGAGTACGTCGACTGGTTTCTGAAAGCCAAAACCCTGTCCCCGGAGACCTTCGACAGCGCCGAAACCGACCATTACGCCGCCGCTATCGCCGCCGAGGGCGGTCTTCGGGCTTCGCTCGCCTACTACCGCGATGCCGCCGAGTCAGCGCGCAAGAACCGCGCCACGCTGGAGAAACGGCGTCTGACCGTCCCGGTCCTGGGCATCTCCGCCTCCCACGGCTCGATCCCCGACATGGCCGCTTCCCTCAGCCCCTGGGCAGACAACACGACCGGCGTCGTCATCCCGGGTTCCGGACACTTCATCCCGGACGAACAGCCCGATGCCGTCGTGGCCGCGCTGACCGAGTTCATCGAGCGCTAGTGCGACGTCGGATTTGCGCCAGCGCATGAGGTCCTCGCGGCGGAAGACTGGCGGGCATGATCGACGTTCTCGACCGATTCCTCGCCGCCAGCACCGAATTCGGCCAGCGCTTGCCGTCCGTCCGCCCCGGCCAGTGGACTGCGCCGACGCCCTGTGCGGAATGGAACGTGCGCCAGCTGGTCAACCACATGGTGCGGGGGAATCTCAACTACGTCGATCTGCTGGCCGGGAGCAGCCGGGAGGACTTCCTGCGCATGCGCGACGCCGACGCCCTCGGAGACGACCCGCTCGCTGCTTATGCCGCGTCGGTGCGGCTGGTCGCCGACGCCTTCAGCCGTCCGGGCGCGCTGGATCAGGTGCTCGACTACCCGTTGGGGAAGGTGACTGGCCGCCAGGCGGTGGCCGTGCGTGCTACGGATTCCGCCATTCACGCCTGGGATCTCGCCCGTGCGCTGGGGGTGGATGACGGGCTGGATGCTGATCTGGTCGCTTGGATCAGCGACGGGCTTGGGGAGATTTACGCCGGGTTGGCGGAATCGCCCGTCGCGGCTGAGACGACGCATCGATTCTTCGCCGCGCCGGGGGTGGTCAGCGGGTCGGTGTCTCGGCAGGAGCGGTTGTTGAACTTGATGGGTCGGAACCCTGGCTGGCACGCGGACTGACCCGCTGCCACCGCGTCGACCCGCTCACTCACCCGAGCCGGACCGTCTGCGGCTTGCCCGCCGAGGTTTCGTTCAGATCCGCCGAACTCAGACGGATTCGCGGTACACCCGTCGGGCGATCTGCTCGACTTGTTCGACGGTGAGCACCGGCGCGTCCGATCGTTGCACTGCTTGGGTGAGGATCCGCCGCACCAAGGCAGAGGTAGGAATGTGCTCGGCCGCGGCGCGAGCCTTCAGTTCGGCCGCGAGCGCCGCGGGCACTCGCAGAGACAGCGCGGACTGCTCGTTCTCGGCGATGTCATCAGCGACCGCGTCCGCTTCTTCCTCGACGTAGTCGTGCCGGGACCGTGCGTGCCGCAGCATGCGCTCGCGCTTGACCGGATCGGCTTCCTGCCGCGCCGCGGCTTCCTGCTCGGCGATCTCTCCCTGAATCCCGGCCAGCACCTGTTCACGGCTCATGGGCTCAGTCATGATGCATCGTCCTCTCCTCCCAGCGCCGCTCGGTACGCACGCAGGTCAGCGCCGCTGGTCTTCCAGGCGTTGACACCCGAGTGATCCACGTGATCGATGATCACCGTGATCACGAATCCCGCTGCGGACGAGTAGCCGATCACGCGAATGTCCCCCCAATGACTCTTCGGGTCTGGATCGCGGGTGATCCGATGAGGATCGGCTGCCGCCTCCAACGTCCAGGCCGGCTCGATGTCACTGGCACCGGGATATCGAGCCGATCGTGTGCCGATGTACTCACCATCAGCTTCCTCCCACCACAGCCCGATGGTCATAGCGAAATGTAACACATCTGCACACATCTGCACACAGCCGTCTTCGCGAAGCTTCGCGAGCGAGCATCGGAACAGCGGCTCCGCCAGAAGCCGCTCCGAGATCACAACCGGCGCAGCACCCTCTCAAGCGCCTCCCCCGTCGCCTCAATATCCGACCCTGCATGCGCCGTGCTGAGAAAAACCTTCCCCGACGGCATCAACAGCACCCCCTCCCGCACCATCCCCTCCAGCAGCACCGTCCACAGCCCGCCCGTGCCATGCAGACCCGTCGCCCCACCCGCAGGTACGTACTGCAGCAGCGACCCGACCCGGTTAAAGCTCCCGCTGCCAGGCACCGAACCGAGAACCCCGCCGACCACGGATTCGAACTCGGCCGAGGCCTTCTCCAGCGTCTCGTAGACACCGGGATCAGCCAGGACCCGCATCGTCGCCTCGACGGCCGCGAGCGCGATCGGGTTGGCGTTGAAAGTCCCGGCATGAGTGACGCCATCCGTCACCTGATCGACCAACTCCGCCCGGCCGACGACGGCGCTCTGCGTGAACCCTCCGGCCATCGCCTTTCCGTAGACGGACAAGTCCGGAAGCACCCCGTACTTCTCCGCCGCGCCACCACGCGCAATGCGGAACCCGGCGATCACCTCGTCGAAGATGAGGACAACCCCATGCCGATCGCACAAAGTTCGCAGCGTGGACAGGAACTCCGGCGAAGGTGCCTCGACACCGGCATTGCTCATCACCGGATCGACGAGCACCGCGGCGATGTCGCGTTCGACAGACTCGTTCAGAAGCCGCGAAGCCAGCGCGACGTCGTTGAAACGCGCGACCACCAGGTCGTCCAGAACGCTCGGCGACTGCCCTTTGCTTGCTGGCTCCGCAGAGCGGTCGCCGTCGGACATCCCGGCGTAAACGGTGTCATGCCAACCGTGGTAGCTCTTCGCGAACTTGAGGATCCGACGCCGGCCCGTCGCGGCTCGGGCTAGGCGCAGGGCGACTTGCACCGCTTCGGTTCCGGTGTTGCTCCACAGCAGACGCTCGCCGTGGGGCACGGCTTCGAGGACCGCCTCCGCGGCGAGGTACTCGAGGGCGTGACCGGTGCCGACTACCTGCATCTTCTTCGCGGCCTCGGACACGGCGTCCAGCATGCGCGGGTCGCCGTGTCCGAGTACCAGTGGGCCCCAGGCCATCACGTAGTCGACATAACGATCTCCGTCCAGGTCCCAGACATGCGCGCCTCGGGCCTCCCGCACGAAAAGCGGATGGGGACGCATCGCGGCGCGCAGGCCTGATCCCACCCCGCCGCCAACGCTGCGCCGGGTCCGTTCGTAGGCGATCCGCGAAGATTCCAGAGCCATGCGGCGAATCCGTGCCTTTCTTCAGCAGGGCTTCAGTACTTGATCACCGAGCGGATGCCGATGCCGCGCTTCATTTCGTCGAACGCCTCGTTGACCTCCGCCAGGTCGATCACGCGCGTCACCAGCGAGTCGAGGTCGAGGCGGTGGTTCATGTAGTGGTCGACCAGCAGCGGGAAATCGACGTCCGGCTTGCTCGAGCCGTAGTTGGAGCCGACGAGAGAAAGCTCCTGATCGGACATGACAAACGGGTCGATCGAGATCCGCACGCCGTCCGCCACCTGCCCGGCCACCACGGCTTTTCCGCCTCGCGCGAGCACCTCGTAGACCGCCTCGATGGTGCGCGGCAACCCGATCGCCTCGATGGCGACCTCCACCCCGCGTCCGTCGGTGAGCTGGCGCACCCGGTCCGCGAGGTTCTCCCGCCCGCTGTTGACCAGATCGGTCGCCCCGAAAACGCGGGCCTGCTCGAGCTTCTCGTCGGAAAGGTCCGCGGCGATGATCTTCCGCGCGCCGACCAGGCGAGCGCCCTGGATCGCGTTCAACCCGACCCCGCCGCAGCCCAGCACCAGCACGGTGTCGCTCGGCCGGATCTGCGCGGTGTTGACCGCCGCCCCGACGCCGGTGGTCACGGCGCATCCGACCAGGGCGGCCTGTTCGAACGGCGCGTCGTTCCGGATCGCGATCGCGGCCGATTCGGGCACGAGCGTGTACTGGCCGAACGTTCCGAGGCCCGCGAAGCTGTAGACGTCCCGTTCGTCCATCGACGTGACACGGGTCCGGCCGTCGAACGACAGGTGGTTGGCCGAGTGCTGGCTGACCATGTCGCAGAGGACGGGCCGGCCGCTGACGCAGTAACGGCATCGCCGGCACGAAGGCGTCCAGGACAGGACGACGTGGTCGCCCTTCGCCAGGGTCGTGACTCCTTCGCCGACGCTCTCGACGATTCCGGCGCCTTCGTGGCCGAGAATCATCGGCGCAGGCGTCTCCCATTCGCCGACGAGGACGTGGAAGTCGCTGTGGCACACCCCGCTCGCTTTGAGCCGCACCAGCACCTCGCCCGGCGGCGGTGTGCTGGGAAGCGAAACACGCTCGACGGTCAGCGGCGCGTCCGGCGAGGTGAAGACGGCGGCGTCGAATTCAACAGTCATCAGAGATTCCCTCCGGGTTCACGCCCGAGCCGTGCGGATGAGCTTCTTGTTGGCGAACTCGTCGATCCCCGCCCGGCCGAGTTCCCGGCCGAATCCGGACCGTTTGACCCCGCCGAACGGCAGTTCCGCGCCTTCGAGGCCGACGCCGTTGACGAAAACCATGCCCGCCTCGATCCGGTCGGCGACCCGCATCGCCTGCTCCGGATCCGTGGTGAACACGTACGAGCCCAGTCCGTACGGGGTGCTGTTGGCCAGTTCGACGGCCTCGGTTTCGGATTCCGCGCGATAGACGGTCGCGACCGGGCCGAACAATTCCTCGGCGGCCGACGGCGAATTCGGCGACACCCCGGTCAGCACGCCTGGCGGGAAGAACGCGCCCTCGCGCCGCCCTTCGCAAACCAGGGTCGCGCCGTCGTCGACAGCCCGCTGTACCTGTGCTTCGAGACGCTCGGCGGCCGCCACCGAGGACAGCGGAGCCAGTCCGCCTGCCGTGGCGAGCACCTTTTTCGTGAATATATCCAGGAATTCATCGTAGAGTTCGGCGGCAACGATGACCCTTTTGCCCGCGTTGCAGGCTTGCCCGGCGTTCTCGAACCGAGTGTCCACAGCGGCCTGCGCCGTCGCCTCCAGGTCGGCGGAAGACAGCACGAGGAACGGATCCGAGCCACCCAGTTCGAGCACTACCTTCTTGAGGTTGCGGCCCGCCTTTTCGGCGACTTCCGCGCCAGCCCGTTCCGAACCGGTGAAGGACACGCCGCGCACCCTGGGGTCAGCGATGGCATCGGCGGCCTGGTCGTTGGTCGCGTAGACGTTGACGTAGCCGCCCTCAGGACAGCCCGCGTCGGCGAAGATCCGCTGCAGGGCCGCGGAAGATTCCGGACATTGCGGCGCGGGCTTGAGCACGATGGTGTTGCCCAGTACGAGATTCGGCGCGGCGAATCGGGCGACCTGGTAGTACGGGTAGTTCCAGGGCATGATGCCCAGCAACGTGCCGATCGGCTGGCGGCGGACGAACGCCGTGCCCTCCCCCTCGAGCAACTCGACGGGCTCGTCGGCGAGGAACTTGTGTGCGTTCGCGGCGTAGTACGCGTAGATCGACGCGCTGAACTCGACCTCAGCGGCGGCCTCTTCCAGCGGCTTGCCCATCTCCCGTTGTGCGATGCGGGCAAGTTCGCCACTGCGCTCGTTGTGCAACGCAGCGACGGCGTTCAGCACCTCGGCACGCTCAGCCAGGGTCGTCTCTTGCGACCACTGCCGGTACGCGTTCGCAGCCGCGTCGAGGGCCTGGTCCACGGCCGCGTCAGTCGCAGCCGGATATTCCTGCTCCAACTCGCCAGTAGCCGGGTTGACCACGGCGTACAACTGCTTGCTCATGACGACGCACCCGCTTCCTGCACCGTCTTCACGCCCGAGCCCGCGTTGTGGTTATGCAGCGCGCGGTAAGCGAAGAAGTAGACGAATCCCTGAGTACCCCACGTCGCCAATGCCGCGGTGTAGAAGAACGTGCGGTTCGCGTCGTCGAACGAGAAGGGGAAGAAGTCGTAGGTGATCGCGATGGTCGTTGCGGCGGCGGTCACCAGCCCGGTCCAGATCGCCGGCCATTTCGCGCCGGCGTTCCAAAGCCGCTTGACGAAGTACGCCAGGAAGACCGCCGTAGCGAGGTTGACCGCGACGTAGAACGCGGCGACAGCGAACGCACCGTGGTCGACACGAGGGTCTTCGCCGTGGAATTGCCGGAGGAACAGTCCGGCCGCGGTGGCGAGCGCGAACACGCCGACGTCGACGGCGAGGCTCGGCTTGTAGTTGCGGGTGACCTTCATCAGACCCATCACGAGGATGAGCGTGATGCCGAGCGACCGCGAAAACGCGTCGAAGAAATACGCGATGTCGTAAAGGATGCTGCCCGGGTTGGCCCCGAGCAGCGACCAGACGAGAAAGTTGCTGCCCGAGGTCGCGACGACCATCCATTCGAGACCGAGCAGGTAATTGCCGTAGCGGCGGATGAATTTCCAGCCGAAGAAGTAGCCGACGAAAATCATCCACACATCGGCGAGCAGGAAAAGGATGTCCTTCATCGCGCCAGCACCTCCTGGGATTCGCGCGCCACCGCGGCCGCGACGCGCTCGGCGGCGCGCTGCCCGGTCAGGACGGCTCCGTTCATGCAGCCCGCCCACTCGCCCGCGGTTTCGGTGCCCGCCCAGTGAACGCGCCCGTGCGGTTCGGTGAGAGCGGGACCGTAAGTCGTGGTCGCGTATGGACCGACAGCCGGGTTCGGGCCGCCCGGCGCGAACGGTTCCTCTCCCCAGCAGTGGTCCAGGTAGTCGATCGGCGCGCCCGCTTGCGTGCCGTACAGCTGGACGAGCTGTTCGAGGACCATGCTGCGGCGCCGTTCGGGGCTGAACCCGTCGAACACCCGAGGGTCGCAGAACGTCATCAGAATGCCCGGTCCGCCGGCGTCGGGCGAAACGTCGAAGGTGATGAACACCGTCCCGGTATCGGTCAGTCCCTCGCCGGAAAGTCCATTGGCCCGCCAGAACGGCTTTTCGTACGCGACGAATGCCTTGCTCAGGATGCCCATGCGCCAGTTTTTCGCGAGCCCCGCCGCCTGCTCGGGCAGAGCGGGGCTGAATTCAATCTCGGCGCGCTGCGGAGTCGCGACCGTGACAATCGCGTACTTCGCCGTGATTTCTTCCGAATCGGTGCTCACTGTGACGCCGTTTTCGTCTTGCGCAATCCGGCGAACCGGCGTCCCGAGGACAACGCGGTCACCCAGTTGCTCCGCGACGCGCTTGGCGATCTCCTGGGTGGTTTCGACGTACCGTTCCTGTTGCTGGCCGCCCTCCACGTCGAGCATGTGGTCGACCCCGCCCGCCGCGCGGATGTAGCGCAAGGCGTGCAGCAGCGAAACGTCTCCCGGGCTGCAGCCCCACTGCACCTTGCTGACGACGGTCATCAGGGCGCGGGTAGCCGGAGCCGCGTGCTTCCGGTCGAGCCATTCGCCGAACGAGATCGCGTCGAATTCGCTTGCCTGAGGCGAATTCCAGGCCGCTTCGACGTCGATGCTCGCGACCAGTTTGTTCAGCGCCAGCTGCACGCGCGCCATGTCGACCAGCGCCGCGGGCGAGACCTTCGGAATCGTGCCCTGGTAGGTACGGCGGCGTCCGGCCATCCACAGCACGTTGCGGCCTTCGGCGAACTGGCCGGTCAGGGTGCAGCCCGCCCGGCTCGCGAGGTCGCGGATCGCCGTGTGCCTGCGGGAAACCCAGGTCGCGCCGAGGTCGACCCGCACCCCGGCCACCTCGCCGGAGAACGACCGGCCGCCGACGCGGTCGCGGCCTTCCAGGACGAGGACGGACTTGCCCATGCTCACCAGCCGGTCGGCGGCGCTCAGCCCGGCGAATCCGGCACCGACGACCACGACATCGACCGAAACGGCCTTGGGGCGGGTATTCCGGGAACTCGACATGATTTCCTCCTTTGCCCACGCAGATGCGTGCAGCGAGATGTAGTGCGGGTGAGGCCAGTAACCGCGGACCGCGCGGGCTGGCCGTCGCCAAGGGAGGGAATTTCGGCTTCTCCGCCCAAATCCCGTCAAGAATCCTCGTGCCGCGAACCGTCCGCGATCAGCGACCCGGCTTACGGGCAGATGCCGCCTCAGGAGATCCGCGCATGGTTCCCGCCTTCGGTCACCCGCTTGGCGTGTTCCGCGATGTACTGCGTGATGGGCTCGACCAGCGCCTCGGGGATGTGGTGCCCCATGCCGGGAATGACCACGTGCTGCGCGGAGCGGATCGCCCGCACGGTCGCCGCGCCGCCGCTGGGGGCGACCAGCAGGTCCCGGTCGCCGTTGATCACCAGGGTGGGAGCGGTGATCCGGCTCAGCTGGGCGGTCCGGTCCCCGGAGGCCTGGATCGCCTGGATCTGCCGGGCCGAGCCCGCGGCCAGGTCCCCCGCGGCACGGTCCCAGCCGCCCGCCGCGACGGCTGCCTCGGCCGCGTCGTCGATGGGGTATCCCGTTCCGGCGATGTGACTGGTGATCCGCAGGTGGGCGCGCACCGCCGCGGTCCGGGTCCGCGCCGGCGGGGCCGCGAGCAGCCGCATCGTCGACCAAGCCGGCTGACCGATCTTCTTCGCGCCCGTGGTCGAGAAGATCGAGGTCAGGGACAGGACTCGCGCGGGTTCGGCCGCGGCGACCGTCTGCGCGATCATCCCGCCCATGGACCGGCCGGCGAGATGCACCTGTGCGATCCCGAGGTGGTCGAGGACGCCGACAGCGTCGGCTGCCATGTCCGCCAGCGAGTAGGCGTCCGCGCGGGGGCGGGCGAGCAGCTGGCGCCACAGCGCGGGCGGCGGGGTGGCCGCGAACGTGGACTGGCCGACGTCGCGGTTGTCCAGCGTGACGACGCGGAAGCCCCGGTCCACCAGCGAGCTGACGAACGAGCCGGGCCAGAAGGTGAGGTCCTCGCCAAGGCCGGCGATCAGCAGGATCGCGGGATCGGCCCGGTCGCCGTGGTCGCGGAAGCAGATCGTCGTGCCGGACGGCAGGGCCGCGTACTGGTCGATGGCTTCCTCAGACATGGGCCGACCGCCTCTCGCCGGGCAGCGCGACCACGCGGGCGCTGCCGAACTCGAGGTTTTCGTCGGCGACCGGGCCGCGCAGCGCCTTGGCGTCCTCGGGGAACGACATCGCCATCCGCCACGGGGCAGCGGGTCCCTGTTTGGGCAGCCGCTTCTCGGCCCGTTTGGCGTAGCCGGCCTTCAGGTCCATCACCGGCTTGCGCGGCATCCCCGGCACCGCGACCGGGACCACCCGGTCGTGGCCGTGTGCGTCCATGTGCCGGACCAGGTCGATGAAGTAGCGGCACATCAAGCTCACCTTGAGGGTCCAGGACGAGGTCGTGTAGCCGATCGCCATCGCCCAGTTGGGAATCCCGCTCAGCAGCATCCCGCGGTAGGAGACCGAGTCCGCGATGTCGGTTTCGCGCCCGTCGACCACGATCGGCATCCCGTCGAAGAGCCGCATGTTCAACCCGGTCGCGGTGACGATGATGTCGGCTTGAAGCTCCTCGCCCGATTCCAGGACGATGCCGCGCTTGCTGAACCTCGTGATGGAGTCGGTGACGACCGAGGCGGTACCGGCCGAGATCGCGTCGAAGAAGTCGCCGTCCGGGGCCAGGCACAGCCGCTGGTCCCACGGGTCGTACGGCGGGTTGAAGTGCTTGTCGACGTCGAACCCCTTGGGCAGCCGCTTGAGGTTCTCCCGGCGGATCAGCGCGCGCCCGATCTTCGGGAACGCGCGCAGGCCCTTGACGATCCCGTGTTCGATCCAGATGTTCTTGAACCTGGTCGCGGCGTACCCGCGCTTTTCTCCCAGCAGCTTCGTGAGAGTCAACGCGAGCCGGTCGACGCGGGCCAGCGACATGATGTAGGTGGGCGTGCGCTGCAGCATCGTGACGTGCTGGGCAGTTCCCGCCATCGCGGGCACGAGCGTCACCGCGGTCGCGCCGCTGCCGATGACGACGACCTTCTTGCCGCTGTAGTCGAGGTTCTCCGGCCAGTGCTGCGGGTGGACGATCGTGCCCCCGAAGTCTTCGCGACCGGGGAACTCCGGCGTGTACCCCTTGTCGTACCGGTAATAACCGGTCGCGGCGAACACCCAGCCCGCCCGGATCGTCTTCGTCGTGACCGACCCGGTGGCCGGGTCCGCCGCCTCGACGCGCAGCGTCCACCGCGAGTCCACTGTGGACCATTCCGCCCGGACGACCCGGTGGCGCAGCCTGATCAGCCGCGCCAGGTCGTTCTCCGCCACCGTTTCCTGGAGGTACTCCCGGATCAGCGGAGCGTCCGCGATCGCGGCCTCGTGGCGCCACGGCTTGAACTCGTAGCCGAACGTGTGCAGGTCCGAGTCCGACCGGATGCCCGGGTAGCGGAAAAGATCCCAGGTGCCGCCGATGTTGTCGCGGCCCTCCAGCACGACGAGCGATTTGCCGGGAAGCTCCCGGCTGAAATACGCGGCCGCGCCGATCCCGGAGATTCCCGCACCGATGACGACGACGTCGAACTCCTCGATCGCGTCCGACACCTCATCTGTCATGTCTGCCTCTCCTCGTTGAGCCGGCTGCTGATGTGGGCTTCACTGTCGCGAGCCGCGACGCCGGTCACAACGACAGCGGGCACCGGCTTCGCCGGGAGCGTGTGCACGATGCACTCCCCCGGGGCGTGCCGTGCCGATTCGGCGGAGCCGAGGCACACTTCGGGGATGGAAGAGCTGTGGCCCCCGCCCACCGCCGAGGCCGCCGAAGCGATCCGGGCCGTGTGCCAGCGGCTCCTGGCGGACGCCGAAGCGCTGGCCGAGGCCGTCTCCGCGTCCACCCGCCGGGTGCAGTACAACCCGATGGCGCTCACGGACGCGTCGCTGGGCGAAGAGGACCACGAGCTCAACCGCTCGGACCTCGTGCAGTGGCTGACCTCGAACATCCAGCGTCCGGGACAACGGGTGGAGCCCTACGTCGGGCCGAGGATCGCCGCGTACATCGGCGATCTCGTCGCGCGCGGCATCGCACCCGACTTCGCCGAGGGCTGGCGGGCGGCGCTGGGGCTTGGCTGGCGCCGCTGGCTGGAGGAATGCTCGGCGCACTGCGCGGACCGGGACCTGCTCGTCGACGTCCTGGACGTGTCGGCGAAGTCGCTGATGCAGTACGCGCTCGACTCGGTCGCGACCCTGCACGAGACCAGCCTTGCCGCCGCGATGGGCAACGCGGACGCCGAGGCGATCGCCCTGATCCAGATGATCGCCAGCGGCACGCCGGTGTCGGAGGATCTGGCCGAGCGGCGGTTGCGCTACCGGATGGGGCGGTGGCACGTGGGTCTCGTGCTGTGGGTCGACGATCCCGGCCGGCAGGACTGCCTGGAGGAAGCGACCGCGGCCCTGCGCTCCTCCGACGCGAGCCGGAGCACGCTGGTCGCCCGTGCCAGCACCAGCTCGCGCTGGATCTGGCTGTCCGGAGCGGACGTCCCGGACCTGCATCCGGCGGAGAAGATCTTGTCGGTCAACGAGGTTCGCGTCTCAGCGGGACGGCCGGGACGCGGGCTCGACGGGTTCCGGTCCAGCCACCAAGACGCGCTCTCGGCGCAGGCGCTGATCGTCCGGCTCGGCTCCGACCGCCGGTTCACGGCTTACGCGGACGTCGAATTGATCGACGCGCTCACGAAGGATCGCGACAGCGCGCGCCGGTTCGTCGTCAACACTCTCGGTCCGCTGGCCGAAGCCGACCCGGCGCTACGGCAGGCACTCCTCACCTATGTGCAGTGCGGCTTCAACACCACTCGGGCGGCCGCCAACCTCTACGCACACCGCAACACCGTGGAGCGGCGAGTCTCGCGCGCCAACGAACTTTCGGTCGTCAAGGTCGAGAACAACCCCACGCATGTCGCGGCCGCGCTGCTGGTGCTGGACATCGCGCCGGAAGTCATGGCCGACGGTTCCGACTGAGCTACTGCTCCAGCTTCCGGAACCAGTGCAGTGCCGGAAGTGCCAGCAGAGTCGCCCCGGCCAGTGCCGCGAACGCGATGGCCGGGCTGGCGACGAGGAAGCCGACCACTGTCGCCAGCAGCACTCCGCCCAGATTGCCCGCCATCCAGATGAGCCCAGCCGCGGTGCTCTCCGCGTCGAGGGCGTGCCGCTCGCTCAGCGAAAGCACGATGGGCAGTGCGGGCAGCAACACGAAACCAGTCCCCAGCAGCGCGAGGTAGGCCATCGGGACACTCGGCACCAAGGCCAGGTGCAAGCACGCCACTGCGGTGAACGCGATCCCCGCGCCCATGAGCCCGACCTCGCGGCCCCGCCGATCCGCCCACACCGGCACGACCGCACAGCCGAGCACACCGGCGATCATGGTGAACGCGAGAATGAGCCCCACGGTGGATTCCGGAATCCCGGCCGGTGCCAGCAACGGTTGCGCGAAGGTCGCGAGCGCGATGAACGTGCCCATCGGAA
This sequence comes from Amycolatopsis sp. VC5-11, assembly GCF_037034185.1. Lineage (NCBI taxonomy): Bacteria > Bacillati > Actinomycetota > Actinomycetes > Pseudonocardiales > Pseudonocardiaceae > Amycolatopsis > Amycolatopsis sp. VC5-11. The sequence goes on along the minus strand of NZ_JBAGKF010000014.1, from coordinate 212,127 downwards.
TGGCGACAACCGCGCACAACCGGCGGACGTACCGATTCCCGAACGCCGCGCGGAAGGCCCGCAGACCGCCGCTGGGGTTCGCCTGCGCCGGTGGCACGCGCAGCGCTCCGACGACACACAACCCGGCATCCAATGCGATCAACGCGGTGATGAGCGTGAGGGTGCGGATGTTGCTCTCGCCGGGCAGAAACGCGCCGAGCAGATACCCCAAGACCATGCCGCCGAACGTCGCCGACGACGCCGCGGCAATTCCCGTCGCGCGGTCCTTCGCGGCCAGGTACCCGACCGCGAGCCCCGGGATGGCGTTGAGGATGAGCGGCTGCCCCACCGCGGCGACGACCTGTCCGATGAAAGCCCAGGTGAAGTCGTCGTTGACCAGGCGCAGGAAGGCCCCGCACGCAGTGAGGACCGCGCCCGCGATCAGCGCCGGCCGGAGAAACCGGTCGAGCGCGAGCCCGGCCGGGATGGCGAGTACGACGTAGATCAACGGGAAAACCTGGGACAGCCACCCGATCTCGCCGACGGAAACCCCGAAATGCCGCGCGGCATCCGCGGTCACCGGCGCGTAATTCACGAAAAGCGCCTGACTCGCGGCGGCGAGCAACCCGTAGGCGAGAAAAACCGACCACCGGCTCTTCACCTGCGGCAACGCCTGGGGGATCTTGCGCACGACCCGGGCCTTGCGAGGCCGCGCCTGCAGACCGAACGACTCGTCACGCCTGCGGGCATTGCTTCCGATCAAAACGGTGGCGACCGCGACCACGCCTGCGGCGGCAGCACCACGCACTCGTCGTTGAGTGGGCATCTGAGTGTCCTTGTCGGTCGAACGTGAGGACTCACTGTCGCCATCGCGTTCGCCCTTGGGTACGACACTCCGCACCCCGATTCGAGCCAGGCAGTGCACCCGGCACCACCCGACGGAGCGACTACGGCCGTTGAGGCACGAAACGGTCAGCGGGCAAGCCAGGGAGTCGCCCGACCCGGTCTTGTCCGGAATGCTCACGCAGCCTCGGCCTGGAGGGCGGGACCGAGGAGGAGCCCGCCGTCGATGACGTACTCCGACCCCGTGACGAACGACGCGTCCGACGACGCAAGGAACAGCAGAAGACGGCTGACATCAGCAGGCTCCCCGAGCCGTGGAACAGCGAACGGCTCGGGCGAGCAGAAATCGGCGATTGCCACCGCAGCACCGACTGCCGGTTCGTGGATGAACGGAGTCGAGATCACGCCGGGATGGATGGCGTTCACGCGGATGCGGTCGCGGCCAAGCTCGAGCGCGGCCGTCTGGGTGAGACCTCGCACGGCCCACTTGCTGGCGACGTACGGCGCGTAGTGCGCTGTGCCGCCCAGGCCCATCACCGAGGCGATGTTGACGATGGCTCCCCCAGCCGCGCGGCGCAGAGCGGGGGCTGCGGCCTTGATGCCGAGGAAGGTCCCGGTGAGGTTGATGTCGAGGATGCGCGACCACGTGGCCTGGTCCGTGTTTTCGATTGTCGCAGGCGGATTCTGCACACCCGCGTTGTTGACGAGGACGTTCAGCGCCCCGAAAGCGTTCTCCGCGGCCAGCACAGCGGCGGACCACGAGCTCTCGTCTGCAACGTCAAGACGGACGAAGCGTGCGCGCGTCCCGAGCTCGTCGACGAGCGCGGCACCGCGTTCCGCATTGAGGCCGCCGATCACCACGTTCGCTCCCTCCGCGTGAAAGGCGCGCACGTGGTTCGAGCCCTGGCCGCCGGTCCCGCCGGTAACGAGCACGGTCTGATTTTCGAAGCGGGGCATCAGATGTTCCTTCGGTACGAGGGGAATGGCCGGCTTCGATGAGCGACAGCCGATGGTGAGCCGGTTGACTCACCTCTCCGAGGCTAGGTCGGCGGCAGTGGCGAGTCAAGCCACTCACCTCGTATGCTCGGCTCATGAGCAAGGTCGTGCCGACGTATCACCAGCGCGTCGCCCAGGAGAAGCGCGCGCTGATCGTGACGGCCGCGACCGCCCTGTTTCTCGAGTTGGGCTACGACCGGACATCGCTGGCGCGGATCGCGGAGCGCTCGGGCGTTTCGCGGGCCACTTTGTTCAAGCAGTTCCCGAGCAAAGCCGCGCTGTTCGACGCCATCGTGACCGAGTCCTGGTCGACCGCTGACGAGGTGGATCCCCCGCCGCCGGGCAACGTCGTCGACGGGCTCGGCATCATCGGCCGCCGTTACGCCGAACTGCTCGGCCGCGCCCAGATGACCGACCTGTTCAGGATCGTCATCGCCGAACTGCCGCGGTTCCCCGAACTGGCGCATGCGCAGTTCTCGCAGGGAAAGATGCCCTACTTCGAGTCCGTGCGCAGCTACCTCCTGGCCGAACACGAGGCGGGCACGGTGCGGATCGAGGACGCGGACCTCGCGGCCACCCAGTTCCTGGGCATGATCTCGAACTACGTCTTCTGGCCGACGCTCCTGGTGCCAGGCTGGGAAGTGACCGCCGAACGCGTCGCGCAGGTAGTCGACGAGGCCGTCCGCACCATCGCCGCCCGGTACGCCGTGAGCTGATCTCGGCGTTACCTCCGGGACAGAGATCAGCAACACTCTTGTCCAGACCGCCCTGGACACGGTAAAAGCAGCAGGTCACACCGAAAAATCCGCCGCACGCAGCGGGCACGTCCGGCAGGCCGCCGACCGGGTGACTCCAGATCGCTAGGAGAGGTCTTGACCGCGCTCGCTTCCCCCGCCGCCGTGCTGCCCGCCGCCCGAAGACCCCGCGTCGGAATCGCCGCCCTGGCAGCCTTCGCCGCCGTCCCCGCCGCTCTGGCGTTGTGGACCGCCCTGCACGCCCCGCGCGCGCACGTCCTGCTCGACTACTGGCACGTCCTCGCGAAAATCACCGACGACCGCGGAAACCTCGTGCTGGGCCAGGTGTTCACCTACCACCTCGACCAGCCCTTCGTGCTCCCCTCGCTGCTCTTCTACGCCGACGCCGCCTGGTTCGGCGGCGACAACCGCGTCCTCACCGTCCTCACCGTCGCCCTCGTCGCCGGGATCGGTGCCTGCCTGTACTCGATGCTGCCCGCGTCCCTGTCCCCGCACCGGAAAGCGGCACTCGCCGCCGGGATGTCGTGGCTGCTGTTCACCTCGCACCTGGCCGAGATCTGGCTGCAAGGCACCAACGGCATCAGTTGGATCCCCGCCGTCTTCTCCACCGTCCTCGCCGTCTCCCAAGCCCACCGCGGCCGCCTGTGGACCGCAGCGACCGCTGCGCTGCTCGCCAGCCTCAGCTTCGGCGCCGGACTCCCCGCGTTCTTCATCGTCGCCGCGATCTTCCTGCTCCGCCGGGAACACCGCAGCAAAACCATCGCCATGGCTGCCGCCGGGGTCGTCGTCCTCGCAGGCTGGCTGCTCACCAAACCCGCCGGCGCCCAATCCCTGGCCACCACCGCACTCGACCCCGACGGCCGCCTCTCCGTCGCCGCCGCTGCACTCGGCAGCCTCTGGTCCGGAGACCACGCCGTCACCGCCGTCCTCGCCGGTGCCCTCACCGCCGCACTTCTGGCCGCCTGCGGGATTTCAGCGAAGAACGACCCGCGCGCCGCCGGATGGATCGGCATCGCCGGATACGCCGCCGCCCTCGCCGTTCTCGTCGCCCTCGGCCGCACCAGCGCACTAGCCCCTGGTGGGAACATCGGCCTCATCAGCCGCTACGCCATCGCCAGTGCTCTAGCTACCTCTGCGCTCCTCGCGCTCGCGACGTTCGTCCGTCCACAATGGCCGCTCACCGCCGTTGTCATCGGGATCTGCACGATCTCCCTGACCACCCACGCACTCGGCGGCGCCAAAGCAGACCTCACCCGCCGCGGCTACGCCCCGCTCGCCCTGGCCCCCGTCGCCCTGCGCACCGAAGCCACCGGCGTCCTGGACCAGCTCCACATCCAAAGCCAAGTCATCCCCGCCGCGAAAGCCCTCGGCACCTACCCCTTCAACCCCCACTTCACCCTCGGCTGCCACGGCCCCGAACTCGGCACCACCATCAACCCGGCCACCGCCACCGACCTGCCCGCCGCCCACGGCACCGTCACATCCGCTGGCGGTGCGCTCATCACCGGATGGACCGACCTGCACCCCGACTGCATCCTCACCACCAACCCCACCGGCACCGTCACCGGCGGCGGCATCACCAACCTGCCCTCCCCGGCCCCCGGCATCCCCGACGGAAACGCCTGGCAAGCCACCGCACAACCCGGCAGCGGACCGATCACCGTCTACGCGGTAGTCGGCGACGCCTTTACCGGGTGCACGAATCCGCGGGTAGCGCGAACTGAGCCAGAGAGCGAAATCCGTTGGCACGGCGCGCCTAGGCCCCACGTGCCGAAGACGCTCGCAGTCGCCACTGAAGCTTCATGGATGCGGCAAGTCGCCCACGCACATCGGCCATTTGACGCTGGAGTCACTCATCGGCAATGTCGTGAGCGCCTGCGCGGCCTTTCCGCTGCAAAACGAGGTGAAGAACTTAAAGCTGTCGTTTTCCGGATTGGCCGCCCGGACCTGGACGGCCGTTCGCGAACGGAAGTGTTCGTCCACGTGGAAGCCGCTGTCACCGCGCTGGACGGCGATCCGGACGCCTTCAGACACCGCGATCGACGAATTCGCTACCCGTTTGCGGGGCGACTGCATACGGCTGCTCGGCCCATGGATCGAGCGGTACTTCGACTAAGACACCGATAGCCGGTTCAGGAGCGTGGTCGCCCGTCGTGCAGTGTCTAAATCAGCGGGCAAGCCACGGAGCGAGCAGCTTCTCCAGCGCGTCGTCCGACAGCGCCGCCGCTCCGCCATGGAATTCGTGCCACCGCGACGCCTCGCGGGCCGCGTGGTAGTCGACCTCGAAGGCACGCATCAGGACGTACATGAAGCTGCCCGAGTCGAACCGCTCGCCCAGCAGGGTACGAGCCGTCCGGGCCACGTCCACCGCCGTCTGGGGGCCGTTGACATCAGCCAGCTTCAGTTCCTCAGCCGCCGGATCGAGCAGGCTCGGCGCACACAACAAGACAACTACTCCACTCTGAACTATTCGCTCAACCTTCGGCGGCAAGCTGCCCGCAGGCCGCCGCGATGTCCTGGCCCCGGGTGTCCCGCACCGTGCACGCCACGCCGCCAGCGTTCACCAGCCGCACGAACTCGCGCTCCACCGGCTTCGGCGACGCATCCCACTTCGAACCCGGCGTCGGATTCAACGGAATCACATTGACATGCACCAACTGACCCAAATGCTTCCGCAACCGCTTCGCCAGCAACTCCGCCCCCCACGGCTGATCATTGATATCCCGAATCAACGCATACTCGATCGACACCCGCCGACCCGACGTGTCCGCGTAATACCGCGCAGCAGACAGCACCTCGTCCACCGACCAACGATTGTTCACCGGCACCAACGTGTCCCGCAGCTCGTCATCCGGCGTGCGCAAGGAAACCGCCAAGCGAACCTGCATCCGCTCGTCCGCCAGCTTCCGAATCGCCGGAGCAAGACCCACCGTCGACACCGTCACCGAACGCTGCCCAATACCCAAACCCGACGGCGCAGCCTCGGTGATCCTCCGTACCGCGTTGACTACCCTCCGATAGTCAGCTAGAGGCTCACCCATCCCTACCCATTTACAACGCTCGCGCACGCGACATCTGCGCAGGTCAGCGCGCGATCAGACTCCCGATATGACTTCAGTCCTGCCATGAGGAGACCGCGGCACAATTACTGCCGATCGACAGCTGCGGCCAGCGTCATCGAACAGGCGACGATCGCTGTCGAGGCCGTGCAGCCCGCGTGAGTTTTCCACGTTTCGATCACGGCTGGAAAGCGAATGCACGTGAAATACTGCCGCGCGCACCTCCGCTTACGCAGCTCAGCACACATTTCTTCTCAGTGCGTCCGCAGTCCCGCCGAGAGAAGATCTCAGCCGCAACCGCACCGAGCGGCGACGACCGACAGGTCAGCGAACGAACAATGGTCTGTTTCACTGGCTACCGCCACCTCACCCGCACCAGGACGCAAAACTGCCATTCCCTCGAAATTGAGACACACCCTTATGAAGCAATCAGCCATCCTTACGGGAGAAGCTCCACGTTACAGCCTCCCCTGAACTGACGGTCAGAAGCGCCGCGGGAAACTCCAGAATTACTCCGCATATCTCGCCGACAGCATTTAACATCTCAGACTTCGAGATGATGACGTCGAGGCCAGGAGACCCAATTTCGGGAATTTTCTCAAAGTCCCATGACTCGACAGGCCAACACCATTCAGGCAGGGTCGGCCATCGACCTTCAATTAGCCGGAGAGTCCAGTCCGTATCAGCAGACAACAGAACGGACGGGCCTCCGTCAAGTATCAACTCCACAGCTTCGCAGGATGCATCGTCCGGAACGCCGTCCGCGACATACTTCACGCCAAACGCAGCACGCAGCCGCTGACCGGGCCGCAGATCGACTACCTCTCCATAAGTCATTCGCTAAACCTTAATCAGCGGGGATTCGCTTGCTCGAACCAACGATTTGGCTTGTCCATTGGAAACATGGTGACAAACTGCCCGTCACTCTTCGTCAGCAGAAGGTCGTTCCCCTCGCGGAAGAACAGGTAGTCGTTGCCACCACCAGAATCCGGGTTCCACGACCCTTGGCGGACCTCGTCATGCGACTCGCGAACTTCTGCAATCTTGTCACGGTATCCGTTGTGAACGAGTACGGGAGTCTTGCCCGCCGCCAGATAGTACGTGTGGGTGGTGTCGACAGTGAGGTTGTAGGTACGGATGCTAGTGGTGTAGCGGCTGAGAGTTTGGACGGCGGCGTGACCGTTACCAGGTGAGTCGAGGAGGTCGCCTGGCCGGAGGTTGGAGGCATCGGTCCACGTGTGCGTGGTCGCATCCCGCCAGCGTTGGTGCGCGGTGCTGGTGATCTTCTTCGGCCCGCCGGGGGCGGCGACGGTGACGTCGACCAGGGAAGTACCGCGAGACGCCTGCACCTCAGCGAGCACCGCTAACCAAGCAACGCCCTACTCGCCTCCACTGTCTGGGACGAGCATCTCTGGGCTCGAGGAGCCACCACGCTTCGAAGGATCCGGAGAACACCAGCAACTCGCCGGGCACGCGGGCTGACCGCGCCTCCCAGCGGCCGACCGCAGTGGTCAGCGGGCAAGCCAGGGAGCGAGCAGCTTCTCCAGATCAGCATCCGACAACGCCCGCGGACCGCCGTGGAACTCGTGCCACCGCGACGCATCCCGCGCCGCCGTGTAGTCCACCTCGAACGCCCGCATCAGCACGTACATGAACGTCACCGAACTGAACCGCTCACCCAACAGAGTCCGCGCCTCACGCGCCACCTCGGTCGCGCCACGACCCACCACATCGGCGAGCCGCAGCTCCTCCGCAGCCGGCTCCAACAGGCTGGGCGCATACATCACGACAAACACTCCAACATCGAAACGAACAACTCAGCCTTCAGCAGCCAACTGGCCACACGCCGCAGCAATGTCCTGCCCACGCGTGTCCCGCACGGTGCACGCCACGCCGCCAGCGTTCACCAGCCGCACGAACTCGCGCTCCACCGGCTTCGGCGACGCATCCCACTTCGAACCCGGCGTCGGGTTCAACGGAATCACGTTCACGTGCACCAACTGGCCCAAATGCTTCCGCAACCGCTTCGCCAGCAACTCCGCCCGCCACGGCTGATCATTGATATCCCGGATCAACGCATACTCGATCGACACGCGACGGCCGGAAGTGTCCGCGTAGTACCGCGCAGCCGAAAGAACCTCGTCCACCGACCAACGATTGTTCACCGGCACCAACGTGTCCCGCAGCTCGTCATCCGGCGTATGCAGCGACACCGCCAAGCGAACCTGCATCCGCTCGTCCGCCAGCTTCCGAATCGCCGGAGCAAGCCCCACCGTCGACACCGTCACCGAACGCTGCCCAATACCCAGACCACCCGGCGCGGGATCCGTGATCCGACGCACCGCAGCCACCACACGCTTGTAGTTCGCCAGCGGCTCGCCCATGCCTACCCTCTTACAACACTCTGACCAGCAAGTTTGACTAAAAGAGTTCACGCGCTCACCCTCGTCGACCGCAATCAGACCTGCACGGTAGCTGCGTTCGATGCAACCGTGAGCCTGCGTGGCCGTGTCGGTGCTCTTCGACGTCAGGCGCTCGTAAATCTCGACGTCACTGGGGGCCTGAGCAAGGTGAACTCTGACGTCTGCGCACTAGCTGCGCGGAATCGAGTACCGGGCCTGTCTGGCATCCTCTAACAGGCTCGACATAGCGACCAGTGCGGCTCCGGACCTCGAAGATCGCCCTCGCCAGGTGCCGGCGACCGCAGCCGCTCACACAGACACCTCGTTGCCTGCCGCTACGCCCTCGGCGTACCTTCCGATCTGGCACTCGCCTGAGCACGACTGCGATGGCTTGACCCGGGAGCTGGACCGATGATCCACGAACCACGTGAGGTGTGGCAGGCCGAACTGGAAGCAACGGCAGGCTACGAACGACGCCAGGAGCTCAACGAACGATGGTTTCGCTCGAAAGACCCAGCTGACTTCGAGGAATTCAAGCAATGGACGAAGTCGGTGAGATGGCCAGCCGAACTCGCGCTATGGCAGAAGGTGAACGACTGGTACGCGTCGCAGCTACAGGCCATGAGCCCACGTCGACGCACGTCCGTTCCCCAGGTGGCCGTGCGTTGCCGCGAGAAGGGCTGCCTACTCGCCCGGGTGTACTGCTTCGCACTTCACGGTGGCGGCAGCCGGATATACTTCGTCGGCAGAACATCGAGCGGCAAGCCTAAACATGGCGTGTGTAACTGGGCTTTTGCCGACAGCTTTGACGGGCTCACCCGATGGTGGCAGGTCGGATGCAAACACGGCCATACCAGACTCGACTCGGCCGATCTCGTGGATCTTGCGGTTCCTCCGGCTCTGCCGTCGTCGGAATTTCTCGATATGTCGCCAGAACGAGTGCCCGCAGGGCCTGCGGAGAGCTTGGCTCCGGAGAGCGAGACCGTCCCCGACGAGTACCGCCTCGCGTGGCGCGCGAAAATCTACCTCCCGCCACATGACCGATGGATCCCCCGCGCAGGCCCGCAGTGCTAAAGTCGGACGCAAGCACCCGCACCGCATCGGTGTGAGTTGGGCACGTCCCACGCACGCGGTCGCCTGGAGATGGGTACCAGGAATAACCCGAAAGGGTAGATTCCTCATGCCCAAGCCCACACAAGGGTGCCCATCGTGCGCCGCAAACACCACTCACGTGACACTCGGCCGAAAGAACCTGCGCCGCCTCGCCAAGATGGAAGCTACGTCTGACTTCCTCGCTGCTGAGCGAGCTGACCATGAGGCCCGCTTACGATCCCTCGAGCGATTCCGTTGGCTGGCCTCAGGAACTGCTGGGCTGGTCGCCGCTGCGGGCTATGACGCGATTGCCCACCTCATCGGCAGATAGCACGTCATCGCGCCAAAAATGCGAACAGGTGCGTCGTGGCCATTCCAAGCCTGGCCACGACGCACCAAGAAATACAGGTACGGCTCCGTAAGGCTTGCTCAGCAGGCTAGCCTCATTGCCTGCGCCCGAAGACCGCTGCCGTCCAACCGCCACGATCACGACACGACCAGGTAACGGCTCTCGCTCCCCGTAACGACGCCGACAGCCGCGGCGACGACTCATTCATGATTACGCACGCCGACACCGACGAAGAACGCGCGGACGTGCTGGCCCTGTTCCACCGCGTGTTCGACGACATCGCTCCGACGGCGGTTCCGATGACCGATGCCGACGGGATGTACGCCCCGCTCGTCGTGCAGTACCGCTCCCCGGAATCCGGCAAGCTCCTCGGTGCCGCGTCAAGCTGCAGGACCCAGCTGGCAGCCGGCGTAAGCATGCTCCGACCTGAGGCTTCCTCGAAGTTCCCACTGCCCGAAGACCGCGACTATCGCAGTGTGCTGGACAAGCATAGCGAGCTTGACTTGATGGCCGTCGAACCCGAGATGCGCGGTCAAGGTATCGGCGGCGCCATGCTGGCCCACATGGAGACAGTACTTCGCGAACGCGGCACCCGCGTGTGGTTCGGCAATGTGACGACCGACCTGAACACCGATGCGCTCCGGAAGTTCTACAGGACACACGGTTTCACCGTGCTTGAAGACAGGCAGCCTCTCCCCGACCTCCTGGGAAAGAACTGGCTCCCCTTCGGCGTACACCCCGACGTGGCATTTTACTTTTACAAGCCGATCAAAAGAGTTACCGCCCACGCAAATTGACAATCTTAGCTAACTCCTAGAAAACGCCCCGACTGAGACTGAAGCGATGATTGGCGAACACTACCCCGAAGCGCGCGACCATGTGGAAAGCGCGAAGAACGCGCGCAAGTCCATGACCGACTCGTGGGCACAACTCCTCGACGATGACCTCTTCGATCTGTCTGTGTCAACCAACGACAATGGCACAGGCGTCGTCAGCGTCACAGCCGAGTGGCCGGATGGTGCACAGGCAGCCCTGACCGCCAAGCTTCAACTCTGCGTCGACGAACTCTGGGCCGCACTCGACTCGCTCATATCTCGAGCGCTGGAGATATACTCGGCCATCCGACGCATCCGCAGGCCAGAGAATCCCCGATTCTTCCCTATCGCCGCGTCAGCCGAGGGTCTCAACCTCCTACTACACGAGAGCTGCCTCGACGGTATACCGAACGACTTGGCGAGCCTCGTGGTTCGGTCTCAGCCATTCTGGGAAGACGAAGACTCTCCCTTCGTCCTCACCTTGCGTGCCGGCCTCACGAAGCTGATGCTGTGGACGGACCTCCTTTACGACGGTAACCAAGTCGGCGCCTGGGTGACCCCGGGTGAGCCGGAGTTCTTCGTGGACGCACCTGTCACAATCGAACACGTCGAGACCTGCGCACCTGGTCCCGCTGCCCCCGACAAGGTACTCGCGCGCTACACGCTGGCAGGCTATTCCCAAGACGCAGAAATCTCCGTCATGCCCAACAGCTTCATAGACATCTCGTTCGCCGACACTCCATCGGGCGCCGACCAAAGCCCGAGCGCGTTGGACGAGGGACTCAACGAAGTCGTCCGGACGGTGACGATGTTCATCGCCGCGTTCGAAGAGGTGACCGGCGATCTCCCAGTCGCCCAGGCCATCACGCCGGATAGCGACAGCCCCTCCCCCTGGATCGAAGCCGTCCGATCGGCACGCGCATGGACCGAGGAGGAACTCCGGGACCTCGCCCAGTCGGACTCCGGGATCGGCATCGTCACCGACGACCGGACGTCAACATTCCTCGTCAAAACCCAGCAAGGCGTCTTCGAGCGATCGATCCCCGAAGCCACGACGCTCAGTCCGTATGCACCGCGCGGCTACGCCGCCGAACGCGCCACCCGGAACGCGGCCGCGACCTGGGGCCTTCCGGACTTCGTCTTATCACCCATGAGCATGCGCAAGGGCCGCGGCGGCGTGCGTGAGATCAGCGATGGCCTTATCGTCGTTGGCGACCGCGGTCTCATAACGCAGGTCAAGAGTCGCGATGCCGAACCCGGCACGCCCGATAAAGAACGATCTTGGCTCGGCAAGAAGATCGCTGAAGCTGCACGGCAAGTCGGAGGAACAGCCCGCCAGCTGTCCGCGATCACCACGATCATGACCAACGGACGCGGACGCGCCATCGACATCGACGGGCCGCGTATCACTTGGACCGGCGTCGTCATCATCGACCACCCTGCACCACCCGACGACTGCCCGATCACCCCACCAGCGGAGCGGATTCCGGTCGTCGTACTGCTTCGACGCGACTGGGAGTTCTTGTTCCAGCAACTGCGCTCCACCGCCGCCGTCCTCGGGTACCTGGATCGGGTAGAGACCTCCACGGCACGTCTTGGCGACGAGCCCGCACGGTACTACGAACTTGCCGTGGAAGATGCCGCCGCGACACCCGGTCCTCCTGTTCCGCAATTAGGCCCAACCGGCTCCCAAGTGTCAGCCCCACTCCTGCCTACCGCACCCGCCGGCAGCGACGACAACGAAGCCCACGGCCTCGTCCGCATCATCTGCGAAGACATCGCTCACAGCCCCCTGAACAACAGACCTGAGAAGGACAGAGTCACCGTCCTCGCCGCCATCGACAGCCTTCCCGTCGGCCACCGAACCGACCTCGGCAGGCATCTACTCGGCGGCTTGTCGGCAGTGGCTGACGCCGACGAGGGCACCGTCGCGTGGCGATCACGCATCTTCCGCGCAGCAGACGGCCCACAACTCGGCTTCGCCGTGTGTTCGAAATACGACGAGGCTACGTCAAACAACTTCAAGTATTGGATGCTGCTCCGGCATCACGAACTCTGGGAGGGCCTAGATAGACCTGCGAACCTTTTATCCGTCGGAGTATTACTTACCCCACGCCGCGACGGCCTGCGCGATTGGGATACATCTCTTCTATCAGTCATTGGCGACCCTTGCCTCACACCCGAAGAACTCACTCAAGCGCGTCGACTATTCAACCCGCCCCAACACTGACGTCACGCCGATCAAAGATCCACCATCCGGCACCATACCACGTTGTCAATGTCTGCACAGTTGCATAGTCCGACAACTGGGGTATCAAACTCAACGGGATGTCCACCCTGCGTAAGCTTGCAGCCCATTCGGCCACCACGCCACGCAACTGCCGATTTCGATGTCGACATGCATCCGCAAGTACCGCGACATGCTCGATTATGTCGTCATACTTGACCATCTATCCACGCCCGCTTGAAACGCCGATCAACGACGCGAACAGATCGTCGAATGCTTCAACAGGCCGCGCCCTGCCTGCCGGGTTTCCGCGCCCATACGTGCCGGCCGCGTTATACGTCCACACCCGATGTCGCCCAAAAACACTGGGAGCCACGTGTCCGGATAGCGCAATTACTTTTCGTTCCATTTGCGCCTCCTCTAACTCCCCCAACGTATGAAAAGCTGGCGATGCGTATCGCACGATGGCGTCGTCAGCGAGCTTCGACTCCAGCCTCTTCAAGACAGAGTGCTGCTCTGTGCTGCGAGAAAACCGGTAGTAAGGACCGTGCCACAGCCGTCGCTGGGCAGCTCGCGAACCATAGAGGTATTCCGGCCGTTTGAACTGGAGAATCAGGCTCAGGGGCATACTTGGCAGTTCCCGCGCCTTCGGCACGCCGGATCGCGATGATGCCCAATGCGACGGCATGAGCGACAGACCTCGAGGACGAGGCACCCGAAGTACTCGCCAAATCAGATGCTCGGGACCAGGATCCGCGGCGACGTCGAAGCCAGTCACTTTCTCCAGGACTTGTCCAGGCGAGAAGACCCGCCAGTTGCCGCCCGCACCCGCGATGAGATCCGCGTTATACGCGGTTTCGTAGGTCTTCTCCTCGAAGGTCGCAGCAACCATCGCCCCAGGGTGGCCGCAGGTTGGTCATCTGGCACGTAAGACACGTCGACTTTTGCTGACCCGTTGGAGCCGTGCGCAACCGTCATACTGCGGAAGTGAAGTCGACCGCGCTCGAGATCGTCCACCGGCTCGCTGACTGGTCGGACTGGGCACCCTTCTCCGCAGCTCACGAGTTGGCACCGCTTGTGCCTGGCGTCTACCTAGCACGTGAAGGGGCCGACGGCGAGCTGGTCTACGTCGGCATGGCCGGCGAACGCCATGGTAAAGGCATTCGCGGGCGCCTAACGGTCTACGCACGTGGCAAAGCCCTCGCAAGCGGCCTCGGCTAAGTCGTCCTCGACCGCGCACTCGCAGACTCGCAATGGCTGCACGACCGCATCCGCGAAGTCGACGGCGGCCACGCCCGTCGCGCATTGCAATGGGGCGTGCTCGCCTTCGAACGAGCCAATCTGCACGTCTCGTGGGCCGTCTCCGCCGATGGCCCGACAGCACGAACGCTTGAGAAGGAGATACTCTCCGCGCTCGCCAAACACACGCTCTGGAACCGACTCAGGTGACCGAATAGCATCCACGTTCTCGAGGCAGACCGACCGGCCCGTGCTGTTCATACATGCCGGGCAAGCTAACTTGGCAAGCGTCGCCGAAGACGAGCTACAGCGAGCACCGCCAAGATCAGCGGCTGAGCCAGGGAGCGAGCAGCTTCTCCAGGTCATCATCCGACAGGGCTCGCGTCCCACTGTGGAACTCATGCCACAGCGCCGCGTCCCGCGCTGCGGTGTACTCGACCTCGAACGCCCGCATCAGCACATACATGAACGTCACCGAACTGAACCGCTCACCCAACAACGACCGCGCCTCACGCGCCACCTCCGTGGCACCACGGCCGCACACATCCGCGAGCCGCAACTCCTCCGCAGCCGGCTCCAACAGGCTGGGGGCATACATCACGACAGACACTCCAACATCGAAACCAACAACTCAACCTTCGGCAGCGAGCTGTCCACACGCCGCCGCAATGTCCTGACCACGCGTGTCCCGCACCGTGCACGCAACACCACCCGCGTTCACCAGCCGCACGAATTCGCGCTCCACCGGCTTCGGGCTCGCGTCCCACTTGCTGCCCGGCGTCGGGTTCAGCGGAATGACATTGACGTGCACCAGCTGGCCCAAGTGCTTCCGCAGCCGCTTCGCGAGCAACTCGGCGCGCCACGGCTGATCGTTGATGTCCCGGATCAACGCGTACTCGATCGACACCCGCCGACCCGAGGTGTCGGCGTAATACCGCGCAGCGGAAAGCACTTCGTCGATCGACCAGCGGTTGTTCACCGGCACCAGCGTGTCCCGCAGCTCATCGTCCGGCGTATGCAAGGAAACCGCGAGACGAACCTGCATCCGCTCGTCCGCCAGCTTCCGAATCGCCGGAGCCAAACCCACCGTCGACACCGTCACCGAACGCTGACCAATCCCCAAACCCGACGGCGCAGGCTCGGTGATCCTCCGTACCGCGTTGACTACCCTCCGATAGTTAGCTAGAGGTTCGCCCATCCCCACCCGTTTACAACATCGAAACAGCCAGCGTTCACCCAGCTCAAAGCACACAAAATTCTCGTCGATGTGCAGCGAGTCACAGCTGCCCAACTCCCCCGAGCAGCTGGTCGCCCCGCATACGGAAAGGGGTACCTACGGACGTGCCGGCGGTAGCTGCGCAACGTCGGCGCGCCCGGCCCGACCCGCGCGTCCAGCCACAACTGCTGCCCCTGTCCGCCCGTGCTAGTCGCGGCCGACAACGCTCTCCCGCCGGCATCGCACAAGCAGGCCCGTGCTTGCCGCGCCGCGCACTGCGACGAGAACCCGCCCCGGCGAACATTCCGCCTCCGCCCGTCCGGACGCGGCGGCTTCCCCACCCGGAAATACCAGCTCCCGTGACCCCGCGCCCGCAATCGACGACATCAGCTGCCCAGGATCCGGCCGTCGGCGCCTCGGCAACCGCAGCGTTTGAAAACGCCCGTTTCCGCACTCATGGAGACCACCGCCTACGCACAGGCGAACTGGCCGCCCGTGCCCCTCCGATCCTCCCGCCCGGCGGTGAGACCGCGGGGCAGGAATCCATGGGGCCTCAGCTTCGAAATCGCGTTCGCGGTCGACGATCACACGTTGCGGACCTGCCGTGCTGCGGCGGTTCGTCAGGTATCCCAGCTGCTGGTCCGCAGCGGTGTGCGATAGAGCTGGCGGGGTTGCTGGGCCTGCCCGCGGTCAGCCGGTCAATGCGGCGTCGTTGATCTTCTGCTCCAGTGCCGCCTCGTCCATGAAGTAGACGTCGCGGACGATCTTCAGGGTTTCCGGGTCGAAGGTGGAGTAGCCGGTGCCGATCCAGGTCACTTTCGGGCCGGTGCCACCGGCTGTTCCGGTCACTTCGAAAAGAACGCCGATGGTGTCGCCCTCCAGGAAGGACGCCGCCACTCGCGGGGTCCAGTCTGGGAAGGTCGCGAACATTTCCTCGAATCCCGGAGCCAGGGCCGATTTGTCGCCGACTGTCCCGCCTGCGCCGTTGACGACGACGCACTCGTCGTCGAAGTACTCGAGCACCTTGTCGAGGTCGTGGGCAGCGACGGCGGCGCAGATCTCGTTCATCCGCTGGACGTAGCGGGCGAGCTTGGCACTGGACACGGGTTCTCCTCCTCGGGAAGCGGCTGGCTGGCCACACCACCTTGCTCGCGTCAAGGGCAGCGACCTACACCAAGGAACACCGCGCTGGCCGGCGGTTCGGTGCACTCTGCACTCGTGACGGCAGCCGCCTCTGCGCCTAGGCTGTTCGTCCGGCTCGGGTTTGGAGGCAACCGTGGACGCGGAGGACGAACGGAGCCAGCGGACGCGCGAGCTTTTTCGCGCCGCCGCGGCCAAGATGCAGGTGCACCAGGCCGAGATCGCGCACGAGATGTGGGCCGCGGGCCAGCGGAGCCTGCGCGAGCGCGCCCTCGCACAAGACCCGATTTTGTCCGAAATGGACCGTGTATACTGTGCGTCCACTTTGGCCCATTGGCTGATCGCCAACATTGACGATCCCGGCTGCCGGGTCGAGACGGCGATGATCCCCGACACCCGGCACTACGCGCGCGACCTCGCGCTCCGCGGAATGGACACGAACGACGTCGAGGCATGGCGGGCGTCGCAGCGAGTCAACTGGTCCGCGTGGCTGAGGTTCTGCTTCGACACGACCGACGACAAGGACGAGCTTCGCGAGCTGGTCGAGATATCCGGCGATTCCCTGGTGACGTACGTGGACGACTCGATGGCCGCGGTCGCGGCGTATATCGACGAGGCGCGGGCGGAGCTTGCCGAGGGGCCGGAAAGCGAGCGATTGGCGACTGTGCAACTACTGCTCCGCGGCGCCCCGATCACCCGGCCCCGGGCGGAAGCCCAGCTCGGCTACGCGCTCACCGGGCATCATGTGGCGGCGATCCTCTGGGGCGACTCCCCCGATCAGCTCGCCTTCCTCGAGGACGCGGCCGAGCGGGTCATGCGCGCCGCGGGCGCCGCGCGCCGCCTGACGCTCGTCGCGGGGACGACGACGCTGTGGATGTGGATTCCGGGGAGTTCCGCGCCCTCCCGAACAGACCTCGACCAGATCGTGGCGGATGTCCCCCACGTGCGGATCGCCCTGGGACGGCCGGCACCGGACGTGCACGGCTTCCGGCGCAGCCACCTCGACGCCGACGCGGCGCAGTCGCTGCTGACGCGCCTTCGGTCCGGATGCCGTGCCGTCCATTTCGAGGACGTGCAGCTCGTCTCCTTGCTGACCAACGATCTCGCCGAGGCGCGTCAGTTCGTCGCGGACACTCTAGGCGAGCTGGCGACCGCCGACCGGGTGCTGCGCGACACGGTCAGGGTCTTCATCGCCGAACAGTTCAACATCTCGAAGGCGGCCGACCGGTTGTTCGCGCACCGCAACACGATCGACCGCCGTCTGGTCCGGGTGGACGAACTGCTCCCGCGCCCGCTCGCGCGGAACCCGGCCGCTGTCGACACCGCACTGGCCCTGGTGGAGCTGCAGAGCGGCGAGCAGCGGGCCTAGAGCAACGCCTGCGCGGAGAACCCGAGGCGCCCCATCCCGGCGCGCTCCGCGGCGTCGAGCTTCTTCGACACCGCGGTCGTCACCGACAAGTCGACGCCCGCGCTCTCCAGCTCTCCCAGTGCCCTCCGGACGCCCTCGGCGAACACATGGATCGTCGCCTGGTCCGTGTCGTGCCGCCCGGACTCGATCGCGGCGGCCGCCTCCTCGGCGGCATGGCGCAGCACCTCGATGCCGTGCAGCGTGGCGTACCGGACTTCCTCGAGCGTCCGGCCCCGCCGCAGCAGGCACGCCGCCGATTCGACGAACCCGCTCATCGCGGTCACGAAGAAAGCGCCGCAGCCCAGGTACAGCTCCTTCGCGCCGGCGATCTCGTCCGACACGTGCCGCGAACGCCCGCCGAGCAGCATCAGGACAGGCTCGTGCCGCGCCCACACCGGGGACGGGCCGGAGAATGCCACCATCGCACCCGGTTCGCCGATCTGGTCGGGATAGCACAAGGTCGACCCGTCCAGGAACGAAGCCCCTTGCTCTCCTACCCAGCTCGCCAGCGTTTCGACGTCGTCGTTGGTTCCGTCGCTGAGATTGACCACTGTGCGCCCGGCGAGGCTGGAAGCCGATGCGAGCACGGCCCGGGACGCGTCGACATCCGACATGCAGACGACAGCCAGTCCGGTGCTCCCCACCGCGTCTTCGACGGACGCGGCCGGACGGACGCCGTCGGCGGCGAGCGCCTCGGCCCGGCGCGACGTGCGGTTCCACGCCGTCACCGCGAGGCCGCCGGACGCGAACCTCCGCGCCAGTGCCGATCCCATCAATCCGCAGCCGAGCACGGCCACATCGTGCCGGGGCGGGCGAGTCATCGCAGCCGCCGTTTGAGGATCTTGCCCGTGGCGGTCGTCGGCAGGGAGCCGACGATCTCGACGAGCCGCGGGTATTTGTAGCCGGCCATCTGTTCTTTGCTCCATTCCACTAGCTCGCGCGGCGTCACCTCGGCGCCGTCGCGCGGGATCACGAACGCCTTGACCTCTTCGCCGTGGCTGTCGTGCGGGACGCCCACGACAGCCGCGAGGGACACCGCCGGATGGGTCAGCAGCACTTCCTCGATCTCCCGCGGGTACACGTTGTACCCGCCCCGGATGATCATGTCTTTGGCGCGGTCGACGATGTAGTACCAGCCGTCGTCGTCGCGACGGGCCAGATCGCCGGTGCGGAACCAGCCGTCGCGGATGGCGTCGGCGGTCGCTTCGGGCCTGCCGTGATAGCCCTTCATCACGTTGTGCCCGCGGACCGCGATCTCGCCGACCTCGCCCGGACCGGTCACCTCGGTCCAGTCGGGCTTGATCAGTTTCAGCTGAACGCCCCAGACCGGCTTGCCGATGGAGCCGGGGCGGGGCGGGGCGCCGGGATCGCCGATCGTCGCGAGCGGCGAGGTCTCGGACAGCCCGTAGGCCTCGATGACCCGCACGCCGAGCCGGGCGTCGATCTCCTTGATCAGCTCGACCGGCAGGGGTGCGCCGCCGGACATTCCGATGCGCAGGTTCTTGACGATGCGGGCGACGTCGACGTCAGGGCCCAGCTCCCGCAGCAGCCCCCACCACATCGTGGGGACGCCGGCGAAGAAGGTGATGTCCTCTTCGGACATCAGGCGGACGACGCGGCCGGCGTCGAAACGGGGCACCAGGTGGAGCGTCGCCGCGGTCGAGAAGCCGGCGTGCAATTGGGCGGTGGCGCCGAAGGTGTGGAAAAGCGGCAAGCACACCACATGGCTGTCGCCGGCCGGCCGGTTCCGGAGTATCCGGTTCAGGGTGAGCACGTTGAGCATCGTGTTTCCGTGCGACAGCTCGGCGCCTTTCGGCTGGCCCGTCGTGCCGGAGGTGTAGAGGATCACCGCGGTGTCGGTCGCTTCGGTGACGGCGGATTCGAACGTTTCCGGTTGCCCGGCGAGAGCCTCGTGCAACGTTTCCGCGGCCGTGCTCGTCTCCGGGACGGCGGCGATCAGGAAGAAATGCTCGACGGCGGCGACGTCGTCGAATGCTTGACGCCCCTCTTGACCGATCGGGAGTTCCGCGCTGCCCTCGAAGCAGAAGTACGCGACGGCACCGGCGTCCGCGAGGTGGTAGGCGATCTCGCGCCGCTTGAGCAGGACGTTCAGCGGCACGACGATCGCGCCCGCCTTGAGGATTCCGTAGTAGACGATCGCGAACTCCGGCCGGTTCGGGCAGCTGAGAGCGACTTTGTCTCCCGATGCGACGCCGCGCTCGGCCAAGAGGTTCGCCACTTGGCTCGCCGCAGCGTCGACCTCGCGGTAGGTCATGCGCTTCTCGTCCAGCACCAGCGCGGTTCTGTCGGGATGGTTGCGGGCGGAGTCCTCCAGGAGGACGGAAAGGTTCAGCATGGCGGCTCCAGTCGGCGGCGTGGTGTCCGGGCCGGGCGGCGGGTGCGATCCCGGCGCCCGGCCCGGGGTTCATCGGGGTGCGTTCAGGCCATGGCCGACGTGATGGCGGACGCGACGCGCCTGACCGCGTCCCGGCTGGTCGCGCTGAGCGCGGTGTAGGAGAGGTAGCCGTGCACCAGGCCCGGTTCCCTGACCAGCTGCGTCGGGACGCCGCTTTCGGTCAGCTTGGCGGCGAACGCGAGGCCGTCGTCGCGCAGCGGATCGAAACCGGCGACAGTCACCAGAGCGGGCGGCAGTCCGGTCAAGTCTTCGGCGAACAGCGGCGACACGCGCGGGTCGGCGCGTTCGACCGACGGCGGCAGGTAGTGATCGGTGAACCACGCGATCTGCTTGGCGGTCAGCGCGGGCGAGTCGGCGAACTCGCGGTTCGAGGGCCGGGAGCCGACCAGGTCGGTAACGGGATAGATCAGCGCCTGCAGTGCCGGCTTCACCCGGGAATCGCGCAGCTTCTGAGCAAGAACCGCCGCGAGGTTCCCTCCCGCGCTGTCGCCCGCGACGACGATGCGACCGTCCGGGACGCCCCACTCGGCGGCGTGCGCGACGGCGAACTCCCAGGCTGCCATCGCGTCGTTGTGCGGTGCGGGATAAGGGTTTTCCGGCGCGAGGCGGTATTCGACGGACAGGATGTCCATACCCGTGTGATGGGCGATCAAGCGCACCGGGCCGTCATAAACCGCCCGGCTGCCCAGCACGAACCCGCCGCCGTGGAAGAACACGATGAGCCCGGCGGAGGAGGCGCGTGCGCGGTACCGGGTCGCTGCGAGGCCGCCGCGCAACCGCAGTTCCTCCACGATGTTCATCGGGAGCGGGCGCTCGCCGTAGATCGCCGCGTCCTTCAGTTCGGCGGCGCGCGCCTCGACGGGGCTGAGGTCGCTGAAATCGGGGGCTTTCGCCACGACGGACATGAGCATCGCGATCTCGGGGGCCATCTGCTCGCCGTCCGCGTTCACGGGCACCTTGACCAGTCGCTTCACCAGCGACGGGGGGAGTTTGCCCATACCGATCCCGAGCTGTCGCTGTACCCAGTCCCCGGCCGAGATCCGGGTGGTGGTCGCGGTGTTCATCGCACCTGCTCCTTGCTCGAGGAGGCGGCACGGGCCGCCTGCTGGTCGCCGGCGGAGCTGAACTGCAGATGCTCGTCGTAGAGCGGGCCGTTGAGCAGTCGTTTGTCGGCCTGGTACGACGTGAGCATCCGCCACGGCAGCCTGGTGCCCTGCTTGGGCATGCTGTCCGCGTTGCGGGTCACGTAGCCCGCGTTCAGGTCGAGCAGCGGTTCGGTGGCCATTCCGGGCTCGGCCACCGGCATGGCTTTGGTGTAGCCGTGCGCGTCCAGGTGCCGGATCAGCCGGATGACGTACTGCGCGGTCAGGCCGACCTTGAGCGTCCACGACGAATATTTCGTGTACCCGAAGGCAAAAGACCAGTTCGGCAGGCCGGACAACAGCATCCCGCGATAGGTCACGCAGGAACCGACGTCCAGTTTCCGCCCGTCGACCGTCTGCGGGATCCCGCCGAACATGCGCATGTTGAGCCCGGTGGCAGTGACGATCACGTCCGCGGGGATCTCCCCTCCCGAGGCGAGCAGGACGCCGGATTTGGTGAAGCGTTCGATCGTGTCCGTCACGACGGACGCCTTGCCCGCGGAGATCGCCTTGAAGAAGTCTCCGTCGGGAGTCATGCACAGGCGCTGTTCCCAGGGTTTGTACGGCGGGTTGAAGTGCGTGTCGACGGCGTAGCCCTTCGGCAATGCCTTCTTGGTCAGGTTGCGCATCAGTTTCCGCCCGGAGTTCGGGAACTTGAGCATGTACCCGACGAAGAAGAAGTCCCGCCACACGTTCTTGAACCGGGTGGCCGCGTATCCGCGCCGCAGCCCGAGAATTCGGTACAGCGCCTGGGAGATCTTGTCGATGCGCGGCAGCGTCATGATGTAAGTGGGGGTGCGCTGCAGCATCGTGACGTGTTCGGCCGCGCGGGGGCCGGTCGTCATCGCGGGAACCATGGTGACGGCGGTCGCGCCGCTGCCGATCACGACGACTTTCTTGTCCGCGTAGTCGTAGTCCTCGGGCCAGAACTGCGGGTGCAGGATGTCGCCCTCGAAGTCTTCGCGACCTTCGAAGCCAGGCGCGAAACCCTCGTCGTACCGGTAGTAGCCAGTGGCGCCGTAGACCCATTTGGTCTTCAGCTGCACAGTTTTCGGCTTCTGGCCGGGGACCGCGACCCGGACCTGCAACGTCCAGGCGCCCTCGGCGCTGGACCAGTCGGCCGACACAACCTGGTGATGGTAGCGGATCAGGTCGTCGACACCGTGCTCGGCGGCGGTTTCTTCGAGGTACTCGCGGATCAGGTGCCCGTCCGCGATCGCGTGCTCGTGGCTCCACGGTTTGAACTGGTAGCCGTAGGTGTGGAGTTCGGAGTCGGAGCGGACACCGGGATACCGGAAGAGGTCCCACGTGCCGCCGATCCGGCCGCGCCCTTCGAGCACGACGATTTTCTTGCCGGGAAAGGCGTCCCTGAGGTAGCACGCCGATCCCACGCCGGAGACCCCTGCTCCGATGATGACGATGTCGGCGGCCTCGGGGCGGGCGTCGTTGCCGGCCATGGTGAGCTCCTCGTCTCGATCTGCTCAGGCCGGTCGTCCGGCCAGGAAGTCATGCTGCGCCAAGGGATATGGCCGATGCCACGCACATCAGTGGCGTCGTGGGGACGGGTCTGGTGCAGAGTGCACCGGGCCCGGCGGTCAGGAGCCGTCCGGCGTTCCGATCGGGAGCATCACGTGCTTGGTGCGCGTGTAGTCGTCGAGGGCGTAGGCGGAGTTGTCGCGGCCGTAGCCCGATTTCCCGAAGCCGTTCCACGGCATTTCGCTGGCGAAGCTGAGGTGCGAGTTGACCCAGACCGAGCCGAACGCCAGTTCCTCGGTGAACCGGAGCGCGCGGGCCTGGTCGCGGGTCCACACCGATGCCGCGAGACCGTATTCGACGTCGTTCGCCTTGCTCAGCGCCTCCGCCTCGGCGGCGAACGTCTCCACCGAGATCACCGGGCCGAACACCTCCTCGCGCGCCATCTCCGTCCCGGGAGCGACGTCGGCGAGGATCGTCGCCGGGTAGAAGAAGCCGGGGCCTGCGGGCATTTCGCCGCCGAGGACGACCCTGGCGCCGTCCTGACGCGCCTGGTCCACCATCGCCGCGACGCGGGAGCGATGGGCCCCGCTGATCAACGGTCCGAGTTCGAACTCCTCGCCCGCCGCGGCGTTCCCGCTGCGCAGCTGCCGGGCGGCCGCGGTGAGCGCTTCCAGGAGCCGGTCCCGAACGTCCTCGTGGCAGATCACCCTCGTCGCGGCGCCGCAGTCCTGGCCGGCGTTGCCGTAGCCGACGGCGATCAGCGTCTGCACGAGGAGGTCGAGGTCGGCGTCCGGGAACACCACCACGGGCGCTTTGCCGCCGAGTTCGAGATGGACCCGCTTGACCGTGGTCGCGGCGCCCGCCGCGACCTGCCGGCCCGAACCGACGCCGCCGGTCAGCGCCATCATGTCGATGCCGTCGTGGTGGCTCATCGCACGGCCGACAGTCGCGCCGGCGCCGGTCACGACATTGAGCACGCCGTCGGGCAGGACCCCGGTGGCGAGGCCGGCCAGGACGAGGGTGCTGAGCGGGGTGAGCACGGACGGCTTGAGCACCATCGTGTTCCCCGCTGCCAGCGCCGGCGCTATCTTCCAGGCCGCCATGAGCAACGGGAAGTTCCACGGCGTGATCGCGCCGATCACGCCGACGGGTTCGCGCCGGATATAGGACAGTTGGCCCGCGACGTACTGGCCGGGTGCCGGGGCCTGAGCGGTTCGCGCGGCTCCGGCCATGAAGCGGAAGCAGTCGGAGATCAGGGGAATCTCGTAGGTGGCGTACGCATAGGACTTGCCGACGTTGAGCGCTTCGAGCGCGGCAAGCAGTTCGGCGTGCTCGTCGACGACGTCAGCGAAGCGGAACAGCGCCTCGGCGCGGGCTCCGGGCGTCGTCCGCGCCCAGGCGGGCAGTGCGGTGCGCGCTGCCGACACCGCGGCGTCGACGTCGGCCGCGGTGCCGTTCGCGGCGACCCCCAGCCGCGCGCCGGTGCCGGGATTGGTCACCTCGATCGTCTCGGCGCTCGTGCTCGGGACGAAGCCGCCGCCGATGTACAGGGCCGGAGCCAGATCGTCGATGCGCCGCTGCGCGTCGGCGAGGATCTTCTCGGGGGTCATCTCAGGATCCTTCGGTCGGGGTGGGGAGGTAGGTCGGGCCGAGCGCCAGCACGGGGGCGAGCAGGTCGTCGTCGAGCAACTGGTCGGGCGTGGCCTCGGCCGAGGGCCTGCGGACCTGGCCGGGATAGCCGACCGCGCGGCGTGCCTCGGGCGCCATGTAGTAGGTGCTGGCCAGGAAATAGAAGGCCGCTTCGGCGAGTTCGGCCGGCCAGTCCGCGACTGCCTCGGCCGAGAGTTCGCCGGCCGCGGCGGCCAGCTCGGCGGCTTGGATGAAGGCTGCTGCGAGGTCGGGATTGGCCTGGAGCGCGCGGTGTACGAGAGCGGCGTAGCCAGGCAGGGCGGTCAGCCGGGGCGACCGTCCGGTGCCGGGAAACCACAGGTCGGCGAGGCGTGCAGCGCCGGCGCGGGCTTGGTCGTCGGGGAAATCGATCACAGCGGAATCCTTTGGCCGGCGGCGGTTTCGACGAGGTGCTCGGCAGCGCGCAGCGCGAAGGCGGTGATCGTCGGCGTCGGATTGACCGAGGACGACGTGACGAAAACGCTGCCGTCGAAGACGTAAAGGTTGGGGACGTCGTGCGACCGCCCGTATCCGTCGACCACCGAGGTCGCCGGATCGGTGCCGCACCGGGCGGTGCCGAGCAGGTGCCAGCCGGTCTCGCCCCCGAAGTCCACGCGTTTGGTGGAGACGGCCCCGGCCGCTTCGTGGACCTCGGTGATCCGGTCCAGATGCCAGTCGAGCGCGCGTTTGCTCTCGTCTGACATCGTGTAGCGGATCTTCGGCGCCGGAATGCCGTCGCTGTCGACGAGGTCCGCGTCGAGGACGACCCGGTTGTCGAAGGCGGGCAGATCCTCGATGGACGCCGAAATCTCGAACGCCCGGCCGTAGAGCCGCTCGACGAGTTCATGCCCGGCCGTGCCGCTGCG
The DNA here is from genome assembly GCF_037034185.1 of Amycolatopsis sp. VC5-11. Taxonomy (NCBI): domain Bacteria; kingdom Bacillati; phylum Actinomycetota; class Actinomycetes; order Pseudonocardiales; family Pseudonocardiaceae; genus Amycolatopsis; species Amycolatopsis sp. VC5-11. Next base: position 187,039 of record NZ_JBAGKF010000014.1, on the reverse strand, counting down.
CTCGGCGAGCGGCAGCTCCGCGAACCGCTGGAGCAGCCCCACCGGGCCTTGGAGCACGACAGCCGTCCACTTGGCCCCGCGGCGAAAGCCCCGGCTGGCATCGGTCTCCGCGAAGTGCATCGACCAGATCGGATGGCTCTCCGGACCCAGCCAGGGCTCGACGTCCTTCTCGTACTCGCCCAGCACGGTCGCCACCGGGTGCATCATCAGGTTGCGCCCGACGTAGCCGGAGGAATTCGCGAGCCCGTCCGGGAACCGCGACGACGCGGACAACTGCAGCAGCCGAGGAGTGCCGATCCCGTTGGCGCACAAGATCACCACCGGCGCGGCCGTGTGCTGTTCGATTCCCGCGCGGTCGATCCACGTGGCACCGGTCGCGAGGCCCTGACCGGAGACGGTGATCTCGCGGACCCGCGCCCCGGTCACCAGGTTGACTCCTGCCGCCAGCGCGCCGGGCCACATCGCGACGTCGAAGGACGCCTTCGCCCCCTCGGGACAGCCGCTGCCGCAGGTCCCCCAGCGGGCGCACGGCCCGCGGGAACCGACGCCCTTCGACAGGATCGCCGACGTTCCCGGCCACCAGCCGATGCCCAGCTTGTTCATGCCCTCGGCCGCGATCCGGCCGATGCGGCCGATGGGCAGCGGCGGCTGGGGAGGCACGTAGCCGGGCGGATAGGCGATGTTGCCGCCCAGCCCGGAGACGCCGATCATCTCGTCGACAGCGTCGTAATACGGCTCCAGTTCCTCATACGTGAGCGGCCAGTCGTCGGCGACGCCGTCGAGGGTGCGCACCCGGAAGTCGGACGGGATCATCCGCGGCCACTCCGCCCAGAACAGGACGCTGCTGCCGCCGACCCCGTTGAACATGAGCGGATGGACGTCCGAATCGGAGTCGTTGACCGGATAGTCGCTCGGCCGGCCGCGGTGGTTGGGGTTCGGATTCCACGGACCGGCGACCAGCAGATCGCGTTCGGGCTTGTCGCTGGGATAGTCGGCGGCGGCAGGCCAGTCGCCCTGTTCCAGGACAGTCACGCGGAACCCGCTCTCGGCCAGCAGCCGCGCGGCGGTGGCTCCGGACGGCCCCGCGCCGATGATCAGCGCGTCGACGTCGCCGTCTCGCGAAGACGGGCCAGGCACGGTCATGGGCGCGCTCCCTCTTGCTCGGTATTTAAGTCAGACGGTTGTGTTTAAATACGGGCATGCCGAAGATCGTCGACCACCGCCAGCGGCGTGCCGAGATCGCCGACGCCGTGCTGGCGATCGTCGCCGAGGACGGCGTCGGCGCCGTCACCCTGCGCGATGTCGCGGACCGCAGCGGCTGGTCAACCGGCGTGCTGAACCACTACGTCGGCGGCCGGGACGACCTGCTGCGGCTGGCCTTCCGGCACACGTTCTGGCTCTCCGGACAGCGGCTGGCGGCCATTGCCGAGGAGACCGGACTGGAGCCGGCCGAGCGGCTGGTCCGCATCCTCACCGCGCACCTGCCGCTCGACGGGCCGTCGGTGGCTTTCGCCCGGATCACGCTGTTCTTCTACGCCGAAGCGGCCAGCTCCCCGGACAAGCTCGGCGAAGACATGCTCAACTACCTCACCTCGTGGCGTTCGACGGTCGAGGACCACGTGCGCGCGGCGCTGGATTCGCGCGGCCTGCCGACGTCCCGGGCGCGGGAGATCGGCGACCACCTCGTGGCGGTCATCGACGGCTACGCCAGTTACGAGGTGCTCGGCTCGAACCTGTGGAACGGCGGCGATCGCACCGTCGCTCCCCCGGTCCGGGACTGGGTCGAGTCGGCGCTCGCGATGAGCGCCGCGGGCTCGGCGCGGCGCTGAACCCGGACCGCCCGGCCGCCGCGGTCCGGCGGCGGCGAAGGCTCCGTTGCCTGTCATGGGTGCACTCCCGAACTCCGTCCGCCGGACCGCTCGCCCGGCGCGGTGCCCATGGTTCGACATGGCCGTCGGCGCGCGCCACACACATCTGGGGTGTCCGCGAACGCACGGGGGTGCACATTGCACCCGTCATTCGCGCCGGTCCGCCCAGTCGTCGGTGGACTTCAGCCACGCCCGGTCCGCGACCAGATCGCGGCACGTGCCCGCCCGCTCCCACTCCTCGCTCGCCAGCAACGCGCGATGGAACGGGAGCAGCGTCGGAATACCCTCGACGACGGTCTCGTCGAGGGCCTTGCGCATCGCCGCCGCGGCGGCGGCGCGGTCCTCGCCCCAGGTGATCACCTTGGCGATCAGCGGGTCGTAGTAGGGCGGCACGGCGTCCCCCTCGGCCACGCCGGTGTCGACCCGCACCCGGTCTCCCGACGGTGCGGCGAACCTCTCGATCCGGCCGGGGCCCGGCCGGAACCCTTTGGCGGCCGATTCGGCGTTGATCCGGCATTCGATCGCGTGGCCGGTGATCCGCACGCCGGGCTGGGCGAAGCCGAGCGGTTCGCCCGCGGCGACGCGGATCTGCTCCTCGACCAGGTCGAGGCCGGTGACGAGTTCGGTGACCGGGTGCTCGACCTGGACGCGGGTGTTCATTTCGAGGAAGTAGAAGTCGTCGCCGGCGAGCAGTCCTTCGACGGTGCCGAGCGAGAAGTAGTCCGCCGCTCGCGCCGCTCGCACCGCGATCTCGCCCAGCCGGGTGCGCTGAGCGTCGGTCAGCAGCGGGCAGGGTGCTTCCTCGACGAGTTTCTGGTGCCGCCGCTGGACCGAACAGTCCCGTTCGAACAGGTGGACCATGTTGCCGTGCGTGTCGCCGATGATCTGCACCTCGACATGGCGCGGGTCTTCGAGATAGCGCTCCAGGTAGACCGTGGCGTCGCCGAAGAAGCGCTCGCCCTCCCCCGCTGCGCCTTCGACCGCGGCGGCGAGTTCGTCGGGACCGCCGGCCACGCGAAACCCCTTCCCGCCACCGCCGCTCGCGGCCTTGGCGGCGACGGGGTAGCCGATCGCCGCCGCCGTCGCGAACGCTTTCGGTCCGGGGTGAACCGGTTCGGTGCACCCGGGAACGACCGGGACGCCGGCTGCCGAAACTGTCTCCCGCGCCCGGATTTTCGACGACATCATCTCCATCGAATCCGGGCTCGGGCCGATGAAGACCAGCCCGGCCGCCGCGCACGCACGGGCGAACTCCGGATTCTCCGACAGCAGGCCGTAGCCCGGATGGATCGCCTGGGCCCCGGTGGACAGCGCGGCCTCGACGATGCGATCGATCCTCAGATAGCTTTCGGCCACCGGGGCCGCGCCGATCGGCACGCTTTCGTCGGCCGTCCGGACGTGCAGGCTGCCCGCGTCGACGTCGGAATGGACGGCGACGCTGGCGATTCCCATTCGCCGCAACGTTTTCATGACGCGGACCGCGATCTCGCCCCGGTTCGCGACGAGGACTTTGCCGAACACGAATCAGTCCTCCAGGGTCACGAGCACGTCGCCGTCGGAGACGACGGCTCCTTCGGCGACGTGGATCTTGGCCACGACGCCGTCGTCCTCGGCCTCGACCGGGATCTCCATCTTCATCGACTCGAGGACGAGCAGCACGTCCCCCTCGCTGACCTGGTCTCCGGTCGTCACAACGATTTTCCACACTGCAGCCGCACAGTCGGCGACGATTTCGTTCATGGTTTCTTCCTTGTCTGCACGGCGAGCGCGCCTTGGCTGGCTTCGAGGAACGAGGCCACGACCTCGCGGGTCTCGCGCGGGTCGATCATGTGCTCCACTCCGAACGCTTCGACGGTCCGCCACGGATCGACGAGCGAGCGCATGCGGTCCTCGATCTGTGCCCGCATCGCGGCGGGGTCGTCCGCCGCCTCGATTTCGCGCCGATAGGCGGCTTCCACTCCGCCTTCGATCGGAAGGTCGCCCCATTCGCCGCTCGGCCACGCCAGGCGCAGCCCGAGCCGGTCCGGGTTCGAGGTCGCGGAGACGGCGAGTCCGTAGGCCTTGCGCACTTGCACGGTGACGATGGGGACCGTCGCCTCGACCACCGACTGGATCGCGCGCACTCCCCAGCGCATGACGTTCGCCCGCTCCGCCTGCGGGCCGACCATGAAGCCGGGGACGTCGACGAAGTAGAGGACCGGGAGGTGAAAGGTGGTGCAGAGATTCATCAGCCGCACCTGTTTCTCCGCCGCGGCGGCGTCCATCGCGCCGCCGAGGTGCTGCGGATTGCTCGCGAGGACGCCGATCGGCATCCCGTCGATCCGGGCGAGACCGGTGACCAGGCTCTTGCCCCATCGGGGGCCGATCTCGAAGAACGAGTCCCGGTCGACGACGGCCTTGATCACCTTGGCCGCGCGGTAGGCCTGCCGCCGGTTCTCCGGGATGATCTCGAGCAGTTCCGGTGCGCGGCGGTCGACCGGATCGTCGCAGGACGTGCGTTCCGGGAGCTGCCAGACATTCTGCGGCAGATAGCTCAGCACCGCCCGCAGCTGGGCGATCGCGTCGTCCTCGTCCCGCGCCAGGTTGTCGACCGCGCCGCTCGCGGTCGCGACGGGACCGCCGCCCAGCTCGTGCTTGTCGATGTCGATGCCCAGCGCGCGCCGCACGAGCGGCGGGCCGCCGGCGAAGAGCACGGAATCCTTGGTCATCACCGAAAAGTGGCTGGCCACCGCCCGCGCCGCGCTGCCGCCGACCGCGGCTCCGCTCACCATCGTGAGGACCGGGACCTCGCCGAGAAGCTCGAAGGAACGCGTCCAGCTCACGGAACTGGTGAGATAGGTGTGCCCTTTGTCCTCCTGGGCCGCGACGTCCCCGCCGATGCCCTCCACGAACATCAGGAGCGGGATCTTGTACTCGTGGGCGAGATCCTCGACGAAGCCGCCCATCCCGCCCTTCATCCGGTCGAGGTAACTCTGCGGGGCGCCCGCGCGCACGGTGAAGTCCTCCCCGCCGAGCGCGACCGGCCGACCGTCCACTTTGGCCAGTCCGCACACGTAGCTCGACGGCAGCGTCCCGAGCCGGTTGCCGAGTGCGTCGCGCTCCTCGAAGACCGCGAATTCGCCGATCTCGCTGAAGCTCTCGGAGATCGCGGCGATGCGTTCGCGGATCGTGTACCGGCCCTGGTCCTTCTGCCGGGCCACCCGCCGCTCGCCGCCGAGCTTGCGGGCCTGCGCGCGGCGGACCTCGAATGCGTCCAGGGCGTCCGCCCAGCTGAATCCGCCGGGTGTGCTCATCGCGGCACCTCCATGACGTCGGGCGACGTGATGTCGCGGGAGAGCAGATGTTTCTGGACCACGCCGGTCCCGGCGCTGCGCACGAACTCGGAGCCGTCGGTGACCGTCAGGTATCTCGGCATCGCGAACCGGGGAAGCACCTTGCGGCAGTGCGCCACGAACTCGTCGGGCACCAGGCCGTCGCCGTCCGGGACCACGAAGACTTTGATCTCGTCCTCGCCGCCGTGCTCGTCGCGCACCGCGATGGCGACGCACTCCCGGACTCCGTCAGCCGTGTTCAGGCTGTGCTCCAGCTCCCAGACCGAGATGTTCTCGCCGCGACGGCGGAAGCTGTCCGTCCGCCGGCCGTCGAAGCAGAGGAAGCCGTCGGCGTCGAGATGGCCGGAATCACCGGTGTGGAACCACAGATTGCGCCAGGCCTCGACCGTCGCCTCGGGTCGGCGCCAGTAGCCGAGGGCCGTGAGGTGCGGACGGCGCGGGCGGTAGACGATCTCGCCTGTTTCGCCCGCGGGCAGCGGGCGGTCGTTCTCGTCCACCACCCGCACCTCGATCGCGTCGTGCGGATGTCCCGCCGCGCCGCGGCGGCGCTGCTCGACACTGTCCATCGCGATGCCGTCGCATTCGGTCTGGCCGAACAGGGTCAGGACGGGGATGCCGAGCCGGTCCTCGAACGTCTCGTAGGCGATCCGCGGAATCGGCGCCCCGATCATCCTGCTCAGCCGGTGCGACCCCGGTTCGGGCAGCTCCCCCTGCGCCAGGATCGACAGCATCGCTCCCACCCCCGCGGCCCACGTCGCCCCGAACTCGCGGACATCGGCGAAGTACTCACTGGCGGAAAACCGTTCGCGGAAGGCCATCGAGCCGCCCGACTGCACGCACGCGGCGAGCTTGACGTGCCCGTCGACGTGGAAGAACGGCAACGGGAAGTACCCAACGTCGTCGGCGTCGAGACGGAGCCGGTCGGCCCAGATCTCGGCGAGATTCGAGAAGTACGCACGCGGGAGCATCACGCCTTTGGCCGGCCCCGTCGTTCCTGACGTGTAGAGGATGGTCGCGAGGTCGCCGGGGCCGAAACTTCGTTGCGCCGCATCGAGTTCGTCCCGCTCAGCCGGGCCGACCGGATCCGCGGTCAGCTCGCTCATCGGCAGGACGTCGCCGGACGCCGCCTCGCGCACCGGCCCCAGGCATTCGTCCTGGCAGGCGATCAGGCATGGATCCGAGTCGGCCAGGACGTGCGCCAGCATCGGGCCGCGGAGTTCGACGTTGACCGACACCTCGACCGCGCCGAGCCACCAGATGCCGAACATCCACGCGACCCGGTCGATCGAATTTCCGCTCACCAGCGCGACGCGGTCCCCTGCGGACACCCCGCGGCCGCGCAGCGCCGCCGCCACGCGACGCGCCCGCTCCGCCAGCTCCCCGGTGGAGACAACCTGGCCGCGCGTGCGGAGCAGCGGGCGGCCCGCGTCCCGGGCGACCGCGCGCAGCAGGTCGTCCACGGGGCTCACGCGACCGGCCGCCCGCGGACGGGACCTGGACCTGCTGACGTCGTTCACGAAGAGATCCCTTCGGTCCTCGGGGTTTATTATTTCAGACGTTTGATATAGAACAGTTCTCGTCCATCCGCTGTCAACCCCCGTGGAGGTCGCGATGACTGGGAGCCCGCCATGACCTGGACGACGACAGTGCACCCGTGGTCGTCCGACTTCGACTACCTCGGACACCTGACCGCGGCCGTCTACCCGAAGGCGTTCGAGCAGGCGCGGGTGGACTACCTGCGCGACCGGTGGCAGACCCCCGCACCGGCCTATGTGGTTGCCGCGCAACGGATGCAGTACCTCAAGGAGGTCCTCGAAGCGGACGGCCCGCTCAAGGTCGCGCTCCGGCCGGTACGAGTGGGCCGCTCGAGCTTCGATCTCGCGGAACTGCTGTGCAATGCCGAAGGCGCCGTGTGCAACCGCTCCGATGCGACGCTCGTGGCCTGGGACCTCGAGACGCGCCGCCCGCGGCCGCTCACCGCAGGCGAACGCGACGCCCTCAGCGCGGACATCACCGCATGAACACCGGATTCCCGCTGTCCAAACAGGAGGTTGAACATCACTATGACTGCTGAACGCCGCACTGGAAAACGTGTCCTCGTCACGGGCGGCGCGGGCGAGATGGGCGCGCACGCCTGTCGTGTCCTGGCCGGTGCCGAGGAGATCGCCGAAGTACTTGTCGCCGACCGGAACGAGGCGGCTGCCACCGCACTCGCGGACGTGCTCGGCCCGCGGGCGAAGCCGCTCGCGCTGGACATCTCCGACGCGGCCGCGCTCGCCGGCGCGCTGTCCGGCATCGACATCGTGCTCAACACGACGGGGCCGTTCTACCGGTTCGGCCCGCTCGTCCTGCGCGCCGCGATCGCCGCCGGAACGCACTACCTCGACATCTGCGACGACTTCGAGCCGACCCTCGAGATGCTCGGTCTCGATGCCGCCGCGCGGGAAGCCGACGTCACCGCGGTGATCGGGGTCGGCGCGAGTCCCGGCATCAGCAACCTGCTCGGCGTGCTGGCGATGAACGAGTGCGACGCGGTGGAAACCGTCTACACCTCTTGGCGTGCATCGGGTTTCCAGCGTGCCGAGGTCGACGACAGCGTGCGGTCGTCCGCGGCGGTCGAACACTGGTTGCACAACTGCACCGCGACGATCAAGGCGTGGCGCGACGGCGGTCTCGCCGACACCCAGCCGCTCGAGGAGCGCACGCTCAGCTATCCGGGACGGGGCGAAGCGACGGTCTGGGTGTGCGGCCATCCCGAACCACTGACCCTCCCCCGCTCCCGAAGCGGCGTAAGGGAATCCCTCAATCTCATGACGTCCAGGCCGCGGTTGATGGAGGCGGTGATCCGCACGGCGAACCGGGTCCGCTCCGGCGAACTCGACGTGGCGGCAGCGAGCCGAGCCCTGGTTCTCGAGCCGGGCACGATGGGCTCCGCCGCGGGTCCCGCGCCGTCGCTGCCGGTGCTCTTCGCCGTCGCGGAGGGAACGAAGGACGGCAAGCGAATCCGCGTCGGCGCCCGCCCCCTCGTCGTCCCCGACGACAGCATGGGCACGATGACCGGCATTCCGCTGGCCGTGGCGACGCTCATGACAGCGCGAGGCCAGGGCGGCCGACCAGGCGTCCACGGGCCGGAGGTCCTCGACGCCCGCACGTTCTTCGCAGACCTGGCTCAGCACGCGCGCCAGGCACCCGGAAACGAACGCCCTGCCGACGTCGTCGAGGTCGTCGTCGAGGAAATCACCGCCAGGTAAGCAAGGAGGTGCACCTCGGCCGGGCCGAGGTGCACCTCCTTCGAACACTGTCACGGCGTTCAGGCCGCCGCGGGGCGCATCTCGATCCCGCGCGGATGGCGCAGCCGCGACACGCCCGTGGCAAGAAGAACCACCAGCGACATCCCGACGGCTGCCACATAGCCGGTGGTGTAGAGGGATTCCTTCGGCAAACCGGTCGCGGCGTCGGTGCCGGAACCGAGCACGGCGGAGATCACCGCCGAACCGAATGCGAACCCGATGGCCATCGCGGTGCCTCCCATACCAGAGGCCATTCCCGCCTTGTCCTCCGGGACGGCGTACTGCGGGACCGCGAACCCGCCGCTGTATCCGGCCCGGCTGCCGAGCCCGATGATCGCGGAACCGACGAGGTAGTGCCACGGCTGGCCGTGCGCCACAGCGAGCCACAGGAAACCCGCCGCCGACACGAGACCGCCGAACACGAGAACCACTCCGGGCCGTCCCTTCGCGACGAACTTCTCGGCAGCGGCCCCGCTGGCGAACATCGACAACGCGAACGGCAACATCAACAGGCTCGATTTCAACGCGTCGTATCCGAGCCCGTATCCCGCCGCGGCCGGGGTTTGCGTGTAGTAGGTCACCAGCAGCAGCAACGCGCCGTCCGTCGCGCCGAAAAGCCCGACCGACAGGCACGAGGCGGAAACGTAAGGCTTCTTCAGCAGGCCGACGTCGAAGACCGACGTCGAGGACCGGCGTTCCGCCACTGCCCAGACCACACCGGCGACGACGCCCGCCGCCAGCAGAATGTAGGGCAGGCTCCCGGTCCAGACCGTGCCCTGCGAGAGGGCGAGGAGAACCAGGCCGAGCCACCCGATCATCCACGCAGTTCCGAGCACCCCCATGCGGCCGCGGGACGTCGCCCGTTCCGCCGGGAGGACAGCCACGAGCGCAACAGTCGTCAGCGCCAGCACCGCCGCCATCGCGTAGAAGAAGGTGTCGACGGAGAAGTACTTGACCAGCACTCCGCCGCCGGTCAAACCCAGGACCACGCCGATTCCGCTCGCGATGATGGACACGCGCACCGCGACGCCGATCGCGCTCCCCGGCAGCAGCCGCCGCAGGAAAACAAGCGGGAGCAGCATCGAACCGCTGCCCAAGCCCATCAGCGCTGCCCCGGCGACCAACGCCGGGTAGGCATGGCCGACCGCGGCGACCAGCGCGCCGACAGTCATCACGACACCCGAAGCCAGCGCCGTCGTGCGGTCCCCGCGCAAATCCGACAGGCGCGGGATCAGCACGAAACCCGCGCCGGAGGCCAGCGTCATCGCGGTGAAAACCCAGGCCCCGGACGCGACGCTGAGGTGATACTGCTCCTGCATGTCCGGCAGCAAGGGCGGCAGCATGAACGCGATCGCATTTGTCACGGTCCCGAGGAATCCCGCCACGGCAATGAGCAACCAGCGGGCCGGCTCCCTTCCGGTGCCGATTCTCGCCGGCATTCCGACCGCATCGTTGAGGTCTGTCATCCGTTTCTCCCGTAGTCAGTTGTCGGACCGAGCCGCACGCACTTCCTGCGCTCGGCGGTGCGAGCGGGCCGCGTTCTCGCGTGGTTGGCGAGGCTGCGCACCGCCTGGCTGCTTCCCGGAGGCCTGCCGATCGGCTCCCTCCGCGTCGATCAGGGCAGAGATGTCAGCCGCCGCCCGTTCCCCGGCGACGACCGCGCCCTCCATCGAGCCGGGCCACGCCGGAGACGCCTCCGAACCGGCGAAGTGCAACCGCCCGGCCGGTGCGGCGTAGCCCGGCCCGCAGGTGGTGAGCAGCCCGGGCGACCAGATCGGGATGCAGCCGGACGTCCAGCGCTCCTCGGTCCAGTTCATCTCGTGGTACTCGTCGGGGCGCAGCGCCTGGTCGCCGAAAGCACGGGCCAGGCCGGCGAGGACTGCCTCGCGACGCTGCTCGGGGTCGCCAGGCATGGGATCGGGCAGATCCGCGCTGATCCCGCCATCGGCGCGCGCGAAGCCGACGAGTGCACCCTGCCGTTCCTCCGGCGGAGTGTCGTCCCAGGTCAGCATCAACGGTCCGGCATCGCTCATGCTCGCGCCGCTCAGTCCCTGACGACGCCAGAACGGTTCCGGATAGGTCACATGGACCTTGTAGGCGTGCGCCATCGACATCCGCTCGCCGATGGTCCGCTGGGGAAGCGGCAACTGCGGATCGATCTGGATGCCGGCCCGGTCCGGAGGGCTCATCGCGAGGACTACGCGGCGTGCGCGATGGGTGCCGGCCGGCGTGTCGACCTCCACCCCGTCGTCGTACTGGCGGATCGCCAGGATCGGGGAACCCAAGGCGACCCGGTCGCCGAGGTCCGCGGCCATCCGGTGGCTCAGCTCGGCCGACCCGCCGGCGAACGAACGCTCGGCGCCGCCGGACAACGACGCGAGAAGCGTCTCCACCCCGCCGATCAGGTTCAAGTGACGGACGACGAACAGCAAGGACAGGTCGCCCGGACGCGATCCCAGCGTCAACGCGCCGATGATCGCCCAGAGCGTGCGCGCTGTCGCCGTCTTGGTGCTGCGCCGGACCCAGGACTCGAAAGTGAGCGCGTCCAGCTTCTCTGCCTCTGGCGTCGCCAGCGCGTCGGCGCGGGGAGCGCGTTTGCACAGCCGGCCCAGCCGGACCAGGGACTGCGCGAAGTCCGCTGATCCGAGCGGGTCGGCGATCCACGGCATCGATCCGTCGAACTTGAGCACGCGACCGCGGCGCTCGAACACCGCTTTGCCGCGCTCGTTGTGCGGCCAAGTCGGCACGCCGAGTTCTTCTCCCAGCGCGATGAGCCTCGTGTACTCAGGCCCGACCAGCTGTCCGCCTTCCTCGGCGAACCGCCCGTTCCCGAGCTGGTGGACCTTGGTGCGCCCGCCGACCCGGTCACGAGCTTCGAGCACTCGAAGGGACGTGACGCCCGCCTGGCTGAGACGACGCGCCGCAACGAGCCCGGACAGACCGGCCCCGACCACGATGACGTCGACCGTAGCGTTCTCGCGTTCCATGAATTCCTCGCTCTGCACCCAGACCTTCTGTCGCCGTTCACTGTCGTGACCGGGGTCACCCCGGCACTACGGCAACACCCACCGGCTGCGGCTCGGCGGTGGTGCACTGTTCACCAGGGCCGTCGGGCAACCAGACACCGCCGGGCAGAACGGGCACCGGCCATCCGCGTGATCGATTCGGCGCGCTCTGATAGTCACTGCGGCCGGGAGCAGAAGCAGCCAGGGCCGCCGAAACCTCGGCGTCGTATGAGCACCGGCCACACGGTCAGCCCCAGGAACAAGCCGCGGCTCGGGCAGACGGTCCGCCATCGCACCGACACAGCCGACCAGCGTTGAACCCCGGCACAAGGGGCTGCCAGCAACATTCCGCAACATCTCCGGCTGCCCCAGCTACACAGAACCCCCGACCCGGCGATGTGCCCGGAATGTGCTCCGGAGCCGACGCAGAGCCCGGTACAGAACGTCATCAATGGTCATTCGCGCATCCCCAAAACCGCGCTCGACCTGCATAATTGATACAGTTAGAAACAATTTCGAATTTACCGAAACTCAACTTTAATCCGCAGCCCTGGGTTCGAGCCCCAAACAATCGACTCCGATGAACGTGCCGTGGAACCGCATACTCAGGTCGTCCGCGAGGTCTACACCGGCGGCATTTCGCCAGACGCGGTGAAAAGCACTTCTCGTGCCGACAACTGCTGGCCAGTCAGCAGCACATTGCGGCACCCCGGTCGCTGAGATTGCGGGCGTACGCGACGAAGACACTCGCGCGCTGCGGGACGGCCGGAGCGGCGCAGTCACGCGTCTCGTACGTCCAGCCTTCGTCGGTCAGCCGCACGCATGCGGAGTGGTCAGCGGGCGAGCCAGGGAGCGAGCAACTTCTCCAGATCAGCATCCGACAACGCCCGCGGACCCCCGTGAAACTCGTGCCACCGCGAAGCATCCCGCGCCGCCGTGTAGTCCACCTCGAACGCCCGCATCAGCACGTACATGAACGTCACCGAACTGAACCGCTCACCCAGCAACGTCCGCGCCTCGCGCGCCACCTCAGTAGCGCCACGACCCACCACATCGGCGAGCCGCAGCTCCTCCGCAGCCGGCTCCAACAGGCTGGGGGCATACATCACGACAAACACTCCATCATCGAATGAACAAACTCAGCCTTCAGCAGCCAACTGGCCACACGCAGCAGCAATGTCCTGGCCCCGGGTGTCCCGCACGGTGCACGCAACACCGCCCGCGTTCACCAAGCGCACGAACTCCCGCTCCACCGGCTTCGGCGACGCATCCCACTTGCTGCCCGGCGTCGGATTCAACGGAATGACATTGACATGCACCAACTGGCCCAAATGCTTCCGCAGCCGCTTCGCCAGCAGCTCCGCCCGCCACGGCTGGTCATTGATATCCCGGATCAACGCATACTCGATCGACACCCGCCGACCAGACGTGTCCGCGTAATACCGGGCGGCCGAAAGCACTTCGTCGATCGACCAGCGATTGTTCACCGGCACCAGCGTGTCCCGCAGCTCGTCATCCGGCGTGTGCAGTGACACCGCCAACCGCACCTGCATCCGCTCGTCCGCCAGCTTCCGAATTGCCGGAGCCAAACCCACCGTCGACACCGTCACCGAACGCTGACCGATCCCCAAGCCGGAAGGCGCAGGTTCGGTGATCCTCCGTACCGCGTTGACTACCCTCCGATAATTAGCAAGAGGTTCACCCATTCCTACCCATTTACAACACCGGAACAACCCGCGTTCACCCAGCTCAAGTGCGCAAAATCTCTTCGATGTGCAGCGTGTCACAGCTACTCCGCCCCGGTTGCCTTACGACCTTCGACTGGTCCGAGCCGACCCTCACTGGGTGGGCCTCGCCCTCGGCGGCGCAAGCAAGACTTCCGCTTCCAAAGCGCTGACGAAGAACAACTCTGTTGCCCGATATGTCGACACTTTCCTGGGTTTCGCGAGCTGAATCTGCTGATGAGGGGCCGGGCCGCCAATGGCGCAGCGTTCCCCCGACCCAATCGCCACAGTCGGCTGGCGTTTACAAGCTCCGCCGGCCCGGCCTCGAGGCAAAGCTAGTCAAGAATGACAAGCCGGAGACTGCGACGCACGCCAGCTGATCGGCCACTACCTGCTGCCGGCCGAGAAGACCCGGGACATCCACCTCGTCTACCGGGTAACGCCTGGTCAGGTTCGTTCTGGATGGGCTAAGTCCACTGACCCGACGGCGAGGAACTAGTCAACGGGCAGACGGGTAAGCAGTCAGAGCACCCAATGGCACCAGGGTTCGCCTCTAAGTTCTTGACATCGGCCGACCTCCGTGAGGGCGACGGTGATCTTTTGTCGCCGCTGCAGCTCTGAACAGCGGCTTTGCGCCCACCACGTGACGGACAACCTCAACGAACACCCGACCAGGCACGTGCCCAGGTTCATAATCCACTCGCCAGACAACAGCGCTCGCTCGCCGCAACCCCCGACAAAAGGAAACAGCTGGTCGCGGGCCAGATGGGCACGTCTCACTGTGTACCTTGACCTTCAGGACAGCAGCCGACCGGCAGTACCCGGCCGCCTCACTCGAACCTTCTGAGCAGCACTTTTGCGCAATGACCGCCCGCGCGTCACCGAACCACGCAGGTAAAACGCCGAGCCCCAGATCGTGCGAGTACCCGCATACCACCTGACCAGCGGAAACGACTCCCCGTCGCCGGACAATGCCGATACAGCAAGGAATCGCAGGCAACACGAGCGCGCGCACTCCCCGGGACCAGCAAAAACGGTAGCGAGATACGAAGAAGGACCGCCTGAACAGGCGTTTTAGTGCGCGCGATGCACCGAAACCATCGGTTTGGACGTAGATTTGGCCCTGCCGGCCGAGAAATAAACGCTGCTGGTCAGAGCCCCATGGCCGTGCTCACCGCACCCACGAACCAAACTCGTCACTTCAGGGTCTGGGTGAGCTCCAGCTTCGACCCTGACCCCATTTGAACAGCGAAAACGACACTCTGGCCACCGCGAGCAACACCCAATCGACCACAGGCAGCGTTCCCACCCAGGTCAGCCGGCGTTCACCGCCAGCCATCGCAGATACTGTGCCGCAAGTCACAGGCCCGAGGGTTGGTTTCCATTTCCGTCGGGCTGTTCGCGGTGGCCAAGATGATGGGACATCCCGGCGTGCCACCCCTGCGAATTCGAATTCGCAGGCGGGCGGCCTAGGCCATCTCCCCCTTCCGTTGCAAGGAGCTGTCGTGCCTGTCCTGCTTCCTCAGACCCGTCTCCGCCCGCGTCGTACCTGCGGCACTCTCGCCGCTTACCTCGGATTGGCGTGGTTCCTCGCGCTCGCAGCCTTTGTGGTTGCGCTCCTCTCTTTGGGGCAACCGTTGCCGGCGACGCTCGGTGCCGCCGTTGCCGTCACTGCAGTCTCATCGAGGCGACACCCGCTCACGACGAACTCGGCCATCCGCCGCACACTCGAAGCCGCGCTGACTTCGTCTGCCGGAGTTCAGCGATGACACCCGGCGACGCCCACCTCGCAGCCGCGGAAATCCACGAACGACTCGTCGCTCTGCACCACGCACGCTTCCCAGAGCTAGGTCACCTCACCGACGGCACGATGGCTGCCGTGATGGCCGCAGAAACAGGAATCGACGTCGACACGATGAAAGTCCTGCTTTACCCGGAGTCGCGCCTGGCTACATGGGCCCGGTACGAAGCGGTGCTCACCGCACTCGAAGCCACCCCGGACACCACCCGATGGTTTGCGCGTGCCCACCACGACCTCGCCGAGACGGTTCTGGCATGGCGGCCCCCGCCTCCAGACATCGCCGACATCACCACACCCGCCGAGTTCATGGCAGCCCTACACCGGATGCTGAAGACACCTCAGCCGATTTCCATCGTCGCTTTGGCCCGGCAGATGGCCAGCCGAGACAGTCACAACACCTGGCGGCGAACAGCACTGAGCAACATCCTCAACGCGGACACCGTGCCACCGGCGAGCAAACATGCATCGGTCCGAAACCTGCTCTCGACACTGTGCGCGAACGCCCAACGCCCTCCAGCACACGTCGACTACCTCTTCGACACGTGGCTACGCCTGCAACCGGACACCGTCAGACCAAGACCCGCCGCCTTCACTCCCCTACGGCAACCGCCACAGCCGCAGATGCCGACACGACCTCTGGCACCGGACCGGGACCGGGACCGGGGCCGGGCCCGGGACCGGGGCCGGGCCCGGTCAGAATGCAACAACCGCGTCGAGCAGGACAAACCACGAGCGCGTGCCGCGGCCACGCTGGTCATCGCGAGCATGGTCGTCGCCATCGTCATCGCCCTGCTCGTAGCTGCGTTATAAGGCCAATCCGGGAAACTGCGGCGGCCGCAGCCCTGCCCCTCAGGACCACCCCGCAGCTTGGCGTACTGCACGACAGACGAACGGTACTGCCATACCGGCTGCTGGCTTCCCACGGGATCGACGCCGGCAGTCGGCCATCGACCACGAGCGTCGGCTGCGTCCATGCCGTGACCGCCCGTACACGGCGACAACGCCCATCCGCCTACGGTTCGATGAAGTTGATCGGCCTGATTGTCATCGCGTAACGTCGTTGAAGCTCCCGCAATCCGCCTTCCAGAGCGATAGCCAGGTTGCCGTTACTGCGCAGATCCGCCAATCGAGAGAAGACCTTCTCGGCCAAATCACCGAGCGCCCACAAGTTCACCCACGTCGCGTTGCTAAGCCTACAATGCGAAATATCGCCATTCCAGTACCGAGAGGGCAGCCTCACGACGGAACCATCGCCACTAGGAGCTGTGAGCATGAAGTGGTGAGTCCGCAATTCTCGGACCCTTGCGGACCCCATCGTCGGCACGTTCACCAACGAGTAGTCATGGACAAACGAGCACCGCAAAGCGTAGAGCGCCTCACGCTCGCCTTCGTCAAGCTCGGGAGCGAAGTATCTCAGCGCCCTGATAAATGACTGTCCGGCAAGCTCCGCAACGTTGCGCGGACGATAAGCGCTCCCGACTTGGTCGAAGAACGTCATATACCCGACGGCACCCAGCCATCGACCTGCCGCGTCATGCTCACCAGGCCTGACTCGCCCGGTCTCCACCTCTCGTCCAGTGACTATCCGAGCATCACGCAGCAGCGCAACGAGGCAAGACACCCAATGAGCGTCCCCGACCGGCTCGCGGTATTCGAGAAACGCCGCTAGCGTCTCGTCCTCACTCTGAGGCACGTTGCTCATACCGCTAAGTCGCACGCGGCCGCCACCCGTTACGACATCGACCAACCGATCCGCGCGACACGTCGCAAGAAAGTATCAACAGCGCGTACCGCGATTAGGGTTTGATTCACGGAACGACCGTCGATGACATAGCAGTCAAGGTCATCGCACAGCTACTAGCTGCCCTTCGCCACAGCCTCGGCCAGCATCCCCCGTACAACACGATCAAGTATTCGCAAGTCACCGCCAGTCTGCAAACGAGCCGCGGCGCGCATCACCGCATCGTCATCAAGCCCCTCCACCCAGGTCCGAATCACCTTTGGGTCGACGGACTCGGGATGAAGCGCAAGCACTTCCGGGAGGCTTTGGCGAGCAACCGCAGCCTGTATGCGCCACTCCGAACGCTCGAACGCCGTCTTCTCAGAGGCCGAGGACAGCGCACTGCGGAAATCTTCGTGGCCGACCGTGGTGTCCAGGCCTGCAGGCAACGGGCTTACGTCGCGCGTTCCTGCGATCAGGTACGGTATTGCCGTCGTGCGAACCCACTCCTCGATCCAGCCCAACTCCTTCATCACGATGTGCCATGCGCCGGTATGAGGCCGTTGGATCGACACCTCAGGCCAGACCGATGCAGATACCTTCTTGCCCAATGGCATCGTTGCGAGAATTTCTCCGGCCTGGATCGGGCCGCCGTCCATTATTGTCACGTCCGGGTCGGGGGTATCGAGTTTGAACGCGCCCAGCCGCACTGCCGCGACGGCAGGTGTGCGGTGTTTAGCCAGGTTGGTGTGCTCAGCTAGAACGCGCATCGGGTGGCTGTCGACATCAGCGAGCTGGTAGGGCTGGAGAAGGCGAAGCCGGTGCACCAGTGGCTCGCCGTCGCGCAAGGATGCAAGAGTACGACGACGACCGTGGTCGAGCCAGCCAACGAACTTCTCTTCGCTGATCACGGCCGGCATCTCGATCGCCCGAGCTTCTTCGTCCGTGAGCGTTCGTCCGAGCAGATATTCGACCTCGGCGAAGATCGTATACTCGATCACCGCCCGCAATTGAGTCATCGCGTCTGCAGCGTACCGTGCCACTGCAGCCGGCAACGGCGCGACGGCTTTCACCTTGGCTTGGACGACATCGCCGTCGAAACCATGCTCGAAAGCGAACGGTCCCCGATCGTAGTAGTCGTACAGCGCATCACCCGCGCACGCGATCAGTGCGTTGACGTGTGCGAGCGTGTAAGCCGCATGGGCCTGGTGATCAGGCAGCCACGAGTAGTTTCTCTGCCGGGTGATCACTCCGGCAGAGTATGCCTCTTTCCACGGTCGCGTCTGCCGACTTTCCAAGCACTTGACAAAAGAGTCAGCACCCGCAATCGCGTCCCAGATCAACATGTTCCACTAGAAGCATGTGGACTATTTTTGTTCTGGTCGGCGCTACCGCCTCTTGCTGACCCGCTCGCACCGCGAAGGTAAGTTGGCAGAAACAGTAACGCCCTCCCGAACGACTACCTGATCATGACGTCCGCCGAAAAAGTTTCGCTGCCGCTGGAGCTGCCCGCTGACGTTGCCGAACGGATGGCCGAGGAGCTTCCGCTCAGCGCGAAGATCATCAATTGCGTGCGCACCGCGGCGGCCCTCATTGAACAGGCCGTCGTCGAGGACCGAGGACTGCGGCTGGCGGAAAGCGCCGGCTACAACCTTCGAGAGGCGTTCGAAGCAGTCGTCGCGGAGCAAAAGCCAGCTGACGGTCGCGGTCTGCATACGATCCTTGAGGTCTGGGGGCGTTACCGGGACGCGCCCGAGTCCGAACGGGCAACCGCACTCGACGCCCTGGAGCAAGAGCTTCGAGCGGTCGCGGAGCAACGGCGGCAAGACTCGTACCACACAGCGCGGCTGGTGACCTTCTTGCGCAGGAGAACAGGGCTCGACCCGCTGCCCGATCTCGACCCCACCAGCGACTACGAGAAGCTACGAGGGCAAGCGAACCAAGGCCTGCACAAGGACATGAACCTCGCCGAGGTCATCGAGTTGTACGACCTCAGCATCGCGTGGTTCATCCGAATGTTCACTCCCCCGGACCAAATCGTGCGCGCACTCCGGGCACTGGCCGCCGAGCCGTGGCAGGGCCCTTCTCAGCTCGTGCGTTTGCGGGGACTGGCCAACGACGCTCACCACCTGCGGTTGTTCGTCTCCGTGCTAACCGACGGCGCCTGGCTGAAACCGCTCCATGACGCGGCCCTGATTCAGCTGCCCGAACCGGAGATGCCCTGGCCGGTCGTCGGACTGCTCGACGGGCTCGGCAAGACCGATCCAGACGCCGTGGCCGACGTACTGCGATGTCTGCTCAAGGACGTGAACAAATCAGATCCGTCGTGGCGGTGGGGGCAGCGGTTCGAACTCCTGCGCATCGCCTCGCAGATCGGCGCAGCCGGCCACGACCTTGTGGCAGCGATCATGGACCGTCACCCCGACGACCGCGGGGCGATTCGCGCGCTCGCGGTCGGCGTCGTGAAGACGGCCGATCCCACGGCGAGTGTCGTCGACCGGGTTGCCGACCGGGTTCTGTCCGCTGGCCCGCACGACCGCGACCGCTACTACTACACCGCCGTCCTCGAACAGCTCACCGCGGGGATGACCGAAGTCAACGCCGCCGAGCGCATCCGCCTGCTGACAATCAAAGTTCGCAAGCTCGCAGAGCACTCCGAGATGAAGTTCATCGTCCTGGACAATGCGAGGCTCACCAGCAGCCTCGGCGACAACCACGACTTCGTCTCCATCCTCACCCACTACTTCGCCGCGGCACTGACCCGCTGCCGCGCGCTCGGCGTGGCCACTTCCGAGCTGCGCCGATCAACCGACACGATTCCCGGCGAGATCGGGGAACGCGTCACATCGCGGGTCCTCGCCGACGCCGACGACGTCCCAGTGCAAGATCAGATCAAGCACATCGCCGCACGCCTGGCCTCGTCGAGCATCACCGGCGACGACAAAGACCTGGTGGACGCCATCCTCGCCCGAGCCCCAGATCCAGCCCTCCTCACGGCATGGCGTGACGCTCTCGGCGACCCGCCGACATCCCCCGAACCGGCATCCGGCCGGATGCCTCGCGCCTGGGCACGAGTCTGGAGCTGGTCAGCAGCATTGCCCGACAGCGTCCTCATCGGCTGGCAGCCCGCCATAAAGCAGGTCGCCGAAAAGTACGGCCCTCCTAACGCAGCCGAATTCGACACGCGGATCAGCTCCTCAGGCTTCCTCGTCGAACGTTCCGCCTACAGCACAGACCAGCTCGCCGAACTGCCCGTACTTGAGGCAGCGCAACTGGTTGCCCAATGGCGGCCCGACAACGCACGCGACAGCCAGATGCACGGAGCACGTGAACTCGCACGGACACTCGAGGTCACGGTGAAGAACGCCATCACCGCATGGATCCAGGACCCGGCCGAGATCGCCGCCGCGCTGCGGGAACCGCTCTACGTACTGCACTACTTCTACGCGCTCACCGCGAAGGCCAGTGACGCGGCACCGCAGACACCTTCGATTCTCGACGCAGCGCACCGGGTGCGAACTGCCCGGCAAACGCCGACCATCCTCGGTCACGACGCCTTCGACTACGAACTCGACTGGAGCAACGTCGACCACGCAAGCATCGAACTCGCCCAAGCACTAGCCAACGCCGGCGGCGACCTCTCCGCGCACCTCGACACCGCCTGGGCTTGGGCGCGCGAATCTGTCGACCTCACACCCGATTCCACCGAGACCGAACCCTCGACCGCGGACACCAACACGGTACGGCAAGCCATGAGCACGGCCTCCGGACGAGCACTTCTCGCGATCATCGCGTTCGCGGCCTGGGAGCACCCGCGCATCGAGACGGTGCGGGCAGATTTTCCTTTGCTGCTCGATGAAGTCTTGACCGTTGACGGCACGAGGGGAGCCGAATACCGAGCAGCGCTGGCCATCCGCAGACCAGTCCTGGAAACTCTCGTCCCTGACTGGCTCACAACCAACGCGATGATCCTGTTCGGGAACAATGCCGCGGGCTCCGCCACGTTCGACATCACGCTCCAGCACGCACGCCCAACCCCCTGGCTGCGCAGCACGTTGCGCGAACGCCTGGTCTCCGCGGCCAACAGCGGCAGCGAGCCGGCGATCACCTCGCTGCTTGGCGCAGTCTTGGACCACAGCCCCGATTACACGATCGACACCGTCCTCGCAGCATTGCAAGGCAATACCGCAAACCTCTCAACAGCAAACGAGACGATGGCGTTTCTCGTGCAACCATGCGACCCGGACGATCCGCGCCTTCAGCTTGCGTCTGACTTCTGGCGAGCGCTGATCGCCGCGGACCGGAAAACTGTTCCTGCCGAGGTGCTGTCCTCATCCGGCAGGTGGGCATTCGTGACCGGTCTCGACGACGAGGTCTGGTCGGCACTGACCCTGCAAGTGCTCGACACAACTGCTGGCCGCATCGACCTCGTCACCGAGGTCGCCGATCGCTGCAAGAGCGCAGCCGCAACCCAATTCGCCAGCCGGATACTTCTGTTGCTGCTCGGTCAAGGAGAGCCATGGGAACAGCACTACGTGGCCCAAGCAGCGATCAAGGCTCTGCCAACTCTCGTCGCCCACAGCGACCGGAGCGCCCACAGGCTGCGTACCCGTCTCATCGATCTCGGCTACCACGCAGCGGAAAACATTCCGCCGCCACCCGCCGACGGCAACACGTCCAACGACTAGCTCTTCCGAAGCTCGCTACCAGGCAAAACGATCCACTACGCGCTCGTGCTGAGAACCTCTGCTCGGCGAAGACGGAGGCATCCGCCCCACCTGCATGACCTTGGACAGTCGTCCCAAAACATCTTTACGTGAAACACGATCGAGAAAGAGACCAGTATGCCTGGCCGTGTGCCCTGGGAACGTTACAGCGGAGATGACGTCGAAGCCGCAATCGTGATGCTGCTGCTGCGGCAGCATCGCCGCGGCCAGCGAATCCGCCCTTCCCAAGGTGACGGCGGCATCGACGTGCTGGTCCCGCACAGCTCGAACCGGTGGGAGGTCTTCCAGGTCAAGAAGTTCGCCACCACACGCGACAACTCGCACGAACGGCAAATCACCAAATCGTGGAACCGCCTGCTTTCCTACACGCAGGAGAAGAACATCCACGTGACGGCCTGGCATGTCGTGCGCCCTCTCGATCCCACCCACGGCGACCGTGAATGGCTCGCTGAACTCACCAAAGACTCCGGCATCCCCGCCGACTGGATCGGCCTGACCACCGTCGACAACTGGGCGGCCGACTATCCTCAGGTGATCGACTACTGGTTTCGCGACGGCCAGGAGTACGTCAACCGCACGGCCCTCACGCTGGCGAAGGCCCTCAACGCATCTGACGCCACAGCCTCATCGACGGTACTCCGGCCGAGCACGGCTCTCACCACCATCCAGAGCATCGCCGACGCGCTGAACAACGCCGACCCGCACTACGCCTACCGCCTATCAGCCGGGCCAGCACCTGACGACGCCATCACCATCATGACGCCGCCCCGGGACGCGGCGTTCTCCGCGATCCTCATCGACGGCAACACCATGTCCCAGCTCGACATCATCGAGCGCTACAACGGGGCACGGCTGGACCGGCCACTGCCCGTCGATCTCAGAGTGACGATCACGCCCAACAGCGACGACACCCGGCAGCAGCTCGACGACTTTTTGGCTTACGGCATCCCGTTCCGCGACGTACCCGCCGACGTAGCTGCTGCGCAACTGCCAGGCGGTCTCACTTTTTCTGACACAGCAAGTATTTCCGTGTCAGTTGTCACCAGCTCAGAGCCTAAGCCGTTCGATCTTCGCGTGCTGGACGAGAACGGCGACCTCATCGCCACAATGAAGCTGTTGATGGACAAGCCAACCGACGGGATCGACGGCACCGGCCGAGTCGCCTGGACCGGGCAGGACGTCTCAGGCGTCATCGCTTTCACTTTCCGCATCAACTCCAGCGACCGCACCGTGCAGCTGCAGATGATCCTCCAGGACATCTCAGGTGCCGACCCCGCAGCCGCCGCTGACTCCCTCGCCGCCGCGCAAGCGCTCCGAAGCGGAAACCGCGCCAGGATCGGCATTCCCGGCGGTCCCGCGTCGCTCTCGCTCGACACGCTCACCGATAACCTTCTCATCGGCGACACCCAGGACGATGTACTACAGCGACTCGCGATCTGCTCCGCCCTGCGGACACTGCAGGCCAAGATTCCCCGGCCACTCACCGTTCCCGACATGTCCACCGTGACCGAGTGCGAGGTGGTTGACTGGCTGCACGCCGCGACTATTCTCGAAGGCGGCCGGGTTATCAGCAGCTGGTCCAGCCTCACAGTCAGCAAACAAGAAACGGCACAAGCTCTCACGTTACCCTGCTGGATCGCCCTGATTGCACACCTGACAGTGTCGATCGACGGCACCAACTGGAACGTTGGCCACGTGCAACAGGCATTTATCGCCGAACACCTCACGTCCGCAGACGACGGACGTTACATCCTGACTCCCGGCGAAGACACAAAGCTGATCCTCGAGCCTGCACCCGGGACTGACGAAGAGAACGAATCAAAAATCGGCCAACTCCACGCCGCACCCCTGCCACAGCCCTGACCCTCAACCGCTCACCCGGGGCGGGGCCACATACTCGATGTACAGCGGGAACGCGAACAGCATCTCGAACGGGTGGTCGCGCGCGGACGGTGCCACGTGCGTGACGCAAGCACAGCCTGCCATCCACGCCGGCCAACGTTCGGCCGGGCGGTCTCCGGCCGAGGAGTTGGTAAACGCTGCGACCACTGCTGTGGCTGTCGCGGAGGCCAACCAGACACGGTCCACCCAGATGAACCTGACGGACGGGTTCGAGCAGTCCGACGGAGAAGAGCTCGCACGTTCCAATGGCAGACGCCGGGGCCTTCACGGATCGCGTGATGCTCCCGGGCACAACGGGCTAGTCCGAAGAAACTTGTCTGCGCTCGAGCGCTTCGATCATTTCCGCGCGGGCCGTCTGCTCCCGGACTGCGTCAAGTGATTCGACAAGCTCCAAGCCACCCTCTGCAGGCATATCACCGAATAGATCATGCTGACTGGCTCGAACTGCCATAAAAATTTCATCGTGCAAATCGGGAATTATCGAAAGCTTCCGGTAGACAGGATGCTTTACCCGCCACGGAAGCGGGCCAGTGACCGGAAGCACGCGCCGGAACCTCCTGAGAAGGCTCTCATTCTTAGAAACGGTCAACAATGTTGATCTACGACAAAGTTCGGTCACTTCGCTTTCGATGGTTTGACGAAAAGCTCGAAGGTTCGCTTCCGGCTCCTCGAACCAGTCGAAAAGTGATTTGATCACCTCATCGGCGGATTGCTCGGACTCCAGTCGCCGTCGATATTCGGCCCATAGCAGGGCTTCCCATTCCGGCTCGCCTCCAGCCTGCGTAGCCCAGCGGAGCCTTGTGGCGACCATGTACTCCCGCAGCAAGTCGAGCAAGCCAAGGCAGAGACTGAACCTCGTAGCTTTGTCCAGTTCGTCGTCGTCGAGAATTTTTCCCGCGCAGTGGTATCCGACCTCGCTTGAGGTGAGCCACTCGCTGTCGCCGCTGTCGAGCACGTGAAGCCAGCGGCCATCTGCGTTCTCGAAGAACGAGTTGCGCTCCAGCCATGCGAGCACGGCTGCGAGTTGGGACGATGCGTGGTTCATGACGATCGAGTTCTTCCGTTCGCGTTCGCTGCCAACGACTCCCCTGAGCATGCTACTCGATAGCCTGCTTGAGGTCTGCCAGCACTTGCTCGGCGGAGTACCGGTCCATTCGCAGCGATGCCGGATCATCTTTTCCCGTCACAGGATGCTCCTTCAGCCATCTCTCAAAAGCTCGGATATATTCTTTACATTTATTGATATGATCGGCTCCCTTTACTTTCCATCCCCACTGACTCAATGCCCGCTCAGCTCGAGCAGCTGCCATCGCACTCCCGTTTCCCAGGTTTGCCCCTGGACGCCACAAGTCGTTTACGAGATTCCGCAGAGCAGGGTCTTCGACGGGCGGCTTTGCCATTTGCGCTCTCAGGGAAACGAGGAGCTTCTCGTGGAGGTTTGCCACCGACCCAAGGGTGCGAAGTTCTGAGCCAATCGATATTCCCAGCAGCTTCCTGAGCCAAGCGCTCCCGCCTATCCCACCTTCCATCATGACGATGGGCACCATTGGCTGGTCAGCCAACTGATCTCGCAGCTGGTCACGGAGTCCCTGCCCGCACGCGTCAGGCCGGTCGTCGCAATATGCTCGAAGAAGGGCTGCGCTTCCGGCGTTCCCGAGGAACCCGATAGACCTCCAATTGATTGTGTTCTCTACAATCCAGATGTCGAAATCGTGTGCAAGACCGTCGCATGAGCCGGTGCCGATGCTGGCCGGCAGGCTCACGCCGTTGAGATAACACGTTCCGTCGAGATACACCACGACCGTGCCGTTCTCGTAGTCGGCGAAGCCGACATCTCCGCTCTGCGGCGTTCCTCCACGTCCGTTGAGCCGGGCATCGTCTTCTGCACGTTGCCGATCGAGAAGGATCCTTTCGGCGGCTGAGGCGGCTTCGTTCGCTTTCTTGGCGTCGGCGCCAGCCTCGACGGCAGCTCGCCGAGCCAAACGTGCCGCGGACGCCGCTGCGGCTGCATAAATGCGCGCATGGGCCGCAGACGCTTGGGCTGCCGCGGCCGAGGCTGCGGCGTTGCGGGCTGCCTGTTGGGCTGTTACTGCCGCGTTGCGCGCAGCTTTCGCAGAGGCAACTGCGCGCTGGGCTGATTCTTGTGCATCGCGCGCTGATCGGGCAGCTGCGTTCGCGTACCCTACGGCGGTGGCGGCGTGTCGTTCGGCTTGGGCAGCGTAGCCAGCGGCTTCTTCCGCGGCTTTGCGCGCCAACGCGGCGGCCTTTGCCGCGTTGGCGGCAGCTTCCTGTGCTTGTTGCGCTGCGCCAGCGGCTTCGGCCACGTATCGAGCTACCTGCGCAGCATGCGCGGCGGTGTTGTGGTCGCGACGCGCGGCTTGATGCTGCCCGGTATCGAGGAACTTTCGAAGGTAGGACACCGGCCCCGACAATGCTGCCTGCGCTGCCGCTTTGACCTCGGGACCGCCGGCGGACAAGAGCTGGTTGACCGCGATGCGCTCGTCGTGTTCGCGGGCGACGTGCTGCCCGGTCGCGAGGAATTCCCGCAGCGCCTGGGGCGTGTGGGCGTCGAGCGCCTTCGTAGCACCGTCTTTCATCGCTGGCCCACCGGTGCTGAGCAGTTGCGAGACGCGGAGACGGTCATCTGTTTCGCGTTCGGGATAGTCCTGGTTGGCCAGCAGCCGAGTTACGTCTTGGTAGTCGCTGGCCAGTGCGGTGGTGGCCGCTTTTTTCAGGCCAGCGCGGTCAGTCGTCTCGGCGATCTGCGTGAGCCGTGCGCGATCATCCTGTTCGCTGGCCGTCAAGCGCGCCGCGGCGACGAAGTCGACGACAACGTCGTCGTTCCCGATCAGCGCCTGTTCTGCAGCCGCCTTAGTGAAGGGCCCGCCAGTATCCATCAAGCGCATCGCGATCTTCCGCCCGTTGACGACGATCAGTTCGCGCGCGGCACCCGGTGCTGTCGCGGCGTCGAGCAGAGCGCGGGCCTCAGAGTCCAGCCGAGCAGAGTCGGCGACCTGCCAGGCGCTGTCTGCCGCGCGGTCCGCCTCCTCTTGCTTTGCTTGCTCCGCGTCCGCAACCGCCTGGTCCTGCCAGGTTTCGAGCCGCGCGGCGTCTGCATTGCGGCCGATCTCGCCGATCTTTCGGGCTTGTTCCGCAGCGGCCAGCGAGGCGTCGGCGGCACGCTGGGCTTCGGCGGCGTGCGCGGTCGACTCTTTCGCTGCATCCTGTGCCTCACCGGCATGGGCGGCTGCTTCCCGGGCCGCTTGTCCGGCCCGCTCCGCGTGCTCTGCCGCGGATTCGGCGGCGGTCTTGGCGTCATTCGCGGAGGTAAGAGCCTGGGACGCGAGAGCTCGAGCTGTGCTCGCAGCCCGAGTTGCAGTTGCGGCAGCTCGTTTCGCTTTCGCCGCCTGAGCTGTTGCCTGCTCGGCTTTGACACCAGCTTCCCGGGCGTATCCACCTGCTTCTCCTGCCGCCCCTGCAGCCTTGTCGGCGTTGGCGGCGGCGTCACTCGCAGCTATTGCAGCCGACACAGCCGAAAAGACGGCACTGACGACGTGCTCGACCGTAGAAGCGGCGTCTCTAGCAGCTCTGGCAGAGTCTTCGGCATCGGTCGCTGCTTTGAGGGCGGTTCCTGCCGCATTGCGGTCCAGGATCGCGTTGCTGGCAGCGCGTTGCGCGCGGGCCGCAGCTCGCTGTGCCAACGCTGCCGCGCTCGCGGCACCGGCTGCGGCCGCTGCGGCAGCGCGTGAAGCCTTGACCGCTGCAGCGGCGGCGCCGAGCGCTACTCGGGCTGCATCCGCTGCCCCGGCTGCCGCGGTCGCAGCGCGTCCCGCTGCGGCAGCAGCGCGACCGGAGTCATTCCTGGCTTGCTCGGTCTCCGCCGCTGCGCGCCCGGCGGCTTCCTTGGCCAGTCGCGCGGCTTGCACTGCGCGGTCGGATGCTTCCTGCGCCGCAGCGGTTTCCACGGCGGTTCGAGCCTGCTCGTCCTTGGCCACTTGCGTCAGCGCTGAAACCGAGAGCGTCTCCTGGTCTCGTTCGCGCGCAACAAACTGACCACTATCGATAAATTGGCGCAGGGCCTCTGCCGACCCGTCGTCCAGGGCTTGCGACGCTGCTGTTTTGACTTCGGGACCACCGGCCGACAAGATCTGAACGACCTTTACCCGGTCGTCGATTTGCTGTGCGGCAGCGCGGCCGGAGCGCAGGAATTCCACCAACGCTCTCGAGTTGCCGGCATCGAGTGCGCGCTGTGCGGCCTCCCGCACACTGCGCCCCTGTGCTGTCGCCAGGACCTGGTTCACTTCGACGCGTTGATCGTGTTCCCACGGCGTCTGCCACCCTGTCGACAAAAACGTTCGGATCGCTTCGATCGAGCCGTCGTTGAGCGCCTTCTCCGCGGCCTCGCGCACGCCGCGTCCGGTCGCGGTGAGCGCCTGGACTGTGCGCACCCTGTCGTCGGCTTCCTGCGCCGCGCCCAACGCGGTGTGCAGGAACTCCTCAACCTGAGGATCGGCGCTTGTCAATGCCGCTGCAGCTCCCTCGCGCACTGCGCGACCACCGATCTTCCACGCTTCCAGCGCCCGCTCTCTCGGAGACTGCGCCGCAGGAGCAGGTTCGGCCGACGCCTGCGCAGCGGCAGCGGCCTTACCAGGCACAGTGAGCAAGCCGACAGCCAGCGACAATATCAATGCGAAAACGAACCCGTTTTTGCTCAGTTGCTGGCGGTCGAGTCGACCGGATGCTCGGCTTCTCCGTCCAAACACACACCGGAAAGGCAATTGCTCACCAGATCTACTGGCCACGTCGCTACTAACCCCTCGTCAACAACGCCTGAAAGCGGCGCAAACCCCTACGACAGTATTACGACCAATCAACCTTGGTCGACAACGTTCACGTCTCACACCATATGACAATGTTTCGGACGTTAAATAATATTAGTGATCTAGAGCACAAAGTTCTCAGAACTGTCACGTTTCGAACGATGGCCGCGATGATCGTCGGCAGGCCGCACACGTCGGGAGCGGCCTGTCATCCATTGCCGGAGGGGGCATCAATGCTTTCGTTGTCGCGCTCACGTCTCGTGAGCGCAATCGCCGCCGCCGTTGCCGCGACCGGGGTTTCGGCCGCCGTCGCGACAGCGGGGCAGACGCCGCGCGCCGCCGCGGACGACTCGCCACAGCGGTCCACGGTTGAGGACCGCTCCTATCCCGGAGCGGCGAAAATCCTTGCCGAGCGCGGCATTTCGCTGAAGTCCGGAGACGGGAAGATCCTGCTCACCGACTGCGGAAGCACCCCGGACCTGGTCGAGGTCTACAGCCGCACCAAGGGAAACTTCTGCTTCGCAGTCGTCGGGCCGACCGGATACCTGTCCCTCGACCTGCCCGAAACCTACACGGTCAAGGGAAACAGCCACCGCCTGCAGGTCAGCCTCACGGCACAGGGCCGCACGACCACGTCCACGGTGGAGAAAAACTCGTGGACACCGGTCGGCGAAGGCACCGGCGGCGCGCCCAGCGTCCTGGTGGAAATGCGAACCCTGTAACGCACGGGAACCGCGCATTCTCGCCGTTACCGCTCCGGCGATAGCAATTCGATAACAACAGTTCGGCCGCCTCGGACATCTCCCGCATTCACGCGGGGTTGCTTTTCCGCCGGGCCGTCTGTCACCCAGTTTTGGCCAAGGAGTCACACTCGTGTCCTCAGCACAAGCTCGCCGGCGGCGAGTCGCAGCGCTGACAGTCCTCAGCGCTGTCGCGGCCGGCGTCGTCACCTCACCTCAGGCATCCGCCGTCAGCGGCGGCACACCGGCCGCCGACCGAAGCTACCGCTTCACCGCGAAAATCACCGTCGGAGAACAGACCTGCACCGGCGCCCTCGTCGCCCCGCAATGGCTGCTCACCGCGGCCAGTTGCTTCGCCGACAGCCCCGATCAGGGATTCCACATTCCCGCCGGACCCCCTCGGCAGCGCTCCAGCGCGATCGTCGGCCGCACGATCCTCAGCCAGGATGACGGCCAGGTCGTCGGCATCACCGACCTGGTGCCTAAAGGCGACCGCGACCTGGTGCTCGCCAAACTCGCCGCCCCCGTCACCGGCATCAGCCCCGTGACCGTCGCCCGCACAGCACCCGCGTCCGGCGACACCCTGCGCATCGCCGGATACGGACGCACCGCCACCGAATGGGTGCCCGACCGCCTGCACACCGCGACCTTCACCGCCGGCGAGATTACCGCGTCCACCATCGCTGTCACCGGGAAAGACCCCGCTAGCGCCTCCACCTGCCGCGGTGACGCCGGGGGCCCGGCACTGCGGGAAACTCCCGACGGCCCCGAACTCGTGGCAGTCAACAGCGTGTCCTTCCAGGGCGGCTGCGTCGGCGAAACCGAGACCCGCACCGGATCCACCGAAGCCCGAGCCGACAACGCCGGCGACTGGATCCGCCAGAACGTGCCCGACCTCGCCATCACCTGCAAACCCGCCGCGCCGATCTTCACCACCCGCGGCGACGGGACCTTGTGGCTGTACCAGCACACCGACCCCCGCAACGGCAGCTTCTCCTGGCTCAACGGCAACGGCCAGCAGATCGGCAGCGGATGGCAGTCCGCCCGCTCCACCGCGGGCCCCGACGGCCTCATCTACCAGGCCAACAGCAACGGCGAACTGCGCCGCTTCCGCTGGAACGGCACCGGCTGGGACCTCAACAACGGCCCCACCCCCTGGTACGAAGTCATCGACCACGGCTGGAACCGCTACGCGACCGCCGAGTACAACAACCGCATCACCGTCGACACCAGCGGGCACATCTACACCGTCGAACCCGACGGCAACCTGCACTGGCGCAACTACGACCCCGCCGCCAAGAAATGGGAACACCGCGTCCTCAAAGACGGCTGGGGCAAATACGACCTCATCGCCGCCGCGGGCGACGGCGTCCTCTACGCCCGCACCCCCAAGGGCGACCTGTTCCGTTACGTTTACGACTCCGCCGCCGGGGAGTGGACGCAGTGGGCCAAACCGTCCGGCACCGGCTGGAACGGCTTCAAAACCGTCACCTCCCCCGGAGCCGACGTCCTCTACGGCTCCTACCCCGCCGAAGGCGGCGGCCTCCTCTGGTATCGCTACCTCCCCGCCAGTGACACCTGGGCCGACACCGGACGCGCCAACGGCAAACTCATCGGCACCGGCTGGTACGGCCTCTACGGCATGACCGCCACCCCCGACTCCTGCCGCCTCGCACGCTGATCACACCGCAGTGGGTCGGGCACCGCTTTGCGGCACCCGACCCACTGCGAACGTTCTCGCACCACTCCGAAAGAGCCAGACCGAGACCCGGGCACACACTGAGCCGGTTCCAGAATTCGTCAAATACTCGGCGAAAGAGGCGCACCGCGCGATTCTGAAGCTACGACAGACATGCTGTCGGCCGGATCGCGCCGCTGATGGAACCGGACCGCCAAATGCACCTCGACCAACTCGGCGGTTCGCCGCCACCGTTGGCAACTGAGGGCTAGCGCTGGCGGCTCGAACTCTGCGGCCTGCAAGAGTCGCGATCGTGTTCGACGGTGACGGCGATTGGTCTTACCGGGCCCGCCGAGCCCTTTACGTAGCGACCCAAGTCCGGGGGGGCGCTGGCTTCACGTTAGTCCCGCACCACAAGGGGGTGGTACGCCCCGAGTTGCTCAGGGCGGTTGGGGCTTACGATCCCGACTTCGTGGTCCGCACCGCGCTTGAGCTTGAAGAGCGCACCTACTGGGAGGACGAGTACAGCGCTGAGGACGCCAGACGAAGCACTGCCTTTGCCTCACCCGACCCATACTCGCTTACTGATCGCAAGGCCGGCGATCTTATCGCCGAGGCATGCACCCAGTACATGCGCACCATCCCATCTCAGCCAGGCGGCCTCGGAACAGTCTCATACGACAAACCGAACGGACCGGCGGTGGCCCGTATGGCCGACGCATCTCACTCTCGCTGCAGTCAACATTGCGTCACCTACACGCCGACCCGGTTCCACCCCGCGGAAACGGCCGGTTCAAGCTTGGCACCAGGTTCAGATACTTGGCGGCGCTCGTCGCAGGTCTCCTGGCATGAAGCCACACGACTGGATCTACGGGCACCGCGGCGGCTGCGACATTTCGCGTAGGACAACTATCTTTGCGGACGTGACAGATGAGAAGGCCATGTTGCGTCAGCAACTCGACGCCGACGAAGTACAATGGGAAGCCGTCGCGGGCACCGGCGGCGAGATAGAGTTCGGCCGCGTCTCGGATCAGAGCGGTAGGTCCTTCTACTTGTTGCGCGGACGAAACGGCGACGTGCTTGTGTTCACGGAATCCGAATGGGGCGCGTGGCTTCGAGGTGTTCGCGACGGTGAGTTCGACCTGCCCGGATCCGCTGGTGTCTGACCGGTGTCGCGCGCTGTGCCCTTAGCCGGCAGCCGCATGATTCCGGCATCGAGCCTGCTTCGCTCGTCGCCTGAGTCCCGCCCAACCCGGCGTCGCAGGCCTTGCAACGCAGCGGCCTAGCCGGGAAGGAGCGCCACGAACGAGGAACAGGCGACGATGCACGAACGTGACCAGGCACCTCGTTGAGGCGTCGCGCGCCGATATTGACAGCATGCGATTTCCCGGGTTGATCAGCGTGGCCTTGGCGGTCGCGATCGTGACTGGCTCCGTCGGCTTGCGATGGCGTCTTCACCCGGGACATGTGGCCACAACCCCTCCCCGAATCACATTCCGCAGCCGAACGGATTCCGTCGATCGGTTCAAGCGACCTGAGGCCGATCGCAGCAACCGCAGACCGAGGCCGAGCGCCCGGCGCAGCCGCCACCAGACGCTCGGCATTCGATCGATCGCCCTCAAGCGGGCAGTTCGAGCTGGCTCGCCCAGGCAATGAGCGAGCCGTAGACGGACGGCGACATCCGGATGGATCCGTCGTCCGGGAACTTGCTGTCCCGCACTAACGCCTCAACCTCCGTGAACGCGACCTCGACGCAGTCGGTCGTGCCTCCGTTGTTACCGGAGTAGCTGCTCTTTCTCCACGCCAGGGGTGCGTCGCGCGTGGGTTCGTTCGTCATCGGTCCTCTAGCACCTCGATCTGTCGGCGGATGAACTCGATCGTCTCGTCCGGGGACAAGGCGATCTTCCTGGAGACCCCGTCGCCTTCCTTCTCCTCGTCGTCCGGCTTGGGGGCCGGTGCGGCATCGTTGAACAACTTGGCAAAGCGCTGCACGTGCTTTGGATTGTCCTCCAAGGCATTGCCGTTCTGATATTCGAAGTACACCCAGGACGGGTCGTCCTCGTCGTCGAAGTCGAGGATCGTAAACCCGCCGGTAGCGCCCCCGTAGTCACCGGCTTCCTTGGGGATGACCTGGATCGTCACGTTGTCCCACTCGGCGATGCGCAGCAGGTGACGAAGCTGAGGGATCATCACCGTCGCGCCGCCGACGAGCCGCGTGACGCAGATCTCGTCCAAGACGAGGTGGTATTCGACCGGGTTGGGCCGCAAGTCCGGATTGATGTGCGCCTGACGGGCCTTGCGCACGTCAGAGTTGCGCAGGGACGGGTCGCCGCTCGACTGGGCTAGCGCGATCATGTAGCCCTCGTCCTGCACCCTGCCGGGCAAGATGTTCGTCTCCAGTTGGCGGATCTTCGCCGCTCCGGGTTCTTCGTAGACCAGGCGGCGGAATGCCGCCGATGCGTCTTGGGGCAACTTGGTCGGCTTGGCTTCGTCCTGGACCATCTCCCACAGGCGCAAGGCCTTAACGAACGCGGGATCGTCCTCCTCCTGGTGGCCGTACAAGGCCAGCAGGCTCAGCACCGTGGCCCACTGAACGCTTCTGGCACCCGACTCGTATCGGCTGATGGTCGTCTGGCCCACCCGTAGGTGCTTGCCGACCTGTTCCATCCCAAGGCCTGCAGCCTCGCGACAAGAACGCAGGTGCGCGCCGAGCTTGCGGGCGTAGCGGGTGGGTGTTTGCGGCATGGCACGGAGCATATCGGCACCCAATGTCTGGCATATGCCAGATTTAGTCTTGCGCCTGGCATATGCCCAGCGTTAGCGTGCCAGGGTCGCACCGCGAGGCGGATGGCATCGGTCTCGGCAAAGCGCTGACGCCGGAGTTCCGGAGCGACCGAAGGCGAACGGGGCAGCGCACAGGTGCGCGATGCCCCGTCCGCCGGGCCCCGAGGCACGCCGTCAGCACCGGACCGCGCGAACCGTCGCGAGGCAGGAGGGGCGATGATCAGCAGTGAGCCAGCGCACCGGCTTGAGCTCGCGTCGAGAGTCCGCGGCCGGGCGCGCGCCGTCCTGCAGAAGCTGCTTGCCGGTCGCGGCGGGGCCGAGCGGGGCCCGGCGTCGTATCACCACACAGCCCGGTCCCGGCACCGGCTTCGGAATCGCGGCGTCACCGCCGCTGGCGCCAGTTTGCGGCAGGCAGCCGCAACGTCTCTTGCTCGCGCGCACGCAGAACTGCTTCAGCAGTGGGCCGACGCCCGCCGCAACGCGTTCTGCGCCTCGGCAGTCAACGAGGCCCGGCTGCGCGCCTCGCAAGCGGACGCCGCGCTGCTCCGCGAGCAGCGGCACCCCTGATTCCTGCCGTCGGCCTCGACGAATCCCGAAGTCAGCTCCCGGCATCGGCCTGCGGGCCGGGCTCGCGTCACCGACGGGATCGATCCTCGCCCGCGCTGAAGATCGTGCACTGCGGCTGAGCTTCGCCGATGGGCGCCCGCACCGGTCCAGTTCCGCGTCATTGCACGCGCAGATCCCACAAGGAGTTCTGATGCCTTCCAGCTCTGGCGTCGCCGGCGAAACGTCTGCCGACGCAACCGGTCTGTTTCCGGGCGGCAGCGGCCAGGTCTGCCATTTCGCGCAGCTGCGAAATGCTGTCCCCGCGCGCCGCCGCACGAGCGACGCGGCGACCGCGACGCAGCAACGAGCGACCGCCGCACCGCACCCGGACGGTCCTGACCGGGCTCCCGCGTCGCCGTCCCTGGCCTGCGGCTACTTGCGCGTCCCGCGGGACAGTCCCGATTGCCGAACCCGGTTCCTCGTGGCGGCGCTGATGCTGTCCGCATTCGATTCCGGGGCCGAGGTGGTGCTTCTGGTGGCCGACTCCGAGGGCAGCCGAAGTCTTGCCCGGCTGGCCGCACTGGCGCGGGCGGTCGGGGCTCGGCGTGTTCTGGTGCCGTCGCTGGACCATCTGGATTCCCTAACCGACAGCGGCACCGGCAATCGCGATTTTTCCTTCAGCTTCAACGAAGTCGTCCCGGTGTGGCCGGACGCTCGCACTGCCCGTCACGGCCGTGAGCACGACCTGATCAGCGGCCCGGAGACCCGATTTCTGCAGCGGCGAGGAGAAATCCTCGTTGCCGAGCACCGATGGCCGGACGGCGGTTGCTGTGCCCAGTGCCTGTGCTCGGGCCCCTGCGAGATGCGGCTGATCGGCGAAGCGCTAGCGGCCGGGTGGCGCGGATGATCCTGTCGAACGCGGCCCTGAAGACGTTGGGCAGGTGGCTGGTGGACGAGCGGCCCGCCGAGGACGACCCCGCGCCGCCGATGGTGTTCGCCTATTTCTGGTTCCCGGCCCGTGATCCGGACGCGCGCGAACGCTACAGCGACGTGGCCCGATGGTGGTGCAGAGCGGTTCAGTGGCCGGCGGTGCAGCAGGTCTTCACCGACTACCGCCGAGAGCCCCTGCCGCGTCGGCCCGGGCTCGCCGGACTGCTCGACCTCGCTCCGGTCTACCCCGACGCAGCTGTCGTGACCGTGAGCCCCGACTCGCTCGCCGACCATCCGGTCGACGCGGCCCGGCTGTCCACCCGGCTGAACTTCCGTTTCGCTCGGCTCACCGTCATCACTACCGCCTACATCGCCAGCGTCCCCGACGGTGCCGAACTGCTCTCCACCGACGCCACGGAGAAGCAATGAACACGACGACCACACCCACCGCTCCGTCCGGCTTTCCGCGCAACCCGCCAGCCGCGAATGTTGTTCCGGCTGATGCGCGGAGCCGGGTTTGCCCGGGTCGCAGGACCCCCGCCGCCGTCGACGACCACCCTCGTCGTCCGGCGATGCAGGCCGTGTCCTCCCCCGCACCCCCGAGGCCGCCCGGCAGAGAGCCCGAGCTCCCTGCCGGGCGGTCCGGGGCGTCCTGTTCCGCCGCGTACCTGGTGTGCTGCATTCTCGCCGCGGAACTGCCCTACGTGATCTCCTGTGCCGGGGGCGACGCTTCCGCGCGGCGGATCGCCGCCGCTGTCGACCGCAGCCTCCGGCACCGCAACCGCGACGACATCCTGGCGTGGGACAGACGTTTTCCGGCAGAGGAGCGCGCCGCGCGCTGGCGGTCCGCAGTGTGCATGGTCCGCGAGTTTCTCCAGGAGCTGGACGGCCTGGAGCAGCTGACCGCGCGGCCGCCGGAAACGGTCATCGACCGAGCCCTGGCCGCTCCGGCAACACAGATTGGCGCCGCAGGGTGAGCGCCCGGATCACGGTTTCCGCGAGCTCCGCCCGTTCGGCGCACAGGCCGCTGACGGTCGCGTGGCGGACGCGGCGAACCGGCCCGACTTACGTCGCCGACCGCCGGATCCCCTTGCTGCGTCGCCTGTGCGGAAGGCGCCGCGCCCCTCTCCTTTCCCTTCGTTGTCAGGACTAGACACCATGCACGACACTCGGCAGGAACCCCATGGCCTCACCCGAGACGGCGGCCCGAACGGCCACCGCGACCGCGACAGCGCCACCGGACACGTCCACTCAACAGCAGTCCAGCCCGAGCACTTCGACAGCACAACCCGACACCCCCGACGGGTCTGCCGTCGCGTCCCTGCCCAACGCCCGAAAGCACGGCGGCCACTGCTCAATCCTGTTGCTGTGGCTCGCCGCAGCAGTATCGCCGGCACACACCATCGCGGCGCGGGCGGCAGCGCGCGCGACCGCCGAGTTCGCGGGAGGGGTGCGCATCGTCGCCTCGCGGGCCACGTCCGATCGGATGCAGGACTAACCGCGACCGCCGTGACCGACGGCGTCTTCTCCGGCTACCTCGGCCCGGCCGGACCCCATGGCGAGGACCTCGACGCGACTGTGGTGTTCGCCGCCGTTTCCTCACATCCCGAGGAGACGGGCGTCCACGCTCGGCACGGCGACGACGCGGCGCTGCGGTGCAGCGACTGCGCCCACGGCAACCACGACGACATCAACAATCGACCGCAGGGCGCGGTGCCCGCCAACGTCCGCAGCCACGAATGGGCCGGCCGCGGCGCACGTCTCACCAGGTGCGCGTGCACGCGCTGCAACTGCTCCAGCACGATTCTGACCCTTTCGCCCGCGCCGACGGACGGCGGACGCCACCACCTCCGCACCGCCCCCGGCGGATCGTCTGCCGAAGAGGCCGCGCCCGCGGACGAGCAGAGCACCTCCGCGAGCGGCACCAGCCTGATCTCAACCAGTGAACGCGCGCCGACGCGGGCCGAACTGCGCGCGGCCGTCCTCGCCGACGCGCAGGCTCGAGATCCGCAGGCGGCGGCAGCGATGACCGCCGCGCGCAGACCGTCAATCGAGATCATGCAAGCCGTCCGCGACGGATTGAAGCGACTATGAACCACGTCCGCACCTCCCCGAACCGCCCGCACAGTGCGCGTTCGCGTCCGCCCGAGCAGCCACCGGACTCGGTCACCACCGTTTCCGCGCCCGTGCCCGCATCTGACAAGTACTCCTGGATGACTCGCCTCGACCCGCCAGCGTCCGGGGCTCGGCGCCGGCCCGACTTTCAGCCGATCGACGATCCTTCCCTTCGCCTCGACGTCCGGTATCCGGCCTACGGCCCCACTATGAACCTGTTGCGCGAAGCCGGGTTCTCGATCGAGGAACTTGCGCGACTGGACAACGGCGAGTTGGCCTGGCGCATTCGCCGCACCGACGATGACGTCAGCTGGGTCGTGATCGCCTGGGCGGCGCGGGCGCTGGCGTTCCGGCTTCCGACTGCCGTCCTGGACTGTGTCAACCCGCCCAGGGTGCTCGATGCGGCGGACGGCATCGGCATACCGCCCGAGCAGATAGCGGCGGTGCGTCGCGAATGGCTTCTGTTCACGGGCGACTTCCCGCTCGCCGCGAACGCACTGCTTCGGTTCGAGAAGGACAACGGCGGTCGCGCCGAGCCGCCGTCACCGTCAGCCGTCTGACGGCCGCGCCACGGCCGAGACGCTCCGCGGTGACGTCCGCCAGACACCAGCGAACAAACATGCTGCGCGACAGCAATTCCGACCAGTACCGTGAAACCTGAGCTGGGAGACCGAGGAGTTGGGGAGGCTCGATGACCGCCGTAATGCACGACACCGCCAGCCCGCTCGCGCAGGCGATGCAGCTGCACGCGTTCCTGCTGGGCGGCGGGCAGCTCGGCCCCGTCGCCGATCTGCCCGGCACCGCCTTCGACCCGGGCGAGTACACAGTCACCCGCCTGGACTCCGGGCTGGGTTACGCCCGTCTCTGCACCGCCGCGCCGCAGGCCGTCCCCGTCCAATCCGGCGGCGTAACCGTGATGGTCGGCGACCCCGCGTACGTTGCCGGATTCGCGCTCGGCGCAACACTGCGAAGCACGATGCAGCACCGCGCGATCCGACGGGCATGCACACCCCAGTGGCGATCCCAGCCACTCGTGGCCACCGCGCTGACGACCCGCCGACTGTGGACCGACGTCCTCGACGGCGGGCAGGTGAAACGGCACTGGGCCAACCACGAGATGGTGACTGACATCCGCCTCGCAGGCGACCGGCTCGAACTGTACTTCGCGCGCGGCGCTCCGCTCTCGCTCACCGGACCGTGGGCACCTTGGTGCGCCGCGCTGATTGCGCACTACCGATACGGCACCCGCGCCGCCGCGGTGCTGCCCTCGCTGAATTCCGTTCTGCCATACCGGTGAGGTCCGGGTCGCGCGACTCTCGCGCGCCCGGACCGTCACCGGAGTTCGCATCGGCGTGCTGCCCACGATCGTCGCGCCACGGTGGAATGCTGTTCCCGCAGCAGGCGAAATGTAATCGCGCAACCGGGAAAACATGATTCATAGGCTGATCGCGTCCGAGACATTTTCCTTCTCACGCGAACGGCGACATAATCATGATCAATCTGAACGGCGGCGGCGTCGACACCCTGCTGAAAGCCCGAGAGGAAATCCCATACGCGGACACGCATCTCGGAAGGCTGTGCGGGCCGCGCAACATCAACGACCTCTCCCTGATCCTGAAAGCGGGTTTCGCGACCGGCGTGGACAACGACGTGTTCTGCAACTGGAGTCTCGCCCGGTTCGTCGAACAGATCGGCACGATCGAGGAAGCCGTGTACCGCCGCAGACTCGGAACCGCCGAACGGTTGTCGCTGCTGCTGACCGCATGCTTCCGCAGCGCCGACGCTCCTGAATTCGACGGTTTCACGGCCGCGGCTCTGCCGCCGATCGACCCGAACCTGTTGTTCGTCACGGTTCCGGACGTGGTCGCCGACGCGGAGGCCACCTTGCGCCGCTTCCGCGAATGGGCACCGATGCTGCTGCACCTGCCGGTCGCGTACTGCGTGCAGGACGGTGCCGCCGAGGCCGGGATACCCTGGGACTGGCCGAACTTGAAATGCCTCTTCATGGCCGGGTCGACGACCTACAAACTCGGCGCAGAGATGGCCGACATCTGCCGCGAGGGGAAAAGCCGAGGCCTGCACATCCACTGCGGACGAGTCAACAGCAAGAAGCGCATCCGGTATCTCCTGGGACTCGACTACGTCGATTCCTTCGACGGAACCTCGTACAACCGATGGCGCAATAAGCACCTTCCCGGAGCACTCAAAACGGCAGCCGCAACAAAATTCCAGCTCGTCCTCAGCCCGGAAACAGATCCCGCCGCCAGACAAGACCGCGCCCGTTCGTAATCCGGCAATCCACACCAACGCGAAACGTAGATTTCCCACAGGGCATTCGCCCGGTCAATAACCAGTCACACCCAAGGGAAATCGCCAATGCTCGAACTAAAGGGAACGACGTCGATCGTGAGCACGACCGTCCGGATCGTCGGCGAGGTCGAGACCCGGCTCGATGTGCACGACGCGGGCACACCGCTCGCCGTGGTACGTCTCATGCTGGGCAGCGTCCTGGTGAATGTCCACGGCGCGCTCGCGGTCGAGCGCGTCGCCAAGATCTGGCAGGACGCAGGCTTTCACCGGGACCGGCTCGCGTCCGAGGTCACCGATCCCCGCCGGGGATTGCTGATCGGCGGCTGCCAGGTCGGCACCGTTGCCCGAATCGGCCCCGACGCGCCCTCGCGCTGCGACCTCATCCCGCGCACCAAGCAGTTGCCCCAGCACATCCGGATCCAGATCGGGCCTCTGATCTGGCTGGTCATGGACCGCGCCGCCTACGACAGCACGCGCGCCGCGTGGGACCAGGCAACGAAACTGGCTCGCTGACCGCCCGGGCCGGGACCCCACGGGTCCCGGCCCTCTGTCCACAGCCCCCGGCGGTTATCCACAGATTTCCTTCCGCTTGTCCACACCGCGCCTCGACCTGGCACCGTCGGACACCGGAACACCGCAACCGACCACGGAGAACCCAATGCACGCATGGATCATGACCATCGGAGACCTGGATAAGACCGGCGAATCCCCGACGCCGGCCGACGCATGGCGCGACGTCCACGACGCCGCCGTCGCAGCGGTGCTCGACGGACACCTCGACGCGATTCACCTCGTGGTCGACGGCCAGCGTTCGACAGTCCAACCCGGAGACACCGACCGCCGCTCCGCCGACACCGTTGCACTGCTCGACCTCCTCAGGTCCGGCAAGGACGTAGTAGTCGCAGCACACCGGAACCCGCCAACCGAGCGCGAGGACTGACACGCGCGTCCCGTGCCCGACCCTTCCGCACACACCTTCGGCGGCGCACCGCTGAATGATCAACCGAAAGCACAGGCCTGCAGACCGGCCCGTCGCTCCCTGCCGACCGGATCGCCCCCCACGCGACCGGTCGCACTGCTCGGATGCCGGCCAAGTGGGGGGCAACCGCTCCCAGGCCGAGCCGAGACCCGACGGAGTTCGCGACCATAAAACTCACACAGAAGAGGCAAACCATTGAGCGACAACGCACCCAGGCACACCCAGGTCCGCGCGCCCCTGTCTGTATTCACAGCGCCGGTGCTCGGCTGGCTGTTCCGGTCCCATCGCCCCCTGCTGCACCGGATCACCCCCGGCAGCAATGCCGTATGCCGCCGCACAAGGCTGATCCGCCGGGTCGACCTCGACCATGCCCTGGTTCCGCGCCGCACCGAATCGGACCGATTGTGCTCGCGACCGGGCTGCCACCCAGCGCTGCTCTCCCTGGAGCCCCGCGAAGCGGACGAGGAGGGTGCGTGAGCGATCCCGCCCGAGGGATGCCGACACCGACCATTGCGCCCGACGCACGACAGGTCGACGGCATCACTCGGTGCGCCGGGAAACCGGCCGGTGCCGACAGCAGCGAAATCGATACCGGTTTGTCAGCGCGGAAGGCAGGCCTGGACGTCGAACGGATCGGATGAACACCGCGCATCCCGCGAAACCCGGCCGGCGCGACCGATCGCCACCGAGAAACCCGCGCAGTCCCCGCGGATCCTCGCCTCACAGCCGCTCACGCCCAGCACCGGCCGCCGGAATTGCCTCGCACCCAACCGGCCGACGGGCGAAAGCTGCCGCGTCCGCTGCGCGCGTCGGATCAAGAGCGTCCGTGCACGGACCCAGTCGTTAATTGCGCAACCAGGCCACTGAGCGCGCCTACATTAAAGGAATCACGGACCACGGATTTCACCCGAGTTCGCCGATTCCCACCTTGTCACCAAAGTGTAGGCGTTTCCCCAGAAAGGCCCCGACCGTGCCCGAATACGACACTTCCCGTGATCGCCCGTCGCCGCTGTTGTTAAAGGGAAACAAGCGTCTCGACGAAATCGGCGCATTCAAATGGTCGATTCCCGCTCTGTCGACGCGCCTCGACGGAAAAACGGTCACGACATGCCCCGCAG
This sequence comes from Amycolatopsis sp. VC5-11, assembly GCF_037034185.1. Classification (NCBI taxonomy): domain Bacteria; kingdom Bacillati; phylum Actinomycetota; class Actinomycetes; order Pseudonocardiales; family Pseudonocardiaceae; genus Amycolatopsis; species Amycolatopsis sp. VC5-11. Next base: position 145,650 of record NZ_JBAGKF010000014.1, on the reverse strand, counting down.
CCGGAGTTTGCGCGAGCATGTGCTACGCGACCCAGGGCACCTTCCGGTTTTCCAACGTGCTGAGCCGCCACCAGGACAATCTCAGGTTCGTATTGGAGGACCTTGCCGGATGGGAAGATGCGATGACGACCGAACTGCGATCTGCTCGCTACACGAACAAATGGGTGCGGGTCCACGACTCGGGGGACTTTTTCAGCGACGACTACACCGAGGCGTGGCTGCGCGTGATGCGCGCCAGTCCCGGAACCGGATTTTACGCCTACACCAAGGAAGTCCGCCGGTTCAAGCGACTGGTCGAGCCCAACCCGCCCGCCAACTTCCTATGGTGCTACTCCCTGGGAGGCAAGGAGGACCAGCTCATCGACCGCGCCCGCGACCGCATGGCCGATGTCTTTCCCGATGAGGCATCCATAGCGCAAGCAGGCTGGCACAGCCAGCTGGGCAACGACCTCCTGGCCGTGCTCGGGCCCGCCCCGGTCGGCATGTCGGCCAACAACATCCCTCGGTTCGTCAAGAAAATGAACGGGCGCCGATTCAGCGAACTGCAAGCCGAAATAACCGCAGGCAAGGCTGCCCGCCGGGAGGCCGAACGCGACGGATGAACGCGACGCGTCCGGCTCAATCAGCTCGCGACCGCAACGACGACCGGCGTAGCGCACACGCGACGGCGTGCGGCAGCGCCAATTTTCGCCGCAGAACTCACCGGGCACCAGGGATACGCCACCGCCGAAGCGACTCTCGGATGCCACGCCCGATGGTCCCGGCGGCCGTCGACCGATCGTCCGCCCAGCCATGCGATTCAACGATTCGACCCCAGCGCAGACACTCATAACCGGAATAGCCGTAAGTGCACTTTCCCTAGGTTAATTCACCCCGGACCAGTGCTGAACCACTGCTCCGGCCCCCTCCGCACATACGAACGAAGGACCTGAAATGCCTCTTGTCGTACACGGACACACCGACCTGGACGCGCTGATCGCCGGGCTCGGCCTGACAAGCGAAGGCGCGACGATCCATTGCACCGGATGGCGACGCCAACAGCTGATCTTCCGGCTGGCCATGCACTGGTTCACCGGATCGCGTCGCCCTGTCGGCGGCCGCATCGTCTTCGCGAGCCCAGCCCGTGCGGACTGGTTGTCCCCCGAGTTTTGGCGACGGAGCACCCTCATCGCGTCCCCGGCGGAATTCGCGTTCACCGGCAGCGAAGCAGTCCGGGCACTCGCCGGGTTCCTCGCCGAGGATCAACTGCGGGAAGACTTCTTCCCCGAGTGCGCGCCGGAACAGCCGCTGATCATCAAGTTCGGTGCCGATCCGATGTCCACAAGAGTGCGCGACAACGGCCGCCCGGCGGGAGACACCGTCGCGCTGATGCAGATCACCGCGCCGCGGCACGTGCCCGACCAGGACTGGAACGACAGCATGGAACCCCGCACGCGGGCGGAATCCACCCCGTTGAGCTACGCGGCCATGTTCGACGCGATCAAGCACTGTTTCGCCCTCGCACAGAACTGAACGGGTACCCGCGCCGCGCGGGGCCCGACACCGCTCGGCCTCGCGCGGGCAGCGTGCCCGATCGCGCACCGCGCCACGGCTGAACCCATACCGGGCACGCCGCCAGGTTGGCGCTCCACGGAACCGATTCGCCCGACACGCACGGCGAACCGGGCGACACGCAGCAACGCGTGCTGCACCGAAGCCAATCGATCCACCAGCCCCCTGCCGTCGCCCGCGCCCCCGATGCCTCAGTTCCCCCGGCGGGTCACCAACGCGTCGAAAGAAGGACCGCGATGCCCCGCGTGTACGGCCATCCCGCCCTCGACAACCTTCTCGCCGCGGCCGGGCTCGACACCGCTGGCGCGACCGTCCGCGCCAGCCGTGCCGGATGGTGCGTGATCAGGCTGGCGTCGTACTGGACCCAGCACACCCGCGCCGACGCAGGGCGGATCGTCTTCTGCAGCAAGCAGGCCGTGCCGTGGCTGCCTCCGACGCACGAGCACCGCAGCGGCCTCCTGGACGACATGGCCTTGTTCTCCGCAGCGTGCGTCGACACCGTCGAGGCAGTGGGCGAAGCCGTCGCCGCGGACCGGCTGCGCAACACCTGGTTCTACGGAGACGCACCGGACGTGCCGGTGCGCATCGATTTCGACGTCGCACCCCCGCACCCGGTACCGGACGGCGTCGAGACGGGCCGCGCTGTCGCGCTCATGCGGGTCACCGCACCCGAGCACGTACCCGAGCGATACTGGCCCTCCGACATGGAAGAAGGCGAGCTGGAAACGGTGACCCCGCTCGACTTCGCGCGCTTGCTGACGTCGGTCAAAGCCGTCCGAGTGCCCTGGCGGGACTGACCGCGCGACGACGCTGCCCCGCCGCGCAGGCGCGGCCGGGCAGCGTCCGGCGGTGCGGGACCGGCGCCGCGCGGCCGGCGGATTCCGAACCGGCGGACGGCGCGCGGTCAGGCCGCGCGCGCCGTCCCCGGTTCGTCCGGACTGGCGGCCGGACCGCGCGCGTCCGCGCCGGGAGCTTGCCGGGAGACTCGCGGCATGCCAGCAGCGGTTCTGCCCGTCTTCCCCCTGGCGGCGCGTTTCTTCGGCGGCGGCGACTGGTTGACCGGGAAGCTGCGCAGCCCTTGCGGCGTCCACCCCGAACCGATTGCCGCGTCCCATGCCTTGATCCATCGCTCGAAGCGAGCGTCGATTTCCTCCTCGACAGCGGCATGGATCTTCGCCGCCTTGGCGGCCCCCGCCGCGCGCAGCGCCTCGGCTTCGCCCGCCGCCGCGGCCGCGACAGCCAAGTCCGTCAACGCCTCGATCCGCGGCCGGAGCGCCTCCATAGCGGCCCGTTCTGTTTCTGTCCGTATCTGTTTTTCCCCCATGCCCCGATGGTAGGCGCGATCCGCGACAGACGCCGCGAGCGCGCCCGCGAGCACCCGTCAACCGGAAACAACACCCACCCTGACCGTTATTGTTATTCGTGTCGGAGCCAGTGGCGCGGCCCTGAGGAATCCGACGAAATCACAACCCGACCAGGAGGTCATCCCGTGGATCAAACATGCTCGAAACCGGTTGCCGACGGCCGCTTCCCGGCCCCGCGCAGCATCGAAACCGGCGCGTGACGGGCGGCATCAGCGTCTACGTCCTCCAGAGCGGTTCCGACCTGACGGCAGCCTTCGAGGCCGCGCGACAAGCGCCGCCGCCGAGGTCGGCTGGCACCTGGACAGCGGCACCATCGCCACCAAACAGGAAATGACCGCCGTTCGGACCGAGGCCATGCCGGTCGGCCCCGCGCTGCTGCTGGCCGCGGAACTCCTCGACCGGACGGACGCACGCTACTGCGACCCCGACGACATCGTCGCGGCGGCCATCCCGGTCGCCGACACGACCGGAGGCGCGGTCACAGGCTGGCTGCTGTTCGGCGTGTCCTGCGATCGACCGCATCCGACCACCGACCCGGAAGCACCGACGAAGGAGCGAGATGAACAACCCTGCAACGGATGACACCGCCACCGCCTGCCCCGTCCTGACCGGACGCGGCGAGTCGCTGTTCCGGATCGGCTCGGGCCCGCTCTTCCCGGCGATCCCCGACCGCCCGGCGCACCGGCGCAGCTGTCGCCAGCGCGCACGGGTCGACGCGACATCACGAAGGGTCGACACGATCGCCCGGACCGAGCAAACGCGCGGTCCGCACGACGATCAAGAACAGCTAGCCCGTGTCCAGCACACTACAAAACCGATTGCGCCACCCAGTCATTCGAATAGCCCAGCAGGGAAAGGAATAGGTAAAAGTTGCGGAGCACCACAGCGGATTCCACTATTTTAGCCGTTTGAACCTGACAGTCTCGTCATCTTGATAACACATCGCGATCGGCGTTCAGCCAAACAGATCCAGATGTGATTGCACACTGTGGCACGCGCTTGTAAGTTGATCACGCCGGTCGACAACGGGGTCGCAGACGAACATTGTCGCTGCTTTTCGCAGCGAAGACCCGGAGTGAAACTCGGTGCAAAAAGTTTCCTGCCCGGTTCGATAAACGCAACGGAAGGATATGTTCAGTGCGGAAAAGTTACCAACCAGGGCGAAGACGGCTGATTTTCGCACGGAAGGCAATAGTCGGCGTCGTGTCCCTGCTGGCGTTGTCGTGGTTGCAGTTCGGCGCCGCCGACGCGGCACCCGCTGGAAGCACTGCTCCGCCAGTCCCGGCCACTGACGCACCGCAGACACCGCGAGTCGGGCCGCCCTTCACCTTCCACACAACCGACGATTGCCAGACTGTCAAGGCCAAGATCAAGGCCCATGCGTTCGGCTCGCAGGGCCAGGTCGCCTGCATTACCCGGGTGGCGGCAGGCGAGAAGACGAAGGTGCCAGCCAGTGGGACAATTCCGGTCCCGAGCTGGTGCGAGAACGACGTGATCAAATCAACGCGGTTCGAAGTCTGCGGAATGTCGCGCTGGGACATCTCTGTTGTAAAGGTCCCGAGCGGGACACCGTCCGGCGGCATGCGGGTCAACCAGCTGGGCTATCTGCACGCCGACTACGACAAGATCGACTGGCAGTACGAAGCGGTGCAAACCTTCGAGAACATCTGGGGCGACGCAGAGGGGACCACGGTGAGCGCGACCGGCTGGTGCCACGGCGATTGCTTGGTGGAAAACCAGTTCTGGCCCACGCAGATCGCGAAGCCGAGCGTGCCCGGGGAGGAACCCTGGGAAGGGTACGTGGTCGGCGTCTCCAACAAGTTCCAGGCCAATGAGATCGGCGACGGAGTCCTCGGCGGCGAGACGACGCTGAGCAACCCGAAGTGGACGAACCTCAAGCTCAGCAACGCCGGGGACGCCCCGAACGTCCGCTGCGACAACGTCCTGTGGGCCCAGCAGGCGGCCGGATGCGCGGTGTCGGGCGTAATACCGGAGATGTTCTACGAACTCAACGGGCCCTACCCCGAACTAGCCCGGCACATCAAGCAAGCGCAGGCGAAGGGCCTGCCCGGCGTCATAGACAGGAAGCCGCCCGCTCCGCTCACCCGCGCCATGGACCAAAAGGTCCGAAGGGCCAACAACAGGGCTGCATGCCCGGATAGCCTGCCCAGGCCAGAGGGGGAGGACTGCGACGAGTATCCTTTCGCGTCGACGTGGCAAGGCGCGGCGTTCGGCCCCTACGACATCGAGATGATCAACGCGAAGCAAAACGAAGACGGCGGCACCGCGTTGAACAAGTTCTTCAACCAGAACCGGGTGATCGAGGAAACCCCGTTCTGGGTGACGATCCGCTAGACGCGACCAGGAGGAACGCGTGACTATGCCGGTGAGGACAGCGACCGCTGACCTGTACGTGGACTACGGGCACTTCTCCGTGACGGACTACGGCGCGGATGTCCCCGAGTTGGGCCCTGCCTACGCCGACGGACTCGTCGGGGTGGATTCAGGCGGGGCGGCCGTCCTCACCGGCATCGCGACGGGCGATGTCACCGTGACCTTGCAAGTCCTCGACGCCGAACCCGACTCAATCGAACTCGACAGCTGGGACGAAGTCTCCGAGGTCTCGCTGGACAGCGAAGAAGGCTACCTCCTCGTCCACAATATGATGGACGGCCCGCCGCGGGAACTCGACGAACTCGCGTACCTGGGGCCTGGCACCTACCGAGTGCGCGTGCATGCCCGCGGTCGCGACATCGCCCCCCACTCCCGTGCCGAGACCCCCCAAGAGCACTACAAGATCTCCGTGTGGCCGGCACCGGAAGCACCGGCGACCGCCCATAAACAGACCGACAGGTACGGGCACGAAGTCCGGGCCAAGAGTACAGAGCGGTGATTTCTCGCCCCGCATCCTGAAACGGCGAGGCAAGCCCGTCGTGGGCACGGTCCGAAAGCCCTACAGACGAATGTCAGACCCGACCCTATCCGCCGTCTCCTAGATCTAAGCCGTCCTGGCTCGACTGGAACCACCGTCGTTGATCGTCCAGATGGCTGGTCAGCATCCCGATCGCCTCCCACGGCATCACCTCGTGCGCCAGGTAATACAGGGTCTGGTCGCTGTCCGGCACGAGCGCCGCCACCGACGCCACGAAGCCGAGCGGAACCGCGCCCTCCGGCAGCAGGTCCGCCAGGTTGTACTGATCAGCCACGCGAACCTCCGGGACAGTGCATAGGATCTACCTCCAGCAGGTCAGGGGTGGTGACTACGCACAGTGGCAGGCGTCGAAGAGATCATCGAGGGGATCGGGACGGTCGCGACCAAGGTCACGACGGGTCGCTCGTGGCTCCACCGAGCAGGCGAAGCGGTCGACGACGCCGGCCAGACCCTCGAACGGGCGACAGAGGGCGCGAATGCGCACGAGGTTGTTCAGGCGCTTGGCTTGATCGCTGAGGCGGCGGCCGGCATCACCGCGGCCGACCAACTGCTAGGTCAGGTCCCGGCACGTCTGGACAGCTACGTCGCCAGCGTCCGAGGCGGCGGCGAAACGGACGACAGCAGCGGCAGCCCGCCCAGACAGCCGACGCCGCCCAGCAACCCGAAGACAGGCCCGGACGACCCGGTCGAGCGGGCAAGGCGAGACCTACCACCAGCGGTCAAGCGCGGCCGCGGGGCAAAGACACACGGACGGCTGCTCACGGACGACGGCCAGTCGAAAGCCGTCGCCAGCGGCCGAGACGAATGGACGGACCGCGTGAACCAGGTCGCGAAGGAAGCGGGGTGCCCGTACACGCCGATGACAGCAGCATCCGACGTGGAGCTCAAAGTCGCGGCCCAGATGCGCGACACCGGGCTCCGCCATGCCACGGTCGTCATCAACAACCAGCCGTGCACCGGTCGAGTGAGCTGCGATGATCTGATAGGCGTGGTCCTGCCGGAAGGCAGCTCGCTCACGGTTCACGGAACCGGCGGATTCAAGAAGACGTACCAGGGAGGCAAGCGGTGGGTGTGACGTTCGATGCGTACTTCGACCCGGAGCACCGGGAGCCGGTCGCGCTGAGCACGTCAGCTCAGGTGGACGAGCTGCTGGACCAGATGGTGGCCGAGGCACAGTCCCCGGACGTCGAGGTCGGTTTGGTCGCCCAGCTCGACCGCGAGGAGGAAACCGGTTGGGTGTCGACCCTCCAGTTCGGGGTACGCGCGGCTGCCACGACATGCGGATTCGTCATCTACCTGAGCAAGCATGACCCGAACGCCATCAGCGACAACGGTGGAACCTCACCGGAGCCAGTGGACTACGACTACCAATCCCACCCGCGCGAAGTCCCGCAAAACGCGGAGATCACGTGGCCCACAGTGCGCCAGGCGGTGCACGACTACGTGTCCTCTGGCGGCGCTCGGCCGGACGGGATCACGTGGACGGAGCTGTAGGACCCTTACGCTCGGCGGTGAACAAGTTCCCGCCGACGCACTCGCGATGCTCGACGAACAGGCCGTCGCCGTGCTGGGAATCCTCGCCCGCGACGACAGCGCCCGCGCCGGTCACGAGCAGGACATGCTCACGAACTATCTTGCCGGACGCCGCGACGCGGACGACGAAAGCCGCGCCCGGGCCCGCCGCGCCGCCGAGGAACTGCACCGCCAGCTCGGCGCCGCGGGCCGCGGGAACCGGCCGCCCGTCCTGTGCCGCGAATGCGCGCGGCCGTTCCCCGGGCTCGTCGGAGACGCGGCGCAGCAGCCGCTCCGCTGCTGCACGGAACTTCCCGCGAGGCTCGTCGATTTCGTCCCGTTCTTCGACGTTCCCGCACCGTTCCCGTCGGAACACCGCAGACTCCTCTACGACCGCGGTCCCGGGCCGTGCTACTGCTCGCCGGCAACCCCGGAAGCCGAGTGGCTGCTGAGCATCGGGTACCACTGCACGCAAATCGAGGAACTGTTGGCAACGCAGGGAAAGAAGATCGTGCACTGCGGTTTCTGCAACGCCGCGGCCATCACGACGCCGGAGGACGAAGAACAGTTCTGGGCCGAGCATTCTCCGTGCCCGCCCCTGTCCTGCGAAAGCTAGCCGGGCACGACAGCCCGCCTCAACGGTCGGCCTCGCCCCGCCGCGCAGCCGGACAGGCGACCACCGTCCCCGTCGGAGCCCAGCGGCCCGCCGCCGCGCGCAAGCGACACCCGAGACGACCACGCAGACGCCCCGCGTAATCCGGCAGATTCCAGCACGGCGTCGTCGCTCAACACGACCACGCCGGAACCGTGGTGACCCGCCGCGCTGGCCGCTTAGCGCGCAGGCAACGCCCGGCCGCGCTGTCACGAGCGTCTTGGAGTGGCCCCGCCGTGCCGCAACGCGGCTTCGTGCTGGCTCGGCGCAACTGCGCCTCAGAGGCGACCGTCAGGCGCAGCAACATCAGCGAATCGCTCCGACCGGCACCGCGTCGACCATTGCGCGGCCTGCCCGCTTTCGAACGCGTACACATGCTGCTCACCGGCGCACGTAACCCTGCAGAACAGCGAACCAAGCCACGTAGCGTTTGCCGTGTCGGAAAGCCGTTGCGAGAAAAGGCAAACCCCAACCCTCCGCCGAATCGGCAGCACCTGCGCTCTCCGGGAACGATTCCCTGGCGCCGGTTCATCCACCCACAGTGAAAGCGAGCAGCCATGACCGAAGACACGTTCACCATCGACCGGGTCACGGTGCTGAACGGCCACACCGGACCGGACAACGCCTACCTGATCGATGACTACCCCTACGGCAGAAGGCTCCGTTGCAAGCGGCGCACGTGGGTCGAAACCGCGACCAAGGGCAGGTACGCGGGTCAGCAGCGTTTCGTGTCCCAGACCACCAACCCCAAGCAGGGCGGTGCATGGAACAAGCCCCACGCCGGCACTTATGCCTTGCTCGTGGTGATGTATCTCGACAGCGAGAACCACGTCGGACATCAGAAGCTGAGCATGCTCACGTACCCCTCTGCCATCGCGCGGATGCAGCACATGGGCATCGACGAGCAGTTGACCGGACACCAGCGTGCCGCTTGGAATTCCCTGGTGTCGATCTCCCAGCGCGCCAAGCGCAAGTGGCGAGAATGGAACGAGACCGTCGAGGCTCTCGCCGACCACATCCGCGCCACCGGCAGCGACCCGGAAATCAGCGGCAACACCTGGCAGGGGTTCGAGAAGCTCCACTACCTCGGCTACGACGTCGCAGCGCACGTCATCTCCGCTCGCGAACGCGCGGCCCAGGCACCAGCCGCGAATCCCCCGCAGGAGGACAACGAAACGGTCTCCGAAGCCTAGCCCTGCGCTCCTCCGAAGCATTCCCACCGCGTCGGCAACGGGCGCGACCGCCGTGCCCGTTGCCGACGCAGAAAGGCTGCACAGCCATGACACTTTCCTACACCGAGCCGTCGCTGGTCACCGCCATCGCCACCGACCCGACCTGCCGACCGAACCCGTACGTCCAGGACTACGGCGCGAAAATCCCCACGGCGCGCCGCCTGCGGTACGGCCGACGGTGGCATCGGGTCTACGTGATGCTGTGGAGCAACAGCGGTACGGCCTACATCCTCGCCACCGGTCGACGCATGATTCTCGATCCTGAGACAGAACTGCGGTTCAGGTACCCGGAGTGGACCAATCGCGAGCACGGAACCCGCTGGTGGAACGGCACCTGCGAAGGACTCTTCACGCTGTTCGACACGTCCGCGCATCACCACAACGGCACGCCGCGTGTCGCCCCCGACGACGTCCAGAGCCACATCGCAGCGTGCAACGAGTGCCAAACGAACGGGCTCGGAGTGACCGACCACCACGACGGCACGGCGACTCTAGACAACCTCTAACCGCTGACTACGCCGGAAACAACCACGGGCGCGCAGCTGACCCGATGCACATCGTGACCCCGATTCCGGCACGGAATAGTCCTGCGAGCGTGGCCAATCGTGGCCCGGCCGCAGAGGTTTCGCGCCAGTCAACTCATCACCGGTCCACGCGCCAAGACACCCGGGAGGTTCCAGTGACAGTGAACGTCGACGCCGCCAAAATCGCTCAGGCAGCCGGCCAGAAGGCCGAAGAAGGCACCAGCGCAACGGACACGACCGGCACCATGCAGACGCCCGAATGCCTTTACTGCCTCGCCGCCTACGGTACGCGCTGGGGGTGCTGCACGCTCAGCCCGCGGGCACGTCGTGCGGCGTGCGCTCCGCGCAGGACGCCGCCGACTTCGCCCATGCATACCGCGCGGCATCCGAACTCGGCACGTTCACGAAGGAAGTCGCACCCGCGTTCGGCGACTGGCGTACTACCGTCACAGTGAATCCGTAGAGGGCACCCTCAGCACGCTCCTGTCGACTCAGCAAGCCCAGGCGTCCGATGGACGCCTGGGCTTTGTCGTGCCCGCAGCTGTCTACCAACGATGTGCCGAATACCGCGGCAACGCAAGTGGCCCTCTCCGCAGCATGTTCGCGCGGGACGCCGTCAGCACACTGACGGTGCACGGTCGGCGTCTGCCTAGGCCGCGAACCCGTTACGAGCCAACCTCTCTGCTCCGGCACCGCGTTCCGCGACCGCGTAATCCGACAAGTTCCGGCCCCTCGCTCCGTACTGTCATTGGTGTCGCTCAGCGGTGGCGACTCCCGCAGAAACTGGCAGCAGAGCCAGAAATCTTCCCGGCACACCGCGAGCACGCATCCGTATGGCCGCTCAGACAACGGCGCAATCAGAGGGGATGAACATGGGCAAGTGGATGGTGGACGCCCGTCGCATCAACGATCGGCCCGACCCGCAAGGTTGGCGTTCCTCCGGCAAGCAGGTTCCCACGTTCTGGGTGGAAGCCATGGGGGCCATCAACGCGTGCGACATCGCGCACAGCGTTCTGTTGGACGGCAACGACTTCACCCGCACCGTCGTGACGGTGTGCGAGGAGAATACCGAGGAACGAATCACTCACACGCAAACGACCTGGGCCCCGGGATGGGACCAGGAGCGCGCCGACAACGGCACTCTCCACGCATCGTTTCACTGGTACGAGGGCGGCTTCGACATCTCCGGGAACCTGTATGCCGAGGACGACGCCGACGAGTTCACAGCGTTCTTGACGGACGGGACCGTGTTGGCCAACGTGGTCAAGACCACCCGCGACCGGTGGAAAGTCGCCGGTAGCGATCACTGGGCGCACTGGTGCCTGTCAACACACGACAAGCGATTCGACGACCCCAAAAGTGCCGCCGCGTTCGTCGCGCTCCGCATGGGCGCCGCGCTGGTCGAAGGCGAGCCGGACGATGACACGCAAGATTGATCTCCTCTCGTGCGCAGCGGGCATCCGCCCGGGCGGCCCGCTGGATCCCGCGCTCCTGCAGCGCACGCACACCCCCTGCGAGACGCGGAATAGCTACACACTGCCGGGCCGAAGGCCGCGCGCACGTTGCGATCGTCGAGCACGACAACCGCGTCTCACCGAGCAGTACCGGCGCTGGGCGCGTCATGCACCAGCGAATGACTAAGGAGGACCCTATGGGTATGAGCGTGATGGCCGAGCACGCCAAAAGCGTGCTCACGGCAGGACGTCCGGAGCTCTACACGGCGACGGAGGCCGAGGCCGAGTTGGACGGCTGGGAGGCCGATGAGGAGACCGACGGCCCGTACGTCCTGGCGTTGGGCGGCGGCTCCGGCGGATACTTCGGCCTGCACGGCACGCGCGAAGAGATCACAGCCGTGCTGAGACTGGCACTGGAAAAGGTGACGACGTCCGACTTGCCGGCCGCCGCCGTGACGTTGGCCGTTGGGGAGTAGGCCGATCACGAGGAAGTCAATCCACTCAGAGACCCCGCGTCAGCTGACGTGGGGTCTTTTCCTGTGGACCTCGCACCGTCAGCCGCACCGTCCCTTGAAGTGCACGAGAACAGGGCATGCTGAGGCCGGCTGAAGTCTCGTCGCTGCGCGCCGAGCATCGATTGTGTGCTGATACTGGCTTCGCACGCGACGCACGATCGACCTTCATCCCCCGTGGGCTGCGCCTGGGGAAGGAGCATTTGTCATCGCCGCACGTGTCCGTCGTGACGCCAGCTGACGTGGCGGCGATCGACGGTGACGAGCGTTGGCCCAGGCCGCCACGAGGGACGCTGGTCTCGGCGTGCGAGCTCGCTCGCCAGGACCGAAACGGTTGCCGCGGATGACTTCCGAGCTCCCACGTCGCCGCGGTTTGGTGACGGAGAAGGCTTTTTTGGAAGAGCCTCACGACCCAGCCTGGTCAGGTACTGGCAGGCTCGCGTATTCGAATGGCGTGTATTCGGTGTGCGAGGCCTAGAGCGCTTTCAGCTGGGCGGCCGTTGCGCGTAGGAACCCCTCGATGAGGTGGAGGACGCGATCGCACTGATCCCCGACTTTGAGCAGTTCCCGGTGACGCCGCCCGCGGTCGCCGCGTCCGGACGGGTCCAGCAGGTCCAGCTCATGTGCGATCTCGTTGCGCGCTGAAAAGAAGTCGGTCAGTTCTTTGAGGTGCTCGTTGGCCAGGCTTTTGTCGCTGAGGCCGAGAGCGTCACGGACTCGGATCAGGTCGGTGTGGCCTTGCAGGCTCGAACCGGCCAAGTCCTCGACGTAGAGTTCGATCAGCCGTGTTCGCGGGTCGGTGTCCGTGATGGCGGCTTTGGTTTCCTTCGTGAGGTTGCCGGTCAGGCGCGTCTCGATCATGCGCCCTTTGAACCGGCCTTGTGCCTCTCCACCGCCCTGGATTAGCCCTGGCAGTGCGTCGCGAAGCAGCCGTCTTAGACAGGCGTCGAGCCCGGCAGAAGTGAACATGATGGCTGCACGTACCTGGTCGAGCTGGTCCTCGGAGAGCCGCCCGCGGGGATCGCCTTCGGAAGCGGCTTTCTCCCGAAGTACGTGAAGCGTGTCGAACAGGCCGCTCACCGACTTGTGCGTTGCCTTCAGACGCGCCCAACTGGGTTTGATCTCGGCAGGGCAGCGATGCGGTTGCCGCCCGAGATCGGTCAACGTCACCCTGGTCAATTTGGGAGCACGTCCAGGCTGAGCGGTTGCTGGCACTGTGTCTACCTCTTTCCGATCTGGTGGATTCGTCATCCTTCCCGAGGTCTGCCGCGAGCGGGTCAGACCGCCCCGAACCGATACTTGCCCGTATCGGAACGGTTCAAGTTCGGGACGCGACGTAGCGGTTCCACGTGCCGCCGACGTTGCGGGCTTGCCGGTTGGCGGTGGTGTGGTGGAAGCCGAGCGCGGCCGCCATGACCGGTGCCGGGATGTCCAGTACGAGGTCGCGCGCGGCGCCGACGCGGGCGAGGCGAAGCGGGATCCCGAGTGCTCGCCAGATGCAGGCCTGCTCGAATTCGCATCCCCTGCAATAGGCGTCACGCTACTGGCAGGGTCTTGCATTCGAGCGACCCGTATTCGACGGCAGTCAGTAGCGACCTGTTCAGCACTGGTCGGTGCCGTCCGTGAACCAGGTCGTCGGTCGCAGGGTCTCGATCTCCTGGCGAGCCTGCTCGTCCAGATCCTCGACATTGGGCACGCCGAGGGCGCGACTGTGTTCGTCGAGCTGGTCCAGCAACGCGTCGAGCCGGCTAGCGATCCTGTGGAGCACGGCGAGACCATCCTCACGGTGCGCTTCCGACGGCGCGACCAGAAAGTACTCGCGCAGGAAGTGGTGCGCGAGATGGTTACGAGCCTCCACGGCGCTGTCGACCTCTGCGACGACGCCGTCGGGCCAATGAGGCTGAGTGCGCAGGCCCCGCCACATCTGCCCGAAGGTGGTGCCGTTCCACTGCTCGACGCGATCCATGCCTTGTTCGAGGGTGATGCCGTTCTTGAAACTGCGTGAGAGGAACCCCCAGAGCACCAGTTCGAGGACCTGGAACTGGTGCATGATCTCGCCGTACGCGGCGTAGACGATGAACTGGCTGACTCGTTCCGGCTCGGGCTGGTCGTCACTCACCGCGGCAGCTTACTTCTGGCCCTCGCCAGAGCCCGTTGGCGATGATCCGGACACCCACCAGGGTGAGACTGACACGCCATACCTTGGGGCGCGTGCGAGCCCCCACCCCAAGATGTAGTCTCTTTTCACACCACCCCCGAGGACTGGGGATTGAGCCGACCGGGCTCGATTTCCGGGTGCGTGGCGCATAGCTGCGCACCGTGCACGAAATATCACGAAGGGTGGTGAAACCATGTTGCGTACCGGTAATAAGGAGGGGCCCGATCCTGCGAGAAATCGCTGGATCGGGCCGTCCCTGAATGTGATCGGCGGGCTTCTCCGCGTGCTGGCGGTAGTGCTCGATCACTTCTGGTCGTAGCTGACCTGCTGGGAAGGGTCTTCGCGCCGGGGCTGCCACCCCGCATGGCCGGGGCCCTTCCTAGCACCGCCGAAGCGGCTCACCGTCACTGTACCCGTTTAGGTAGTACGGGAAGCAATAGGACGCGCTCAACCTCACCCGAAGGCAGTTCCTCGCCGGGCGGTGCCGGTCGCGGCGGGCTCAGATCCGGGTGGAGACGTAGCGGTTCCACGTGCCGCCGACGTTGCGGACTTGCCGGTTGGCGGTGGTGTGGTGGAAGCCGAGCGCGGCCGCCATGACCGGTGCCGGGATGTCCAGTACGAGGTCGCGCGCGGCGCCGACGCGGGCGAGGCGAAGCGGGATCCCGAGTGCTCGGAGGTGGTCCCGCATGCTTTGGTAATTCAGCGCGCGGCCAGGGCGGCGGCCGGTGAACAGCCATTGATCGCCGTCGGCGGCGGTTCGGTCGGCGACGTGCTGGAGCAGCAGGGACGCGAAGGGCTCAGGCACGGGTGATGGCGGTTCGCCGAGGCGCAGCAGGACGTCGTCCCCGTCTTGGATGACGTCGCTGATTTCCAGGGAAAGGATCCGGGGAATCGGCTGGGCGTAGAGGAGCAGCAGGCAGCCCGCGACCCGGTCGCTGAGGGGCTTGTCGTCGGCGTGGAGTAGGTCGCGCAGCAGTGCCCACCGAGCGTCTTGGGTGAGGGCTTCGCCGACCTTGTAACGAGGTCGAGCGAAGGTGAGCCGGGGCATCCGTTTCGTGGTCATCGCCCAGTTGAGGAAGCCGCAGAGCGCCTGTCGGTGCGCGGCTGTGAGCCGCCGGTAGTAGCGGTCGAGAGCGGCTTGCGGAACGCGGCCGAGGAGGATTTCTTCGTCGGCGAGCCAGGTGCAGAAGTCGATGGCGCGCTTGATCTCCATGCTCGCGTAGGTCTGAGCGTTGGTCGTCAGCGGCTGTTTCGCGGCTTTGGCGCGCATTTTGGCGAGGTGGTGCCAGGTGCCGAACTGGCGCAGGACCCGCTCGTAGGGATGGTCCTGGAGTTGGGTGAGCCGCGTGGTCAGCCAGCGCTCGAATCGGTGCAGCGGGCGGTCGATGGGAGGCAGGCACCCGGCTGCGACGAGAAGGTCGCGCGTGGTGTCGACCAGAGCCGTGGCGGCTAGGTCGTCGAAGGCGGTGTGGCTCAAGCCCACTTTGCCGGTCGCCAGGGCGTGCAGAAGCGCACGGGTTTCCGGTCTTTTGAGCCAGTCCAACCGGCCTTCCGGGGTGCTTTTGAAGCCCCGGGCGAGCACCGGCACGAGGGGCCGGAGTTCCGGCCGAATGGTGCCAGTGCCGTCGTCGAGCCGTTCAGCGGCGAGGTCGTCCAGGCGACACCGGACGCACACTTTCCGGTAATAGAGGCGGGCTTCGGTTCCGCAGCGACGGCAGGTGAAGCTGCGGGCGATGCCCGCGCAGTCCCGGCAGGCCGCTCTGTCGACGGACAGGCCGGGCAGGAGCCGCTCGACGCCACACCCCGGACAGGTTCCGAAGACGCGGACGGCAGCGTCGAAGCAGGGGTTGCAGATAGGGCCTTCGAGAAGCATCCCGGGGTAGGCGCGCAGCCGGCGGCAACGCACGCAGCGAAGCGCGGACGTCACGGGGCCGGTCGCAGCCGGACGCGTTTGGGGCGCAGGTTCGGATCGTCGGGCGCGGCCGCGATGCCGGACCCGGAGGTCTTGCGCTGCTGCGCGTTGGCCGCGGTAACGGGGATCAGCTCGGACGGAGTGGTTTCCAGGATGTCGCAGAGCGCGGCGAGCAGTTGCAGCGAGAGGCGTTCTGGGGTGCCGGTGACCAGCCGGTGCACTTGGGAAGCGGACAGTTCGATTCCTCGCTCGGCCAGCAGCGGGCTGAGCTGGGTGGTGGTGAACAGGCCGCGCAGGGCCATCAGTTCCCGCAGCTTCCACTGGTAGCCGACCTGGCGCCTCATCGCTTCCTTTCCCCGGCCGCGAGTGCCGTTTTCATCGTCTTGTCCAGTGCCTGACGCAGAGTTCGAGTCCGGAAATCGGAGGACACGCAGCTGTAGATGGCGGTGGTGGAGGCGTGTTCGTGGCCGGCCTGCTGCTGGACGAACAGCGGGTCCCAGCCGTCCTCGATGAGGTGGGTGACGTAGGAACGGCGCAGCGAGTGAAAGTCCAGCGCGCGGTCCAGGCCGAGTTCGTCCCGCGTCGCGGCGAACCGCGCGTCCATCTGCTGCAGCCCGACGCGCGCGACCCGCTCGGAAGGCCAGAGCGCGTCGTTGCCGGGGCGGGCGAGCATCGGGCGGATCTCCTCCGTCCACTCCGCAAGCACCTCGACTGTCCATCCCCAGACCGTCAGCACGGTGCGCCGTTTCGGCGGGGAACCCTTCATCGCCTTGCCGAACCGCACGTTGCAGACGCCGCGGCTGCCGAACTCTGGGGCGTGCGGATTGCGGCCGAAGTCGGCGGTGTCGAGCATGCGTGCCTCGTTGCGCCGCAGCCCGTATCCGTAGGCGACCTTGAACAGCACCGCGTCCCGATAGGCCGGAAGCCAGCCCTTGCGTCCGAGCTTCCGGATCCGCGCGACCCGGTCGTCGGCGGCGTCGAAAAAAGCCTCCAGTTCGTCCAGGGTCAGCGCCCGTTTGCGCGGATCGCCCTCGGCGGCTTGGACGTGCACCGCGGTGTTCCATTCGTGCACCACCTGCACCGGATGGGTGCCGAACCGCCGTTCGCACTCTGCGGCCCAGCCGTAATTCGGGTCGGTCAGGAAGTCGCAGAACAACCGGACAGCGGTCTGGTAGTTCCGCAAGGTCGAACGTCGCAGCTGACGCACCGACCGAAGGTCACCGAGCCACTCGTCAACGAGCTGAGCGCTCCACTGCCACGGGAACGTGTTGGTGTAGGCCGTGAACGCGCGCACCACGTCCACTCGTCGCTCGACGGTTGCGAATCCAAGGTTGCGGGCCAGTTGCTGGTTGCGCCAGCCGTCCAACATCGCCACGAACACCTGATCGTCCGGGTGCAGCAGACTGACACCGTCGACCAGCTGCAGCGTCACCGACCCCGGCGACGGTTGTGTCGAGTCCACAAAGGACCTTCCTTTCCCGCTTTCTGCTGACGCGAGAATCCCGCATCTGATGCGAGTTGGCACGCATCGCAGCAGGTCATTCGCTCGAAGAGGTGACGCACCAGTCGCACCAAGTTCATCTCCGGCCACGCTTAAGGTGTGACCCCTTGAACGTGTCCTAGCTGGTCATGGGCAACGGCATCCGGCACCAGTTTTCGGTGATGCGCACCGGGTCGTATTCGCATCAGGCGGAATACGCGACACGGAGAGCAAGATATGGAAAAAGGTAAACCTTTTTCCCCAGGCCGCTGCGCGGCCTGGCAGACTGCCCTTGCGGGCAGCCTGAAAACGCAGCCTCAGGCCGGCGGGCCGCAGAGTAGCCTCGAACGCGGACCCGCCGAGCGAGGAACCGGACGACCGGTCCTTCGCCCCGCGGGACTTACAGCGAACAGAGATCCGTCGGTTTGGCCCACCCGGAACGACGTCGGGCACGGCGCTTGCAGCGCCGCCCCGAAGACCCGGTGTTGGGGGGCCTATGACGAAGGGCGCGGGGTACCGCGAGCACTCAAGCAGAGGGCGTCGGGAGAAACGCGGCGCTCCTCTCCGGTTCGACGACATGGAGTGGGCGGTCATCGTCCAGGTCGCAGCGCTGGCGGGGATGCGACCGTCCGCGTGGGTGGCGCAAGCCGCCTACGACACCGCGTTGCGCGAGCACCTCGGCACGGGCACCGAGCGGCAGGCCGTCACCGCGCTGATCGACGAGCTGCGCGAGCACCGCCGCGTGCTCGCCAACATCGGCGGCAACGTGAACGATCTCGCCCGCGTCGCGAACTCGACCGGGCAGGTGGAGCAGGCCGTCGTGGCGGCGACGGTCCTTCGGCTCGTCGCCAACGTCGTGCACGCCTCGGACACGCTGCTCACCGACATCCGGCGCCGGTTGTTGCCGTGATCGCGAACGCGAACCGAGGCTGGCGCCCGTACGGCCTTCTCCGCTACCTGTTCGGGCCGGGAAAGAACGAGGAGCACCGCAACCCGCGCGTTGTCGCAAGCTGGGACGGTGCCCCGCACCTTCACCACCCGCCGAAACTCGGCCCGGGCGAGCATGACTTCGACCTCGGCGCGCTCAAGACCACCATGGAGGAACTCGCCGAAGCAGCCGGTCTGCCGCTGAACAACCCGCCCCCGATCACGCCGGAGTGGGAAGCCCGGCTCCGGAACGACGACGTGCCGCCCGACGCGCCATCATGGCTCAGGTTCTACCGCTACGACCGGAATGAGGACCGGGTGGTCGCCTCGCGCGGGTACGTCTGGCACACCCCGGTCCGCGTGCACCCGACCGACCGCATCCTCACCGACGCCGAGTGGGAGACGATCGCCGAACGCCTGATGAAAGCGGCCGGGATCCAGCAGGCCGGATGCCGCTGGATCGCGGTCCGCCATGGCGACGACCACATCCACCTCGTCGCGACGCTAGTCTCCGAGACGACCGGCCACCGCTTCCACCCCAGCAACGACTATCCGAAGATGCGCAAAGAGTGCCAGAAGATCGAACGCGAACTCGGCCTGTACCGGACCGCTGGGGCGGACAAGACTGCGCAGCGGACGCCGACCCGCGCGGAGAAAGCCAAAGCGGCCAGACTCGGGCGTCGGGAGACCGCGAGGGAACAGTTGCGCAGGATCGTCCGGCAGTGCGCCGCGGGCACGCGCAATGGAGAGGAATTCCTTGTCGCACTGGCCCAGGAAGGCCTCAGTCCCAGGACCACGCATGACGCTGCCGGTCGAATCCGTGGCTACTCCGTGCGTCTCCCGGGCGACGTCAGCGCGTCCGGCGAACCGATTCCGTGGTCCGGCACCAAACTGGCCGGGGATCTGACGTGGCCCAAACTCGTCGAACGCTGGGCGAGCGTGCCGCCCGTCGACGTCCCTCTGCCTCGCACCGAAGACGGTCACGTCGCACCAGCAGATCGCCGACGGGTTCTCACGGAAGCCGCTGACATTGCGCGCGACGCGGTCGACGCGATCCGTCGTGGATCGGAGGATCCCGCAGCCATCGCGCATGGCACGGGCGAGGTAGTAGCCGCGCTGGCCCGAGGACGCGAAGGACACGAACTCGGGTTGCTCACCGATGTCAGCGAACGCTTCGACCGCGCAGCGCGCACGCCGCACCGCGTCCTGCCGTCATCGCTAGGACCTGTCGCGCGCGACCTGCGCCGAGCATCGCGCCAGATAGCCAGAGCGGGGGCGTTGACCGGCCGCGGCAACGAGAAAGCCGCACTCGTCGCGCTCGTGCTCGCGCTCGTCGCCCTGATCGCAGAAGTCGCTGCCTGGCAGCAAGCGCGCGGCCAGGTGCACCAAGCTGCGGCCGCGCGCACTGCCGCCGAACGTCTGCCAGCGTTCGCGGAGTCGGTAAGCCCGGTCAGGGGCGGCCCGAGAACAACTCCAGTTCCCTCCGACGGACGCGCGCGGCCAAACCAGCGTCCTTCTCGCTACGTCGGCGTACGTCGCGGAGGCGATCCGGGACTGCACCGTCCGACGTGACCGGGCTGGCTTGGATGCACCAGGGCCGCTCAGGAAGCACTCTAGTTCAGGCCGATCGACCAGATCTGGCCTAAGGTGCTGCGCCTAATTCCCGAGTCAGCATCCGACCCGCTCAATGACGCGAGGACGTCTTGGCCGGCCAGGAAGGCTGGTCGTCGGCGTCGGTCGTAACGGCGGATTCCTAGGGTGGCGGCGGATACCTGCGCCACGCAGCCTGGCGAGTACCACAACGACCGCAGCCCGGACGCCACCAACACCTCGCTGACGCGTGCAACGCACCCGCCGCCATCGTCCATGGCTCCCGGCATTAGTAATCCGGTCCGAAGTAGGCAATCTGCTCGGCTTCCTTCTCCCGACCGGGCTGGCTTCTCAGCCATTCGGCGAAATCACGACGAGCGCGGTAGTAGCCAGCGGCGATAGCGTTCCGGTACTCCTTCTCCGCTTCTTTCTCGCGACCCGGCTGACTTCTGAGCCATTCGGCGTAGTCGTGAAATGTCCAGGCCCCGCCGTCGGCAACGCAGCCCTGGTACTCCTCTTCTGCTTCCTTCTCTCGACCGGGCTGTTTGCCGAGCCAATGGGCGAGTTCTCGACGCGCGGAGGTGTCGCCGGCGGCGATGGCGGCCCGGTACTCTTTCTCGGCTTCTCCTTCGCGGCCAGGCTGCCGTGACAGCCTTTGAGCAAGCTTGCAAAGCGCGTGAGCGTCGCCTGCGGCAGCAGCAGCGCGATGTGCCTTCTCGATGTCGTTCTCGCGGCCAGGCTGTTTCTCCAGCCATCTAACGAACCAATCAAGGGTGAACGGTGCCTCGTTGCTGTCTGCGAGTAGCGCCCAGAACTCTTCTTCGGCCTCTCCTGCGCGGCCGGGCTGCCGTGACAGCCAGTCAGCGAACATGCGTCGACCTTGGAGGCCCGCAGCCCGGTACGCCTTCTCCACTTCTCCCGCGCGGCCAGGCTGCCGCTCCAGAGACCCAGCCAACAAGACAAGAGCAAAGGGATAGCCGTCGGCGACGAGGGCCCGGTACTCCTTCTCCGCTTGTTTCACACGGCCAGGCTGCTGCGCCAGCCACCCAGCGAACGCGGCACGCGCAAAGGGATGGCCGTCGGCGGCGGCCTCTCGATAGGACTGCCCGGCTTCTTCTTCGCGGCCGGGTTGTCTCTCCAGCCAGCGAGCAAGCTCGATCGGCGCGGAGGGGTGGCCGTCGGCGATGACGTCCTGCAATATCTTTTCGATATCTCCCGCGCGTCCGGGCTGTCCCTCCAACCACATGACGAAGCCACCCAGCACGTAACGGTGGCCGATGGGGATGGCGTCCCGGTAGGCCTGCTCAGCTTCCTGCTCACGTCCCGACTGGCCTGCCAGCCATCGAGCCAGCTCCTCCAGTGCCTCGCCGGTGCCCGCGGCTCGGAGGAGCGCCTCGCCGTATTGGATGTGGCCGCGATTCAGCGCAGCTCTGGCGACGTTGTGCAAGTCGTCGGGGGACGTGGTGTGCTCGCGCAGCGCGTTCCATACGACTTCCGTGGCTGAACGTGTGATCCGAGCGCGGCTGAGGTGCTGTTCGAGGTAGTCGGCAAGTTCGTAGGCAGCGTCCTCGATGTCGGCGTCGTAGTCGCTGTCGATCGGTATGAGGGCTTGGACGCCTTGCGTGGAGCGGAGCGGCTGCGTGGCGTAGGCGAACGCGGTCTCGAACGAGTCTGGCGGCAGGCTGGCCTGGCCGCGTTCTTCGCGCCACAGCGCCGTGGCGATTGCGCGCAGCAAGGGGGCGGGCATGGGGCTGGCGTGGCCGAGGCGACGTGCGTCTCCTGCGGCGTCGAGCAGCAACTGGTCCATGCGGGTCGGCGCGGTCAGGTAGTGCTGGAGGATTTCGTGGCCCCCGGCGAGGGTTTGGGCGAATCCGATGCGGTCCGGGTCATCGAGAGCCGCCCCGAGGCGGTCGTCGCCGGTGTTCTCGGCGACTTCGCGAGCTTGGTCGCGTTCACGCGGGGAGAAGTCGCGGGGGATGTCGTGCCAGCGCACCCACTGGTTCGCGGAGACGAGCAGATTCCGATTGTCGCTGAAATGATCTTCGGGCGCAGTGGCGTCACGGAGCTTCTCCTGCCACAGGGTCGCCACGATCACGAGAGGCTGCAGGCTTCGGCTCGTTGCGCCATTGCGATAGCCGGTGGCGCCGAACAGGTCGCGCAGCACGTCGAGTGTGAGCCCTGCCCCGTCGGGGCCGAGGAAGACCTGCAATTCGTTGAGCCACAGCACGCACCGCCGACGGTCTAAGAGATCGGATGCTGCCAGAGCGCGAAGCGCCGCAGCTGATCGAGGACGGATCACAGTCCACCCTGGCCCGAGAGCGTGGACGGCCTCGAACAGGGATCGGGTCTTCCCTGTCGAAGGTCCGCCGCGCAGCACGATCATCGCCGATAGTTCGCCACGCGCCGCGGCGCCGATGTCCGCGCGAAGCAACGCATCGTGATCGCGCAGCACGTAGGAAGGCGGTGACGGGATGCTGTTCGGGTCGCCGGGGAGAACCCGGCCGCGGCGGATGGCCGGATGCACGGTCGCCTCGGCTGGGGTGAACTCCTCTAGCTCCCATACCGTGCAGTGGGCGGCCGCTGCAGCGGCCGCCCACCCCGCCGCCCCCGGGTCGGGTCTGCAGGGCTGGCTGAGCCGGTACA
Organism: Amycolatopsis sp. VC5-11; assembly: GCF_037034185.1. Classification (NCBI taxonomy): domain Bacteria; kingdom Bacillati; phylum Actinomycetota; class Actinomycetes; order Pseudonocardiales; family Pseudonocardiaceae; genus Amycolatopsis; species Amycolatopsis sp. VC5-11. Next base: position 123,207 of record NZ_JBAGKF010000014.1, on the reverse strand, counting down.
ACCGCAAGGCCTCTTCGCGCTCGGAGTCGGTGACGTCGAGCGCGGTGAGCAACGAGTCGAGGATGCCCTGCCCGCGCCCGTGACCAGGCTTGGCGATGTAGTTCTCGGCCGTCCCCTTGCTGCACGAAGCCAGCTCTCCGAGCTTCTCGTACGACAGTTTGCAGCGTTTCTTGAACTCGACGAGGCGCGCGCACAGCTCCTGGGCTGCGGCGAGGTCCGGCTGCACCATCGCCACAGCTTCCCACCCGGGTCGTCCACAGCCGCATCCCGCACCTCCGTCGAAGGCCGTGCCGACAACGACGACCGTGCGATTGACGCGGCCATCCATCGCCCATGCCGTCGCCGTGCCCGATGGATGTGCTGACCGGCTCAGCGACCGCCGTCATCCTGGAGTTACGCCGACCGGCTCGCGGCGGCGAAGACACGAGAGGCGGTGACGATGAGGCCGAAACCGATCGCGCTGCTCGCCTCTGCCGCGGGCGGCACAGCCCTCTGCCCAGCCCTGCCGACTTGGTGCGCTGTCACCGTGGCGCTCACCGGAGTCGCTCTCGCAGCAGCCCAGGTGACCGTCACGCAGATCATCCGGCTCCGCGTCAGCGGCAAGATCGCCACCAGCGCGCACGCCCTGCGGGTGCTGGAACTTCACGGAGGCACCCGAACCCGCCGCAGTTAGCTGAGGATGATTGTTCTCGGATCTGCTCAGCCACGAGCTTCCGACCTTCCTCCGAACGAGGCCCATTCCGCTTCTGTCCCACGGCCAACAACGACTTCGGGGACGCCTCGTGGCTGCATGCCTGCTTCGTCCGCGACGATGACGGCATGGCACAGACCGCCCCCACCTCTGCAGGCGCGAATTTCTCGTTCCCGGTCACGTTCGACGTCAGAGAACTCGTCGAGGAAATGCGCGCGCGGCACGCTGCTCTCCGCAGACGAGGTCGATACGGCGCTGCTGCAGCTCCCGCGCGCCGACGGCCCGCTGCTGCTCGCAGCCGCGCACGTGCATCACCTGATCACTGAAACCGACCTCGCCCGCACGATCGGCGAAACCTGGGCCATGGCCGAGTACCCCGACAGGCAGCTCGGTCACGACGTGTGGCGGATTCTGTTCGCCGTCGCCGGGTATACCCACGACGGCCTCCCCGTCCCCCGGCCGGAGAAGCAGTTGCGCCTGTTCCGCGGCGAGGCTGCCGAACGACGAGGCGACTGGTCATGGACCGACGACCAGGATACCGCCCGTCGCTACGCGGCCGGCGGGCTTCGAGGCAGGCCCGCCGGCCGGGTATGGACGGCGCTCGTCGAACCGGGTCGGTTGCTCGCGCGCAACACCGTCCGCGAGGAGTCGGAGTACGTGGTCGACACGAAGGGTCTTCGCATTGCAGAAGCTGCACTCGCCTGACCGGAAAGCACATCCGCGCACGCCGTCGGATGCGGAGCAGTTGCTCGGCTCCATAACCAGATGCTGACGGGCAAGCTCGGCCGCATGTCCGCCTCCAATGCCTCGGCTCTGCTGAATCGGCCCCGCCTTCCCTCCGCCGGGCAACACGTACTCGACCGGTTGGCAGAAGCAGTTGGCACCGGGCTACCGGAGCGAGTGCCCGCTCCGACGCTCGAACACCACCCGGCGGACAGCCCCGCCCGCACCCCGGATGAACTGCGAATAGTCCGGAAAAGGCAGCGGAGGAACCCTAATAAGGCAACCGGCCGCGTTGTGCCGGGCCTGCTTCCCGAAAAGGAGTTCGCATGACTGGGACGATGGCGGCGGTCGTGGCGATCGTCGTGATCGCGATGCTCTGCGCCACGAAAATCGCGATCGAGTCCCGCCGGGAGCGACGTCGTGAACGACGCGAGCAGGAACGGCGCAGGACGTCGGCAGGACTCCCGCGCGGTAGCAGGCTCACCGCGATCGACCCGGACGGGTGCACTCTGGTGGAGATAGACCCGTCTCCCGCCCCGGCAGTGCCCGCGTGGGAGAAACATGAGCACCGGTGATGCGACCGGCACTGACCTACTCCCGCGAGCCAGGACACGAGTGGCGCACGCCGTCGCGGCGGACGCCGGCGACTGCTTCGGACTGCCAGAGTTCGCGAGCTTCGCGGAGTACTACCGGGCCGACGCCCGCAGCCTGGTCCGGTTCCTCATGATGCTCGGCACCAGCGCGCACGACGCCGCCGACATCGCCCACAACGTGCTGGCCGACATGTTCCCGAAATGGGAGCAGATCAGATCACCCAGAGGATGGGCACGCCAGCACGCCACGTGGGCGCTGTACCGGAAACCGGTTTCCGCCCAGCACGAAACTCTCGTCGACGTCGTGCCGGACTCGACGGCCGCCGCCCTCCTCGCGCCCGAAGACTGCGCCGAGGTCGCCGAGGCAGCCCGCGACGTCCGCGAACTGCTCGCACCGCTGCCCGAACAGCAACGGGTGGTGATGGCCTACGTCATGGAGGGCTTCACCCACCTCGAGATCGCGAAGCTGATCCGCACCACGCCCAGCGCGGTGGCCAAAGCCGCCGCCCGTGCTCGCACAAGCCTGAAAGCGCGCGTCCTTGCCGACAGGCAGAGGGAGGACGAGCGATGACCGCCCATGAACACTCGATGAGCGACGACGAACTCGACGCCGTTCTCGACGCCGCCGTTGCGCGTCTCGACGACGCCCTCGACCGCACTCTCGATCCCGTGGCGGGTTTGGCTTCCCTCGTTCCAGCGAACGCCGCTCAGACGCCGTCACGTTTGCCCTATGGCGGCACCGCACCGGCCGACGCACCTGCGCAAGCCCGGAACCCTGACACGGCACCCGCCGCGCCTCCGCATTCAGTCAGCACCCAAATCGCCTGCGCCCTTGCCCTGATCGACGAATTCCCGTCCGGACCGGACGCCCTCGGCCAGATGGCCTCAGGGCAAGTCGTCAGCATTCGCCAAGGCCTCGAACACCTGGACGAACAACTCGCTCAGCGCACGCTAAGCCGAGAGGGTGCCCGCGCGACGCTGCAGGCCATGAACACACGCCTGGCAGAAGCGAGCAAACACCTGGCGTGTGAGGCCCCTGCCCTGGTCAGAGGCGAGAGCCTTGTTTCACAGTTCGCCGCCTTGCAGCACGCCACCATTGCAACGGCGGTTATTTGCGGGGCGGGCATGTACGTAGGCGAAACCACTTACTTCGGGAGGTGCGTGTTTTTGGCCTGCACCATAGCCATCGGCGCGGCGTGCTTCGTGACCGCACGTTGGCATCGCCTCCAGAAAAGTAGTCGGCGAAACGAAGCGGCAGCACGGCAACGTGAGTCGCTCGGGGACTTGCGGTTTTGCCTGAAGCAGGTCGGGACGGCAGTGGAAAAGCTCTTCGATGACGCCGAGGACTGGTCGATCACTCCTGCCGGAGCCGGCTGACCGGCGGAATCGACCGGCGAGACGGAGCGTGAGGCGGGGGAAGTTCACCGAACCGGTTGCGCAGCAGACCCAGTTCTCTCGACAATGGCGGCTACAGTCGGCATCCGAGGGGTGGATTTCTGTAGTGGACGGGCCTGGGTTTCACGTCGATGCCGGGAAGATCGACGCAGCGGCTTCCGGCATCAAGAGAAGTGTCGACGCAACAGAGGCCGGGGGGCCGCTTCACGAAGCAGAACCTCGCCATCCTGAAGGCCAAGCGAGACGCCGCTGACGCGGACGATGCTCCAGAGACCGCGTCGGAGTAGGTGCCTATCGTTCGTTCGTCCGCCCAGTCCGCGTCGCCTCAGGCAATTCCCGACGCGAGACGTTCTCCGCCTGCGCGTCTGGCCTTCCCGAAGCGCCGGTTCGCGGCGCACCGATAGCGTGAACAACCCCAACGTGAGCAAGATCGACAGCTTGCCCCGACTCAGAACCATGCCTGACTCACGCCGATTTCCCTGAAATAGTTCAAAGAACCTCCACCTTACGCCAAGGGGACGTGATGGCGCTTATTGAAGCGATGACCACCAAAGGCATTAGCGAGAAGCTTCTGCACCGATCCTTGTACGGACTAGTTGGCAGCATTGTCACCCTATGGCTCGGGTTTTCCATCCTTGCTCATGTCACCGATCCGGCAGCCATAATCATGCGTGTCGGCGACTACCTTGGAATCAACGGTACCGACAGACGCCTTGCGCCCATTTCTGCATGGGTTTCGGAACCTCGACATCACGCACTGTTCGTCGGAGCGGCCGTCGTCGCAGGAGTCCTGTTCAATATCGGCGCAGCAAGGATACTCGCGATCCATTCCAGCGCTCCACCCCTGGCGTGGGTCTTCTTTCTTCCCGCAGTGCAGGGATTAGGATTTCAAGACGCCGCTCTCATCTGCCTGGAAGTAACCGGCGCAATACTTGGCCTAGCGCTGATTTCCGGAGGCGACCGCCATGAGCGGCAACGAGTACTGAGCACCTTTTGGAGGAATTTGCTAGAGAACCTTTTTTTGATCACTTTCCCTCTTGCCCTTCTCTTGCTGTGGTCGGTTGCCGCGTACAACGGTGAAAGGCCGACGGCCCGTAACTCAAGCGAGAACCCGAAGCAGACCGGCAGGACACCTCTTCCGCCTGGCCCACTCCGGTGATACGCGACCCGGCCACGGGCGCGCGATTCGGCACCGCTGTCAGCTCGCTCGGTACCAGTCCGGGCCTTCGGCTACGAACCTGTCATCGACGGTTACACGCTGTAGGTTGTCGTTTCCGAAGCGGCGCCAGCGGCGTCCGTCGGCGTCAGTGAAGCCGAAGATGACTTTCGTGCGGAGTGGGTAGTCGTCGTCGGTGATCGCCGGGTCGTACTTGAGCGAAACCGGCACCAGGTCATCTTTGCCAGTGCCGAGCACCGACGGCGCGGCCTCGTAGCCTCCGGGAAATTCGACTTCGACGTCCCAGGCGATCGTGCCCCCGTTCTGGTGGATGAACCCTTCAATGCGGGGGTTGAGCACGTGGCGCGGGCTGAAGTTGGTGATGCGGACTCCGATCGGAGGGTCGTATCCGGTGCGGTTCTTGAAATTGAGCTCTTCGTCGAAGCTCGGGTATTCGATGGCAGCTACAACCAAGCGTGCCTGTTCGAGCTCGCCTTCGGCCTTTTCAACGCGCCGGTACTCGTCCTCGCGGTCGGCTTGCGATTGCGCGAGCTGCCGTGCGTTGTCTGCCTCCCGCTGGGAAACGCGCAAGGCGACGGTCACCGCGAGCACCGAACCGAACGCGCCCGCCCATTGCCCCAGCCCAGCCCACGCGTCACTGTTGTCGAGCCAGACTGCCGACAGTACTGCGACGAGCACGACCGCAACGCAGGCGAGAATCGAACCGCGATGCGCGTTGAGCCGCGTCAGCTGAGCACGAGCCTGCCGTTTGAAGTCCATCCCAGAGCCCCCGATTGCGTCCGGCGTGGCGTCACATCCTGCCTCAGAGCGTGCCGGACCGAGCCGTCGGCCGGTGAGACGCGGCTCCGCTGAACGGCCCGTCACCCCTTCTCACTGACAGGTCGGTGCTCGAACACCGCGCCCACAAGACTGCCCGCCGTGACCGACGTCCGCGCCGGTACCGGCAACAGATCTCCCTGCTGCCGAGCACTTCGCAACATCCGCGCGGACGTTTCCGGTGCCGCTCGTGCGAGACCAGAACACGGTCGAACCCCGTTTGCGCCTGCGCCGGGATAAACCAATGGGTCATCTCCCTCGCGTCCGGCCCGCCGCTCTCGCACGTGATGTTCAAGGATGCGAGCCCTGCCTGCACGCGCTGCCGTAGCACGGCACGGTCCTGTCCGCTATGGGCTGTCGCCAGGTCTGCGGCGAACGGTGCGCGGACCGCGCGGATCCCGGGAGCGCCGCGGAGCGGACAACGACGGCGGCGCCGACCGATTGTGCGGATCGGCCGGCTTTTTCCGCGCACATCCGCGAAAACCGGACGCAGTGCTGCCGCGCGACGAGGATTCCCGTGCGCTGCCCCGGCGTTCAACGGTGAGGACGCTCGTGCAGATGCACACGTTCGAGCGAAAACGGGCCGCGCGGGGTAACGAACTCCGGGGCAGTTCGGCAGATCCCGCTGACCGTTCGGCGCGGGCCGCCCGTCCAGGGTGGACGGTTTTCCGCCTGGACGGGCACGGTCAGTCGGTGGTCCGGGAGCGTCGCGGGCCAGTTCGAGTCGTGTCGTGTGCGAGGAGCCTGAGATCGGATGAACGTGTCTGATGACGAGTGGGAGGAATCTGCCGAACTCTCGGCACGGTCCGGCTGGGCGGGCGTGCCGTTGTCCTCGTGCGAACCCGACATGCTGGAGATCGCCTCGATCCCCGCGTGGAACGCGACGGAATCAGGTCCGATCATCCGGGGCGGGAACCGCGGGCTGACCGACTACATCGCGCGCGCACACGACGAAGTGCTGGCCGAGAAGATCAAGCAGGCGCACGGCGGCGTGAGCGCAGTGATCACATTGTTCAGCGACAGCACCGCAGGCATGAAACGCGCGTTCTGGGAAGCGATCCATCGGCTCGACCCCGGCACCGGAGAACCGCTGCTGCGCGACTGGCTGGTGTACCCGGAGATGAGCCCGGATCCGGCCGCCGCGCTGGCCGCCGCGATCCCGACGATCGGGCCCAGGACTGTCCTGTGGCTGCCCGGCTTCGACAGGTACGTTCTCGGCGACGCCAGCATCGGCGAAGCCATCGCGAAGGCCCTGCGGACACTGCGCGTCCGGTTTCCGGTGCTGATCTTCCTCACGCTGCGCCCGTCGCCGTTCGGCGTACTCACCGCCCCGCACTGTCCGGGAAGCGCTGACCTGTACCCGCATGTCCGTCGCCTCCTGCTCGACAGCCACCTGATCGAGGTGCGGGGCAAGTTCAGCCCCGCCGAGGTCCGCCGCGCGGCCGCGTCGCGCGATCCCCGGGTGGCCGAGGCCGCGGCCGGCGCGCGCGACGGCCGGGTGGTCCAGTACCTCGCGGCCATCCCGGTGCTCGCCCACCGCGTCGACACCGAGGCGGCCAGCACCGTGCTGGCCTGCGCGACCCAGGCCCTCCTGCTCGGCCACGACCGCCGGCTGCCCCGCGCCGTGCTCGAGCACGGGACACGCGCTCTGCTGTCGGAGTCCGTCCTGAATTCGCTGCCGCCAGACTGGTTCGACACAGCCGCCGCCGACCTCACCCGTCCACGAGCCGGGAACGTCAGCCCCCTGCGCGCACACCCCGCCGATCCCGCGGCCGACATCGACACGGAGGGCACCGAGTACAGCCTGCACGACTTGCTGGAGTGGCGTCATGTCCGCAACGCGGGCGCCAGCGCGAGCGTCGACCCCGCGCTGTGGCCGGTGCTGGTCGCCCACGCCGGCCGCGGCAGCCTGACGGCGCTGGCCGAGGAAGCGCGCCGCCGGGGGCTGTTGCGCATTTGCGTCCAGCTGTACCAGCGCGCGATCCGCGGCGGCGTCGAAGGAGCGCGCCGCGCGCTGGCCGAGGTCCTCCGCGACGCGGGGCGTGTCCCGGATGCGGTGGAGCAGTACGAGCGCCTCGCCGACGAAGGCGACGAGGCGGCGTTCGCCGCGGCCGCACAGCTCTTGCTGTCGCTGGTCGCGAAGGAACGCGCGCAGCCGGACGCCGACGCCGACGCTGGCAAGCGGGCGAAGGACAGGGCGCGGGACGTACTTGTGTGGACGAACTGGCGCCCGGAACGGCACAGTCCGGCCGCCCGCCGGTGCCGCGCATTCGCCCACATCGAACTCGGCGACCAGGACTCGGCGATCACCGAGTTCCAGTACCTGGCCGAGCACGGCGACCCGGAAGCCCTCCTCGCCGCTGCGAATCTCGTCGTCGACCGCCACGGGGCCGAGCATGCCCTCGCGTGGCTGGACCCGCTGATCGCCGAGGGCCGGGCCGACGCGGTGGAACTCGCGGCGGAGATCATGACCGACGCCTACGGCACCGACGCCGCCGTCACGATGCTGCGCCGACAGGCCAAGAACGGGAGCCACCACGCCCACCTCGTCGGTGCCGAGCTTCACCTCGCGCAGGATCCGAAAGAAGCACTCAACTGGTGTCTCGTCGCACTCGAATACGGGATTGCCGGCGCCGTGCCCCTCGCTGCTCGCATCTGCCTCGAGCGCGGGCGCCCCGACCAGGCACGGCACTACGCGATGCTCGCCGCGCAGGACGGCGACCCCACGATCCTTGGCGCAGTCGCCGAGGCCTTCGCCGCGCAGGATTCCGTCGAGGACGCGCTCGAATGCCTCGGAGACGCACACGAGCACGGACTTCCCGACGCGCGGGCTCGCGCCGCCGCGCTCACGGCAGCCGAAGGATCGACCCACGACGCATTCGCGTTCTGCCAGAGCGCCGAGCACGCAAACGCCGCACCGGACTTCGCCGCCGTCGCGCTTCCTTTGTGCCACGGGGGAAAGGCTGCGCAAGCGCTGCCCTGGTTCGTCGCGAACGCCGACATCAGCAACCCGACGGTCTTGCTGCCGTTCCTCCGTTTCCTGGACGGCCAGGACATCGCCGCGTCCGTCGCCGACGCCTACGCCCACCGCGCCAACAGCCCGCGAGGCCGCGCGCTGGCCTGGGTCGCCGAGGCACTCGCGCTCGCCGGCGCCCGCGAGCGGCGCCAAGCCCTGCCCCGTCACCAGAGCAACGGCACCGTCCCCTTCGACTCGCCGCCACCGCAACTCGCCCTCGCGGCCGAACTGTTCCTCGCCGCCGCGGCCGAGGGCTACCCTTCCGGCTACCTGCGTGCGGGAGAGGTCCTCGCGCAGACCCAGCGGTTCTCCGAGGCCGTCGCCGCCCTGGAACAAGCACGAGCGGCCGGAATGCCCGGCACGGACGGCCCGCTCGCCGCGGCGTGGGTTCACCAGGACCGCGTCGAGGACGCGATCGGTCTCGCGCGACGCTGCCTCGACCACGACGATCCCGAAGCGATCGCGCCCGTGGCCCAGGCGCTCCTGCACGCCGGCCGCGCCGCCGAAGCAGACCAGCGCCGCGCCCAAGCCGCCGCCTCCTCCGCCTCCGCCGCGCTCCTCGCCGACGACGACAACATGCCGGGCAACCCGGCCCGCCTCGCCGAAGAGGAGACCCGCTACGCCGAGCAAGCCGGCCGATACCGCGCGAAAGCCGCCGCCTTGCGCGCACAGGCTCTCGAACTGCTGCGCGCGGGCATCGAAGCCGGCGACATCCGCGCGCACCACGCCCTCGGCGATCACCTCGCCCGAACCGGCGAGCACAAGCAGGCGCTCGCCCACTACCTGCACGCGCTCCTGCACGGCGACGACACCGTCGCTCGCAACCAGGAGAACACGCCCGCAAAAATCCAGCAGGCCCTGACCGCCCTCGAGACGTCCGAACGCCTCGGAGACCTGCGCGCCCGCCGCCCCGCCGCCCCGAACACGCCCCGACGGCTCGTCGACCTGCGCGCGCACGGCATCACGCTCCAGGGCGAGATCTCCGCACCGTGGCAGATGGACATCGACGACACGCCCCGCTACCCCCGGGCCGCCCACAAGCCGCCCGAAACAACGACGCAACAGATCCGTCAGGTGCGCAACGCGAACGCCGGAAACGCACGAACCGTCCTGCAGCTCGGAGCCGTCTACGGCGACGTCCACGTCCGCGGCGGCTCGGCATGAAACCCGCGAGCACCACAACACCGCGCGCGCCGGCCGCATCTGTCACCGCCGCGAGCCGGGTCGCTGCCATACAGCGGCTTCCGGCCCGCGTGGCGCACACGCCGACGGCGAATTCCCACCGCGTCCCGGCTCGCAGCCGCAGTGCCGCGACAGTCGGGACAGGCTCACTCCAGCACCGCGGGCGACGTCGAGAGCATCCGGAAGGTCGCAGAGCCGGGCAGTCGTGCCGACCCGCCTCCCCGTACGCCCTGCTGCTGCGAGGATACGCACAGTGCCGGTTCGGGCCGCCGCCGGTCGGGTGCCCGCCCGGCGCGAGGACCAGGCGCTGCCGTGATCGGCATCGGCCGGGCGAGAAGGGTTCAGGTGGAGGCGGAGCTTCGGCTCGACGGGAACGGATCCGCGGACGCGTACCCGCAGCTGCGGGACTGGCTGGCGCTAGTTGTCACTTGGTGCGCCAAACGGCCTGGTGGCTCGCGGTCTCCTGTGCGAGATAACTGTCGCCCGCTGTGCGCAGTTTCTGTCGCCTCAGCACTGAGGCAGGTGGTTTTGCCGGTCTGGTGTGACCGATTTCCGGATGTTCGCAACTGAGGCTTTGCCGAGCCGAAACCTGGCATCATGCAGTGAGAGCGTGCTCACACTCGGGCCTGCCCCTGCGTGGTGCGCGGTGTGCCGCACGGCGGGGAGGGGTGTGGTGGTGTTGCGCGCGGTCACCGATGTCCTGGCGGCCTCGTCGTCCGCTGGTGGCGACGGCCCGTCTGGTCTGTCCGTGTTTCTTGTTCTGGCCGGGATCGTCGCCTTCGTCTGCTGGGTGGCGGACAGGGTCAAGGAATCGAACGCGGAGCAGGAGGCGGTGTCGGGGCGACGGACCGTCGATGATGCCAAACCGCGGAATCCACGCGATCCGGGCGCGGTGCAGACGCCGGCGGTGAATGCGCGGGATGTTCTCGTCGACTCGGACCGGGCTCGTCATGCGATCCGCGACATCGTCACCGAGATCACCCGTGTTGTCGCCGACGAGGCACGGGCACACGCCGATGCGGTGCCTCCGCCCGCGACGGGCCTGTGCCAGCAGACGCGTCTGCGGGAACGCAAGGTAACCAACAACAGGACCTACTGGGCGTGGACTTCTTTGTCGGGTTCCCGTCCTACCAGCGAAGCGGCCGGTTCGCTCGGCGACATCTCCGCCTGGGCAGGCTCGCGGTCGTGGCTGCTCTCGGAGGTTCATCCCGAAGCCGGGCGGGTGTTACGGGAGACGATGACCCCACTGATACAGCGGTTTCCCGGCAAGGTGAGCGTCACCCACGGGTACGCGGACGACGGCTCGGGGTTGGCGGTGCTCCCGCTCGGGCAATGGGAAACCCTCATCGAGGAGACACACACCGCGCTGGCCGCGCTCTCGACCAGCCTGCCCGCGCTCCCGCTGCCCGAAATGCTCCCGCTGCTGCACCCGCCCGATGAGGCCACGCTCAAATCTGGCGAGACACGAGAATCGATCGAAGAAAGCCTCGCGAAGTTCATCGAGCACGCCACCGCACTGCGCGAGGCCGCCCTGTCCGGATCCTGGCCTGACGAGTTCGACGAATGGACATGGAAGCTGGACGGCGGAGTGCTGCACGGATTCGAGACCGAACTGATCCGCCGTCGGCTCGACCGGGTCGTCGAAGGCTTCGGTGCCCTCAACATGCCCGCCGACGGCCTCGCGCAGGAGAGCTACCGCCTCCTCCGCGTCGCCTACATCACCATCGCACTCAACTACCTCACGGAGGTCCACGGCCGCATGGACAAGTACGCGCGGGATTCCAAACCCAGCACCGGCACCGGCACCAACATCCACATCGGCGCGAGCATGTACGGCACCCTCGTCATCGACAGCAGGGTCCGCGACATCAAGAACGTGCTGACGCCTGTCACCGAGCGCGGCGACGACCGCCTCGCCGACGCGATCCAAGCCCTCACCAATGCCGTCGCCCAAGACCCCGACCTCGACGACAACCGGCGTGCAGACCTCTTCTACAACGTCGAGGACATCGCCGAAGCCGCAGCCCAGCCAGACGACGACCGGAAACTCAGCCGCGCCCGGCTGGCCCTGGGCGCCGTCACCGACGCCGCCAAAAGCGCCACGATGCTCGCCAGCACCGTCACGGCCTGGCAGGACGCCCTCGGCAAGTTCTTCTGACACGAATGCGCCGCAGGAACTCTTTGCCCGGGTCGGCCAGCCACCGGCCGCGGTCAGTCCGAGGGGAGGTGCGGACCGGCGCCGAGGAGCGTTTCAAGTAGATCGCCCTGTTCGGCGACGCGGTCGAGGACGTCCTCGGCCGTGAAAGCCAGCTGGTTCGCGCGGCGGCAGGCGCGTATCTCGGCCCAGGTGACCGGCGTGGCGACGGCAGGGAGGTCGCGCCCGCGCAGCGAGTACGGCGCGATGGTGGTTTTGGCGGGGTTGTTCTGTGACCAGTCGATGAACACCCGACCGGCGCGCTGGGTCTTGGCCATCACTGCGGTCACCCGGTCCGGTGTTTCGCGCGCGAGTTGCCGGGCCAGGCGTTTCGCGTAGGCGGACGGCGCGGCGGGATCGCGGGTGGTGATCGGGCTGTACATCTGCAGCCCTTTCGACCCGGAGGTGGCGGCGACGGCGGTCAGGCCGTCGTCGGCGAGGAGGGATTGGAGTCGTTCGGCGACCCGGCAGCAGTCCACGACTGTGGCGCCCGGGCCTGGGTCGAGGTCGAACACCAGCCGGTCCGGAGGCCGCCGAGCGGGCGGCGGGCCCAGGTCGACGGTGTACTGCGGCACGTGGATTTCCAGCGCTGCCAGGTTCGCCGCCCACACCAGTGCCGCGAGTTCGTCCAGCAGGGGGTACTCGATCGGTTCTCCGCGTTGGCCGTGCCGGCTGCGGGCGCTGGTGCTCGGCAGCCGGACCGTGGACAGCCAGTCCGGAGCGCCGCGCGGGACCTTCTTTTCGAAGAACGCCTTGCCCGCGGTGCCGTCGGGCCAGCGCACGACCGTGACCGGTCTCCCGGCGACGTGCGGCATGAAGACCGGAGCGACGCGCGAGTAGTAGTTGAGCGCTTCGCCCTTGGAGAACCCGTCGGGATACAGAGGCTTGTCCAGGTTCGACAACGTGAGCTTGCGCCCTCCGGCCCGCACGGTGACCTTCGGCCCGGGCGGCTGCGCCCGCTCGGCATCGGCCGCCGGACGGGCGGGTGCGGGGCTCGGGCCGGGGCCGGGGCCGGGGCCGGGGCCGGGGCCGGGGATAGCCAACTGTTCGTTCGGTCGGGCTTCCGTGCTGGGAACGACGGCGTCGCCTGGAACGCGGTCGGCGCGCAACCCGCGCCAGCTGGTGTGGCGCAAGCGTCCGCCTCCGCGAGTGAACTGCCGGAACCGGACCTCGCCTACCAGCACCGGATCGACCCAGCGGGCGCGGGCGACGTCCTCCCTCGGCGGCGCGACCGCGAACGGGTGGCCTGGACGTTCCAGCGCGGCGAGACGGGTGCGGAGGCGGTCGCGTTCGGCATCGGTGAACCCCGTTCCGACGTCGCCGACGTAGCGCAGATCGCCGGTTCCCGGGTCGTGCGCGCCCAGCAGCAACCCGCCCATCTTTCCGGCGAAGCGTCCTTACCCGGGCCGCCACCCGCACACGACGACTTCCGTCGTCTGGACCAGCGGGTGCTTGAGCCAGGCGTCGGTTCGTTTGCCGGGGGTGTAGAGCGCGCGGCGGTGCTTCGCGACGAGGCCCTCGTGCCCGACGGAGGCGACGTGGGCGAGCAGCTGCGCCGTGGTGCGACGGTCGGCGTCCAGCTCGGTGAAGGTGACCGCGCGCACCACCGACACCCGGTAGGGATCCGGCATCGGCAGCGCGAGCAGCTCCCGTCGGCGTTCGTCGTACGGCGCGTCCAGCAGCGACTCCGTGCCCAGCCGGAGCAGATCGAAGGCAAGGAACCGGACCGGCGGGCCGTCGAACGGCTCGTTGCCGCGGACCGAGCTGCGGTGGGTCTGGTACCGGCCGCGACGTTCCTGCAACAGGCCGAACTCGGGCTGGCCGGTCTCGTTGTAGACCACGATCTCCCCGTCCAGCACGGCCGCCCGACCGTCGAGGCCCTGCCCGAGCACGCCGGCAACCTCCGCGAATTCGTCGGTGAAGTCGAGGCCGTTGCGGCTGGTCAGCTGTGTCGTCCCGTCCTCAGCGACCCGCATGCAGGCGCGGTAGCCGTCCAGCTTGTACTCGTAAGCCCACTCCGGGCCCTCCCGCAATCTGCCCCCGTCGGCTTTCGCCAGCATCGGCTCCACCCAGCCGGGCACCCGGGAACCGTCCCGGCGTGATGCGCGCGCCATCCCAACCTCCCGCCCGCCTCTCGAAGACCACCCCCGCCACACGACCATCGTCACCCCGACAGGCCACTCCCGCCTCCCGACCGTCCACACCCGACATGACGTGACCTGCGAGGATCACCCGTTTTAGGCCTACCGATCGCCGCACTCGGCAGGTCTCTGTCGGACGGGTCGCCCTGGACCGGAATGCACTGCCCGGCACGGGGCGCGGTCACGGCCGGTGCTTCGCCGCAGATCGGATCACGGCAAAGTTCCGCTCAGAGTGCGGCAAGCACGGGGCGGGGTCCCGGCCGGGAAACTGCAGCGTGACGCTTCGCCGCCGACCCTGCGCGCGGAGAGAGAGGATCCTTTGTCAGGGCCGCGGAAGCGAGGACGCGGGTTCGACCGATCCTGCCTCGGCCATGTTGCGGAGCGTCACAGCAGTGATGATCGTGGAAGGCCGCGCGACGTCAGCCGGCAGGAGGAGTTGACGTCTCCTGCGTTGACGCCGGCATTTGGTCGGCAGCGCGTTGCAGCAGCGCCAGGACACGTAGCGACTGCTGAAGTTCATCCTCATGCGCGGCCGGCCGTTGGCTGGCCAACTGCCGACGGATCTCGACGGCTTCGGTAATCGGGGCCAGCGCCTCCTCCCAGCGCCCGAGGACACTCAACCGGATCGAGAGGTTGCTCAAGCTCATCGCGAGGTCGGGCAGGTAGGCGTCCGGGCGCTCGTCGGCCAACCGCCGGCGGATCTCGACGGCTTCGGTGACCAGGGCCAAGCTCTCCTCCCGACGCCCCACGTCGCCCAACCGGATCGAGAGGTTGTTCAAGCTCATCGCGAGGTCGGGCAGGTAGGCGTCCGGACGCTGGCTGGCCAACTGCCGGTAGGTCTCAACGGATTCGGTGACCGCGGCCAAGCCCTCCTCCCGACGCCCCACGTCGCCCAACCGGATCGAGAGGTTGCTCAAGCTGCGGGCGAGGTCGGGCAGGTAGGCGGCTGGGCGCTCGTCGGCCAACCGCCGGTGGATCTCGACGGCTTCGGTAACCGGGGCCAGCGCCTCCTCCCGACGCCCCAGGACGCTCAACCGGATCGAGAGGTTGTTCAAGCTCATCGCGAGGTCGGGCAGGTAGGCGGCTGGGCGCTCGTCGGCCAACCGCCGGTGGATCTCGACGGCTTCGGTAACCGGGGCCAGCGCCTCCTCCCGACGCCCCACGTCGCCCAACCGGTTTGAGAGGTTGCTCAAGCTGCCGGCGAGGTCGGGCAGGTAGGCGTCCGGACGCTGGCTGGCCAACTGCCGGTAGGTCTCAACGGATTCGGTGACCGCGGCCAAGCCCTCCTCCCGACGCCCCAGGACGCTCAACCGGATCGAGAGGTTGCTCAAGCTGCGGGCGAGGTCGGGCAGGTAGGCGGCTGGGCGCTCGTCGGCCAACCGCCGGTGGATCTCGACGGCTTCGGTGACCGCGGCCAAGCTCTCCTCCCGACGCCCCACGTCGCCCAACCGGATCGAGAGGTTGCTCAAGCTCATCGCGAGGTCGGGCAGGTAGGCGGCTGGGCGCTCGTCGGCCAACCGCCGGTGGATCTCGACGGCTTCGGTAACCGCGGCCAAGCTCTCCTCCCGACGCCCCACGTCGCCCAACCCGTTTGAGAGGTTGCTCAAGCTGCCGGCGAGGTCGGGCAGATAGGCGTCCGGACGCTGGCTGGCCAACCGCCGGCAGGTCTCAACGGCTTCGGTGACCGCGGCCAGGGCCTCCTCCCGACGCCCCACGTCGCCTAACCGGTTTGAGACCTTGTTCAAGTGCCGGGCCAGGATGGATTCGTCTGTTGGCCTGCCCTGCGCTGTTGCTTCGCGGTGGCGTGCGAGGAGCGCCTGCGCGACGGTGGCGGCGGTATCCGCGAGCGCATGGCTGGAGTGGGGGAAGGCATCCGACATGCGTTGGAGGTCTCGCAGCGCGATGGCCGGGTCTTTCGCGGCGTGTTCCAACGCCCGCAGCAGCGGTGCCGGCGCCTCGACGCGGGTTGCTGTGTCGATGGCCGGTTCCAGCAGCTTCTCCGGCCATGTGAGGCACAGATTGGTCACCGCGTCGCCGACCGATGTCCCGAACGCGGTGTGCGCGGCGGCACGGACGCACACGGTCAGCATCCGCGACGCTTGCCCGTAGTCCACATGCCCGGCGAGCGCGTCGACGACGCAGGGCCGGGTGCGGTCTTGCAGGAGCCGTCCGATCAGGCGTTCCGCGAGGCGGTCGGGCGCGAGCCCGACGAAGCCTGCGCCGGGGGCGGCGGGATAGAGCTGGGTCAGCCACGCGCGGACGGCGTCGCGGCGGTCGCGGGGCTGCCCATCGAGCGCCGGCAACCAGTCCAGTACTTGGTCGAGGTCCCGGGGAGTGTCCGGGCCGAGGAGCGAAACCGCGGCGACCACGTCGCCCAACGTCGCCAGGCTCATTCCCGGCAGCAGGCCGTGCGCGCGGGCGGTACTGCGCCAGTAGCCGCGCTCGTGGTCGAGCAGCCGGTCTTCTGGCCCCCGTTCGGCAGGTGCGGTGTGAGCCGAGGCGTGGGTGGCGTCGAGCAGGTCGGCCAGGGCGGTCATCTGCACCGCCAACACCGTCCGAGATTCGTCCGGTTCCTCGGGGGCGTGGTCGGCGAGGTGTGCTACCGCGGCGGTCCACGAGGCGGGGTCCAGGCCGGGGATCCGGGTCGCGGCGGCGGCGAACGCCGCGACCGCGGCCTGGTAGGTGCCGGCGGAGTCGCCCAGCGCGGACAGTTCGCTCACGCGGGCGAGATCGGCCAGGTCGCGCGCGGCGTCGCCGTCGGCGGGCAGGTCCTGCCACCACGCGCCCGCCGTCCGCGCCAGCAGCAGCACCTTCACCTGGCTGCGGCTTTCGAGGACCTCGGCCAGTCCGGTCAGCTGCTCGGTGCGGCTTTCCGCGTAGTCGAGCACCGCCAGCACCGGCACCCGGGCATCGCCCAGCACCCGCAGCTCAACAGGACCGGCGGCGCGGTCGAGCCAGACGACCGCCCAGCTCCGCCCGGCCAGCTGCTCGCCGAAATGGTAGGCGAGACGGGTTTTGCCCTGCCCGCCCGGACCGTGCAGCAGCCACACCCCGGTCCCGGGCGTGTCCGCCCACGACGTCAGCTCAGCCAGCAGCGTGTCCCGGCCGCGGAACGGCACGATTCCCTTGCGCGCCGACAACAAGCCCGCCGGCGACGACACTCCGCCGCCCGCGGGAACGCCGCGCTCGGCGAGCGCCTGCAATTCGACGGGCTCGCATCGTGCCACCGCCGTGCCGGTGCAGGCGTTCACCACAGCCGCGAAACCCTGATCCGCGAGCAGCACCGACGCCGGCACCGCCTCCAGCGCGGCGTGCCCGCGCCCGGCCGGGTCCGCGGCGATGACGCCGGTCAACAGACCGTCGCAGAACATCGCCGCCCCCGACATCCCGCCCCATGGCGACCCGCCGCCGGGCGGATGCCCCGCCAGTTTCATCACGTAACGGCCGCCCACCAGGCCGTCGCCCGGATTCAGCGTCCCGGCCAGCTGCTCCACCTCGACCGCCCGGCCCGGGCGCTGCACCAGATCCGGCACACCCCAGCACTCGCAACCGATCCCGGGCCGATGAGTGACCGTGCGGCCCCACCGCACCACACCCCCGTCTTCGACCGAAGTCCACGCGGAATCGTCCACCACGACCAAGGCCGCGTCGTCCCGCCCGCCCGGGGTCCCGCACCACGCGACCGTTCCCGTGAACGAGCCCTCGCGGCCGGGCCGGAACACCGTCACCGACGTACCGACCTCGGCCACGACATGCGCCGACGTCAACACCAACCGGGGCCCGACCACATACCCCGACCCCGGCCCGCCCGCACCGGTGACCGCAGCGACCCGCTCCCACTCCACCAACCGGTCCCCTCCCTCAGCGCCCCACCGGCCCCGACACGTCGCCCGGACCCGCTTGCCGATCCTTCTCGCCCGCGACAAGCAGGTCACCACCGCCCGACGCACGCGGCGTCAACGTCACCTTCACCTTGTGCGTCCGACCCCGCGCCACACCGCCCTCGGCATCCCCCGACACCACCCACGCCTTGAACCCCGCCTTCACCTTCGCATCCCGCCGCAACTCCACCGCGAACTCCAGCTCCACCGGACCTACCACAAACACCACCCCAGCACCCGCACCCCGCCCCGCAGCCTCCAGCAACTCATCCCGCACCGACGCCACCGCATCCGCCAGTTCAATCTCCATCGACCCAGAATCCCATCCACACCACCAACACCGCTTCACGACAGACCGCGCGAACCCGAGCAGACCAACCTCCCTTCACACCGCGCGCCGTCGTGAAGATATGGCTTGCCCTGGGCGCTCAACTCGACGACTGAAGCGCACATCCACAGGCGGTCCGCGCCCCCTGTTGACCACCGCGAACCAGCACCTACGATCGAACACGTGTTCCCACCCGGTGTGGGCACGGTCAGCGCTGTCTTCCCCGCAGCGGTCGGTTACGGGGACAGGACTGCGCAAGGTGAGTGACGAACGGTCAACGGTCGATCGCGGACCGTCCGGCGGTTTCAACAGCCGGTTGCGGTGGAGCGAGCTGGCGCGGATCGCGGCCGGGCGTCCCGCACCGCGGAAGCAGGTGCGGGGCGATGGCGGGGATTCACCGGCGTGGTCGCGCAAGCGCGACGGCTACCGTCCGCCGGAGCGCCTGGTCCGCCGGGCCTCGTCGCTGGTGTCGCCGTCGCGGGTGCCGTACGCGGAACTGCACGCCCACAGCTACTTCTCGTTCTTGGACGGGGTGGCGTCGCCGGAGGAGCTGGTCGAGGAAGCGGTCCGGCTGGACCTGGACGCGATGGTGCTCACCGATCACGACGGGATGTACGGGGCGGTCCGGTTCGCCGAGGCGGGGCGGGCGCTGGGGATCCGCACCGGGCACGGCGCGGAGCTGTCGCTGGACCTCCCCGCACCGCAAGGCGGTTCGGCGGATCCGGCGGGATCGCATCTGCTGGTGCTGGCCCGGAACGTGACCGGGTATCAGCGCTTGTGCGGGGTGATCTCGCGGGCGCAGATCGCCGGTGGCGAGAAAGGCCGCCCGGTCTACGACCTCCCCGCCGCGGTGGAGGAACTGCGCGGCCACGTCGCCGTCTTGACCGGGTGCCGCAAGGGCGCGGTCCGCCGGGCCCTGGTCGAGAACGGTGCCGACGCGGCGATGACGGAGCTGCGGCGGTTGGTGGAGTGGTTCGGGCGCGAGCACGTCGTCGTGGAGCTGTCGGAGCAGGGCTTGCCGACCGACAGCAGCCACAACGACCTGCTCGCCGGGATGGCGGCCGATCTCGGGGTGGCGACGGTGGCGGCGGGCAACGTGCACTACGCCCGCCCGCAACAGGACCGCCACGCCTGGGCGGTCGCCGCGATCCGCGCCCGGCGCTCGGTCGACGACCTCGAAGGCTGGCTCCCGGCGGACGGGACCGCGTTCCTGCGCGACGGCGAAGAACTCGCGGAATGGTTCGCGCGCTACCCGGGCGCGGTGCAGCGGGCCGCACTGCTCGGAGTCGAGGTCGCGTTCGACTTGAACCTCGTCGCTCCCGAACTGCCGCCGTTCCCCGTCCCGGACCGGTTTCCGGACGAGGCCGCGTATCTGCGGCATCTGGTCGAGCGAGGCGCGGAACTGCGGTACGGGCCGCGCGCGGGCAACAAGCGCGCCTACGCCCAGATCGACCACGAGCTGGCGATCATCGAACGCCTCGGGTTCCCCGGCTACTTCCTCGTGGTGTGGGACATCGTGCGCTTCTGCCGGGACAACAACATCCTCTGCCAGGGCCGGGGCTCGGCGGCGAACTCCGCGGTCTGCTTCGCCTTGCAGATCTGCCACGCCGACCCGGTGAAGTGGGGCTTGCTGTTCGAGCGGTTCCTGTCCCCGGAGCGGGAAGGCGCACCGGACATCGACGTCGACATCGAATCCGACCGGCGCGAAGAAGTCATCCAGTACGTCTACGACACTCACGGCCGGTTCAACGCCGCCCAGGTCGCGAACGTGATCACTTACAGGGCGAAAAGCGCGGTCCGCGACGCCGCCCGCGCGCTGGGCTATTCGCCTGGGCAGCAGGACGCGTGGGCTAAACACGTCGACCGCTGGCGCGCCGTCGCCGACACCGACTCTGATGCCGAGCGCGAGGACGGGGTTCCCGACGACGTGCTGGAGTACGCCAGGTGGCTGCACGGCACGCCCCGGCACCTCGGCGTGCATTCCGGCGGCATGGTCATCGCGCGGACGCCGGTGTCGGAGATCGTGCCGGTCGAGTGGGCCACCGCCGAAGGACGCAGCGTTCTCCAGTGGGACAAGGACGACTGCGCGGCGATCGGGCTGACGAAGTTCGACCTGCTCGGCCTCGGCATGCTCTCGGCCTTGCATTACATGATCGATCTCGTCGCCGAGCACCACGACGTCCGCATCGGACTCCACGACCTCGACCTCGCGGACGAGGCGGTCTACGACATGCTCTGCGAAGCGGACGCGGTCGGCGTGTTCCAGGTGGAAAGCAGGGCGCAGCTGGGGACGCTGCCGCGGCTGCGGCCGCGGAAGTTCTACGACCTGGTGGTGCAGGTCGCGTTGATCAGGCCCGGCCCGATCCAGGGCGGTTCGGTGCACCCGTATCTCGCGCGCCGCAACGGGGCACCGTGGAAGCACCCGCACCCACTGATGAAACCCGCCCTCGACCGCACCCTCGGCGTCCCGCTGTTCCAGGAACAAGTCATGCAACTCGCGCGAGACACGGCGTCGTTCACCCCGGGCGAGGCCGACCAGTTGCGGCGGGCGATGGGAGCGAAACGCTCCGGCGAGAAGATGCGCCTGCTCGCCGCCCGCTACTTCGAGGGCACCGCCCGCAACGGCATCCCGCGTCAGCTCGCGGACCGGATCTTCGAGCAGATCAGCGCCTTCTCGGGCTACGGCTTTCCCGAGTCGCACTCGCTGTCGTTCGCGTTGTTGGTGTACGCGAGCGCGTGGTTCAAGAAGTACCATCCGAGCGCGTTCTGCGCGGGGCTGCTGCGCGCGCAGCCGATGGGGTTCTATTCGCCGCAGACCCTCGTGGCCGACGCCCGCCGCCACGGCGTCGTCACCCGCCGCCCCGACATCAACGCCTCCCTCGCCCACCCGGCCCTCGAGCCCTGCGCCGACAGCACCGGCGGGGTCGCGGTCCGGCTCGGGCTCGCCGGAATCCGCCAGGTCGGCGACGACGTCGCCGACGCCGTCGTAGCCGAACGCGACGCCCACGGCCCGTACGCGTCGATCGCCGACCTGACCGAACGGATCCAGCTCGACACCCCCGTCGTCGAAGCCTTCGCCACCGCCGGCTGCTTCGAGAACCTCGGCCCCGACCGACGCCAGGCGCTCTGGGCAGCCGGAGCCGCCGCCGCCACCCGCGCGAGCCACCTGCCCGGCATGGCGATCGGACACGACGCGCCCGCGCTGCCCGGGATGAGCGCCGTCGAAATCGCCGCCGCCGACCTCTGGGCCACCAGCATCACCCCCGGCCTGCACCCCGTCGCGTTCGTCCGCGAACACCTCGACCGCATCGGCGCAGTCCCGGCCGGACAGCTGCTCGACGTCGAGGACGGCACCCGGATCAGCGTCGGCGGAGCCATCACCCACATGCAACGTCCCGCCACCGCAGGCGGCATCACCTTCCTCAACCTCGAAGACGAAACCGGCATGGCCAACGTCATCGTCTCCCTCGGCATGTGGAAACACAGCCAACGAATCCTGAAAGGCAGCAGCGCCGTCGTCGTGCGGGGAATCGCCCAGGTTTCGCAGCAAACTGTGTCCGTCGTGGCCGACCGGATCGCCCCGCTGGACCTGAGGAATCTGGCCGGCAAGTCGCGGAACTTCCGCTGACGCCGCCCACCACCCCGGCCAGTGTGCAGGGTCCCAATTTCTGTGACCACATCTCAATGATCTTGGCGCGGTCATGCCGAGGTGCCATCGACCGACTCAGGATAGGCGGGATCCCGCCCCAGAGTGACGACACGCCACCGATCCTCCTTGACCAGCTCCGCTGCTGTCACTTCGATCCATCCCGGAGGGTACGGCGAATCGACGGGAACCCACTGTGCGCTGGCGCTCTGGAGATCGAACTCGATCTTGGCGTCCGTGAGGTTGAGCCGGTGCGGCCGCGCGAAGTCCGCATCCCAGAGCGCGGGGTCACCGCAGAACACAGTCCCGCGGAACTGCGCTACGTCCTCGAACCGGGCACGGGCGAACGGACTCGCCTTGGCGAAGAGCGTCGAACGAAACACCGCGTTGCCGACGAAACGGGTGTCCGTGAACCGAGCGGTCCCGTGAAACTCCGCATCCGTGAACCCGGCCACTTCGGTGAAGCACGCCTTGGAGAAGAGCGCGGGTCCGATGAAGTGTGCGCCGCTGAACCGAGCGGAACCGACCCGGCGCCCGCGCAAGTCAAAGTCGATGAGCACGGCACCGCGCAGATCGAGAGGGTAGGCCCCCCACGAGATCGAGTCGTTCCCATCCGGTGCGACGAGTTCCAAGTGGTCGGTGACGATGCGTTGCGCGGTGAGTCGGACCTCGCGTTCTTCCCAATGTGGGCGCTGCCCCTCGACCTGCTGTCGGATCAGATCGTTGTGCGGGTCCCGCGGAAGCCTCGTGGCCGGTACGGGCTGCTCGTAGGGCATTCGCAGGTATGCGCACAGCACCTTGATGATGGTCTGGCGTTGGTCAGGGTTGTCCTGACCGACGCGTTCCATCGCGTACAAGCCGGCCAACCGCACGGGTGCCTTGTCCGAGCCCAACTGATCAGCGGCCTTGGTATAGAGATCGGTCACCCGCCGACGGGCTGCGTCGTCCTCGGCGGCCGCAGCGACGCGTTCGGCATGCTTCCTGTTGATCTCTGCGGTTCGCACGGCGTGGTTGTGCTCGGCTTCCTGCGTGCGCTGACGGCGCGCCGCGAGGTACAGCACACCGAGTCCGCCGAGCATGACCGCCACGCTCGCAGTCGTCTTGAACACCTCAAGGTGCGCGGTTGTCTTCTGTTCACCCACTGCCGGCGTGGTGTTGATCCACAGCCACATCACGGTGAACACCGTGCCGAGGACAACGAGACCGAGCACCGCGGCCGCAACCAGTCGGTGCCCAGACAACGGAGGCCGCTCCACCCGCGGCTCGGCGTCCGGAGGCGGAGCAGGCAGCGGCGTGGTCGCGTCTTTGGTGTCGATCATGCTTCCTACGTCGCCACGCACCTGAACCGCGCTACAGCAAGACGGCGGGGCTCGGCCTGAAGAAGTGACACGTGCGCTGAGACTGATGATGGTGACGTCGCCGTGAGATTGTTCAGGCTCGCCCAAGTCGGAGAAGATCGACATATCGTCTGCGGTGAGACCCGACACGGTCGCCGCTGTTCTCGCGCAAACACCCGACCTGGAGATGCAGGCGTTCCTGACGTCCACGCCAGGCCTGACAACACGATCCAGGCACCGCCGGAAGTCAATACGCCCAGGATCCCAATCTGGAACACACGCATGTTCCGGATCGGCGAGAGCCCGAAAACCACCGGAAACTGTCGGTAGTGGGTCGTAGGCTCATCACCATGACCGCCGAACTGGCCCTCGGATCGCCGCCGCAGACACGTGGCCTGCTGCGCGCGCGGCCGCTGCGCCTGGCGGTGTTCGACTGTTCCGTCCTGACCTCCGACGTCATCGCGGCGATTCGCCGGACTTCGCCCTCGTCGTTCGTTGCTGCGATGCAACACGGCACGGTACGCGGGTTCATCACCCGGCAGGTCTGGGCCGAGGTGCCGCGGGTCCTGGAGGATCGGTGGCACGAAACCTGCGGTGCTTTCGACCTCGCGACGGCGCAGCGGATCTGGTGGCACTCCTACGTTCCCCTGCTGTACACGGTGGACACCGACGGACTGCCCTACACAGCCGCAGCCGAGCAGTTGGCACAAGAAGACCTCAGCGACGTCGGGATGCTGCAACTGCACGGCGTGCTCGGCCCCGCGGCGCTCGTCTCGCACGATCGCGATCTCCAGCGCAGCGGTCTCGCGCACGAGGACTGGCACAAGCTCCGATCGGCGGTCGGTCAAGTCGGCACAGCCGAAACCCAGGCCCGCATCGCCGTCCACACCGCGGCCCTGACCACCGAGGGCACTGTCCGCGCGGCCGTCGCCGCTGCCCGCGCCGCAGGGAAACACCCGGCGACAACCGTGACCGCAGCCGCAGTTCTGGCAGTCGGATTGCGGATCTTCCGACGCTCCCTGCCGAATCCCGCCGACAAGATCCTGCCGTTCCTCCGCGACGCCGGCGAGGCCGTCGCACGCCACGCCTTCCAGTTGAACCAGCGCTTCGAACACGGCGAGACCGTCTGGTCCGACGCCGAGCGGGGCACGGACGGGACACCACCGCTGCACCGCGTGGCCAGTCTTCTGGCCCGGTCTCCCGAGCCGATGACGCGCACCGAAATCCTGCGCGCAGTGCCGGAGTTTCCCGGGCGCACTCTCACCGACCGCATGTACAACGTGTACGCGCTGCTGCGCAACTATCCCCTGTTCTGCGAGGTACAACCCCACCGGTGGCAAGTCGGCCGCGTCGGCGTCGGTGCCTGGCTGACCTGACCGGCGGACACACCACCGGCCGCGCCCGGAATCGAACCGTTTGGGGAAATGATGAGCCGTGCCAAGGACAACGCGATCGCGTTCGTCGTGTTCAGCAGGCAGAACCGCGTCGCGAGCTTCGGCTATCGGATATGGGCGATGCGCACCTCGTTCTACATTAAGAACCGCGATGTCGACCTGCCTGTCAAAGTCAGCATCCACGGCCCGGATCCGGACCCCAGGAACCGGCCCGGGTTCAAGTTCGCGGTCGACGGCGTGAAGACCCTGCATCACGAATCCACCGCCTGGCGGTTCGAGGACGGTGCCCGGCCCGGCTGGTTCCTCGGCGCGGACGCCGCGCCGGGCGTAAAACACCTGGTACGGATCCGCTTCCCGTGGTCCACATTCGAACCCGGGTCGCCCAGCGGCGACCAGCCGACAATGTCGAAGAGCGTCGGCCAGCATCTCCTGCTCTCCGCGCCCGACCCGCTGAAGGCAGCCGACGTCGACGTGTACTTGTCGGACACCGGCAAGCCGTACTGGCCCGACGAGGAGCAAGCCCGAATCGACAACGCGATCATGGGCCCTTTGACCAACGACGCTGGCCAGATCCTGACGGCGGTAGCGACGCACCGCAGCCTCTGGCGCGACGTCGCAACCGAAGAACTCGCCGAACTGTCCCGCGGGCACACCGGCCCGCTCGGCCGCATCATCGCGGTGAACGGCGACGAGACGGGATTCCTCTGGATGCGCGAAGTCATCGCGCCGAACACGATGCTGCGACCATACGACGCAGACGAATTGCACCAAGCGACCCACATCCCACCCCGCCAGGGCACTTAGTTGCAGGAGACGCTCGGCGAGTAACCGGATAGGCGGCCAGCCCGCTGTCAATTCAGTCGCTTAGGCTCGTTTGAACTGCACGGCGCAGTGCTGGGCGATGCGTTTCGGACGCAGTCTGATCGAGCGCTGAAATTCACGCGCGCCACCGTGTTCCATTTGCTCTGGCAGCAACTTTTCGTGTCGGTCTCACTCGGCCACTCAGCGACACGACCCTACTGAAGGTCACGGCATGACCGCCACGGTGCGCGGACGTCACTTCGACCTGTGGGCGGCCTTGAGCAGTACTTGCAGCGCGCCCATGAGGAAGGCGACGGCGGCACCGAGCAGAATCCCGACGACGAACAGGACGTTCCTGGCGCGGTCCTCCTCGCCTTGGTCGAGAATCGCGTAGGTAACCCCATCCAGCCTGTCGACGCCCCGCCAAACAAGCTCGCTCGGAACGCTGAGCGGCGGCATCGCTTGGGTTACGGTCTTCAGCAAGTCAAGGTGGCCGCCGTCGACCTTGATGGCGAGGGACTTCGGCTTAACAGGAGAAAAACCCGCGAGCTGCTCGACACCGAGACGCTCTAGCTCTCGAAGCGACTCCGGAGCAGAGGCAATACCAGGCAGGGACACAATGGATCGCGATGCAGAACTTTCCTCCAGCGGTCCGACAACACTGCCCGAGTATTCTGCGTGGTCCTGAACTCCGGAAAGCACCTGGTAGCCGGACGGTGAATTAGTGATAGCTCCGGTCCCGCTTCCCTCTCCAGTTCTGAAACGGGCCCCTGAGAAAAGTACGATTCCCCATCGGTGGTCATTGGATCCAGTCAAAGACAACTCGAGCGACAGGAGTGGCGCCCCGGGGAAGCCCGAATCCTTTCGATTATACGAGACATCGAGACTCATCTCGGCAGCCGGGTCGGCTGCGAACACCAGGATGGACCCGTTGGCAGTGGGCTCAGGTGCCGATACCGGGGTCGTGAAGTACGAGATTCCGTTGAACGAGACGACGCCCAGCATCAGCGCGATCAGCAGCAAGGCTGTGAACTCTGCGAAGGTCGCCATTCCCCAGGACGCGACTAGCCAGCTGAGCGAGCCTACGAACACGATGAACAGGGCCACTCCCCGCAGCAGCCCCCCGACTTCGGATACGCTGGAATCGATCCGACTTATGATCAACATCAGGGCGATGACGCCCGTGAGCATCGCCAAAACAGTGAGCACTGCGGACGTCCACCGATCCCACCGCCACACAGGGCCACGGAACGCGACCGCCAGAACCGCCACCGCCACTGTTGCGGTGATCTCGCCGAGGCCCCGGCGTTCTAGGCTCATCAGCCACACCGTGAGCATCAACAGTAGCGACGCTAGGGCACAGTAGACGGCCGAGGAAATGCAGTGTGGCCGCTTGCCCGATTGCTCTGCCACCGCCGGAGCTGCAGGCGGCCGCAGCGGTTCGGACGAAGTCGACGGGCGCGCGGTCACCCAGCGGCCAACGAGTGCCCCGAGCGTCGCCGACACGACAACCAGCAGAATCCTCCGGTGCCGGCGGGGATCGTCAGTCACCGGTTCCCTCCTCTGGATGACCCGTTTGCCCACCAGAGAGTCGTCGGGACATTCGCAGCCGTTACGCATGATGACGGTCACGAAGATTCCAGAGTGGTTGTCGTTCTCGGATGCCGGGCCGTGCCCGCCATCGAGCTGCGGGCGTCGACGTGCTCCCAGCATGCACCGTCCGGTCGTCACAGCCGTCAGGGCCCGCCGAGCAAATGCCAAAAGTTGAGCCCGATCATGGTGACGCCGCCATGAGACAACCGAGAAAACGCAGGTCACGCAAGAACGACGTGTCACGAGCCGCGAGAAAACCAAAGGCCCACTGGTTGATGAATAGTGGCCTTAATCGGCAGCGAAAACCGACGCCTGGTCAACGAAGACCGGTGAAGGGTTGCCAGCTCATCATTCCGAGATGCGGAGTTCATTGCCGGAGAGGGAACCGTTCTTGTCCGAGCATGACAACGGATCGCCACTCGACGAGATCCGCGTCGGCGGGAGGGTTGGGGTGCCAGCTCGTCGTCACAGAACGAGGGCCGAACGGTTTCTTGGGGAAGTCGGATGGGGCGAGGACAACGTCGTTCGTGCGCTCGTCCTCGATTCCAGCCTCGGTGATGGCCCATCGCGTACCGACCAGTTGAAATAATGGGCCGTGCAGGCGCCACGGGACCGGATCACCTCGTCGGGCAGCGATCGCCAAGTCAAGGCTGCGTCGCAGGTTCCGCATGGTCAGTGACCAGTCGACAGTCTCAGGCCCGGCCCAATGGCCGTTTCGCCGTAACTGTGCGGTCATTCGGGAAGCGACATCCGTGAAAGTGTCCTCCGGTCGCCACTCCTCAGCAATGATCAGTCGACCGGGGCCGGTGTTCACCGGATCGCGCGGAACACGGGCCTCGATCTCCAGACGCAGTCCCGCAGGAAGCGCAGCAGGCCCCGCCTCGACGTAGGTGCCGTAGCAGAAGGCGAACCGGATACCGGCCGGATCCGGGCTGGCCTGGACCGTGACGGTGCCTCCGCTGAGGGCATTTAGGTGGTTGGCCTCCGTGAGCGCTTCCCTAACAGTGTCGTAGGTCGGCGTTTCCAGCCCGGCGACCACCGTATCCTGCGATTCGGCTTCGGCGTTGAGGCGCTGATCCACCTGGGCTTGCAGATCGTCGATGCGGGCTGCCAGGTCATCGGTTCGATGCTGAAGGTTCTCCTCGACTTCGGCGGCGGCTTCGCGGACTGCCCTCCGGTTGGCTTGGATGACCCGGCCGGTGAAACGACGTTCCAGCACGAAGAGTAAGGCGGCAAGCAGGAACGCAGTTCCTGCGTTCGTCAGGATGCTGGGCCAGATCCCCTGCCACTGCCACCATTCCTGCCCTCCCACAGCGACGGCGAGGACTGCCAGTCCGAGCAGCGTGCAAAACGCCATCCAGCCGAAAGCCATCCGCCGCCGTTCGTGGTGGTTGCTCATGGCAATGACGATACGTCGAAGAGCCAGAACACATTGGTAGTGACGTGAACTTTCCGGGCGTAGCTCCGGCGGACGGCGACGAACTTGCGCGCACGGTCGGCATGCCAGTCGTAGATACACGCCCCCCGGTGAGAACCGCCCGAGGCTGGCGCGGACGACCAGAGAGATCACTTCGAGCGACGAATGCCCTCTGAGTTCTGAGCTCCACTCCTGTCGTCGACTACTACTGGTAGCGACTTTTCGGCTATGGTGATCAGGTATACGCACAAGCACGCACTTTCGCTACAGCCAGGTCACGCAACGTAGCTGCACGAGGGTGATGCTTGAGCACTAGGGTCCACGCCACCGTGCGCCCACCGGTATCCGGACTTCCTCCGGTGCCGGCGCGGTGGCAGCGGCGAACAACGCGCTGGGGATGAACGGTGAGGCAACAGCAGTGCCTGCCGGTCGGTCAGGTCTCCAGGCGGTGATCGGTCCTCCGGCAGCGGTTCGGGGGGACCACCGATGTCCGACGAAGTTCCAACTTTGACGCTGTCCGCGCAAGAGCTGTGGCAGTGGGCGCAGATGTTCAACGCGGTGAGCGGGGCGATCGCGCAGGCTGTAGCGCGCATGCGCGAGCGCCAGGCCGAGCGGCTGGCGGCGTCCGATGCCCGGGACGCGGCTCGCAAGGCCGCGGCGCGACGGCATCCGCCGCTGCGGCTGATGACCCGTGACGAGATCGCCGAATGGCGCAGCCGGGTCCCGTCGTCGCTGGCGGAGCAGCGGGTGGGCGACGAGTCGATGACCGTCGTCCCAGCGCAGTTGGTCGACTCCGACGGAGCCCCAACAGGCCAGTGGGGCGTCGAGGCCACCGCGTGGCAGGACGAGGCCCCGGTGCCGACGCGGGTGATGCTGGCGTGCCGGGACGCCGAGGACGCCCTCGCGATGACCTACCACCTGCGCGCCTACGGCACGCCGGAGCATCTCGGCTATCTGTGGTCGCTCGCCGCGACTTCTCCAGTACCGGGCGAGTTCGTGCAGTCGGCGCCGCTGCCCGGCGCGAGCGGCCCGCAGACGGTGCCGCTCGTGCTGACCGAGGACCAGTGGGAGTCGGCGCTGCGCGACGTGCTGCCCGAGCACCTGGCGGACCTTGTCGTGGTGCGCGATCCTCGGCACCCGCTGAACTCCGCGTGGCGCGAGCTGCACTCGCTCGCCAACAGCGAGGTGTGGCGGGTCGGCGCGGACCCGCATCTGCTCGCGAAACAAGTCCGCGACGTGCCGCGGTGGGACCCGGACGTCGAGGAACACCCCGCCATGGCGCACTGGGCCATCACCGAGGCACGCGACCGTCCGACTTACCTGCGGCGCGTGGTGCCCGCCCCTCCGAACGTTCCCGCGCCGCGCCCGGGAGCGGACGCCCCGGGCGCGGCCGAGCCTGCACCCAACTCGATCCGCGACGTGCAGACCCCGCAGCAGGCGAGGGCGTGGGCGGCCAATCTGAAGCCCGCGAACCCTCTTCACGAACTGGAGGCCGAGTTCGGGTTCGGGCGTTGGGGCACCGAAGTCGACGGCACTCTCACGGCGAAGTTCCCGAAACTGAACGACAGGCTGCGCGGGCTGGCCAAAGGCGACCGGGTCCACGACAAGAAAGAGGGCGATCAGGCTGTCGCGGTGATCACCGAGCCCGCGGCCGACCTGGCCGCCGAGCAGGCGCTGGCGGAGGAAGCAGCCCGGCTCGACCCGACCGATCCTGCCGATCGCCGGCAAGCGCTGCTCATGCTCGGGGCCCGCGCCGAACGCGACGAACGCTCGGTACCGCAACATTATGAACGCGAGATCGCCGAGAAATTCGCCGACGACCCGGACGTCCGGGACCTGCTGGCCGTCCAGTACCCAAACGGGATCCCCGATCCCGACGCAGAAGCGACGGCGCTGCGGGCCCGCGCCGAAGCGGACGAGGAACGCGCCGCCGAGCACCTCGCGCAGCAGGACGACCCGGCCACGCCCGCGCGCGAAGACCTTGCCGCGCAAGCCCAGGCACACGGCGACCGCGCCGTCACCGCCACTGAGCGCGCGGCGGCGACCACGGCGCTGGCCCGGCGGCAACGTCCTGTCGCGCACCGGACGCCGACGTCCCCGCCGCCGCAGGACATCCCCCGCCGCCGCTGACGTCCGCCCGCCGCCCGAGCAACGAGGCGGCGAGACCGAAGAAGGGAGACGACGATGGCGGACTCTGCCGTCACCGACACACCACCGGGCACCGCGAGCACGCAGGCACCGAGAACCCCCGTCGCCGACGGGGGCCGCACCTCGCCGCGCCTGGAGGCTCCGGACAGCCCCGGCCCGGACGACGTGGCCGCGGCCGCGCTCCGGATCGACCCGCTCGCACTGCAGCTTCTGCAGGAGGCCTACACCGCACGCGCAACACGCACCGCGTTCCCGTCGTCCGCCGACCTGGCCCGCCGCGCGGCGGATTTCGGCGCGGAGGTCGCCACCGTCGATGCCTTGCACGCCCTCGCCGACGCCGGCGTGCGGCGCACGGCGGAAGGGGACGACGTCGCGCAGATTCTGCAGGACGCCCCCGCCGCCGCGGTATCCGCGCACCTGCGCGAGATCGCCGAGCGCCTGCGCCAGCACTTGGGCATCGACGCTCGACCGTCCGGACGACGCGGGGAGGGCCTGCCGGGCTCCCAGGACGTGCGCATCGCTCGCCAAAGGGCGATGCGCCTGTACGAAGCGGTCACCGCGGACGGCCTGCGCACCATGCTGGGCAACCCCCTCGAGCTGTCTCCCGCAGTCGAGACCGGTACAGCCCTCCCGCGAGGGTTCACGCGTGAAGACACCAGCAGCCGCGAACTGTTCGCCCGCGCAGTGGAGAGCCGTCTGGCCGACATCGACGCCGGGCCGCCGATCGACTCCGGCGTGCGCGACGCACTCGTGTGCCTCCTGAGCACCTTGCACACCACCAACCCGGGCCACTCCCCGAGCGCGGAAGCGATGCACCTCGTCATGCACACCCCGCACCCGCGCCAGACCGCCGAATTCCTCGCCCAGATCGCGACCGGGCTGCAGGACTGGTACCACCGCGACCGCGCCGAACAGCTCGACGCGCTGCAGCAGTTCCCGGGCGACCGCACGCTGGCGGAGTACCTCGGCGCGATCGCGCTCGGGGCCGCGGGAATCCTCGACAACCCCGCGCACCGCGCCTACCTCCGCGCCGCCCAGGCCTTCGGCAGCACCCCGATCGGGCTCTGGCAGCGGGACCAGGCCCGGGCCTTCAACCCGGCCGCGCCGACCGTCACCACCGCCGTCGTCGGAATCCCCCGCGCCCCCGAACCGCAACCGGACAGGTCACCGAAGCCTGCGGACGCCGCGCCGTCGCCCGCCGAACCGGCTGCTCCCCCGGCCGCGCACCCGCCGCCAGCTGCTCCGGCTACTCCGCCGCGCCCGTACCGCTACGACCCGACACGGCCGCCCGAGCACGCCCTCCTCGGCGGCCTGCTGCACGCGCCCTCCGCGCTCGGCAAGCAAGGACTGCCCGCGTTCCTCCGTGCCCGCGACTTCCCCACCACCGAAACCCGCGCCGCCTACGAAATCCTCGTCGGACTGCACAACGACGGCCTGCTGTTCGACATCCGCTCGCCCGCCCTCACCTCCGACAAAGCCCGGATGCACGTGGCCGGGCAGAACCGGCGGACCCTGCACGCCGCGCTCCTGGCCGCCCCGTCGAAATACACCCGGCTCTCCGTCGCGAACCCGTTGCGGCTGCTGCAGCAACTCGACGCCGCAGCCCCGCCGGGGACCGCGACCACCCGCTCGGTCTACGACCCCGTCGCGCAACTGCACCTGGGCATGATGGTGGTGGAAGACGCAGCCGCCCGCACACTGCACGCTGCCGGCGCCATGCTCGAACGCACCGACCCGCTCGTGCCCCTGCAGCGCACCTCCACGCGCCCGGCGGACCGCCGGACCGAAGCCCTCGTGCAGAACCTCACGACGATCGACGCCAACCTGCGCGGCATCACCGAGCGGCTCGTCGAAGCCACCCGGCTGACCGGCCCGAACGAAGCAGGCGACCGCGCCGCGGCAACCGCGATCGCCCAGCGCGAGAACTCGCGCTGGAAGCTTCCCGACAGTCTCCGGGCGATCACCCGCCCCCGGCTGGACCGAGCCGAACGGCACCTGATCCACGTCCTCCTGCACGCCGGGACCATGACCGACGTTCCCGAGGAAATCCTGAACCTCACGCCCGACGTCTTCGCCAGCCCGCTGCACGCCAACACCTGGCGCACCATCCAAGACCTGCGCGCACGAGGCCAAGCCTCCCACTACATCGCCGTCATCCATGAAGCACGAGGCCTCGCCTTCCCCTACCACCCGATCCTGGACGCCGCCGCC
The DNA here is from genome assembly GCF_037034185.1 of Amycolatopsis sp. VC5-11. Taxonomy (NCBI): domain Bacteria; kingdom Bacillati; phylum Actinomycetota; class Actinomycetes; order Pseudonocardiales; family Pseudonocardiaceae; genus Amycolatopsis; species Amycolatopsis sp. VC5-11. Next base: position 90,523 of record NZ_JBAGKF010000014.1, on the reverse strand, counting down.
CTCGACTCGATGCGGAACACCCCTGAATTGTCACCGGCGAAAGTCGCCGCATCGCTGCGAATCGTGTCCGACGCCGCCCTCGCACGCGCGGCCGCCGAGACCCGCCGGGCGATCGCCGCGGTGACGGCCGACCGCGACATCCCCGCCCTGCAAGCGGTCGGGGAAGTCCACAACAGACTCGCCGCAGTCGCCGACCTTGCACGCAAAACCCTGCCGCCGCACCAGATTCCCGCCACACAGCCGCGCACCGGCCGATGACCGCGCCCTACCGAGAGGAGACCGCAGCAATGCCCATCAGCCGCGACACCATGGCGAGCCTCATCCGCGTCGGACACGCCCAGCCCTGGACCCACCCGGTCGGCCCCGGCGGACGCGTCTGGACCGCCGCCCGGATCTGGCACGTGTCCTCCAGCACCGCCGACGGATACGCACCTGCGCCCGAACTCCTCGCGACGGCACTCAGCGAAGCACAGGACGTCACCGCCCTGCCCGATCCTCCGGTCGAACGGATCAACGAGGTCGTCAGCCGAGTCCAGCGAATCCTCGCCAACCGGCTACTCGACAACCCCGCGCCCGAGCCCGCTGCCATGCTGAGCCGCGAACAGATGGCCGACCTGCTCGACCAGAAAATCGCCGAACCGTGGACAGGAAACCTTGGCCCGGACACCCTCTCCCCTACAGCCGCGCGCATCTGGTATGCGGTCAACCAAGGCGAGAACATCTACCGTCCCGTGTCCGGCATCGTCGCCTGCCTCCTCGACACCGCACGCGGTGCACTGGTCGAATCCGGACGCCAGAAGTCCCTTCTGTCCGGGCGGTAACCGCCGACCGGCGGCGGCATCATGCACGCGTGCGGCGATGGCCCGCCGGCTGCCCGCATGTCTTGCACGAGGCCGGTCCACCTTTTCCTGTCATGCAGGAGGCGCCGGCCCGGTCAGTCGCCGAGAGCCAACGGGGGCTCGGACACCGGATCTCCGCACGGAAAGGCGATCCAGCGCCCGACTCCGCTTGTCTCCAACTCGACCGTGAGCCGATCGCCCACCCTGAGCGGGTAACGTCCGCCCGCTTCCAGATCCGGATCCGAGAAACTCGCGCTCACGGTGGCTCCGCAGCCGAGCATGAGCGCGAAGTCCCCGTCCGGCCCTGTGCCGGTGCGGACGGGCAAGCCCACGACCGTTGCGTCCGCGATGACGCACACTGGATCGACGCACTTGCCGCAACAGCACCGTTCGCGGCGCACACGGTCGATGTGCTCAGCCTGATAGCAGGCGATGCTGAACGGGACCGACGTGAAGTATTCGCGACCGTGATGGGTGCGACGGCCCAGTCGCTCGAGCACGGCAAGAAGGCGCGCCTCCTGCGTCCGGGTGTCGTCGACCCTGTCCGACATCCACGTCTTCACCACCGTAAGGCCGTACCGTCCGGCGTCGCGGTTGTGCTGCTCGACTCGCACAGCCGGATCAGCGGTGCACCCCGCTTTGAGCACACCGTTGTCGAACTGAACCAGATAGAGATGTCCCGAGGATTTGGGCGCGGGATTCGGGCGAGTTGGGCGTGGCATGCGAGACAAGCTAGCAATCACCCCCGTCAGTCTCCGGCCCCGCTGACGCGGCGGCGAATTAGCCGTCCAGACCCGCATCACACCATCGGGTGATTCGCGCTCTCGAAGCTCTCTTTTTCGGGGAGAGGCCACGGTTTGTGTCGGTCCTGAGACGTACTGTCCGCCGCGATCCCGCCAGCGGATTGTTCGACCCCGCTGGCTCCGCACGACATGAGAGAGCGAAGAATGACGGGAAACGCAACCGGGAAGGCCGTGCGACGCTGCCGGGTCGTCGCGGCCATCGACTTCGGCACCTACGCCACGGGTTTCGCATGGACTGTCGTCAGCGAGCTGCACGAATCCCCAGAGAACCGTCAGATCTACAGTCACACCCAATGGCCCGCCGCGCCCGTTCCGTACCCGAAAACGCGCACGTGCTTGCTTTTGGACCGCGACGGCAACGTCGTCACCTGGGGACACGATGCCTACTGCCGGTGGCAGGAGCTGCGTGCCAGCAACCGAGCCGCAGGGATGCGACTCGTGCAAGGTTTCAAGATGTCTCTGGCGGAAGCCGCCGAGGACACTGACGACCTCCCGTCGTTGGCGCTCAACGACGACGAACCGTTGCCTGGCGAACTGATCACCCAGTACCTCAGCGAGGTGTACGAGATCGCCGTGGCGGAGATCGGAAAGCGGGGATTCACACCTGACGACATCCGATGGTGCCTGACGGTTCCGGCGATCTGGGACGACTACCAGAAGCAGGTCATGCGCCTGGCCGCCGAAGCCGCCGGACTGCCGGCGGAGGAGGGACGCCTCATGCTGGCCTACGAACCGGAAGCCGCCGCGCACTACGCGCGGGTCGCCGGCGTGAGTGTCCTCGGGGTCGACGGCGTGACGGGGCCCAGCTTGATGGCTCCGGGCGCTCGGTTCATCGTCGCCGACTGTGGGGGTGGCACCGTAGACACGACGGCCTACCGCAGCGAAGAAGACGGCAAGATGGTTGAGATCGGCCGGGTCTCTGGGAACAAAGCGGGCTCCTACTACCTCAACCGCGCATTCGAGCGACGCATCCTGGTTCCGCGGCTCGGAGGGCCGGCTGAGTACCAAAGGCTGAAGCACGAGTGCCCGAGCGCCATCGAAGAACTGCTCGACGGGTGGGAACGCTCCAAACTCACAGTCGACATGGAACGGAACCATCCGATCTATCTGGCTTTGCCTCTGCCCCTGTTCCGGCGGCTCAGCGCCGAAGCCGTCGAGCAACTGCCGCAACTGCAGGATGACGGCATCGGCGACAGCATCGTGGTCAGCGCAACCGACATCCGGGAGATCTTCGAATCCGTCGTTCCGACGATTCTCGATCTGGTCGACCGCCAACTGGACGAGATCCGCAGGCAGACCGACCACTCCGACAGGAAAGAACTCGTGCTACTGGTGGGCGGATTCGGCGCCTCGCCCTACTTGCAGCAACGCCTCGCCCGACACCTAGCCGACCGAGCCACAGTCCTGTGCGTGCCCGAACCGTCCGAGGCAGTGCTCAGGGGAGCAGTTCATTTCGCCTACGACCCGCACACCCGGATGCGCCGATCGAAGCACACCTACGCCATCGGCAGGTCGATCAAGTTCGATCCCGAACTCGACCGCGGACGGCCCTCCACGATCAGCTGGGAGGGCGAGAAGCTGTGCGTCGACCGGGTGAAGGTGCTGGTACGCGCCGGGGATCCGATTCCCAGCAACCATGCCGTCACCACCGTCGCTGAGCCGGTGCACAAAGATCAGCGCTTCGTCGTCACGCCGATCTACCGCACGCTTGATCGCGATCCGCGATACAGCACCGATGCAGGCTGCGTGAAGGTCGGCGAGATCGTCACCGATCTCGACGACACCATGCAACTCCACATCCGCGACCGGCGCACGAAAACGAAGTTGTCGTTCGGGGAAACGGAGATTTCCGCGGTCGTGACCCTCCTCAGCACGAAAGAACAACAAGACGCAACACTGGAATTCCACGCGCTCTGAGAAGGACCGACACCGTGAGCACCAGCTACGAGCCAGATTCCCCGACGCCTAAGCGAGACCGGATGACGATCGCCGCCCTCCGCCGGGCGCTGGCCGAATCAGTGCTGAACACAGCCAGGCGATTCCCGGGCCGGGCACGCACGCCGGCCTCCCGCACGAGCGATCCTGCCCCAGGAACGGATGCCGAGCCGTCGCGTCTCTACACCGCACGGCAGGGCCGCGTCGCGCTCACCTCGGGGCGCAGGTCAGGCGAATCCGCCGACATCGCAGCCCACTGCACCGTCGCGAACCAGTTCCGCGGATTCGCTGAGCAGGACCTTCACCATCTCGCACGGAAGTCGTCCGCACCGTCGGCAACAGACAGTCGCCGGAACCTCGCACAGGCACACGCCGATTGGTGCCGCGCGCTGTGCGATTCCACGACGCGCCGCGCGTTGCCCGTCGGCTCGGACGACGAAGAGTTGGGCACGTTCGCGCGACACGCGGCCGCGAGAATGGGCGACATCATCCTGCAGGCTGAACGCCATGGCGGCCATGTCAGCCTCGACTTCTCCTGCGAAGCCGGTGCCCGGCCGACCGAAACGCAGCAGCCGTGGACGCTGTGCGATGCCGACGACCCGGTCGCGTTCGTCGTCATCCCCGCATACACCGTCAACGGACAACGCCTGAGCCAGCAGGTCGTGTACACGGCGGCAGAAGGGTGCATGCGATCCGGGCGGGGTCAGTTTGGTCCCGGGGGCCGCACGTCTCGCGGTTGATGCACGGTAACCCTCTGTGTTGCGTCTGCCAGGGGTGACTTCGGCAGAGGGTTCCGGGTGGAGTTTGATCATGACTCATGCAGGACTCAGTGTGCGGCGCGGACGGCAGCGAGGACGCCCGCGCCGCACACGAGGTCTTCGTGCTGCACGCCGTGGTCAGAAGTCGGCGAGGTGCGTGGCGTGGGCCGCACCCGGCAGTTGCGTTGCCCCGTCAGCACGCAATGCAGGTCCTGAAGCCGGGCCTGGTCGCCGCGCCCACGCACCTCTGCCCGACGGGTCAAGCAGCTCTGCGATCTGGCAACGCGTGCTCTCCGACCTCCACTTCGGCAACGGCCGTTCCGGAACGGCATCCGTACGGGGAACAGCCATCCGGGTCGCCGTCCTCCCACAGTCCGGCATCGACGTCGGCGATGAGGTCGAGAAGGTCGCCTTGCCGCTCGGCCCATTCGGATCGGGTCACGCGGTCGATCGGCGCGACGTCCAGCGGGACCCGGGATCGGTGCAGGAACGCCTCGCCATTGAGCGGCTGACCGCGTGCACCACCCTTGCGGATCTGGCGGTCGAACTCGACGACGTCGGCCCACTCGTCGGGGTGGTTGTCGCGAAGGTCGCGCCACTGGGCGTTGCCGTGGAACGGACAGCCCTTGCACGCGCTCTTCGCCACGGAGCCCCAGCCGTGCACCCGCAGCCACCGCACGCAGTCCTTTCTAGACATCCCCAGTTCCAGCAGCGGGTACCGCGGGCGGGCGTACTGCACGTCCAGCCTGTCGCGCACGCGACCGATCTCGTCGACGGAAAATCCGATCCATTGCTCGGCGAACACGCCGCGCGGCACCCGCTTCGGATGCGGGCACCCGAGCAGTTCCCGGACTTTGGCTTTGATCGGCGTCAGCTTGTACTCGTCAGTGCATTGACGACGGCCCATGCCGTCCGAGCCGTCCGGGTTCCGGATGAAGTACGGCACCGAGCAATACCGGTGGTCGGGGTCAAGCGCATCGTCACGCAGATTCCCGGCCGACACTCGATACAGAGGGATCTCCGCTTCAGACAGGCTGTGTTCAAGGCGGTCGAGGTGGTCATAGACCCGCTTCGGCTCCCACCCGGTGTCGGCGAATATCGCGGCGTCCGGCTTCGGCAACTCTCCCTCGCACGCCATCAGCGCCAGCACCGTGGACTGAACTCCCGCGCCGAGCGAGATCACCACCAGCGCCGGATCGTCGTCCTCGTCACTCATCACTGCCCCCTCGCTTTTGTCGCGGCTGTGCGCGTTTCGGACCGCTTTGCAGGTCAGGTCAGGTCGTTCTTCTTCTCGTCGCTGATCCCGGATGCCGCGACGGTGTAACGGCGGCAGGTGATCCAGCGGTCGACGCGGTTGCAATCGAGGCTGCGGCCTGGCTGTCTCGCGAGGACGCCGACCTTGAAGTCGTCGCGCCGGACAAGCGCGTCGGATGCGCAGCAGCACCGGGGCGTGAAACGCGGTCCGGCGCAACTCGGACTCGAACTCGATCAAGTCTTTCGCGGGATCGTCGCCCGGCAGCAGGTAGTCGTCGTCCAAGAGGTGCTCCGCGACTCCGTCCGGTATCTCGACGACCCGCCGCCCTATCCGGACGGACATACGTTCTCCCGTGAACCCCCACGACAGGTGTTCTCGGTTCCCTTCCATGCTTCCCCCTCAGGTTTCCGTTGTTTGGCGGCGTTTTCCGCCTCGCGTGCACAGTCGCCGATGCCCGTAGCCGCTCCGGGACCGTCGTCTCTGGACGCGGTGCTCGGTGCTGTTGTGCCCGCGGTGCGTCGTCACCGGGCTCGCTCGCCGCAGTCTCTTCTGCCGTGGTTCGCGGTCATCGTGTCCGTCCTTCCCCTGGTCGCGGTGTCGCTGCGCGGTGCCGGGCCCCCGCAGTACCGGGACGCTGGCGTGCCTGCGACGTCGACGCAGCCGACCGTGCGGAGGGATCGCGGGCCGAATCCGGCTGCTGTCGCCTCGGTGCCGGCCGCTGAGCGTCCATGGGCACATTGGTCGCGAACGAAGCGGGAGTCATTCGCGGCGGAAGCCCGCCGCTGCCCACCCGCAGAATCGGCACGACATCAGTGGTTTCTGTGAAGCGCCAGTCTTTGTCGTCATAGTAGATCGGCCGGAGCGCGTCGTCTGCCGCGATCGCCGCGCGCGCTTCGGCTGCGGTGACCGTGGCACGGAGGTCCCAGCCGTCGTCGAATTCGCGCGCGTAGCCGTACGAGGCCACCTGCGAGAGAAGCGACTGCAGGTCTTCGAGGCAATCGGGCCAGTACTTCCAGTGGGCCGCCTCGTTGACCGCGACGATCACCGGGTTGAGCAAGATGGGCTTTCCTCGTTCCAGGAAGAGAGCCACCGTCCAACTTTCGTCCGGCGGCCTGTAGAACAAGTTGAACTCGTCGCCTTCCTTGGTGTAGGCGCCGAGCATGTACTGCCAGCCGCCCCAGTCCTCCGGATCCCAGGTTTCGGGCAGCCGTATGGTTTGTGTCCGGCCGACCAGATCGCCATGACGTGGCGCGTACACCTCACCGGGTTCGCTCATCGACGCCTCCTGATGTCGTCTGCCGCCTTCGCCGCCCCCATACCTCTCGACTCGGTGCCCGGCGCGGCCGCCGCGCGCACCTGCCGCGGGCCGAGCCGGTCACTCGTGCGTGGAGTCGATGCCTGTCCCCGGCGCGTGCCGGTCGGGAACGCGCCTACTACAGGATGCGGCCCGCGCTGGGAAGTCGGGCGGTGTCGATGGCCGCGGTGGCGGTGTAGTGGTGTCGCCGGGTGCACACGGCGAGCCGGGATGCGGTGCAGCTGCATCAGCGCCGCCCGCGGCCGCGGTGCTGCGGTTCGGTTGCGGCCGCGTGCCGCCCTCCGGCCGTGCCGGGCCGGACGGCAAGCGTTCTCTGCGGGTCGCTGCGTCGTGATTGCCCGTCGGCGGCCGACTGTCGCGGGTGACGTGCCAAAGCGTCGGCGCGCGCTTGGGCGAGGGATTGCTGGCGGTCCGGGGAATTCTGCGATGGGACTCTTCCTGCGCGGTCAGCCAGTCTGCCGCTGATGTTGTCGAGGTAGTCGGCCGCCTCGCGGCATTGGTCGTCCGACATCCAGTGCACATTGGCCAGAGCCGGGTCTCCGCGGATGATGACCTGGTCGGGGATGTGGCTGTCGCGCAGTGCGATGACGCCGCGAAGCAGGTCGCCGTGTTCCGCGAGACCTTTGCACAGTCCTTCGGTGTAGGCGACGTGCGCCTCGGTGTAGGTCCGGTAGTTCGCGATCGCCTCGTCGAGATCGAGCGATATGTTCCCGGTTTTGAATGTGGTGTCGCACAAATCCCGGGTGAGCCGGCGGGCGTGTTCCTGGCCTGCCCGGCGGAAATGCTCCACGAACGCCTCGTGCCCGTGTTCCGGGTCCAGCGCGACGAAGTCCCGGCGCGTGCCGACGACCTCGACCCCGTTGAATCCGCGGAAATTGTGATGCCGAGGGCCTTCGCTGGGCGGTGTTGTCATGCGGTCTCCCTTTTTCTCTCGTTTCGTTTTCTCCGGTCTGCGCCGATTCGCCGGGGTTCACCCGTTGGCGGCGATGTCCATCGGGCCGCCGAAGACGCGCCCGGCACCGGCGTAGTCGCCTTTGACCCTGATCGCGGTTTCGTGGACCACCTGGCCGGATTGCGGGGCTTCGATCATGCGGCCCTGTCCTATGTAGAGCGCGACGTGATGGATTTCCCCGCCGGAACCCCAGAACATGAGGTCGCCGGGTTGCAGGTTCTCGACGGACACCGGCTGTCCGCGGGTGGCGGTGAACTGCTCGGTGGACGTGCGCGGCAGCGTGATCTGCCGCCCGGTGCCCTGGTAGTAAGCCCAGCGGGCCAAGGAGCTGCAGTCGAATCCGACGACGCCGCTGTCGCGACCCGTTCCCCGGCTGGGTCCTTCCAGCGTGCCGCCGCCCCAGGCGTACGGGGTTTCCGCTGTCGCTTGTTCGGCGGCGCGGGCGATCACGGCCCCGGCACGTCCGCCGGAGTTCTGCGGCGTTTCGGTTTTGCCGTACTTGGTGTTGGCCAGGTCGCGGATTTTCTTGATGTAGCGCACTGTTTCGGCGAACGGGGGCACGCCTCCGGCGTCTTTCACTTTGCCGGGGCCGGCGTTGTAGCTGGCGAGGGCGAGGTCGAGCAGGTCGCCGCGCAGCCCGCTGTTCTTGCGGCAGAAGGCGACGAGGTAGCACATGTAGGCGGCTTGGGTTTCGATGGCGTCGGCGGGGTCGCGGGGGTCGGCGCGGCCGTCGCCGTCGCCGTCGACGCCGTACTGCGCCCACGTTCCGGGAAGGAATTGCGCGAGTCCGTCGGCTCCGGATTTTCCGTTGTGCGCGAAGCGGTTCCAGTTCGATTCGGTCTCGATCTGGGCTGCGAGCACCGGTGCGGTGACTTCGGGGCAGCGTTGTGCCGCGTGCAGCAGGGGTGCGCGCGCCCAGTCCGGAACCGCGTCCGGTTTCAGCGTGGTGCTCCAGGGGCCGTCGTCCGGTCCTGGTTGCGGTTCCGCGTCCTGGCCTCCGCCCATGCCGAGCAGCAGCGCGAGCATGGCGAAACAGAGGACTGCCGCGGCTGTCGCGGCCCATTTCAGACCCATTAGGCGCCGCCGTCGGAGTCGGAGAAGGATACGCCGGCGACTTTCCATGCGCGGCCTGCTTGTGTCAGGGAGCAGTAGGCCGCCAGGGTGGGCAGTTTCTGCCGCCATCCGTCCGGGGCGGACGCGGTCGCGGTCGCGAGGACGCCCGCGGCCGCGGTGCGGTCGTCGCTCGGTTGCGGGTCGTCGGTGATCGGTTCGGTGTCGACGTGAACTCGTGCGCGGCGGGCGGCCAGGTCTGTCCAGGTCCGGTCGCGGCCTTCGCCCGCGAGGGTGTTTTCGAGGTCGGCGGTGCCGTACTGCTGCGCGGCTCGTCGGCGCGCGTCGGCGGGCCCGGTGTCGGTGGCGGTGTCGACCGAAAGCGCGGCGACGGTGAAGCGGGCGCAGACCTCGGCCGCGGCCTCGACCGGCAGGGCGGATGCGTTCGGTGGCGTCGACGGCGCCGGCGCCCGTGAACAGGCGGCGCCGCTGTGCGCGATGACGCCTGCCGCGAACAGAATCTGTCCCGTTCTGCGCAGAGTTCTTCGTACGCGCCCCGTTTTCGGGCGTGTTCGGCTCATGGTCGTCCCCCTCGGTCGTGCTGTCCTTCTGTCGTGCGCGCGGTGCGCGGCGTCTGTCGTCGGGTGCCGGATCGGTTGTCTAGGCGTCGTCCTCTCGGTATCTGCTCAATGCCGCGTTGATGTCCGTGTCGGAGTGGCGCGCGTGCGGAGCCGTGGTTCGGAGGAGCAGCGGTTCGGCGAGCCCGTAGCAGGCCCAGTCGGCCACGTCCTCGGGTTCGGGAACCGGGTTACGTCCGAAGTGGACGGTCGCCCGGGGCAGCGCGTCGGTGTCGTATTTGATGCGCAGCGTCCACCCGGTGTCGGCGCGCCACCGGACTGTGATCAGGTCGGCGTGGCCGGGCCCGTCGGGGTCGGCCGGTCGGGTCGCGGTGATCCGCAGGGCGGCGTGCGGCATTGGGGAATCCAGCAGCTGCAGGCCGGACACGGTCAGGCCGAGCTGGTCGAGCCGGTCGACGACGGCGCGGATGTAGGGCTCGTGGCGGAACGCGCTGCCCGGCGCGGGGTGCGGAGGATGGTTCACCGCGGATCCCTTCCGATCGTGGCAGGCGTCATCGGGTTCTGCCTGTCGTGGCGAAGTCCGGTGCGGTTCTCGGGGTGCGTCCGCCGGCCGGTTGCGAGCGGCGGTCCGCGTTGCGGGGCGCCGGCGGGGAGACGCGGGGCGGGTCGGCCAGTCCGTGCAGCGCCATCGCCCGCAGCAGCTGGTCGTAGATAGGGGTGGGTTCCCCCGCCGTGTCGTCGGGGTCCGGGCGCGCGTGTTTCCCGCCCGTCCGGACCGTCGCCAGCACCGGAGCGGGCTCGGCGACGGCGTTCGCGCCGGGCGGGTCCGGAGCGCGGAACATGTCCGCGAGGTTGAGCCGGGTGAGCCGGCCCGACCAGGCGGGTTCGGGCTCGGGCCGGTCGGTTGCGTGCCGGGGTCCGGTGTTCCGCGCGGCGGCGAGGCCGTCCGTGCGCTGGCCTGGGATGGCGAGGTCGTCGGTGGTCTCCGTTGCCAAGCGGGTCATCGCGATGTCGACGAGCCGCGTGGCAAGGTCGGCGTTGCGAGCCCGGGGCGGTTGGGCTGCCGCGACGAGCACTGTCGCCTCGACCGCCTCGTCCGGCGCTTGGGCCTCGGGATCGCCCGTGCTCCAGCGGGTTTCGGACTCGTCGCTGAACGCGGTGCGCACCGAGACGCCGAGTTCGGCGGCGTCGGCGACGAGCTCGCCCCACCGTCGCGCGTCGGCGTCGGCGTCGGCGTCGGCGTCGGTTCGGTCGGGGCCTTCTGCGGTCGCGGGCTCGGCCGGGTCGGCGGCGGAAGTATCGAAGGGCGGTTCGGCGGCCGGGTCGTCTGCGGAGAGCACGACCCGCAACCGCTGGCCGTCGCGTCCTTCTTGGCAAGTCGGGTCGGCGGCGAGGAAGTTCTGCCAGCCGGCCGGGGTGTAGCGCCGGGAAGAGCAGGTGACCCGGTCCGGGGCGGCGAGGTCGAATCCTCCGTCTCCGCCGATGCGGGTGCCGGTCATGGTCCAGAACGTGTGGGCGCCGTGCCGGAGCAGCGGGTAGCGGCCGGGTTCCACGATGGCCAGCTCGGTTCCGGGGTCGGACGTGTCGGCGGTCGGGTCCACCGGGTAGATCCGGCGGCGCAGGATCTCGATCACGCCGATCCGCTGCGGCGGCGACGCCGGATCGGGTTCCGGAGCAGCGGTCTCGGGTGCGTCGTCTGTCCCCGCGCGCGATGTTTCCGCCGCTTCGGGGGTACGCCCGGGTGCTGGCGGCGCGGGTTGCGTTGCGGGAACGGCGCGGCGCGGCGCGGGCGGCTCGGCGGAGCGGGACTCGCCCGCGCGCGAACGGTCCTCGTGCGGTTCGCCGGTCGCGAGAGCCGGCGCGGGCGCAGGTTCGTCTGCGGCGGCAGGGGCAGGGGCGAGCGGGTCGAAGTCTCCGTACTCTGCTTCGAGCCGATCCCAGTCGTCTCCATCCGTGCCCGCGGCCGGGTCCGGCGGCGCGGTGGTCTCCTCGTCGTCGCCGGGCCCTGCGGTCTCCGGATCGTCGTCGGGGGTGCCGCCCGGCGGGGGCAGTTCGGTTCGCGGTTCGGGGACGGTCTGGGGTTCCGGGCGATCCGCGCGGTCGTCGGGAGTCGTGGAGAGTGCGGGAGGAGCGACGGGCTCCAGCTGCGGCGGCGCGGGGTTTGCGCGGGGTCGCGGGGGCTGGGTGCGGCGAGGCTGCGCGTCGGGTCGGGGTTCGGGTGGTCGGCTCCGGGTGGCTGACGAAGCCAGTGGGCGCACGGTGTCGGGGTCGACGCCGACGAGCCAGGCGAGTTCGTTGCGGGTGGCGCGCAGGGACGCGCGCAGGCCCGGGCCGTCCGGCTGGTGCCGCAGACGGTCGTCGACTCCGGAATCCGCGATGCGGGTTTCCAGGGCCCGCAAGTGGGTGATGAGTTCTTTCATCTGCGTGTCGGCGCGGCGTTGGTTGCCTGGGCCGCGTGCGGCCCAGCGGGCGGCGTCCAGGTGGGAAGTGTCGGGTGCGTCGAGTCGTTCGGCGATCATCACCGCGATCCGGGGCAGTCCCGTGGCCGCTTCGGCCGGGAGGTCGAGGCGGCGCAATTGGTCGGCCGCGGTGCCCCAGCCAGGGACGAATTCGAGCGCCGCGATCGGCCCGGGCACTGTCCTGTGCTGTCGTGTCGGAGAGTTGCGCAGGAACGCCTCCATTGCCGCGACGGCCTTTTCTGCCTGGGCGATCGCGGCTGCGGCGGTGGCCAGCGGCGGGGAGTCCTTCAGCGCCGCACCGGCAGGACGCCCTGCGTCGTCGACACGGCGCAGCGACCAGCGCCAGCCCTCGGTCCCGGCCTCGTCCTGCGCGCGGGTGATCCGGAGGCGGAAGCCGGGAGCGTCGAGCCTGTATGCCACAAGGCTTTGCGGGTCGCCGGGCTGCGTTGGCGCCTCGTCCCGGGCCGCCTGTCGGCCGTCGGGCAGCGTCAGTGCCGCCGGGAACGCGGCGTCGTCCGGGCCTTCGCCAGCGGGAGCCGTCGTGGCTGCTGTCGCCGGGCCGGGAACGGTTCCGTGCTCAGGTGCTTCGGTGGTGCGCGGTGCCTGGCGGATGCCGGTGTCGGCGACGGCGGTCGGTTCCGGTGCGACGGGACGCAGGATGTCGCGGGCTTCCCGCAGGGCGTCGCTCAGGCGCGTCGGATGCCGCGCATCGGGCAACGCGTCCGTGATCCCGGACGCCGCGACGTGGTCGGCGAGGTCTCCGATGTGCCCCGCGATCGCGTCCACGAAATCGGGCGGGAATTTGACGTTGCCGGGCAGGTGACCGGTCTCCCGGATCCACACCGCCTCCCTTTCGGGCGACGGCAGCACCGAGTTGAGCCGATATGCCACTTTGACGGCCCATTTCGCCGCCGCCGGGAGCCCGTGCAGCGGCTGGTCCCGCAACTGGCTCGAGGCGTCCCCCCACCCCGGGACGAACTCCAGTTCGCCGATCGGGCCGCGCACCGGCGACGGTTCCACCAGTTGAGGCTCGTCGAGGTGGCGTTCCAGGTGCGCCAGCCACTTTTCCGCCTCCGCGAGCGCTGCCTGCGGGGTCCTGTACTCGTGGGTTTTCTGGCTGAAGCGCATTTCGTTCAGGCCTGCGCCGCGGGGTTTGCCATCGGCGTCGATCCCGTGCAGGAACCAGGTCCACGGTTTCCCGGATTGGCGCGGCACTTCCGCCGGGCTTCCTTTGACCACGAGTCTGAACCGTTCGGACTCCACCAGTTCGTAGGTGTCGTAGCCGAATCTGTTGATGGTTTTCTCTCCCGCCTCGACCCGGCGATACCGCAGCGCGCGGCGGCCGTCGGACATCGGCAGCGCAGCGACCAGCGGTGTCGGCGCGGCGTCCGCTGACGCCGTGTCGGCTGCGGGTGGCTGGTCCGGCCGGGCGACGCGGTCTGCCGGAGCGTCCGCGCGGCTGCGGTCTTCCTCCGGCGCGGTTGCCTCCGGCGCGGATCCCGGTTGCGTCACCGTCGATTCCGCGTGCGCGAGAACCTCTTTCAACGCCGCGCTGACGGCACGGGGTTTCGGTCCGCCGGTCGCGAGCCGGCGGGGCACGCCGTGCTTGCCGTGCAGGTCCGCCAGCGCGGCGAGATCGCGCAGGTAGCCGGTCGCTTCCGCTTGTTGTTCTCGGGTCAGCGACGGGCCGTCTCCGCCTGCCAGCAGCCAGGAGGCGTTCGACTCCGGCGTGGTCGAGCGGGCGTCGAGTCGCGGGATCATGCCCAGTGCCAGCTGCGCGGTGCGGTGCCGGAGCGAGGCGGGCAGGTTCTGGTGGCTGAGCTGGTCGGCGAATCCTCCCCACTTGGGCACGAACGCCAGGTCCGCCATGGGCCCGTCGACTCCCGCGGTCGCCGCGGGCACCGGCTTGTCCAGCGCCGCGAGCAGCTGGCGGAGGGCCTTCTCCGCCTGTTGCACGGCCGTCGCCGGGCTCCGGTAGGCGGTGCCGCTGATCTGCTCCGCGCCGACGGCCTCGCCGGAGGCGTCGAGCTGTTGCACCGCCCACCGCCAAGGGGCGGCGTCGGCGACCTCGGGCGACGGAGCCGCGACGATCACCCGTGCACGTCCCGGGACAGTCAGCACGAACGCGTCTCCAGGCCACCGGTCACGGAACCGGTGGGGCAACTGGCTGTCGGCGACCCTGGACAGTTCGCGGCCGTCGCTGAGCACCACCGGTCCGACCGGACGCCGCGGCGCGGGCTGGGGCGGTTCGGGCGCGCGGAATGCGTAGCGTTCGGCCAGGGCGGAGCAGACCGCGTCGAGGTCCGCGGCGACGCGGTCGATTCCGATGGCCTGCAGCATCCGGCCGAGCCGGTCGGTGTCCTTGCTCGCCTTGCGCAGCGCCCATGCCCACGCGGACAGATTCGATGTCCGGTACCGAGCGGTCGTCTCCGCGGAATCGCTGGGATGGCCCGACGTCGCGCTCGCTCTCGCGACCCACGCCGGAGTCATCGCACGGTCGCCGAGCACGTCGCGCTGCAGCCAGTGCACCACCAGCCCTTGGGTGAAACGGGCCCCCCTGCTCAACGACTGGACACCGTCGGCGGAAGCGATCGCTTCGGCCAGGTGCATCCGCGCGGACACCGGGTCGCCGGCCTCGCTCGTGGCCATGGCTTGGGCTGCCCGTCGAGCGACGGCCCCGTCGGGCGCCGTCATCGCGTGCAGGATCGCCGTCGCCTCCTGGCGGGCGCGCAGGCTGGAATTCCGGATGTCCTTGACGACGCGTTTCCTGTCGGCGGCGGCTCTCTCGGCACGGCGCTGGAGCCGCTGGGCCACGGGCTCCTCGCTCCAGTCGCCGGTCGGCGCCGCGGTCAGCGAGACGCGAGAGGGCAGGCCGCTGCGCCGCATGAGCGAGTGCCCGACGTCGTTCAGGTAGTCCGGCAGCGGCAGCGCGGGATTCCCCACGGGGCGCACGTGCCCGGCGGCGCGCACCGCGAGCGCGATCTGCACGAACGCCCGGCCGATGTCGAAGCGGCGCTCGTCGGACATGACGTGGCGCTTCGGCTGCGCGGGGTCGTCGATTGCGAGGCGGTCGGCCTGCTGCTCCGGCGTGTCGGCCGGTCCGGCGAGCGTGGACAGGATGTCTTTCATCGCGTACGAGTCGGCGAGGTTGAAGGAGATGACCGGCTGATCGCGATAGCGCTCCAGCTGGGTCTCCAGCGTGGGGCTCGCCGGGTGGTCGGGCGGCAGCAGCGTCAACGCGGCGAGCCCGGTGCGCGCAAGCGGCAGGACGGGCAGCCCGCCGTGATCCTGCGCGGCGCGCTGCTCCAGCACTCCCGCCATGGCGCGCAGGCGCGCGGCCAGCCAGCCGAGCGACGCGTCGGCGGTGTCCAAGCAGCGCCCCGACTGCCGCAGAACGTCCGCGAGGTGCGGCAGCACCAGGCCCGGCACGTGGTCCAGCCGCCGGGGCAGCAGCTCCTCCGGCGTCCCGCGCAGCAAGGTCGTCTCCTCCACGATGGAGACCAGGTCGTTCCCTTGCGGCAGCGGCAGGAAATCCCGCAACGCCATCGCCGCGGCCATCCCCCGCAGACGCGCTCTCTCTTCCGGCGTCGCTTTCCTGCCTGGATTCACGTCCGCGACCGACTCCCGGACCCGCGTCACCGCCGGATGCGCGCTCAGGTCCGCTGTCGTCGCGATCGTGAGACCGTCGATCCTGCTGCGCGCTTCCTCGAGCCGCTTCGGCAGTCCCGGCGCCGACAAGGGCAAGGCGCAGGGGACGCCCTCCTGCCGACCTGCCCGGTAGGAGTGGTCGGCCTCCTCCCGGGCGAGGACAGGCGGGGGGTCCTCCGGGGCGCCGAGCCGCATTCCCAACCCGGCGGCTTCCCGTGCCAGCGCGTGCGCGCGTGCGTAGAGCTCCGGTGCGGTGAAGACACCGCCTTCCTCGGGGTCGGCGGGTGGCCGGGTGAGTCCGAGCCAGGAGTCGATCTCCTCGTCGGAGACCTCGACCGGTTCCCGGGCTGGAGTCGTGCGGTGCAGCTCCGCGTCGCGCTCGGCCTCGATCCGCAGCCTGGCCAGGGTCGCCATCGCGTTGAACGCCAGCGTCCCGACCGGCTGGCCGCCGTCGAGGACGAGCAGGCCGCGGTCGCGGTCGAGGGCGATCGCGTCGGGCCGGTGACGGGAGCGGCGGGCGGGCGGGCGGACTTCGAGGGTGATGCCGTGCTCGTCGCGCAGTGCCCGCGCGGCCTGTTGCAGCCACCAGCGGCCGCCCTCGTCGTGCAGTGTCCCGTCGCGTTCGGTTCTGCGGTCGGCGCCGTCGGGGTGGTGCATGACCAGGTCGGCGAAGTCCAGCCAGGAGTCCGGGTCGTGCCCTCCGCGCAGCGCTGTTTCGGTGGCCGCGGTCACGGCGGTCGCGAGCGCCTGCGCGAACGTCGTGCCGTAGGGCCCGGGATCGTCGGCCGCGTCAGCCGGGAACACCGACGAGGTCCCGGCCGGGGCGAGTGCCCAGGGCTGGTCCGCCGCCGACGCGGTCTCGGCGGGGTCGTCGGGCGCGAGGTCGAACAAGCCCGCCTCGTCCGCCGGTTCAGCCGTCGAGGTGCGGTCCGGGACCGGCGCGGGCCGAGCGGAAGGAGCATGCGGGGCGGAGGCAGCGGCCGGGAGCGGTTCGCTGCGGGCGGGCGGGGATTCCTGGCTGTCGCGGCGGGGGCCGGGGACCTCGGCCGGGGCGTCCTGCGCCTCCGGCCCGGCCTCGGGCGACTGCTCCCGAGCGGTGTCCGGGCCTGAGGGCACGCCCGTTTGCTCGGGTGCCGCGGCCGGTTCCGCCGGGGCCGTGCGTGCGGGGGAGGCTTCTGCGGCTCGGTCGGGACCGGGCATCGGCGACGCGGTCGCGTGGCGTGCGGCGAGCAGTCGTGCCTGCTCGTCCAGCGCGTCGGCGATGCCGCGGATGCCCGATCGCTGTAGCAGGCTGGCCAGGTCGTCTCCGGCGTCGACGCGGGAGCGGAGCGTGTCGGCCCAGGAGGTGCAGTTCGCGGCGAGGTCGCTCGCACCGCCGGGGTTCAGGCCGGACGGGGCCGCGCGCGCGACCCAGTCCGGTTCCGGTGCGACTCCGCCGAGCGCGGCGCGCTGCAGCTCCAGGCGCAGGACTGCCACGGCGGCGTGGCCGCCGAGCGCGCGGGGCCGCGCAGTCGCGGTGAAGGCGTCGGCGAGGAATGCCTGCGCGGTCGCGGTGTGCCCGGCGTCGAGCGCGTCGGCGGCGCGGGCGAGCAGCGCGGCGCCCTTGTCGCCGTCGCCGAGGTTCCGCAGCGTGGTGGCCGCGTCGGCGCGGGCGTCGGCGGCGATCTGCGGCAGTCGCGCGGCGGCCGCCTCGTCCAGCTGGCGGCGACGTTCGGCGCGCTGCTCGACCCTGGCGGCGGGAGCCA
Source organism: Amycolatopsis sp. VC5-11 (assembly GCF_037034185.1). Classification (NCBI taxonomy): domain Bacteria; kingdom Bacillati; phylum Actinomycetota; class Actinomycetes; order Pseudonocardiales; family Pseudonocardiaceae; genus Amycolatopsis; species Amycolatopsis sp. VC5-11. The sequence goes on along the minus strand of NZ_JBAGKF010000014.1, from coordinate 73,186 downwards.
TCGTGGTCGGGCGGTGCCGGGGGATGCCCGTGGTTCCCTCGCCCCGCCGCAGTGCGCCCGCTGCCGCCGCTGTCAAGGAGGCGGCGACGTCGCGGACGTAGTCCGGCAGCGGCGTGTCCGATGTGCCGACCGGCGGGGTGTGCCCGCCCGGTTGCAGGAGGGTGGCGGCGTCGTCGAGCTGTCCGGCGAGGTCGCCGACGACGTCGCCGGTGCGGGCGGGTTCGGGCAGGGACGCGATGATCGACTCGGCGGTGGCCCGCGGGTCGTCGTCGGTGCCGTCCAGCAGGTCGAGCAGCGCCCTGACTCCGAGGCCGGCGTGTTCGCTCGCGCCGTGCAGCCAGGGCTGGAATCGCAGTGCCTCGCGCAGCTGGTCCGCCAGCGGCTGGGCGGCGGGGTGCTGCGCGGGCAGCAGCACCAGCCCGGCTGCCCCGATGCCTGGGACGCGCGGCGTGTCCGTCGGGGACGGCGCCGGGCGGCGCATCTCGCGGCCGACCGAACGCAGCTTCCACGACAGCCATGCCAGCTGGCCGGGCTCGGCGGCCGCGTCGATCACCCGCGCGGCCTGCTCGATCGTCTCCGCGACGATGTCCCGCTGGTCGGCCGGGATCGTGTCGAGCCAGCGCGGCCGCAGATCGTCGGCGGGAGTGCGCGCGTCCGCGAGGTGTTCGGCCAGCGCCGGGAGCGAGAACCCCTGTGGGGTCGGCAGGTAGTCCGCGACCGCGTCCATCGCCAGCATCGCCGTCGTCCATTCCCGTCGTCGCGGGTCCGGCGACGCTGAGCGGCGCGTCAGTGCGGAGCGGACGTGCTCGACGACCGGGTGGCCGTCCAGCGTGGCCAGCACCCGGATGCCCGCGCCGTCGACCAGACGCTGCGCCTCGTCGATCAGCGCGCGGTAGGTGTGGCTGTTGCCGGAGAACGCCAGGTTGGGCGTGCTCGGGTGATCGGCGGCGCCGAGGCGGTACCCGAGCGCCGCCGCCTGCCGTCCCAGAGCGCGCAGCTCGTCGCGCTCGTCCTGGGACGCTGCCCTGAACCTGTCCCGGAGGGTCTCCTCCGGGATCGAGCGGTCGACGCTGCGGTCGATCTCCTCGTCGGAGACCTTCGCGCGCGGCAGTGCTTCGCCGGTACTCGAGACCGCCGCGGCACGCTCGGCGGCCCACCGTCGCGTGGCGATCTCGGCCAGCAGTAGGGCGGCTTGTGCGGGCTGCGGCTCGGCGTCGTCGATGAGGACCCGGCCGGGGCTCACCGCCATCCTCGACTCGCCCGGGCCGTCAGGGGCGGCGACGGTGCAGCCGAATTCCTCCCGCAGCACTTCGCGGGCCTGCCGGACCCACCACGACGCGGAGCGCGCACTGGCCGGGGGTTCCCTGCCTTCGCGCTCGGTCTCCGTTGCGACGAGGTCGAGCAGTCCGTCCCACGCGGCAGGGTCTGCGCCGCCCGCCGCGCCCGCGTCGGCGAGCGCGCGCTCCGCGACGCGGATGCCCTCGGCCAGCAGGTCATCGCCGCTCGCGGCGAGCACCCTGAGTCCGCGTCGCGGCACGCCTTCGTGTCCAGCGGTCGCCCTGCGGTCGAGGGCGTCGGGCAAGCCGGTGGCGAGGACCGGTGAGGCGACAGCGTCGCTGCCGGCCTGCGGGGAATCCCACAGGCTCGCCTGGTCCTCGTCGTGCGCGGACACGGGGCGGTCCGGCGCGGTCGCCGGGCGGGCAACGGGGACGAGCCCGTCGGGATTCGGGACGGCGCGGCCTTCGCCGACGAACACCCAGCCGCGCACCCGGTCCCACCCGACCTGCCGCACGTCCTCGTCACGGTCGGCGGCGTTGGCGGCGAGTCGACGGGTCGCGACCGGGGAAATCTCCCAGTCGCCGTCGACCTGCACTGCGGTCCCGGTGCGGCCGGCCTCCTCCAGCACGGTGCGCAACTGGTCGGGCGAGGCCACGGTGTGTTCGGCGACGGCCGGGCGGGGTGCGGCGAGCAGCCGCAGCCGGGTGGACAACCGTGGTTCACGGGTGCCGGGGAAGCGCAGCAGCAGCGTCGTGGTGTCGCGCGACCAGGCTTGCACGAGGGCGTCCGGTTCGTGTCTGGCGCCGGAGAGGGTCCAGCCGAACCGCTCCGGGTGCAGGTCGTCGGGCACGTCCAGCAGGTCTGGCGCGTCGGCGGGCGGCGCGAGCGGCGCCGGGTGCTGCACCAGGCCGGTCAGCGTGCCCGGCAGCGGCCAGCGCTGGCACTGGGCCCGGGCGCCGTCGACGTCGGGCAGCGTCGCCGTCGACGGTCTGGTGCCGGGCTCGCCGTGGTATCGGACGAGTTCGCCGGTCAATACGACGCCGTCCTCGCGCTCGACCGGCGGCCGGGTGATCCGCAACGGGGTGTCGCGGTGGGTCGGGTGCGCGATGACGTCGCCGGGGGCCAGGCAGTCGGCGGGGACCGTCTCCGGGGCCGTGGCTCCGGGAAGCACGGCGACCAGCTCGACTATCCGGGCCAGAGCGTCGGGCGCCGGGTTCTCGGAGGCTTCGGCGGGCTCGGCGGCGCTCCCCGCGACGACGTCGGCGAGACCGGTCAGGAGGGCCGCTCGGGTGTCGGCGAGGACGCCGCTGATTTCGCGGCGGGCCAGCCCCGCGAGGGTTTCCTCTCCGGCGGCGGCGAACGTTTTCGCGCGGAGGTGGTGGCCGTAGAGGTCCTCGGCGGCGAGCGCCGCGCGCATCACCTGGCGCTGCTCCGGCGTGGCGGCCTCACGGAACCAGCCGAGGATCAACGGCCACGCCACGGTGCCGTCGCGGCCGCCGTCGTCGCCGTAGGAGATGCGGAGGCCGGCGGGACGGTTCTCCGCCCGCCCGCCCCGGCCGTCGCGGGAGCCGAACCCGCCCCAGCCGTGCGGCAACGACAGCGGGGACCCGGTCGCATGCTCGCCCGCCGCAGAGAGGATTTTGACCAGCGCGTTGTCGTTGAGCGCGCCGAGCGCAGCGGTGACGTCGGCGGCGTCCAGCCCGCCCGGCAACACCGCAGGGACCCGGGGAGCCGGTGCACGGCCCGGCGCTGTCGGCTCGGCGGCGGACGGCCGCGCCTCGGCCGGTTCGCTCCGTCCGGACGGGGAAGGCAGCTCGAACAAGCCTTCCGACGGGGGCGCGGCCGGCGGCGCCGGTGGTTCGGCGGGAGCTGTCGCCGTCGGCGCGGGCGGTGCGGTCGAGGTCGCGGGTGCAGCGGGGCCGGAAGTGCGCGGGTCGCCGTGGCTGCCGAGCGGGGAGCCGTCGCGGGCGCGCACCCAGCCGCGATCCGGGTCGAGCCGGACGTCCTGGGCTTTGCCGCTGCGGCGGTGCGCGCCGCCGCGCCGCTCGGCGGTGGGCTGGGGGAACACCGCCCACCCAGGGCCGTCGGGCAGCGCGATGCCGACGCGACCCGCCTCGGCCAGGACCCTGCGCAGGTCGTCCAGGGACACCAGTTCGTGCTCGATGTCGCCGGGCAGCAGTTCGTCGCGCATCACCACACGGCGGTCGAGCGTCAGGCTGTCCCCGTCGGCGAGCCAGGCGAGGACCAGCTGTGTGCCGCCGCGCGCCCAGGTTTCCGTGGACGAGGCCCCGTAGGTGGTGGCGATCCGTTCCCACCCGTCCTCGGCGGGATCACAGTCCTCCGGCACCTCCAGCCCGATCCGTTCCGCCGCCGCGGCGGCGGGCGCCGCGGCTTCCCGCCCCGCCGGTGCCCGGCCGGGCGGCGGTTCCACCGAGGACAGCGACGCGGCGGGCGCGCCGGAGCCGGCGGGCGGGAGGACCGCGGCCAAGTCGAGGATCCGCCGCACCGTGTCCCGGTCGGCGCGCGACATCGTCGACAGCGCCTCGGCGGTGATCAGGTTCGCTTCGGTCTTGGCGGTCGTTCCTTTCGGCCGCCGGATCCGGGCTCGCCCGGTCGACTGCGCCTTCTGCGCGGCGTCGACGACGGCGAGGCCGGTCGCCTCGCGCAGCGCTGCCAGCTCGTCCCTCGCCGCGCGGGCGAGAGAGGCTTCCCCGGCCGCGTCGAATGCGTCCGCCGCGCGGTCGAAACCGCGCAGCGCCGTGTCGGCGGCGAGAACGATCGCGTGTCTGCCCGGGGTCAGGCCGGACCGGACCCACGCCTGGACCTGCGGCCAGCTCAGCTGTCCCTCCCGCAGCTGCCCGTGATCGAGGTCGACGGTCAGGCTCAAGCCCCGCGAATGGAACCGCACAGTGTCGACCGCGCCCGCGTCGGCTTCGCCGGGCCCGCGTTCGTACCCCAACACGCTGGATCCGTCCGCGTCGACGGGCGCGCTCGGATCGTCGCGGTCCACCTCGCGGACCAGGTGCGCGAACTGGCCGTGCTCCAGCCGGGCGACGGCGCGCAGCGCGCTCGCGACATCGGCCACGACCAGCGGCGAGGTCTCCGCCGGCCGGTGCGAGTCGCCGGGCGCGCCGGGCAGCGCGAAGCCGTTTTCCCTGGCCAGCGCGGACGCCACGACCTCGAGGTGGTGGGCGATCGTCGCGATCCCGGCGTCCCGCAGGGCACGGCCGACCTCGTCGGCGAAACGCGCCCGGTCCCGGGCCGCCTGCGCCAGCGCCTGCGCGGCGAGGGCAGTCTCCTCGCCCCGCCCGTCGGCGAGCAGCCGCTCGGCCGCGCTCGCGGTGTCGAAACGCGTGCGCGCCGACTGGTGGACGAACGCCTCCTGCAGCAGCCACAGCGCGGCATCGTCGATCAGCTCCGTGCGCTGATGCGGCGGGAGGGGTCCGCCGAGGAACTCGTGTACGCGCTCCAGCTCGCCGCGCTCGGCGAAGTGCGCCGCGACTCGCACCGCGTCCGGATTGACCGCGGCGAACAGCGCGTCGGCCTGGGCGCGGCGCAGCGCGCGCTCGTCGCCGACGACGGCGTCGATGCCGTCCGAGACCGCGCGCAGATGCTCGGTCAGGCCGCGGCCCTCGGCGAACCTGCCGAACGCGTCCCGGCTGTTCGCGGGCGCGGCATCGTCGATCAGATCGGCCAACTGCCGGAGCCTGCGCGCCGTGTCGCCGGGTTCGGCAGCACTGCCCGCGACCCGCGCGGCCAATTCCCCGGCGGTGAACGCGTCGCCGGACGCGAGCGCGGTGCCCCCGAGCGCCAGCGCGAGCCGCACCGGCCCGGGCGAGGCTCCGTCGATCTCGGCGGGCAGCGACTCCATGCAGTCCCGCAGCCACGTCCGCAATCCGGTCGCGGTGCCGGCCGCTGCCGGATCGAGCGCCGGGAGGAACTCGTCGCGCGGGTCCGGCGCCTGCCCCTGCGCCGGGGCAGGCGCGGCGGGCAACGGGGGCTTCGCTGCGTCGGACGAGGACGGCGCAGGCCCGGGGTCCGCAGGTTCTGGCAGCCGCAGCGTCGGGTCTCCGTCGAGAAGGCGTTGCAGCGCAACAGTGGCACCGCTCGCGTTGAACGCCCGCCCGCGCTGGACTCCCGCGCCGAGCGCCGCGGCCGCGGCTCGACGGTGCACCTCGGGATCGGCGTCGGCCAAGCGGGCGAGTGCGTGCGCGGGCGTCACGCCGTCGCGCTCCTCTCCGGCCAGGACCGCATTGACCAGGCGGGCAACAGACGCGTCCCGGTGGCGGAGGCCGAGCACGAAGCGCTTGACCGCCCGCAGGTCCGGCAGCTGCAGCACCGGCGTCGGGGGCAGCACCGCGACCGGGTCTCCTCCGGCGGCGCTGCGCCAGGTCCCGTCCGGAGCCCAGGCCACTTCGCGTCGGTCCACTCCCGCTGCGGCCGCGCGGGCGTGCGCTGCCGTCGGCTCGGTGACGAGCCGCCACATCCCCGGGCGGGTGGAGGGCACCACCCAGCCGTGCCGTCCGGCCTCGTCGAGCACCTGCCGCACGTCGTCGAGCGAGGACACCGCCGTCTCCCCGGCTTCCCACGCCGTGTTCGTCGTGACCGGGTTCGCGTCCTCATCCAGCTTCGCGACCACTTTCCGCAGAAAGAGCGGCGTCGCCAGCAGGCCGTCGTAGCCATACGTCAGCGCCGCGCTCCAGTCGCCGCGCGACCACAGTTCGCCCTCCCCCGCCTCCACGGGCTCGCCCAGGCTCTCTACCTGCCAGCCCCGGGACTCCAGAATCTGCCGGACCGCGTCGCGGGCGGCGGCGGGCAGCACGGTCAGCCCTTCCTCCGGGGCTGCTGGCGGCGCGGACGCCTCGACGGTGTCGGCCGCAGCGTCGGCCTTGTCGGCAGTCTCCGCGGTGACCGCCGCAGTCGCGGTGTCGGCCGGGGCGGCGGCATCCGGTTGCCGGGACTGCGCGTACTCGCGGATCCAGGCGAGCGAACCGAGACCGAGCCGTTGCTTGGCACGGGTGACGGTGACGTACGCGAGGCGCAGATCCTCTTCCGCAGGCAGGATGATCTCGCCGGTGGCGGGATCGCGTTGAGGTTCCCGGAAGTCATCGGCGATCTGCACCGTGTTCCATTCGCGACCCTTGGCTTTGTGCGCCGTGGACACCACCAATTCCGGGCGCAGGTCGTCAGCGGTCGCGTTCTCGTCGGCGAGTTCGTCGGCCAGCGCGATCAAGCCTCCCGGACGATGGCGGTCGACCAGACCGACGAAGGTGCGCAGGGACACCGCGTCCTCGTGCTTCTCGACATAGGCCCGGACCGCGTTCCAGTTCGCGAAATCCTTGAGGTCCGGATGGTTCGTGCGCCGGTTGCGCATGAGGTTCTGCGCGGCTGCGGCGATGGCCTTGATGTCGTTGCCGCCGCCGACGAGCGCGACTCGCTTGCCCGCCTCGAACCCCTCCAGCACCGCGGCGACGGCACCGGCATTCGTGCGGCACAGCACGGCATCGGGGTCGCGGACCTCCTCGATGCGGCTGTCGAGCGCATCGTTGCCCTCCAGCCGCAGATCCGCGCCCAGCGCCGCGAGGAAATGGTTCCCTGTCTCGGCGACGGCCGGGCCGAAGCGCCAGCTTTTCGTCAACGGCAGGACGACGTCGGCGGGCCAGTCGCTCAGGAAGTCCTTGGCGCCGCGGAATCCGTAAATGGACTGGTAACTGTCGCCGACCACGATCGTCTGCGCGGACTGAGCTTGCACGAGATGCGCCTGCAGTTCGTTCACGTCCTGCGCCTCGTCGAAAATGATCAGGCCCGCGTCCAGGACCGGACCTGTCAGCGCCCAGGCTTTGAGGTAGTCGTCGTGGGTGAACTGCAGCGTCCCCTCGGGGCTCATCTTCTCCGCCCAGATCACCTTGGCCAGCCGCAAAACCTCCGCCTCGACGGCGGTCAGTTCCCGGGCGTCGCCGTGGCCGAGATGACGTCCGGTGATCTGCTTGTCGCTGGACTCGCGGTACTGCTTCACCGCGCGCAGCGCCGACCGCACCAGCGACACGTTCTCCACCCGCGTCCCGCCGACCGTGGTTTCGCCGTCGGGGTCCATGCCGAGCGTGCGCGCGACCGGCCCCGGGTAGCCGTCGCTCTTCGAGGTCTTGGAGAGTTTTTCCTTGAGACGCGGGTGGTTCTGCAGTCCCCGGCGGGCGAAAGCGTGCATCGTGTCCGCGTCCACATGGGACGCGAACACGCCCTGCGCCTCGTCAGCGATGCTCCTGTTGAACGCGAAGTAGATGATCTTCCGGTCGGTCATGCGGTCGGCGAGCATCCGCATCGTGGAGGTTTTCCCGGTCCCGGCCAGAGCCAGGACCGCGACGTCCCGTCCGGAGAGGGCCGCGTCGATGATGGCTTGCTGTTGCGGGGTCGGCGGGAGCGTCGGTTTCGGTGTGCGGCGGGCTGTTTCCGCGGCGTCGAAGCGGGCGATGACCTCGTGCACGCGGCGCGCGAGACCTTCAGCCTCCGCTTTGGTGCTGGCAGCTTTCTTCCAGGTGTTCCCTTCCCTGGGCCGAAACCACAGTCTGACCTCTTTCTTCAAAGCGTCTCTGAATAGTTGCGGTTCGCTGCCGTCCGTTCCCGACAGCACGACGGTTCGCCCGGAGATCTCGACGGTGAGCTTGCGGGCGAGGCGTCCGGGCGCAGGCCCGGGGGCGTCGGCCGCGGTCGTGTCCGGTGACGGGGCCGGTTCCGCCGTCTTCGCCGGTGTTGCCGTATTCGGGGTCTCCGCGCTGCGGCGCGAGGCGGCGTACTGGGCGGCGACGTACGGGTGCACGGCGTCGCTGCCGAGGGTCGGGAGCGGACCTCCTTTGTTCTGCCGGATCTGGGCGATGTATTCGGCCATGTACTCGACGTCGACGCCGAGCTTTTCCTGGACCAGGACCGCGTGATCGGCCGCCGTGGCCGGGTCGACCGTCGCGAGCAGGGCAGCGACGTGTTTCGCAGCGTTCACCCGCCCGTCGACGAACTCCAGGGTGTCCGCGAACCGGTCGATGCGTGCCAGCACCGCCGTCCCGAGTGCCGACTGCGTCCACGGGGCGGACCAGTAGATCGCCGCGTGGGACGGCGGCCGCTCCTGTTCGGCCAGTTCGCTCAAGTCCTGCAGGGCCCATTCGGCGGGGTCCCGTCCGCCGGGCACGGCGGTGATCGCCAACTGGTCCTGCGGGTGGGCCGCCGGGTACCGGTTGAGTACGGACTCGGCGCTGGCGATCGTTTTGGCGGCGGCGTCGGGGTCGAATCCGAAGACGCGCCGGACCTCGGCCGGGACCACGGCGTCGATCGCGTCGAAGTGGTCGAGCGTCAGCGCGGTCCCGTTCACGCCGACGACGACGAGTGCGCGGTCGGTGTCGGCGGCCCAGGTGGCGGCCACGTCGAAGGCTCCTTCGTGGAGCACGACGGCGCGCCGATCGTCGTGCGCGCCCGTTGCGCCGCGTTCGGCTTGCTCGTGCAAGCCGAGCAGCAGCCTGCTTTTCTGGAAAAGCGGTGTCGTCGCCGTGTTCAGGTACTTCGCAGTGGCGGTGCCCGAACGGTCGCGGCAGGTGAAGCCCGCAATTCGGCCTTCGTCGTCGCGGATGGCGAAGGTGATCCGGTCGCGGAAGGCGTCGTAGACCCGTCCGGTATCCGTGTTCCGTTTGACGACGCCGGCTTCAATCAGGTCGAGGTCTTGGTAGCCCTTGCCGCGGAGGTGGCGGAGAAGGTTCTGCCATCCGGGCGGTGCGTATCCGATCTGCAGCCCGTGCTCGTTGCCCGGGCCGCGCCGGACCCGGTCCGCCTTGTCCTGGCCGCCGAGACGGTCGCGCACGTATGTCTGGGCCTGTTCGGACTCGGCGAACTGCTCGTCGAAGAAGTCTGCGGCGTCGGCGTTGATGCGCGCGTGCAGCGCGAGCAGTTCGGGTTCCGGCAGAAGGGCCGGCTGCGGCGTCTGCTCCGACGGGGCAGGTCCTGTCTTGTCCTGGGCCGGCGCTGTTCCCGATGCCGCGGCGTGGACGCTGGTGCGCAGATGGTCCCAGCGGACTTTGCTGTCCGGATCCGCCAGCTCCGCGTCGTCGAGCGCGTCCAGCGCGTCGTCGAACAGGCCCCGTTCGTAGGCGGCGCGGGCGCGCTCGTCGCACGCCGCGCCACCGCGTCGCCGTTCCTCGCGTTCGCGGGCGTCGCGTTGCTGGATTCGCCGGTGGTCGGGCAGAGGCCCGTCCAGCACGTCCGGGTGGTCGCCGAGGTAAGACTCGATCCACAGCCGTTCGCTTGGCGTGATGCCGGGGAGGCGGCCTGTGCCGACGAGGTGGGTGACCGGATCGCCAGTCCAGGAATAGGCGCGGCCGTAGTCGGCGACGGCACGGAGAAATCGGGCCGCGCGGGGGGCTGCGGGGCGCAGGCCCTCCAAGGCCATCTCGGCTTCGTGCAGACGGCGGGCGAAGAACTCGACCGCTGTCGGCGTGTCCTGCTGGGCGAAGCCGACCGCGTCGGCGACGAACCGACGGGCGTCCTGGTGCTCGTCGGCCGCGCCGACGACCACCGGCGCCACGACGGCGAGGCGAGCGGCGACGGACGTATCGAGCCGCCGGAACGCCTCCGCGGGAACAGCGTTCCGGTAAGACGCGAGATATTCGGCCAGACGGTCGACCGTGACCGAGAGACCCAAGGGGCTCCTCAAACGAAGGTCGCCCGGACGGCAGGCCAGCAACGGCGGCAGCGCCGCGCCGTCGGAGTCGACCTCGTGCACGAGCACGAACGCCTCTCCGGCGGCGTGTTCGGGCGTGACGTGCAACTGGGACTGCTCTGCGATCGCGCGCAAGGCCCTCAAAGTGGTGAGCGGCGAGGCAGTCTGCTCGGGCTCGTTGCCGGGTTCGGGTGTACCGGTGTCCGCTGCGGTCATGACGGCCTCCTCCGTGCTGGTCTCCTCGTGGTCGGGGGCTGGGGTGGGGTCCGACTGGTGCTGCGGGCCGGCGGGATCGGTGGGTGCGTGCCAGCCGCGTCGGTTGACGTGGTCGAAAATCCAATGGCGCGCAAGGTCCAGGACGCGTTCGTTGACGAACGGGTCCTCGTTGAGCACGTAGGCCACGGCGGGGTGGTCGGCGTCCCCGGCGTCCATCACTTCGAGTGCGGCGGCGTCAACCAGGCGGGGAGCGATCGCGATCCCGGCGTTGTCCTCGTGATTCACGCGCGCGAACACCTGGAGTTCCGGATCTGCGGCGGCGCCGGAAATCCACTGCTGCAGCCAGTCCACGGCGGCGGCGTCGCGTCGCAGGCTCAGATCGTTCAGGAGATTGCCGACAAGCCCGGGCAGCCCGGCGGTCAGATCGTGGGCGATCCGTCGTAGCACCCATCCGCGCGCGGTCTCGCGAAGCCGTGCGGCGAACGCGGGTTCCGCCGCGTAGCGCCGCGCGATCGCGGGATCCGGTTCCGGCAGGTTGAGCCTCGCCGCCTCGGTGTGGTTGCCCGCCCGTAGCGCGAGCCCGTCGTCGAGGGCCCGCCCGACCGCTGGGGCGAGGTCCTCCGGGTGCGCGCGGTGGAGGTCGCGCACGCCGTCCCGCAACGAGATCGCGAGCAGGTAGCGCCGCAGCCATTGCGCTGCCGGGAGCGGGATTCCCGTCGCTTCCGCGATCTCTGCTGCGGTGTCCGGAACAGCCCCGGCGGTTTCGGCTGCGACAGCGTGCTTTTCCGGTAGCGGCGCGGTCTCCTGAGCGTGGCCGGTACGCGGCGCTTGCGCTGCGGGGTGGGGCGGGGCGGCGCTGCTGGGCGCCGGGCGGTCTCCTCGGGTGCCGCCTGTTCTCTGCCCGTTCGTCGACGCGGGGACTATCGGGTGCGCGTCGAGACCGGGTTCGTCCTCTTGCGCGGGATCCGCTGTCTCGTTGTCGGGGTTTCGGTCCTGGCGTGGACGGCGCGCTGCGGCCGAAAGGCCGTCTTCTGCTGTAGCCCCGGGCGTCTCGGGTGTTTCGCTCGCGTTCTCGGCGCGGTCGGGGCCGGTCGCCAGGTCCGTGTCGCCGGCCGTGAGGTCGTCCAGTTCGTCGAGGTCGGGCCGGGTGGCCCCGAGCGGAGCGAGCCTGGGCTTCTGGCGGGCTCCCGGGGAGCCGATGCTCTGCCACACGTGCAGCGCCGCATCGACGGGCGGCTGGTGCTCGGGCAGCAGTCCCTGCGTGATCGCGCAATACCAGTCGGTGAAGATTTCCCCGCGAGTGTCCTGGACTCCGAGAGCCGCCGCGCCGTCACGAGCCTTGGCGCGCGTGGCGAGCCAGGCGTCATGGCGTGCCGCGATGCGCTGGCGCAGTGCGACCGCCTCGGGAGAGTGGTCGTCCTCGGGGGGCGGAGTCTCGGCGGCGTCCGCGATCTGCAGTTCGTCGATCAACTGTTCGCGTCGGCGAGTGACGTCGTCCAGCCGCTGTTGTTCCGGGAATGGCTTGCCGACCTCGGGTTCCGCCATGGCGATGCGCTCGTGCTGCGCCGCGATCCGCTGCCGGGTGGCGTTTCCTGCGGCGGCGACGGCTTTGACCCGGTTCTCGATGCTGGCGACGAGGCCGAGTTCGCTCGGCGGTTCGCGGAGGCTCACGCTGACCGATGCGAAGTCCCGGCCGGCGTCCGGCGAGTAGACCGTCACCGTCGTGTGGATGAGGTTGACCACGGCGTGCAAGGTCAGACCGGCGATGCGGGCGACCGCCGGGTGCTTCTCGAGGCGGTCGCGGTGCCCAGACAAGCCCAGGAGAACCTCGCGCAAGCGTGCCCCGGCTTCGGCGCGCTTGCCGTAGGCGCGTCCCTGGATCTCCATCGAGAACGCGGATCCGGAGACGTCGGCCAGGGTCGCGGCGAGCGTGTCTTGCCGCCGGGCTTGCTCTTCGTATTCGGCGATTCTCGTGTTCGCGTCGGCGATCTCGAATCTCAGCGACTGCTGATTGCCGACGTGGCGGGACTTCCTGCCGGTCAATTCGCCGTGCTCGCGGTCGAGGTCGTCCTTTTCGCGGTAGCGCGGGTCTCCGGTCGCGATCGCCATGGCTTCGGCGATGCTGTCGCCGTCGTCGGTCCTGACGTCGCGGGAGCGCTCGGGCGGGGTCGAGGCGTAGAGCGGCGCGAAGGTCTGCTCTTTCTGCAGCATGATCTCCAGCCGCTTGGCGTCCATCGACGGGGCGAGGACGAGCCGCTTCCAGGAGACGACTTCGTTCTGGTTGCCCTGTCTGCGTGCGCGGCCTTGCGCCTGGGCGCTGATGTCGGGGCGCCATCCGTGGGTGACCTCGTAACCGACGGTCACTCGGTCCTGGACGTTGATTCCCGCGCCCATTTTCATGGTCGAGCCGATCAGCACGGCGATGGAGCCTTCCCGGGCTGCGGCGAGCAGGTCGGCTTTGGCTTGCGAGGTCTTGGCCTCGTGGATGAAGCGGACGCTGCCCTCGGGAAGGCCGCGGGCGAGGAGTTGCGCGCGCAGTTCGTCGTAGAAGTTCCAGTGCTTGGGCGTCGGCGTGGATTCGTCGACGAAGACGAGGATGAGCCCGCCGCGCAGGGGGTATTCGGTTCCGTCCTTGCGGTAGTAGACGTTGCCCTTGGCGGCGGCCCATTCGAGACGGATGTCGTCGGCGAGATAGTCGACTTTTTGCGGCGACTCGGCGGTGATGCCGACTGCGCGCAGGTCGGTCGTCGCCAGTTGGGCGTCGTGGGCGATGCCGAGGTGGTTGTCCTTGCCTTTCTCCGGACGGCCGCTGATATTGCGTTCCCGTCGTGCGGCGTCCAGGGTGAAGATCCGGGCTTCCACAGAGCTGGGCACTTCGATGACTTCGATTTTCCCGCCGCGGAAAGCGGGGATCTTCAGGGGAAGATCTTCCTTCATTTTGATGTCGCTGGTGATCCGCAGGGCGTGCCACAGTTCTGGTTCGTTGATGATGCGGCGGGGCCGCATTTTCGGTTTGAGGTTCCCGCCGGGCGTCATCTCGTTGGTCTTCGTGAGCGTGACGTAGGTGCGGGCCCACACGTCGAAGCGAGGAAGGTCGTGGCCCAACCGGCGCAGCCACAGGTAGATCTCGGAGACCGTGCCCGTCCACGGCGTGGCGGTCGCCAGCACGCAGCGCGGGCCGCCGTGGCGGTCCTGCAGGTACTGGAGCTTCATGTCGAGGTCGATGGCGCGCCGGGCGCCGTCGATGCTCAGGCCGGGGATCGAACTGTGGACCATCCCGTTTTTGAAGTAGTGCTCCTCGTCGACCACGACGAAGTCGAATTCCGCCATGACGAAATCGATGCCCGTGGTGTCGCGTTTGATCTCTGAGATCCTTGTGCGCAGACGCGTTTCCGCGTTCTCCATCGCGCCTTCGATGCGCTTGGTCATCGTCTTGCTCATCGAGTCGGCGTGGGCTACTTTTTCGGCGCGCAGGTCGTCCAGTTCGGCTTGGAGGAAAGCCTTCTGAAGGTCGTACGGCATCGGGATGCTTTCGAACGACTCTTTCGTCATGATGACGGCGTCGACGTCGCGCGTCGCGACGTTCGCGATGAACTGCGCGCGGGCATCCCTTCCGTTCTTCGATTTCTTCCGCTTGTCGCCGGTGAGGTGGTCGGTCGTGCCCATGAGGACCCTCGCGCCGGGGTAGGCCTGGCCCCAGTCGCGCTGGAACTGGTCGGCGATGGAGTCGTTGGGCACCACCACGACGGGCGTGCGCGCGAGGCCGCGCCGTCTGCGTTCCATGACGCCCGCGATGATTTCCAGGGTTTTGCCCGCTCCGACGTCGTGCACCAGCCCGGTTCCGCCCTGGTGGACGATGCGGGCGATCGCGATCCTCTGGTGGTCCTTCGGCGGGAACGCCTCTGACATCCCGGGCAGGCTGAGCCGGATGCCGGAGTAGTCGACCTCTATTTCGGAGTTGAACAGGTCGTTGTAGGCGCGCAGAATCTGGCGGGCGCGACCGGTGTCTTCCCATACCCACTCGGCGAAGCGGTCCGACAGCGCGGCGGCTTTGTCCGTCGCCGCCTCGGTAGCGGCACGGTCGAACACGCCTTCTACGGTCACGCGGATCGCGGCGCCGGTGAGCACGCGTTCGGCCAGGTCGTAGGCGTCGACCCTCGCGGTGCCCCAGATCTGGGTGGCGGCGAGCCTGCTGGCGGCGGAGAGCTGTCCTCGGTTGGTGTGCACGGTCCACAGCCCGGCGACGCTTTCTGCCCGGACGTGGTCGTCGTCGAGCAGCTCCTTGAGGAACTGGGTGACATAGCTCGGACCGATCCATGAGCCCAGCCGTACTTCGACGTCGGCCGGGCCGAGGTCCGGCGGGATCACTTTCCGCAGTGCCTCGACGTTCGCGGCGAACCGGTCGTCGTCGGCCGCGGCGGCGGTTTCGGCGCGCGCGAGCTTGCGCCTCACGTTGCCGCCCAGATAGAGCGGCGCCCAGATCGGCTCGCCGGTGTCCGGGTCGTCGAACACCAACTGGCCCAGCGCTTCCCGGGCCTCGGGCTCTCCGGGCAGCCCGAGCAGGCGGGCGATCTCGGCGAGCTCGACGCGGGAGTGCGCGTCGAGGCAGATCGCCAGGGCTTCTTCTGCGGTGTCGGCGCCGAGCGGGACGGCCGGCGGGTGGATGACCCTGCGGCGGAAGATGTCGGTCTTGCGGGCGGTCTGGTCCGCGGCGGAGAAATCTTCCAGCGAGGCGACGACGTGCGAACCCGGGTCGTCGCGGAACCCGCCCTGGTTCGGCCGGATGATTTTCGTGGTGCGCAGTCCGAGGTCGTCCAGATCCAGCTCCGGGTCGGTCTTCTTCGGCGCGTGCTGGATCAGTGCCCGCGCGGACCGGATCGCCTCCTCGCTCAGGCGGGGGTCGGGCTCGTCCACCGCCGCGAGCAGGCTCAGCGGGTTCGCGGTGTCGGCCAGTTCGCGGGCCATAGCGGCTCGGTCGATCGCGGGGTCCCCGTAGGCGCGCTCTGCCGCGACCGACTTCGCCGCGCGGTTCGCCGCTCGTTTGAGGGAGGTCTCGTACTGGCTGACGATGCCGTTGAGGTGCCGGGCGAGATGGTCTTGTCCCAGCCCGTGCGCCAGCAGTTCGGTCAGGTAGTCCCGGACCAGCGCTCCGTCGGCGACGGCCTTGTCGTGCCCGTTGCGGTCCGCCCACTCCGAATACACCTGCCAGCCGGAGCGAAGCTGCCGGCCTTCGGTGAACGTGTTCACCGGGCCGTGCTTGGCGTGGTAGGCGTCGTAGCGGTCGTTCAGCTCGGCGCGCAGCGCCGCGATCTCGGGGGTGTCGTCGATGCACGCGCGTTCCGCGCTGATCAGCGCCATCGCGACGTCCCGCAAGCCCAGCAGCATCCGCAGCTGGTCGGCTTCCTCTCCGGGCGGCTCGTAGGGGAGTTCGGCGTCGCCGACGCGGACGGTGAAGGTGCCGTCTGGCAGTGCTGTGAGGGTGCCGTCCCACGGCTGTGCGTCCGGGTCCGTGATCGCGGTGGGCGCGGCCGGGCGGGGCGTGTTCTCGGTGCGGGGCGCGAGCGTCAGGCCTTGGTGCACTGCGGTGTCGGCGATGCTGGCGACCGCTGCGGCGAAGTCCGTGTCCAGGCGCGCGAGATCGCCCCGGACGAGCAGTTCCCGGTCGCTGTGCATGCCGTGGCCGAGTGCGAGGTCGCCGAGAATGTGTTCGGGGTGCTGGTGAAAGTACTGATTGACTTTGGCGGTGTCGTCGCCGATCTGCAGCGGCAGCGCCTTTTCCCAGGTTTCGCCGGGCACGGCGGGATTCGTGTCGTTCTCGCGCCGTCGCAGGATCAGCAGGTCGGTGACGACGTCGGTTCCGGCTGCTCGGCGGTGGGCTCCGGTGGGCAGGCGAACGGCTCCGAGGAGGTCGGCGAGCTGGGCGATCTCGCGCCGCGCGCCGGGGTTGACCGCGTCCAGGGTGAGGCGGGAGGTCAGCACGGCCACGATGCCGCCCGGCCGGACCAGACGCAGCGACTTGATGATGAAGCCGTTGTGGACGCTGTGCTTGTTGGGGTTGTGCTTGCGGTCGGGGAACTCCGCGTGGACGAACGGAACGTTCCCGATCGCGGCGTCGAAAAAGCCCTCTGCCGCGCCGAATTCCTCGAACGGCCCGCTGATGACGTTTGCGTCCGGGTACAAGGCGCGCGCGATCGCCGCGCTGACGGGTTCGCGTTCGACGCCCCACATTCCGGCATCCGGCGGCGCGAGGCCGATGAAGTGCCCGCTGCCGCACCCGGGCTCCAGCACGGTTCCGCCAGTGAATCCGAGGCGCTGCAGTCCGTTCCAGATCGTTGCGGCCAGTCCGGCGTCGGTGTAGTGGGCGTTGATGGTCGAGCGGCTCGCGGCCGCGTACTGCTCCTCGGTGAGGAGGGCTTGCAGTTCCTGGCGCTGGCGGGCGAAGTCGCCTTTGTCGAACAGCTGTCCGGCGTCGCCCCAGCCCGACCAGCGCGCCAGGATCGCGTGGTCGGCCGCAGTAGCGGTCGGTGTCGTGGTGGCGAGGTGTTCGAGGCTGCCGCCGTGCAGCCGGGCCAGCACGCGCAGCGCGGCGAGGTTGGCTTCGATCCGCGTGCGGTGCCCGCTCGGCGCGAAGTCGTCTTGGCTGCGGGGGCGGAAGCGGTCTAGCTCGCGGGTGTCTCCTCGATCTCGAAGACCATCTCCCGCAGGACCTCCTCGACGATGCGCTGCCGCGTCGCGGTGCGCGCTTGCAGGTTCGCCAGGAAGTCCGCCGACGTCCCCAGCCCGCTGCGCTGCTGCTCGGCGTTCGTCCGCCGGTCGATCTCCGCCGAGATTTCCATGCCCAGATCCGTGAAGTGCGCCTCGGGGTCCTCGATCTCCGCCAGTTCCCGCGGCCGGTACGTCTCCCAGTGCTGACTGGCCAGAATCCCGTAGAAGTTCATCGCTGTGTTCCTCGTTCTTCTCGGACGTTGCGGGCCGGTCGACAGGGTTCACCATGGCGCGCCCCGCCCCGTCGTGGCTTCCGGTGCGGCGAACGGGGACGGCGCACCGGCGCGGTCGGACTGCTGTGCTGTGGTCGTCACTGACTGCCCCCGGGTGTTTCCGTTGCGGCGGCGGGCGTTTGGCCCAGTTCCTCGCCGGTGTCGGTGTGTTTGCGGGGGCTGCAGGCGTAGAAGGGCCCGATCGGGCTGGTGAGGACGGACAGGTGGGGGTCGAGGTGGTCGCGCAGGAACACGCTGAGCCAGGTCGCGCTGTCGTCTTCGGACAGTTCGTGCCAGGCCAGGTACAGCGCCTGGAACCGGGTGACGGCGTCGCCGTGCGCTGTCCACCGGCGACACCAGCGCAGACCGCCGCCTTCTCCGGTGGTGGTGGTTTTGCGCACCAGCGGTGCGATGTGGACGGCGACCCAGGCCCAGAGCTGGTCGAGGTCCGGATCCGGTACGCCCCCGGCAGCGGCGGCCGGTTCGGGGCCGGGTCCGTCGCCGGGGAACGCGAACTGCCCAGGCGGGGCGGGATCGCCCGGGTCCTGTGCGCCCAGGCCGATGTCGCGTTGCGCCATGGCTGCGGCCATGGCTCCGGCGTGGGCGTTGGCGGCGGCGAGCTGGTCGAGGAGGTCTTCGAGGTCGTCGAGGCTGGCGGCGTGACGTTCGGTTTTGTCGCCGATGCGGCGCAGCTGGTCGACGAGTTCGAAGTGGTCGGCCTCCAGCGCCGCGACGCGGCGTTGGAGCGCTTCCTGTCCCGACGGCTCAGCCATGGCCTGTGGCCTGTCGTTCGGCCATGAGTGCGGCGGCGACCGGGTTGTCCGGACCGAGGTAGGCGATCGCGGCGGCCTGCACCTGCTCTGTGGCTTCGCGCGAATACCGGGCGATCAGGTCCTTCTGGTCGTCGCGTTCGGCGTACCAGGGGTGCAGGGTGACCCGAGCAGGGCGCCTACCGGAGGTGAACAGCAACGCCTCGGTGCGGGGCAGCGCGGCGATGTCCGCGGCGGTCAGGATCGGTTCCGTGCGCAGCGACCACGACGTCTGGCCCCCGCCCCCGGCTGACATATGCGTTCGCGAGGCCTCTTCCACCTTGTGGTCGCCCACCAGCCTCGAGAGATCCCCGCAGAAATCGGGATCCTGGACCCCGGCCCCGACCGTCTTGATCGTCGCGGCGCTCCATAAAGCGTCGAAACCTTCCCTGCCCCATACGGATCTTCCTTGTTCCCGGGACTGGAGGATCACCGTCACCATCAGCCCGACAGACCCGAACCAGGAGAACCACGACGGGAGTTCAGGCAGGCGCACGATGTTCGCCGCCTCGTCCAGTTGGAGGGTGATTACCGGGTCCAGGCGTCCGCCGCGCGCGCTCGCCGCCTGCACCGCGACGTTGATCAGCTCGCCGACGATCGCGGCGACGACGGGGCGGCCGCTGCCTTCTCCTTCGCGGGAGAGAAGGTAGACGGTCGGGTGCGCGTCTCCGGGTTTCGTGATCAGCGACCACAAATCCAGCCTCGGGAACGCGTCCGGGTCCTCCGGCGGGTCGTCCCATGTGGACGGTGGCGTGACCCATCGCAGCAGCGACTCGCTGTCCAGGCAGGCCAGCGCGGTCGATACCCCCTCGTAGATGCCGCCTTTGGTTTCCGAGGGCAGTTCGACCGTGCCGCGCAGGCTTTCCGCCTGCGCCCGGTATCCGGCGCGTTCCAAATACACGGCGGGTTCTTCCGACCGCGTCGCGACCCACAGCGCGACATCGCGCAGCGTGTGCCCCGAACACGCCGCCGCCAGCAGCAGCTGCCGCAGCGTTTTCGCCGACGCAGGCGTGAAGAACGGATCGGCGCGCTGGTCCGAACCGCCCCCGCCGACTTCCCGCATGAAATACGCGGCCACCCTCGCCGCGGACTCGACGTCGTGGATGCAGGCGAGCAGGTCCCACCAGAAACCCTGTTCCTGGTAGGTGATGCGCTGCGGGTCGAACAGCCACAGTCGCCCGACTTTCGCGCGCATGCCCGAGGTCAGGAGCCACACGTCGGGCTTGTTGCTGGTGAGCACGACGGTGCCGGTGGCCGAGGCGACGTCCGGGACGACCTTCGCGGAGGTTTTGTTACTACGCGGCCCACAGATGACCAGCTCGACGTCTTCGAAGGACTTGTACAACGTCGTTCCGGACACGTCGCCAAGCGCCACCCCGATCTCCCGCGCGGCAAGCCGTTTCGCCGGAGTGTCCGCAATGGACGGGCGCAGGCCCTGGGCACGCTTGGCCATTGCCGGTTTCTGCAGGTCGGCGAACGCGCGACCGGACACCATCTGCCGGTGCCCGCCGGCAGGACGGCGGTGCCGCACGATCAGGACTGTCGCGGCGGTCGCGAGGGCGGCCAGGATCGCGGTCATGGCGAGCGCGACGACGGCGAACCAGGCGCGGGAGCCGTCGCCGATGAGCGCGGCGATCCCGCCGCGCCGCAGCGCCATGGGGATGCTGCCGTAGCCGGGGACGGCGTGGCCGGGGGGCGCGACGATGGCGGCTGCCGACCAGAGGACGCCGTCGGCGAGGAAAGCCGCCGCGAATACTCCGGTGATGATCCATGGCAGCGCGGGCATTCCGCCTGGTTGCTGCCGTGCGTTGGGATTGCTCGACATCGGGGATCACCGGTCAGAGCGGCAATGCCCCGAGGCCGACGCGGCCGGCCTCGTAGTCCGCGCGCAGGAGAGCGGCGACGTCGTCGCCGTCGAAGTCGGGCAGCCGGTGCACGCTGCGGTTGAAGACGCGGTCCGCCGAGATCTCGACGGCACGGCATTCGACGCCGCCGAGGTTGACGGCTTGGTGGATCCACCCGCCGGGGATGAAGACGACGTCTTCGGGGCCGGTGACGGCCGCCGCGCTCCACCGGGTGCCGCCCGGCGGGGCGAGCAGCGTCGCGGCGAATCCGGCCAGGACGACGACAGTGCGGTCCTCGGCGTGGTGGTGCGGGACGGCCTGGGCGCCGGGCGGCATGCGCACCCGCCCGGCCGACAGCCCGCTCGCGTCGCACAGGCCGTCGCCGGCGACCGGGCGCAGCAGCTGGTCCTGCGGTCCGCGGTTCTCCGTGGTCGCCGCGCTGCCTGCGAGGTCTACTGTCCAGGCCGGTGGCGCGTCGTGCGCTGTATCGATAGTCACGTTTCCCCCAAAACGTTGTACGGACGCGACGGCCCGGTGTGGGTCGCCGGTTTTCTGTTGGCGCGGCGTCGAAACCGAGTCGACGGCGCGGTGCGGCGGCGCGCTCAGGCGGCCAGGCCAGTCGGCCCGCTGCGGCCCGAGCTGCGCGCCCGGAAGGCGGAATCCGTGTCGTACAGCCGGATTTCGCGCGGGACGAGCCGCATCCGCACCGGAAGCCCGGCGCGTTCGCCGACCTTGAGCAACAGCAGGCCGCGACCTGGATGCCGATGCCCGGGAACCCAGGTCCCGGCGCTCTGCCAGCTGGCGAGCATCTCCGCTTCCGGCCCGGAGAGCGTCGTGGCGAGCGACGGCAACTCCCCGGCGGGCAGCCCGCCGTAGACGTGGATCGCGCACCGGCTCGCGATGCCTTTGGCCTTCGCGCGGTCCTCCGCGGTGCGCACGGCGTGCAGGTCGTCCATGCTGTGCGCCAGGTACAGGCTGGCGACCCCTTTGTGCCTGTTGAGCCGGGTCAGCCGGTCAGTGCGTTCGACCAGGCCCGGCCCTGCCCGCAGGACCCGCCAAGCCTCGTCCTGCAGCCACAGCAGGTTCGACCCGGCACCGGCCTGTCTGGCCTCCACCATCGAGGCGCCCCAGGCCCAGCTGCACAGCATCGCCGCAGCCACGACCTCGTCGGTTTCCTCGTCCAGCGCGGAGATGTCCAGGCTGACCGCGGGGCACGCGGGGTCGACGCGGACGGTGCTGCGCCGGTCGAATATCCCCCGCAGCGGCCCGACGCAGAGCAAGTCGAGCGCGGCGACGACCTCGCGGGCCAGATCGAAATACCGCTCGCGGCTGCCGGACACGCGCGCCGCGCCGATCAGAGCGTCGGGCGCCTGGTCGAGCACGGCGAGCACGTCCGGGACAGTCGCCTGGCCGTCCTCGGTCGCGGCGACGGCGAGGTCGATGCCGCGCGAGAGCAGGTTTCGCTCGACAGCGGTGGGGGCCCGGCCTAATTCCAGTTGCAGCAGGCTTTCCAGCAACGCGGTCTGCCGTGCCCTGATCGACTCCCGCAGCGCGTCGCGCTGGCGTCCGCTCGGGACGGTCGCGAGGATCTGCCGCAGCGGGCCGGGGTCCAGCGGGTTGACACCGTCGTGGCCCCGGCCGATTTTGACGGCCGCGCCGCCCAGTTCCCCGACCAGTGCGCTGTATTCGCCCTTGATGTCGGCGGGAACGAAGCAGGTCCATCCCATCGCGACGAGCCCGAGCGAAAGCCGTTTGGCGAACGCGCTTTTGCCCGTCCCCGGCTGGCCCTGGCACCAGATACCGGTCGAGGCGATGATGCCTTCGGCGAGCCAGTCCCCGGGGTGCAGGCCGACCGGTTCGTGCGTGTGCAGGTTCCGGCCGATCGGGACGCCCCGCACCCGCGATCCCGCACCGCCCACGAACGGGAAAAGACCCGCGAGCTGGTTGGTCGTGCCCTGCCACACGGCGGTCGGCCCGACGTGGTGGTCCCGGCCGCCGCCGGGGACGGCTCGTCCCCGCGCCGGCGGCGGCCGGTGCCTCCTCATCTCCGCCAGCGGATCGGGACGTTGCGGCGCGGCCGAGGCCGCGGCGGCGGCCACCGACCGGGGCAGGTTCTCGACTGCCTCGCCGCGATCGCGGCCGCCGGCGCTGTCGTGTCCGCCCCGGATCAGGCGCAGAGCGCGCGTGATCACGGGCGTGTGTGTTCTGTCATCGCGTCGTTCCCCCCCCGAAACGAGTCGCTTCCCCCATTGAGACAGTCGGCGGTGCCGCGCGGTGTCCCGGGCGGCGGGCCGGGAAGGCTCAGTCGGCCCGCCGCCCGGTCAGGTCGCGGTCACCGCCGCTGCGGGCGCGGTCAGTGCACGTAGGACGACGGCGCGGCCGCCGCGTCGCGTGCGTTCCCGCCTGCCAGGAACCAGATGCGGGTGCCTGCCGGGGACACCGCGCCCTCGCGGGTGCGGCTCCCGGTCGCGCTCCAGATCCGCGTTCCGGCGGGCGCGACCGCGCCCTCGCGCGTGTCCGGCGCGGCCGCGGCGGGCAGCGGTTCGTGCCCTCCAGCCGCGACCGGGACGCTCAGGTCCCGGTCGGCGACGGCGACGCCCTGCTGCGCGGCCGGGGCGGCGGACGCCGCGCCGGTCGCCGTCGCCACGCCGGCGGCGAGGAAGCCGCCGATCACGAGCCCGCGGACGATGTGCTTGTTCATGTTCCCCCTTGTGTCGATGTTCGTTGGCCTGTCGGCCCGGTTGGCGTGCGCGGCTGTGCCTCCGCGCGTCATGCTGGGACGGGCAGTCGGGTCTCCTTTCCTCCTCGTTGGCAGTCGGTGGGGCGGGGCCCGCCGCACCGGGTCTGGGCGCGAGCCGCGGAATCCGCTCGCGCGCGCGTTCTCGTCCGCGGTGCGCGTGCGTCGCGCGAGCGGTCATCGCGCCCGCCGGCCGCGTTTGGCGAGTTCGGGCGGATAGACGCCGAGCCCGAGCGATGCCGCGAAGCCGACGTGCTGCCAACCCCAGCAGCGGCGCAGTTTC
Source organism: Amycolatopsis sp. VC5-11 (assembly GCF_037034185.1). Lineage (NCBI taxonomy): Bacteria > Bacillati > Actinomycetota > Actinomycetes > Pseudonocardiales > Pseudonocardiaceae > Amycolatopsis > Amycolatopsis sp. VC5-11. The sequence continues at coordinate 50,347 of NZ_JBAGKF010000014.1, read as the reverse complement.
AGCTTCGCCATGCGCGCCCGGCTTTCGACGTCGGCGATCGCATCCGGGAGCATCGCCGGGTCCTCGACGGTCGTGGTGACATACAGCGTCCACAGCCCGACCCCGGCGCCGTGGGCCTCGTCCTCGGCCGCCTTCGCGGCGCGCTGTTCGTCGACGCGGTCGCGCGCTGTCTCGTCGACGCCCCGGCGCCGGCGCAGCATCCGGCGGAACGTGGAGCCTGACGCTTCCCGGTTGACCAGGTCCGCCGCGTTCTCGGCGGGCACCGGCTGGCAGCAGATCGCGACCCGCCGGTGGAAACGTCCCGGCGTGGTCAGCGGCGTGAGCACGGTCGAGGTCACCAACTGAGTGGGCAGTGCCGCCATCGCCCAGCTGACGCTCCATCCGGAGTCGTGCCACAGGTGGTCGTACAGGGCTTCGGCGCGCACCGGCCCGGCGTCGGCCCAGGCGAGCAAATGCCCTTCCTCCGACAGGCGCCCGACCTCGCCGCGCGCGGCCGGGTCGTAGGCGCTGCGCAACCAGTGCGTGACGTCCGCCGCCGTGGCGCGCCCGAGCAGCGCGACCCCGCACAGCGGCAGGTCTCCCTCCAGCCCCGACATCGCCCGCGACACCTCGGCGACCCGTTCGGCGTCGTCTTTCGGCGTCGGCTTCGCCCGCGCGGGCTGGAAGGTCAGCGACAGCCGCACGCTGATGTCGGCGGTGGACCCGCGGTGCGATTGGGCCAGCTCCGCCATCGTCTCCCGCGCGAGAGCGGGCGCGTTCGGGTCCATCCGAGCGTCGACGTAGTCGGCCAGCTCGGTGCCCGAGGAGGGCGCGGACTCCACGACGATTCCGGCCCACTCGACCGTCGGCTCCTCGCCCAGCCGCGCCAGCCAGGCGGCGTACGCGCCGATCCACAGGTCGGTCCGGTCCTGATCGGTCAGCACGGTCCCGACGGGCGCGAGGCGGATCGATCCGGTGAGGCGGTCGGTCTGGCGGTCCCACAGCAAGCCGTAGGGCTGGCCCAGCCCGTCGCGCGTGGACAGCGGAATGATCGGCGCGAGCACGCCCGGCAATTCGTTGGCCCTCGGGTGGCGGCTGAACACTCCGGCCTCCCACCGGGTCCAGCCGCGCCGCCGCGCGGTGAGGGTGCGCGCCCACATCACCGCCGCCCCGCCGAGGGAGGTCCCGTGACCGCGGTGCGGCACGAGCGTGAGGACCGCCGCGACCGCGGCGGCGGCGAGGACGAACGGCATGACGGTCAGCCGGAGCCGGGCAGTGGTCAGCACGATCCACACGAGAACGGGCGCGAACACCACCGCTCCCATGACCGCGGTCTGCGCTTCGGTGAGCCGCCCCACGCCGTAGCCCCGGCGCGGCCGCCAGCCTCCGTACATGCGGATTTTGCTCATCGGCCCGCTCCCGGCTCGTCCGCGCCCTCGACGAAGGTCTCGGCCGCCGCGCTCGCGGCGGCACTGGCGGCATCCGACGCCGTCCGGGCGCCGTCCGCGACCGCAGGCACGGCTCCGAGGGCCCCCGCGCCACTCGTTCCCGCTCCGCCGCCGGAACCGCCGGCTTCGCCCGCGGCCGACGCTCCGCCGCTCGCTGCGGCCGCGCCCACCGACGCCGCGGTGCCGACCGGAGAGCCGCTGGATGCGGATCCGTCGGTGCTCGGCGCGACCGGCGGCTTCCCGATTCCCTCGCCCTGCTGGCCGCCCCACGCCTGGCCTGCGCCGGCCCCGGGGTCGCCGGGCCCGCCCGGGCCGTCTCCGTGCGCGGCGATCTGCACCGGCGGCGCCCCGACGTCGTCCTGCGTCTGCGGACCCGAGCCCGGGCCGGTGCGGTCCATCAGCCGCATCAGGGTCGAGACTCCGCCGTTGCCGCCGAGCAACGACGCCATCGCGCCGAGCGCCATCGCGCCGCCGCCCCCGTTCCCGCCCATCGTGAACTTCTGCCCGCCCCAGTCGAAGAACCGGATCATCACGGGCATCGCGATGGTCGCCAGGAAGACGACGGTCACGCCGATCATCACCGACGCGAGATCCTTGGCTTTGCCGATCAGCAGAAAACCGATGGCGAACACGACCGCGCAGATCGGCTGGTAGAGAATCAAACTCAGGCACCAGGTCGTGACTTTCCGCAGCCACGGCTTCATCCCGTCGGTCAACTGTCCGGCGGCCGCTGTCGGCAGCACAGAGAGCAAGACCTCCAGCGCGCCCTGCCGGAAAAATCCCAGCACCCACTGCACCACTCCCAACAGCAGAAGCACGATCGACACGAAGAACGTCACGCCCGTGGTGGCCCCGACCTGCCCGAGCAGCGACGCACCGACGGTGTCCGCGAACTCTTTGATGCTTTTGTCCAGCACTTGGCTGGCCAATGCGACGCCGGCTTCGTTGAGAGCGATCGCGACCGTGGTGCTCATCGACGACCAGCCGACATAGGACAGCAATCCCAGCCCCGCGCTCACCAGAGGATCCGCCTTGCGCTGCCACATCACCCGGATGCCCTGCCAGATCAGGCTTCCCACCAGGATCGTGACGGTGACGCCGTGCAGCATTCCCCGCACGGAGTCGATCGCCGGGTCGGCCAGCATCGAGCTTCGGTCCGTCCGCAGCCAATAGGTCGCCGACCAGGCGAGCATCTTCGCCGCAGACGACGCGAACGCTTTGGTGAGATCGGCGAACCAGCCGCCCACGGCATCGCCGACGATCTCGCTCGGCGACTTGAGACGGGTGTCGGTGTCGTTGTGCCGCAACGGCGGATGGTCGTTGATCGCGCGGTCGCGCAGCTTGTCCACGCGCCGCACGTAGTCGTCGCTGAACGCGTTCCAGGCCGCGCACCGCTGCTTGTCCGCCGCATCCGCGTGGGCGCAGTCGACAAAGAACCCGGTGCACGGCGCGCGTTCGGCCCCGAAGTAGCGGTTGTACTGCTGCGCGGGGGGAGTGCTCGGGTCCAGCGCATCCGGACGGCAGCTGTACTTCGACTGGTGCCCGTCCTTGTCCGTGACGCCCCACGGGAAACTGAACGGCTTCATCAACGGGTCTTTGACCGTCCACCGGGTCAGCTCGTCGACGCAATATCCGCTCGGCATCCTCGCGAGCACCTCGTCGGCCGTCTGCTTGTAGCCGGCGACAATCGCGTCGGCCATCGCGCTGCTGCCCGGATCCCGCTGCGGGCCGAACAGTTTCGGCTGGAAGTAGGCCAGCAGCGCGGGCGTGTCGTTGATAGTCGAGCGCACCCACTCCGAGAAATCCCCGCCGCGTCCCACGCACGTCAGCGACGTCCTCCACGGCGCGCTCTCCCACGCGGGCGAACCGGCCACGTACTTCTGCAAGGCCGCGGGCAGGTTCGGCAGATCCGCAGTCTGCGCGCCGGCAGGCGGGGCGCCGATGAGTCCGATCAGGACGATCACCAGCAGCAGGCGCAGCACGGTCGCGGTCCGCAACGCTGCCGACCGTGCCGGTTCCCGGAGCCCGCGCATCTCACACGCTCCGCGTCCCGGCTCCGCGCCGGGACCGGCGCGTACGCACGACGAGGACGAGCGCCGCGACCGCGAGAAGCGCCGTAGCGGCGAGGAAAGCCACACCCGCTCCCGTGAGCGCGGTCTCGCGGGCCGCGTACTGCACCTGTGCCGGGTGTGCCGCGATCGCCGCGGTCCGCAGGCGGTCCATTTCGCGCACGTACGCGGCCGAGAAGTCGTTCCAGAGCGCACACCGCTGCGCGTCGCCGCCCGCGAGGTTCGGGCAGCGCACGAAGAAGCCCTCGCACATCGCCAGGTCGGCGCCAATGAGCAATTCGGCCCCGGCGTCGGCCGGATTCTCCGGCGCGCACGAGAACCGGGACCGCGCGCCGCCGTCGTCGGCACCGCGGCGCCACCGGATCCCGAACGGCTGCTGCGCGTCCCCGGCCGTCCCGGACCATCCGGCCAGATCCGCCGCGCAGTACCCCGGCGGAACCGCGGACGCGGCGACCGACCCGAGGCGCGCGTACCCCGCGAGAATGCTGTCGCGGCGCGCGCGACCCGGCTCCGGTTGCTCCGGGCCGAAAATGCCCGGCATGAAGCGTCGCGAAAGGACAGTCGTGTCAGAAACGAGCGACGAGACCCAACGGGACACGTCGCCCCCGCGCGCAGCGCAGGCGCCCTCGGCCGTCCACGATGCGCGCGCCCACTCCGCCGTGCCGGGCAGGTACTTGCGCAACGACGACGGCATTTCCGTTGCCGCCGCGGCATTCCCCGGCTGATCCGGAACACCGGGTGCCAGGCCCGAAACAGCCGCCGCGGCGAGGAGCAGCGTGACCGCCAGGCGGCGCAGGCGCGTCGCTGTCGCCGTAGGCTTCGCGCGGGGCGTCATTTTTCCCCGAGAAAGAACGTGACGAAGCTGCTCGCCCCGAGTACCAGCGCGAGGCCGGCGAGAATCCACGGGAGCGACATCGCGCCGTCGATCGCGAGATTGTTCCGGTTGCGGCGGCCGACCACCATCATCACCCCGGCCGCGATCAGCGCGCCGACCGCGCCGACGAGGCCGCCCCACATCATCAAACCCAAAATGAAATCCGTCGCTTTCCCGATCGCCCCGCCCGGATTCTGCGGCGTCGGAACCGGCACGACCGGCGTCGGCGGCTGCGCGAGCCACAGCTGCGCAGCAGAAATACAGATGCGAAAAGACACGATGCGAATTCCCCCGAAGTTCGCCAGAAAATGGGATCGGCCGGTTCACCGGCCGCGCTGAAGCGGCGGAGCGGCATGGCCGTTGTGCGGTGAAGCTGGTTGCCACGCCGCGGGTCCCGCACGTGCGCCCGCCGGAACCTGTTGCGGCGCCGAAGAAATGTTGCGGCGCACGGCGTCGGCCGGGCCTGCGGATCGATGGTTTGCCGCGGGCGGCCGCCACATGTCGGCCAGCGCTCGCCAGAATTCGTTGAGCACGCCCCTGAGGGCCTTGTCCTTGAGAACCGGGCGAATCGGGGCCTCGACCGCCTGCAGCCATTCGCGCCGATGCCCGACCTCGAAACCGCCCGAAAGATGCGGGAGCGCCTGGCGAAGAAATGCCCGCGAAGCAGCGACATCGCCCGGATCCCGATGCATCACCACCAGCAGCGGCCGCAGGGGCTGGCACTGTGCGAGCGCCGGACCGATCCGCGACGCCGCGCTCGCCGACGTGTCGGTCACCAGCACCTCGACCGGGCCGCCTCGATAGACGCCCAGGTCCGTCACGGTCGCCTGCACGTCCTCGAGAACACGCACCCACGTGGACGTGCCGACGCCGCCGGCGACTCCGGCCACCAACAGCGGCGTTCTCCCACCCGTCACCGTGCCCCCCGACACCTCGTGACGCCGGCGTGCGGCGTCGACCAGGTCGGTCCCGGGTGGGCCAGGACGACTGTTTGCTACCCCCAGAGAACTGCGGCCGGAACCCGGCCGGTCAGACGGTCACGCGCCGCTCGCGGCGCGGATGTGGAGCTGCGGAGCCCGGGCGAAACGGCCCACCGAGACGGTCAGCAGACCGCCCTCCCCCCTGCCGAAACGACCCGGGCCACGCAGCCCCCGACCGCGCGAACGCAGCTCCCCGGCGCGGAACCGACGCGGGTCGGCGCGTGAGAACAGCCCCCTGCGCATCTCACACACCCCCTCATCGCCAGTGACGCTCCGTGCTCGAACTGGAGTCGAACATCACGAACGCCATGCCGCGCCGCACACGTGCCGACCGAGTGATCCCCTCACCGCCAGTCACGTGGTTACACTGCGTTATCACGATCCCCCCTTATCAGGAGGCATGTCCCGGTCTACCGGTCGCTGAGCGTAAACGCCAGACAGTAACCAGAAGTCAGTTGATCTATCACTCTAATGGCCTAGTGATCTGAGTTGACCAACTACCTTCTGTTATCGTTTGTTCTACGTGTGTATGCGTGTTCTGTCCGCTCGAACGCTTCGGTGTCCGGGCCTGGTTTTCGGTACTAGGGTGCTCGGAGTTAGTTCTCGGAGCGTCGCGGTTCTCGCAGGTGCGTTGTGCCGTGAGAATGCCGCAAGGGCCTGGCCTTGAGCTTGGCACCGGTAGCCCGGTGCCTCCGGCGGATCGGTATGAGGTGGCCTTCGCCAATGAGCGATGAGTACCGGGCGCAGCCAGAAAGCCAGGACGAGGGCCGCGAGGCCGTAGACGGCTCCGGCGAGTACGAACTGCCAGGCCTGTGCCGGGAGACCGAGGGCGGTGGCGAGGTTGGGGCTCACGACGCCGCCGGGGGGTGGTGTCGACCCAGGACGGTGGAGATGACTTTGGTGCGGCGGGCGGGCACGACGAGGTCGGCGCAGGCGTAGCGGGCTTGCCGGCTGGTGGCGGTCCCGGCGCCGGAGACGAGCAGCCCAGCGAACAGCGTGATCGATACTGCAACGGCCCTGTCGATCTCACCCTTGACCTGCGCAGCAGGCATCCAGAGCGGCCGGACACCGCACACTTGAACCATGAACGAACACACATCCCCCGGCCTCGTCCTGCAACTCGACGCATCGGAGCCGAACTCGCCCTTGCTGACGCTGCGGGTCTCCCCAGGACACAGCGCCGAACTGAAGGAATGTCTCGTCGCCAAAGGTCTGCACGTCAGCGATGTCATCGAACTATCCGCTGGCACCTGGCTGGAAGTGCTCGCAGTCGCTCTCGGCGCCCGCGGGCCGCTGACGACTGCGATCCTGGCTTTCTTCGAACGAAACAAGCACAAGCAGATCAAGTTCGGGACCAACGGACGACTGGAGTCGGCGAATGGCTACACCGCCGCCGACGTCGAACGGATCCTCCGAGAAGTCGACGCCCAGCAGCAAGCGATGCAAGAGAGAGAAGCCGAAATCGACCGCGAGCTCGATCTCGGAATCGACGGCACACCATAAATCTGAGACCAGCAGCCCCAGACCACGTACACGCCCCGACACCGACCGCCACGAAATATCCGCAAGGTAGGTCCGGACAACACACTGCCCCACCGTCCGGGCCTACCTCACGGACTGCAGGTCAACCCGGGTACCTCCGACAACTCCAGCCGTCGCTGGCGCCGCCCCAATGGACGACGTCGAGTACGTCGGTGACGTGGAGACCGACGTCAACACCGAGCGACCGCGCTCCAGAAGGCATACCGGACGTCAGGCCAAACAAGCAGGAACGGTCCGCACTGGCCGACCGCTTCGAAGTACTTGGTTGCGGCCTGTTGAACGTCGCGCGCCGCCACGGAACTGCCACTGCGGCGGACGGAGCAGATTGGCATCGCCGATAAGCACAGGACGGGCACGTCGTCCGCTCGGGCAAGCGGGACCCTGGCGCACTGAGGGCAGCACGACCGTGGCGTCGCACGTGCACTTCGCACAAGCGGCCGGTCCTATTGATCTCCTCCAGGCATCCCGCTCCGCTGTGCACAGCTCCGCAGCGGACACATCCCGGCCGCGACTTGGACAACGGGTACGTCCGTCGCGACACGACGCTCTCTACAAACTCGGCGGTTGGCGAACCGCTCCGTAACGGGGGACCAGTGTTCGCGACATACTCCGCATGGACTTGTCAGACGACACCTCGCCGGAGCGCGACGAAACACTCTTGGCCGAAGCTAAAGACGTAATCGAACGATACAAGAACCTGCGAAACGAATTAACGGGATGGAATCTTAGTCTCGGGCCAATCCAGATTAGCCGCGCACTGGGAACGAACCACATCTTTATCATATTCGCGGCCTGGCACATTGTCGCACTCGGCGCAGGTATTGGCATCCTTCTCCTCTGGAGAAGCGGGACCGAGTTGGGCATCGCACTCACAGTAGGAGCCCTGTTTGGCATTGGAAGCTTCATATCTCAGGTTTGGTCGCAGGGAATGGACACGGAGCGCGAATTCCTTCATAAGACTGAGAACGTGGACGCGATGGAACGTCTTGCGATTGTCTCAAAGCAGATGCGCGACATCGAGAAGCGCCTGAACCGACAGTTTCCTGAGCGCCTAGAATAAGTGGCTGCGGACACGGAGAATCAGATTCTCCCCACGAACAGGGGCTGCCGCATGGGCAAACCCGGACCTAGCTTCGAAGCCGACGGCACCACACGTATGGAGTTCCGGGCGATGGCGGCAGCTAGGACGAGTGGCCAGGCGAGCCGGTGCGGCAGGCGATCACTAAGGGGACCCGGCTTAACGTCGTGTCGATCGCGCAGAAACTCCGCGGCATGACCAATGGCATGTCCGTTCTGAGGGCGCTACCCAGCCCTCGTGGCTGGAACCGCGGCTCGGTCGCGGAGTGCGTGTTTCGACGCGATGGAGGTCCGTCACCCGTCCGGCGATGCAGAGCCGCTCCGGCCCGACAAGCCATACCGCAAACGCCTTCAGCAAACGCATCGACGCTGTGCCGACGGCCGCGATGGCGATCACTGCTGACACACAAGCACCAGCGATCCGGACGCATGGTCAGCCGTTGAAGTCCTTCAGCGGCGGGATTTCCTGGACTTCGTACGTCGCTGTGATGGTGGCTTTCCGCCGCCAAACCTTCCAGCGCGGCATCGAATACAATTGCTTTGCCTTGGTGTATTCGCGGTCAGCGGAGTCTAAGAAGCCCTGGATCGCCATGACGTCGGCGGCGAACCTCTCGCGGCTGGGTGGGACCACGAGATCGCAGTAATGGCGGACGTTGCGGAGCGCATCCAGCCCGGACGCACCGATCGTGCGCGGAAACGCACTTTCTGCACTCACCGCAAGCCGGTGGGCTGTCTGTGCCAACGAAGCGAGTTCTTTTGCCCTCTCAGAGACGGGCGGCTTACCGCTTCGGATCGTCATTCGCACGTCGAACAACTGGTGGCCCAACTCCGCGAGACTTGCGCGCAGCGTACGTGCGTCGCGGTGGGCAGACACAATCCGGTCCTTGCGCGCTTCCAGCCGCGGCTTCGCGACGAACTCGATCGCCAAGGTCACGACAGTCGCGGTTATGACGCTGATCAGTGCACTGATGAAAACCGGGTTCACCAACAGCTTTTACCACAGTTCGTTCCGCGAGGGTACGTCGTTGTGGGATCGGTGAGGCCGCGACCCAGTTTGACCAGCAGCGGATCACAAGACTGATCTACCAGCAGAACAAAGAGCTGACCGAGCTGCGCCGAAAGCTGGAGTACGACGAGGGGCCGGGTGCGACGCAGTCCCAGGGCCGGCCATCCGGCGCCCGCTCCCACGATCCCTCACCGGGAGGAGCCGCAAGGAGCGCCTGACTAGGGACTTGCGGCCCCCTTAATCCTCATCGACAGCTACGCTCACAAAGCGGGCTCGGCGTGTTCCCTCCCCCTCGAATACGTCGGGCCCGCGCCCGCCGGGTTCGCTGCTTAGCGCAGATCAGACAAGTATCGACCGATCCGCTGCCGGCCAACCGAGCAGCCCGAACGCGTCGCCGTCGAGGTAATTTCGGATTCCGGCCAGCGGGTAAGGAATCACCTTGTCAGGCAGGTTGTGGAGAGGGAACCATTCGACGGCGGAGCATTTGTCGGGTTCGCGGTTGTACGGCTCGCCGGTCCAACTGCGTGCTTCGAAGAACACGCCAAGCCGCGGCACCGGTCCGGCATCGGCGACGTGCACAGTGGTCGCGTGGCGCAAGACGGCTGGCTCGATGTACACGCCGACCTCCTCGGCCGTCTCTCGCGCCGCGGCGGCCGGCAGGGATTCGCCAGGGTCAAGCTTGCCTGACGGCAAGTGCCACATGCCCCCGCCGTAATCGCCTCGACGCCGGATGAGCAGCAGGTCGTCACCGCGAACAAGCAGGACGTGTACGTCGATGACGGTGTGCTGGCCGTTGGGCATCCGGCGGAATCCTCACGAGGTGGCGGTCGTGCCTGCGAACCCGCGAGTGGCAGAGGGTTCGCAGGCAGGCTACGCCGTCGCCGCCTCGGAGGCGGGACCGTCCGCCAAGTCGGTGATTCGCCCGGCTATGTACGTAGCGATATCGTCCGGGGAAGCGTCGCCGGTATCAATGGCAACGACCGGGTAGCGCCACCGCGCGAGCCGTTTCGCCGCCTCGTCGTAGAACCCCCTCTCAACCCGGCTGCTGTCCTCGCCGGAATGGAACCGGTCGTGTGCGCCACGAGCAGCGACCCGCGCGGCGGTTACGCCCGGCGGTGCCTGCAAGATGAAGGCGAGGTCGGGACGGTCGGCGGCCGAGTTGATCGCTTCGATGAACTGGAGCGGGACCCCGTCCATGCGTTGCAGCACGTACGACGAGGCGACATAGCGGTCGCACACCACGATGAACCCGGCCTTGAGGTGCGGCCGCACTTCCGTCTCGATATGGTGGTACCGGTCGGCAGCGACCATGCACGCGAGCGTGTAGCCGCGGTAGGTGCCAGTGTTGTGCCGGGCCGTCTCGCCGAGCAGGCCGTGCGATGGTTCGGCAGTGGCGTACACGTTGTACCCGCGCTTGCCGAGGTATTCGCGCACCAGGCGGGTATTCGTAGTCTTGCCGACACCGGCTGGCCCGTCGAGGGTGACGAACAATCCGCGGTGAGTCCTGGTCACGCCGCGGCCTTCCGGTCGAACTGCGCGCGGGTGATCGTGACGAGGTTGCGCCGGACGTAGTCGATGGGCGCGTCGCTCAACTGGATATTGACGGAGAAATTGAACTCGTCTCGCTCGCGCATCGACTCGTCGACGCCGTCCGAAGTGAGGTCGACCGCGCTGTAGTTCAGTAGTTGCTCGGCCGTGTACTTCCCGGACTTCATCAGCTCGCCCCAGTCGGGTGTACCGGGGTAGGGGCGGTACTCGAACGCCGACGCGCGGAACCGGCCCGGCCGGTTGTCGGCGATGTCCCACAGGTCGTGAATGAGCCGCACTGTGTCGTCGATCTCGGCACGCGTCTCGGTCGGAAAGCCGAGGATGAAGTAGCCCTTGACGTTGATCCCGCGCGTGGTGAGACGCTCCACCGCCGAGCGCGCCATGTCCGGAGTGATCCGTTTGTCGATCCGTTTCAGCATCCGTGCGTTGCCGGACTCGACGCCGAGCGCGACCTCGCGCAGCCCGTTCGCCGCGAGGGTGTCGAGCATGTCGTCGCTCATGCGGTGAAGGACGTTGATTCGCCCGGTGGCGTCCCACTGCGCCCAGTCGCCGACGTAGTCCGCGGTGAACGCCTTCATCATCGTCTTGATGACGCGCGGAACGCCGAGGAACAGGTCGTCGACGAATCGGAACGCATTCACGCCGGTTCCGCGAAGCTCGTACATCTCGTCGAGGATGTTGCGCGGCTCGCGGGTGCGGATGCTGATATCCGGGTTCGCCGACACAGCGGCACCGCAGAACGAACAGTCGTAGGGACAGCCGCGGGCACCGACCATGTTCGCATCAAGCCGTCCGTTGTCGCGGTGCGGGTCTTGCGTGAGGTAGCGGCGATCGACGAACGGCAACGCGTTGATGTCCGGTGCCAGATGGTGCCCGTTCTTCCCGATTCCGCCGGTGACCGGGATGTGCATGATCGGGTCGAGCCACATCGTCCCGGGCAGCTCGGTCCGTCGCTTGTGGTCGTCGAGCAAGGCCGCGACTCGCGTCTCGGCCTCGCCGATCACCAGCGCTTCGCATTGGTTCATCCGCTGGTCGAGCAGGATCTCGGCCGGCATGGCTTTCGCTTGGTGTCCGCCGAGCATGAGCATGATGCCGGGGTCGAGCCGCTCGGCAATCCGCGCGCTGATTTCGTACGTCGGGGCCAGCAGGTTGAATCCGGCCCACCGCGGCGCGGCCGCGTTCACCAGGCGGGCAGTCTGCTCGACGCCGAGCCCGTGCGCCTCGGCGTCGAGCACGCCGACATTGAATCCCTGTGCGGCCGCGTAGGTGGCGATGTAGGCCATGCCGAGCGCCGGCAGCGTGAAGTCGTTCACCCGCGGGCGCTCGTCGTAGTCGCGCAATGGCGCGTTGACGAACAGGATGTCGATCTCTCGGCGGAGGTCGGCACCGGCGATCAGGTCAGAGAGCAACTCCGGTTGCATGTCTAACTCCCCAAGCGAGAGTGAGCAGCGTCCACTCGGACAGCTGCGTGTCGGCCAGCGTCTGCCACAACCGCCCGAACTCAAGTTCGGGTTTCGGCCAGTCGACCGAAGGGGCGAGCTTGCCCGCCCAGGTGCGCACCGCGAGGTCGGCGAAGGGATAGAGGCTGTAGTCGTTGGTGACGTCGGCGCCCGCGGCCCTGGCCGTCCACGGGCCGATCCGGTGCACGCTTTGCAGTGCGGCGATCAGCTGCTCGCCCGTCATGCCCGCCCAGTCGTGCGCCGACTTGAGGCTCGCCTCGGCGGCCGACCGCAGACCGGTGCGGAAAAACTTCATCCTCAGCACGTCGAACTCCGCATCGGTCAGCGCGAGCACGGTCTCGGGCGACGGAAACAACCACGCCGGGCCGGCCGCTGTGTCGTACCGATCGCCGCAGGCTTCACAGAACCGGCGGTAGTTCTCGCGCGCGGTCGCGGCCTTGATTACCTGCCGGGTGACCGCCAGGCCGAGCGCTTCCCACACGTCCGAAGTCCGTACACGCGCGACTGGGCCGTCTGCCCGCAGCGGATCGCACACGACCGCGTAGCCCGTGAGGTTCCGCGGATCGATCGTGTCGATGACTGGCGCGACGTCCGTGTCACCAGTTAGCCGAACGATTTCGACGCGGTGCCCGCCGGTGCGCCTCGGCGTGCAGACCACTGCCCACACTGAGCCGGCCGACCGGAGAACGCGCCGAGCGCTTCCGTCGTCGCCGTGCTGCCATCCGTAGTGGTCAAGCATCATGATCGGGTGCGACACGTTCGGCCCTTCTCGCGTTGGTACCCGGCATTCTCGCGTGCGGGCGGAGGTCGTCCGGCAGCTACGCGTGAACGTCTGCGCGAACGCCGGGCGGCAGCGCAAGCGTGTCCGGGACAGCGATCACTGATCGGGGAGCGTGTGGGTTTCCCGGATGCGGCAGATGGAAAGTTATTTCGTCGGCGACCTCGACGACGGTGCCTGCCGAATACCAGACGCAGTCTTTGCGTCTGGGCACGTCGACGCCGTCCACGATTTGGACCCTGCACGCCGTCGCCTCGTCCGCGCCCCGGATCACGACCTGATCCCTGAAGGGCTCGTCCCACGCACGCGTCAATAGGATCATGCCGGAGTGACCGGGCGAACCCGTGAGCGGAATGCCATGGAAACCACGAACTGCTAGCTGTTTAAGTGCGTCGTCATTCGTCCACATCGCCTACTCCTTCGCGCGCGACCAAGTACGCGCCGGCCGACAGATTGAGCGCCTGCCACACGATTCGATGTAGCTTCAGTGCCGGAAGCCCAACGAGGACCGCGCTGGCCAGCAGAGTTGCCGCCAAAACTATTCGCGAGTAGTCGCCGAGCAACGCGACGACCGAAGCCGTGAAGAACAAGACACCGGCTGTGAACAGCAGTACGAAGCTCTTCGTCCACCGGTATGCGGCCTGAAACGGCTTGCTCTGCGCCGCCAGTTCGCCCCAAATGTTCACCCGTGTGCGCTCGGAGAGCGACAACGCCGATTCGGCGAACCTCGCGCCGGTGGCAACCGTTGCGCGGGCAGCGCTGGGACGTGGCGGACGCGAGGGGCCGAGGGGCCTGCTTCCCGCATCCGCCACGAATTCGGGGGGCCTGCCGGTCGCACGGCCTCGGCGGTGGCGGCGCAACGACGGAACCAGGACAGCGACCTCCGTGGCACCGGCCGCGGCAGCGATCACCGCGCGCACGGCGATCTCGCCGGCGCTCACGCGACGAACCCGACGACGTGGGGTGCCCGCTGCGCGGCGGTGTTGCAGCGTGCTGCCTCGTGCAGGCAGTGAGCGTCCGCCGAAGGCTGCGCGCGGACAACGACGACGGCGCTCGGGACCCATCCGACGCGACGTCGTGGCATCGGAGTCCGGTCCCGCCTCGCACGGGAACGCGCAGTAGGCGAGGTCACCGCGGCGCTCCGGCGGGATCGAAACCGGCGGGGATGCGCCACTCGGGGCGAGGGTCGACCAGCATCCGCCACATCACCCGCTGCCCGATGAACGGCGCGCGGCCGTGCAGCCAGCGGAGATTGTTGACCGCATACCCGGTCCCGGCCGCGAGGGGCAGGGTGATCGCGTGACGGTCGACGGCCGCGCGGAGTGTGGACTTCCATTGCTGCGTGAGCGGGGAAAACTGGGCCAGTTCGTCGAGCCGCAGCCGCACGCCGAGCAGCCCGTCGGGCTGAGGCTCGAAGACGTTGCCTGCGAGCCCAGCGCAGTCGCCGAAGTACATGCCGCGGGGCCCGGACAGGGCGGCCAGCGCATCAGGCTCGGTGGCCGCGAGATCGGCGTGCACAGCCTGGCCGTCGACGAGCACGCAGTCGCCGCCGCTCGGGGCGGGCTGAGCGCAGGCCATCACGACCAGCAGCGGCGGCCGGCGCCGGTCGGAGCAGTCGGTGTGCGGTGCGAGGGCCCGGGCGCTGAAACCGGCCCGGCCCGCGCGGCCACCCTCGCTGCGGTCGGTGATCACGGTGACGCCGTCGGGGTCGCTGTCGCGATGCGGTGCGACGTCGCCCAACCGGGCAGCGAGCGAGCGCAGCGCCCGGGCGTCACGTACGCCGTCGAACAGGGCGATGCCGTGGCGAGCCAGCACCGCAGCCAGTTCTGCGATGCCGTCGGCGACGGTCAGGTCGACGCGGCACGCGGACAGCGGATCGTCCGTGGGCGCAGCAAGCATCCCGGAGCCTCCTGAGTCGTCAGCGGGAATGATTCGGTTGACTCAGCAGACCCGACGCGGGGGGCCGTCGTCTACTTACAGATTGTCAACCCATGCTGACCTGGCAGAAACGTCCCGCGCTGCTACGGTCAAGCCACGCCTGTCCGCATCCGTTCACGGTGGGAGACCCGTCCGATGCCTGAACCCGTGTACCCGGTGTCGATCAAAGGCGTCCTCGTCCGGGACGGACGGGTGATGCTGCTGCGCAACGAACGCGACGAGTGGGAACTGCCCGGCGGCCGGATCGAACCGTCCGAAACCCCCGAGGAATGCGTGGCCCGGGAGATCGCGGAAGAGACCGGATTGCGGGTCGACGTCAAGACAATCCTCGACTCGTGGATCTACTACATCCCCATCGCGGACAAGAACGTTTTCATCGTGACCTACGGCTGCACCACCGACTCGGACCAGGCCCCGGTGCTCAGCCACGAGCACAACCGCGTCGGCGAGTTCGCTGAACACGAGGTGCAGGCCTTGACGATGCCCGAAGGCTACCGAAGCTCGATCTTCACGTGGTTCGAGCACATGCGCTCCCTCCACGCGGCAAGGTAGCGCGACGGTGGGCGAGCGGTGCGACCGTTGCGGAACCGCCCTAGGCCGCTATGCCCAGGCCGGGGCTTGCCCGGCCTGCCGCGCCGGCGGGGCGACCCTGACCGCGCCTGGGCCCCGGCTGGCACCCGCGGTGTGGCTGTGGTCCGACCCGACTGCAGCCGCCGCCTTGTCAAGCCGGGACCTCGCGGTGATCCTGCGGGCGTACCGCGCCGCAAACGGCCTCTCCCAAGAGGCGCTCGCCGCAATCCTGGGCTACAGCAAGTCGTACGTGGCGCTCATCGAAAGCCGCCGACGCACCCCCCACGACGTCGCCGGACGCCGCCACATCGCCCGCGCTCTCGGGCTCCCCTTCCACCTGCTCGGCGTCACCGACCCCGGCGACGCGGACTTCGCCGCGCTCGTCCACTTCGGCGACAGCGTGATCCGGCTCGCCGAGATCGCCCGCCAATCGGGCAGAGCAGTGGAGGCGGTCAACGAGCTCTGGCCGTTGACCGCCAGGCTGGAGGCTCGCGCCGCCGAAGGTCTCCTCGAACGTGACACTCTGCTGCTGCTCGCCTCGGCTCGGCTTGCGCTCGGAGTGTCCCTGGGCACCGTGCTGCCTGAGGAGCGACTGACCTGTGCCGCCGTCTGGACCGGCAAGGCTCTCCTCCTCGCCCAACATCTGGACGACGCGCCGTTTCTGGCACACACCCTGCGGATGCACGGCAATGAATTGCGCAAAGCAGGGCGGCTCGCGGCTGCGGTGGCCCGCCTCGATCATGCCGTCGCGGTCTCCTCCGATCCGGCCGGGCACGGCTCCGCCCTCGCGCTGCTGGCGCGCGCATCTGGCGATGCCGGGCTGAGCGACAAGTTCGATACCGCCGTCGACGGCTGCCGACGAGCGCTTGATTCTGGAGCCGAAAACGGCATACTGCTCAACCCGTTCAGCTTGCGCGAGATCCATGCGCGCGGCCTGCTCGCCCTCGACCGCCCCAGCGACGCGCTCCGCGCCTTGCACCCCAGCGGTGCCGAAGAACCAGCCGCCCCGCAGTGGCGAGTCATCGAAGCAGTCACTACCGGCGAGGTCCTCGCCGCCACTGGCGAGCGTGCAGGCTCCGCCAAGGCCCTTCGGACCGCCATCACCACCGCCGAGCAGCGGCGGCTGCCCCACCAACTGCAGCGCGCAATCCGTGCCGCCGAACGGGGTGAGCTGATGTCCATCGCCGACGCCGGCCGCACAGCGCTTCGACGGATCCGTCGACTTCTCGCGCCTGTCGTTTGACCCGTTCAGCACGGAGCGCCTCAGCTGCGCTCAGCAGTCGCCTCTGATGCCGCCAATCGGTCACTTTAGATTCTCACCCTGATTCAATCGACCCAAGCGTTGAGCCTTGAAGCGCGCATATAGTATTGGGATGGCTCTAATTTTCTCGTCGCTCAGTGCATTCCACGTAATACCGATGGGCCGACGCCGCCTTTTGCAGTAGATGACTTGCTCCGGCGTCACGATGACGTCAATACCGAAATCGTGTTCTGCTTCGGGGAGGTCCGCATCCACGACTTGAAGCTCGTGCACAGTTGTGACGATTGTCGTCTGCGGACCAATCAGCCCAGCTTCTGACAACAGGGCAATCTCTAGGTCAGAGTAGCCAGCACCTTTTCCGACTCGCACGCCTCTCATGTCGACGGCAACGCTGCCGCAGACGACGAGGTCTATGGGCTCCATCTGCGAGGGGCCAACGGCTGGCGCGAGGGCGGCGGCGTGCTTGCTCAATGCGGCTTCGAGGCCGACCTTTGTCGGGTCGAGTGCATAGAACGGTTCTCGGTTCGCCATCGCGGGCACAGCCATATAGACCATTTTTCCGTCGCGCAAAGCCGCTTCCCGGACTGGCAGCTGGGCACGATCCGGATTCGACTTCACCACTCGCGCGTCACGCCAGCAGTCCAGGGTGGCAAGCCTCTGAGCCGCGGCACCTGCTCCCGCGAACGACGGGATCCGCCCGGCGGCGCCTCGCGGGTCGACTGCTTCGGCATCGAGGCGCGCCCAGACGCGATCGCGGGCAGCTCGCTTCGCTTCGTCGATCTGCATGCCTCCGTTGTACCTCGTGAAGCCGGTCGCTAGCTGCCAGCCATTAAGGCGAACAGGCGCTCACCTACCGCTGCGACGGAGGGTTGACTTCGCCAGGGCCGCAGCGCTCGACCTGCACTGAAGGCTACGTTGATGCCTCCTCCTCCCCGCGTGATCTCCAGTGTGTTGATCGCCTTGTCTAGCGCCTCGACTGCCCCCTCAATCTCGCCCATGCGCACCCGTGCCAGTGCTAGGTTTCCGAGTGCGATGGACTGGGATTTCTTTTTTGAGGCCAACGCTCCGGCTGCCGCGACCAGATGACCCTCCGCTTGCACGCCGAGGCCGAGAAAGACGTAACAAGAACCGGCTATGCGGTCGATTTTTGACTCTGAGAGATGTTCGCTGCCGACGCCTCCGTCTTCGACCTGGCTCAACTGCCACTGAGCCGCATCGAGCGCGGACTCACACGCACGTCGATCATTCCGCATCGCGTTGGCTTCAGCTACGTGCAGAAGGGCCAGCCCGCATAGCCCCGGGCTGACTGGTTGCGCGAGGGTGGCCGCGCGTTGCGCCAGAGTGAGACCCAAGTCCGGTTGTCGGTCGACGCCGTAAAGACGCAGGTAACAGCTCCGAAGAGTGGCATGCGCCTCGGCTTCGGCGTTGTCGCCCTGACGTGCAGCGTCGATCGCCTGGTCGAAGTAGGTTTGCGATGCCCAGGAATCTTTCCGCTGGGAGGCATCCCACAGCAGTTGTCCCATCAGCGTTGCGATTTCCGCTTCGGCAGACCAAAGCTCGCGCCGAAGTCGCACAGCGGAAGCACCATCCCTCGCGAACGTGACGCTCGCAAGGTGCCTAGTCGCCCGACCCAGCAGGTTCGCCGAGGGGGCCTTGTCATACTCGGCTTCCATCGCCAACGTTTCAGCCCTAAGCTGGCTTGCTGGCAGCCGGCCGATTGGGAGGCCAACTGGTCCCGGCCTCTGAGCTGTCCTCAAGCCCCAGGCTTGCTCGATGCGCTCGTCGAGTTCCGCCAGCGAAATGCGCAGAACCCCAGCTAGCTCGCAACGTCGGCCAGGAGTCGGCTTGTTCCGGCCAGATTCCCAGTTTCTGACGCTCTTGATGTCCACGGACAGCAGGTGCGCCAACTCCTCTTGACTCAACCCCGCTGCATTGCGAGCACGAGCCAGGCCAGACTGAAACTCCGCCACGGCCACCTCCCCCGTCTCAGATCAGCAATATTACCGCAGGTCAGCAGGACGAGAGCAACTTACCTTGCCGGTTTCTTTCCGCTATTTTTCTGGGCTCTTTGCCTGGCCTTGAGTCCAGTAGGGCGGCATGGTCGTCCACGGCAGGTCGGCGTCGTTCGACGGTCGGCTGCCACCCCCGTCGGGTGTCGAGCAGGTGACGCCCCGGAGGAGATAGCGATCGCGGGCTCCTAGACGCCGCGCGGCCAAAGCAAGCGGCAGGAGGCGGTTCGAGTTGCTCACGGCACTGTGCGCACCGAACGCCGATGCCGCGATTCTGTGCCGCATTTCGCTGGGTAAGGATTCCGTTCATAAGCAGCCGATATACACGATTTCACTTCTGGCTTCAATATCGGAAATGTTAAAATCCATGAACTCGCTGCCTGGAGCTACTCCCCGTGAGTGACATAGTTAATCCACCGCCGGGGACAAACCCGAACCGAGCCAGCGCTTCCCGCGTGTACGACTTTCTACTGGCCGGCAAGGACAGTTACGAGATCGACCGGCAGGTCGCCAGGGAGGCCGCCCGGGTAGTGCCGGATGTCGCGGAGGCCGCGCGGGTCAGCCGGCAGGCTCTGTCGCGGATTTGCCGTTTCCTCGCGGAACGGGCGGGCGTCCGTCAGTTCATTGACTGCGGGTGCGGCTTGCCTTCCGTGGATAACGTGCACGAGATCGTGCAGCGGGCGGATCCGACCGCCAAGGTCGTTTACGTCGACTACGACCCAGTGGTGGCAGTCCACGCACGCGCACGGCTTCTCGACAACGAGTTCAATGAGTTCGTCCGAGGGGATTTCTTCGACCCGCCGAGTGTTCTGGACCATCCGACAGTCAACGAGCACCTCGATTGGAATCAGCCGATCGCGGTGCTGTTCATGCTGGCCCTGCACCATCACTACGAAGGCGATCGAGACCTTCCGGCGAAGGTCACAAAGGAGTTCATCGACCGGCTCCCGTCCGGTTCGTACGTGGCGATCTCGCACCTGCTTGACGCCCACGACGGTTCCGAAGAAGACGAAGCGGTACAGCGCATTATCGAGTCGGTCCACAGCAGTTCGATGAACGACGTCTCGTCCCGCACTCGCACCGAGATCAAGGACCTGTTCCACGGCTTGGAGCTGATCCCGAGCGGGCCGAACAAGCCCGCGGAGATCGTGCCGGTCGTCGACTGGTGGCCCGACGGCCCGCTGCTGAGCGCGCCGACGGTCGCGCACCGCATCGTCGGGGTCGGAGTGGGACGCAAACCCTGACAGCCAGCCCGCCGATATTCGTTTCGCCAGTTCAGTTCGCAAGGAAGTTCCTCTGTACTGGCTCACGCTCCCGGGGAGGGGAAGTGACGACACTTTTGGCCCGCGATCGGCCGTTTTCCACTGCTGCCGCTGCAAACGCGGAGATCAACGAACTGGTTCAGCGTGCGCAACAGGAAATCCGCGATGCGCGTCCGGGGCCGGGCCTGGACAACCTGATGCGGTTGTTGCGGGGCGCGCTGCTGCGCTATTGCCTCGCGCGCGTGGACCGGGGCTGCGCAGAGGACGTTGTGCAGGAGACGTGTGCGGCGGTGTTGAAGTTTCTGCCCAGGTATCGACCCAAGCGCGGCGACCGGCCGTTTCGGGCGTTCGTCTACGGGATCGCCGCGCACAAGGTAGCCGATGCCCATCGCGCCCGGGCCAGGTTTAGCGATCGCGAACAACTCGTCGACCAGGCGCCCGAGACCCTCTCCGGCGAGCGAGGCCCGGAAGAGCGCCGCTCGCAGCCGAACGTCGCGCCGCGACAGCCCGGAAGCTCGCCGGACTTTCGCCCGAGCGCCGCAGGGTGCTGGTGCTGCGCGTGATGGAGGGATACAGCACGGTGGAAACCGCGGACATTCTCGGTGTGACGCCGGGGTCGGTGAGAGTCACGAAGCACCGCGCGCTCACCGAACTGCGCGCCGGCTTGGCTCCGTCTCGGGTCACAGCTTCGGCTACGCTCCCCGGCCCCCGACGCAAGTCGCGTTCCGCGTGCGCAGAAGCTCGGTCGCAGAACGGCGCGTGTCCGGCGGTGCGGCGATGAAATCGCTCGCGTGCCCCCAATTCCACTGCGACGACGGCGGGCATCCGGAGACCTTGCTGTACCGGGGATCGCTGACCGCCGCGCTGGACGAGGCGGTGCGCGTCGGACAAGCCGAAGCGGATGCCGGCTTTCTGCAGGATCTGCTCGACCAGGCGCTGACCGCGTCGTCGACGGATTCCCCGGGCGGGTCAGCGTTAACCGGGGACCCTGCGGTCGCGTCGGTACTGCGGATCACGTTGATCAACGCGCCGCACCTGCGCGGGCGATACCAAGGCTTTCTGGACCTGGCCGACGCCCGGCTCGACACGATCGCACGCCAACGCCTTCAGACCGCCCGCGAGCGCCTGCGTCTGCGGCTTCCGCTGGCACGCGCCGAATACTCCCTGCGGGAGGGCCTGGTCGGGCTCGGCGCTTGCCTGCTCCAGCGCCCCGACGCGGCGCAGGACCCGATGCTCGTGCAAGTGGTCGCGTACGCGGTCGAACTGGTCCTGTCGTCCGGCGAGGCCGGCCGGCCGGGTTGGTGGGTGCCCCACAGCCCGCTCGACGACCTGAGTCAAGCGGAAGACTGGCCGGACGGGCACGCGTGCTTCACGCTGCTCGACGGCAGCGCCGGGCTCATGGCGCTGCTCGCCGTCGCCCGCCTGCGCGACGTCCGCGTCCCGCGCCTGAACGCCGCGCTGCGATCGGTGTCCGCCTGGCACGACGCACACCGGCTGACCGACGAGCACGGGCGCCCCCATTGGCCCGAAGTCGTCGCCGACCCGCAACCCGACCCGCGGCCAATCGCGCACCAGGCAGCCGACGCCCAAGGGCCGGGCGTATGCGGGAACCTCGGCATCGCCCGCGCCACACAGCTGGCCGGGCTCGCGCGGAATGATCCCGCACTGCGCCGGACCGCCGTCGCCGCGGCCCGCACCGCCCTGACCCGCGATGCGCACCTGTTCGAGACGGGCGGAATCTGCCACGGCCCGCACGGCG
The DNA here is from genome assembly GCF_037034185.1 of Amycolatopsis sp. VC5-11. Lineage (NCBI taxonomy): Bacteria > Bacillati > Actinomycetota > Actinomycetes > Pseudonocardiales > Pseudonocardiaceae > Amycolatopsis > Amycolatopsis sp. VC5-11. The sequence continues at coordinate 28,787 of NZ_JBAGKF010000014.1, read as the reverse complement.
CCGCCCTCGCCGCGCTGCGCATCGCCGCCGACGAACCGGGCGACCACGCCGTCGGGCTCGCCGAGGCCGCCGGGACCCTGATCCGGACCGTCCACCCGGACGCACGGCACGCAGACCCGCACGGCGGGCTGCTCGACGGCACGGTCGGCGAACACATCACCCGCTCCAATGGCGACCCCCGCATCGCCCTGCCTCCCGACGAGGCGGCCGCGTGGGACTCGCTGCTCCTGCTCGCCCAGCGCTGTGCCCCCGCACCCGTGCCTGCCCGTGCCTGACCTTCGACCGCCGCCGACTCCAGGAGACCGACATGCCTTGCCCCGACTGCCGATTGATTCTGGTCGCCACCCTCAACGAGAAATGGGGCGGCTGGAACGCGAAGACCCGTCGCCACGACTTCTCCGGGATCGAAGCCAACCTTTCCGGCCTGCAATGCCCGCCGCACGTGCTGTTCATGTCCGAATGCACGCGCTACAACGACTTCGAACGCGAGGCGTTCTACAAAATGCTCGCCCTGCTCGACGCGCTGCCCGCAGGCACCGACCCGGAAGGCCAGCCCGTCGGGCAGGGCATCTACGACGGCATGCTGTCGAAGGGGCCGTTCCTGGTCCACGGCCCCGGAGTGTTCTACTCCCGCCCGACCGTGCGGCCTCGGGGGTGGCACGACCCGGACGACCAGCTGGTGCGGGAGGTGCCCGCGAACAGCCTGAACGTGGAGATCGCCGGACGCAAACTCACGCTCAAAGCCGTCCACGTCAGCGGCCGCCACGGCGCCGTCGGCTTCGACGCCCAGTTCTCGCTCCTGGGGAAGTTCGCCGAACACCCGGTGCTCGCAGGCGGCGACATGAACATGTGCCCCACCCAGGAGAACAACCCGGGCTACCCGATGGATCTGGCGAGGGAATTCGACGACAACGGCACCCCGTGGCAGCGCAGCACCAAGGGGATTCCCGCCGCCGACGGGACGTGGCCGCCCTACACCGCCTCCTACGACGCGTTGCTCGACCACGGCTACCTCGACGCCGCTCTGCTCGCGGGCAACCACACCCCGACCGTGAACCCTCGCCACGGCGGCGATGCCTGGATGCCGATCGACCGGCTGATCGTCAGCAGGCAGGCGCCCGTGCGGTTCGTTCCCAGCACCTATCGCGTCCACCCGGAGAAGTCGCACTCCGACCACTACATGGTCTCCTGCTGGGCGCGCGTCGCCTGCGCGAAACACGAACAGTCCGACGCCGACACCGCCGAACTGGATTTCGCCGTCTGATGCGCAACGCCATGACCGGCCCGCAGCCTGCCAGGGACGAGACTCTCGGCTCCGGCACCCGAACGTTCACCGGCGACCTGATGCCGCGGCACGCCGACGACACGGCCATACAGCTGGACGGATCCGTGTTTCTGCTTTTGGGCCCGAGCCCGATGCGGGTGGGGATCCGCTGCTACAGCGACGATCACCCCGACACCTTCGAACCTCCGCTGCGCCACGTCTACCTGCTGGTCGACCTACGCGGGACCTGGCTGGCGATCCACCCGCTGTGCGCCGGACACACTGCCACACCGCATGCGACCCAGATGATCGAACCCCGCGAGTTCCGGTCCCTCGGCGACGACGAGACGGCCTGCCCGCGGTGCGCGGCCTGGCTGCGCGACAACGCGCACGTCGTGGTCGTCAACGGCGAAGACGCCGTCCGCGGCGGGCCGTTCATTCACCTCGAACCGGGCCCGCCGACCCTCCGGCTCCCGCCCGTGCCGGCGGTTCCCGGGCGGCGCACCGCCGCGCCCGCCGCCTGCAACCGCCCGCCCTCGCCGACCGCGCGGCCCGGAGCGGCCGCGCCGGGCGGCGGGTTCGGGCCCGGCACTGTCCCGGCGAGACTCGCGCCCTCCGGGTTCGGCCCCGCCAGGCCGCTGTTCGCCGTCCCCCTGTTCTCCCCTTCCCCCACGGAAAAGGGAGTGTCACCGATCCAGCACACAGAGAGTCGAGGTTTCCTTTGCATTTTCGAAGACTAGGCGGATTAACGGCCGCTGCCGTGTCGGCCGCCCTGCTCGTCAGTCTCGCCGCTCCCGCCGAGGCGATCGTCGGCGGAACCACCGCGACCGCCATCAAGGCTGGGGAGGGAACGTTCGAATACGTAAACCCCCACAACGGCTACCAACACTGGGCAACCTGCACCGCGCACGCCCTCGGCAGCGACGAGAACGGCCAGACCGACCTTCTGATCACCGCCGCGCAATGCGTCACCGTCATGCCCGGGCAGCAGCCCCAGGCGAAGTCCGCTGCGGACACCGCACGGTTCGCTGCGCTCCGGCACACGGCAGTGCGCCCCGGATCGGGCACCGCCGCGCCCGACCTCGCCCGCAGCGCCCTGGAGGGTTCGGCGTCCACGCCGGAAGACCCGGCCAGCTTCCGATACGTCTACGGCAGCACGAACCGATTCACCGGCAAGTCCGTCGGGATCAAGAAATGGATCATCCCGAAGGACTGGAACTGGGGCGTGCCCGACGCCCAGGGCCGCATCTGGGACATCGCGCTCGTGCAGCTGCAGCACCCCATCAAGATCCGCGGCGCGGTCGTCGCCCCTCTGTGGCCTGGGGAGATCACGGAACTGGGCTGGGGCCACACAGACCCGCGTCCCGAAACCTGGACCGGCCCGCTCGGGCCGTGGCTGCACCAGACCGCCGTGCACACCGTCTCGCGTTCCCAGTGCGCGGCAGGGGGCATCGGCACGAACGAAGCCTGTCTCGGCGTCGCCGCCAACGGAGGTGGCACCTGCAAGGGCGACGCCGGAGGCGGCGGAGTCCGCCGCTGGGGCACCCAGTGGGTCCTGACCGCAATCGCCTCCCGCGGCATCGAAAACCATTGCGGCACAGCCAACATCTACACGGAGATCTGGCCCTACGGACGCTGGATCATCCACCAGATCCACGACCTCGAACCGCAACTGCGGGTCGAGGCAACCCGAGCAGGCACGACGCAAACCGACTTCGCGCTCGCCGGATGACCACCGTCGGGCCGAAGCGCGAACACCAGCGCTCCGGCCCGACGGCTCTCCGCATTCTCGGCTCCAGTCCGGCTCCCTGGCTCTCGGTCTCCCGCGGCGAACTCAGCGATGAAGCCGCCGTCCCCGCCGACCGCCGCACCGCCGGCTTCCTCGCCTAACACGGGCGCCGATAACGCCTGCCCAGAACCCCCGCCGGCCCGACCGCAAACACCTGCCCGCACCGAACCAAAGGCACCAGCACATGAAACCCCAACTCCATATGAAGAAGGGCCAGCGGATCGTCGGCGACGACCGCAACGCGATGGCCGCCCAGTTGAAGCTCAAATACGAGAACGGCGCAAGCATCCGCGCGCTCGCCGAGAGCATCCAGCGCTCCTACGGGTTCGTGCAGCGACTGCTCGTCGAATCCGGCGCGCGTCTGCGGCCACGCGGAGGCGGACACCGGCGCACACTGTCGCGCCGTGTCCGGACTGACGCCGAACCGGCAGCGGACTGACTACGAGGTATCCGGTACGTCGTTACGCAGCACCTGGGCGGCGTCCGCGGCCCAGGGCAGGCCGGACTCCAGATCTACCGCGTCATCCGCGCCCACCACTGCCCCACCTCAAAGAAAGCACCCAGCATCGATGAGCAGCCTCGACGACTGCGCACAACCTCGTATCGGCGCTCATCCCGTAAGCGCAGACCGACCTGCGCCACGCCACATCAGCGTCGTCGTCTCGCATGGAGAACAAGAGTGACTCGCCAGCGTCGGCTGAATTGGCGCAGCAACCCCCGCCTCCGACTCTCTCGCTGCCGCCGGTCCGGCCACAGCGTCGAACTGAGCGGGCAAACGGCACAACTGCAGCAGGTGAGCGAGTTGCCAAGCGAACCAGGCGACAAACATCCCCTAGTCCAGCCTGCCCCGGGAGGACCGGATGCCTGAGCAAATTCGGAAACACCGCGTCGAGGGAACGCTCGCACGAACCGTCCTGCTCGCGTGCGCCCTGCGCAACGCGCGCGAGGATCACGGCTGGGCATTGCGCGAACTCAGTCGCCGAGCATTCCTTTCACCTGGGCTGCTGAGCAACTGGGAACTGGGACGACGCTCGCCCCACTCGAATGACGTCAGCGCTGTCTTGGCGGCCATCGGCGTCAACAAGCGTCACCGAGACCGCGTCATCGACCTGGCCCGTGTTCCGGAAGAGTTCGTGCTCGTCCTCGGGACACCGGGAAGGCCCGACCACGTCGCCGCCGCCGAGGACTGTGCGCGCAGGTCCAGCCGCATCGACATCTGGAATCCGCTGACAGTGCCGGCTCCGCTGCGCACGCCCGACTACACGGCGGCTATGACGGGTCCCCGGCTGCGCCATGCCCAACCGGCCCAGGCGATCGAAGAGGCCCGAATACCGAATAATTCGAAAAGCGACGTCCGCAAGGATGCCATCACCGTGTTCATCGGCGAGCAGGTCCTCACGGGGTTGGCGCGAGAACCTCGCACAGGCCCGCAGCAAATCGACCACTTGGCCGGTCACGTGGACGGATCCCGGCCCTCGGCGGCTCTCCTGATCCGCGTCGTGCCGGACCGCGCGGGCTACCATCGCGGGCTGGAGGGCGCGGTCACCCGCTACCACACCGAAGCCGGACCGGTGGACTACCGACCCGGAGGTTTCACCGGGTCATTCGCACTTCCCGGTCGCAAGATCGGCATCATTCCGGCAGACGGATCCGACGTCTTCGCCCAACTGGACGCCGTCGCTCTCGACACCGCCGAGTCCGCCGACATTATCACCGCCCATTTGTCGCCGTCAGGCGCCAATCGACCGCACACACGGCCGGTCCGACGCACACCCCGGCACCTGCACCCTTCCCCGTCCAGAGAGGAGCCAGACAGCAGCCCAGACCACACACACGCCGCTGAGACCGACCAGGCGAAGACGCGGTGGGCCGAACTCTATCAAGACGGACAAACGATTAACGAAATCGCGGACGCGGAGAATACAACCCCCTACAAAGTCTATTACTGGTTGAGAAAACTAGGCGTGGAACTTCGCCCGCCAGGAGTCCTCGCAACCGCTGGAGTCAACGGTTGCCTGGCCACATGCGGCTGCACGCCCCTTCCGTCCGAAAACTGCGAAGCAAACAACGGCCTTCGGTTACCCCGGACGGCTGAGGTTGACAGCGCCAAGCCGTGGTGACGCACATCTTTCGACAGAGACGGCGCGACACCGACCTCGCGCTCTCCCAACTGGTCGACGCCGAGCGATTCTCCACGTCCGGAGCTCGCCCTTGACACGCCTGCACGGAACTCGCCATTTCAGGATGACCGATGCCTCTTCCAGCCTCTGCACCACCGCTCTCGCCCCAATCCGCTTCCTATCTCCACGAAGGCCCAGGCCCACAGGCGAACCCGACAGACCGAGCTGCCGCAGCCGTAGAGGCACACCGCAGGAAACCCGCAGAAGGACGGCCGAATCTCAAGTGACTTCCGGCGAGCGCGACCACGACGAGCAGATCGCACGCATCGAACGCAACCGGCAGATGCTCGCAATGTGGAGAGCTGGCGCGTCGATCACGGAGATCGCCAACATGTACGGGCTGTCTCTGAGCTGGACCGGGCGTCTGCTCCGGCAGGAAGGTGCCGTCCTCCCGGAAATCAGGCAGGGAGTGCGCCGCGCACTCGACGTGCCGCGAATCGTACGGGAGTACGAAAGCGGGGCAACCATCCAAAGCATCGCCGACGCGCATCAGGCCTCATACGGAACGATCCGTCGGCTGCTGCTCCGGGAAAAAGTGCGGATCAGACCGCACGGAGGGCAGAACGCTGTCAATCGGCGCAAGCCTTCGCCTGCCGACCGCTCGTCCCGTATCAGGTGATCCCTTTCCATCAGCAACAACGAGAACAGCCAGTGAGATCCCGAGTTCGGCGCACACCGCCCGGCGTCGTACTGCGGCCGCCGTGCGCACACGACAACGAGAAGTCGGCAGATTCGGCGGACAGGTGCACCAGCCCTTCGTTGAGCCGTGTGTTCGGTGCTCGCGCAGGTGAACCTGCTGACCGTCGCAGCCCTGCAGCCGACGCGGCGCGGTGGTCAGCTCCGGCCCTGCGGTGCGCGGACGCTCAACCCCGATCGACTGTGCCCTCGGACATCGGCAATCACGGTACGCACCCGCGATCGCGAGACATCAACCCACACAGTGACGGCCGCGCTGACCGCAGCGGGCATTGACGGAGGAGAACGCGCGATGGCCAATACCGGCAGGGCGGACAAACATCGTGTTGGCCCGGCCAGCCTCGCCGACCGGCTGAATGTTTCAGGCACCCTCGCGAAGCGCTGGGAATCCGCGTTCGTGCGCACGAACCGGTCCGCGTTCGTACCCCGTCACGCGTGGGTCGACGACGGCACCCGCCGTGCCCTGCCGATCGAACGGGGTACCACCGACTGGCTGCGCGCCGTTTTCTCCGACACCGCGATCGTGACCCGGTTCGACGAGCGCCATGCGACGTGGCCGGACATCGGCCGCCGGATCACCGGCTTCCTTCCGCAGCCGAGCGCCGTGCTGCGCGTCCTGGGCGCCCTCGATCTGCAGCCCTGGCACACCGTGCTGGTCATCGGAGCCGGGACCGGTTACCTGGCGGCTCTGCTCGGCGCGTACCTCGGCGACCAGGCCGTCACCGCCGTCGAAACCGGCAACGGGATCCAGTACACCCGCGATGCTCTCCGCCGGACAGGGCACGACCGGATCGAAGTGATCTCCGGGGACGGACAAGCCGGCATTCCGCAGCGGGCACCCTACAGCCGGATCGTCTCCACCGCAGAAGCCGTCGCCGGACACATCCCGACCGCCTGGCTGCGCCAGACCGTCCCCGGCGGAATGATCCTCACACCCTGGGCGACGGGAATCCACGGCAGCGGCGTGCTCAAGCTCGGCGTGCTCGACAGCGGAATCGCGCACGGGCACATCATGAACGACGTCACCCGGACACGACTGCGCCCGCACCCGCTCCCGTCCGGACACGCGGAGCGGATGAGACGCCTCGTGGAAGACGACGCGTCCGCCACCGAATCGTTCACCTGGGCCGATCCCCGGGAAATCGGGGAAGACCCGAACGTGGCAATGGCGATCGGGCTGCACCTGCCCGGCGTGCAGCGCAGGATCCTCGCCCGGCACGTCCACCGCTGGGAGGTGCTCCTGTACGACATCGGCACCGGATCCTCCTCGATCTGTTATGTCACCCCGGAATCGACGCACAGAAACCTCTACAAGGTGCGCCAGTACGGGCCGGAACCGCTCTGGGAACACGCCGTAACAGCATGGCGCTGGTGGCAACAAACCGGCCGCCCGGACAGCGGGCGATTCGGCGTTACCATGACCCCCGCCCGGCAGTGGTGCTGGCTCGACAAGCCGGACAACCTGCTGCCTGTGCTGCTAGAACCGGAGGTCGGCGGACTCCGGTAAACGCCATGCGAACATGGGCCCGGTTCTTCTGCCTCGCGGCAAGCTGCACCGGGGTCTGGCCAGGAACGGGTCGCCTTTCTCCAGTTCGGCCTCCCGCCCACGCAGGCCAGGAAGCCTCCGCCTTTGCAACTTCAGAACACCCGGGTCCCTCGATGGCGAATCTCGCGGACCACGACGTCCCGCTTTGGCTAGCTCGCCGCCATCTCGTCAGATGCGTGCGACGCACGCGTCGCGCCCGGAGCGATCGCCACCTGATTGCGGCCGCCTTGCTTGGCGGTCTTCATCGTCAGGCTGGCGACGTCCTCCAGTTCTGTGAGACCGATCCCGTGCTCGGGTGACAGGGCGATTCCGATCGAGCAGGTGAAACCGGCACCGTCGAGTTTTTCGTCGTTGATCAGTACTTCCTCACCGCCGGCCGGTTTAGTCACGACGAACCGCATGGTCGCGAAGGCGTACCGGATGCGCTCCGCGACAGCCTGCGCCTCGTGCTGGTCCGCGGCGGGCAGCAAGACGGCGAATTCTTCCCCGCCCCATCGGCAGGAGAGGTCGCCGTCGCGGACTTGGCTTTCGATGACGCGGCCCACCGCCTGCAAGACCTGGTCTCCGCCGAGATGACCCAGCTTGCCATTCCAAGCCCCGAAATGATCGATGTCCAGAAACAGCAGGGCCGTCGACCGACCGGCCCTGGTGCCGGCCAGCAGTTCAAGCTCGGCCGCCGGATCGAACCCGTTGCGGTTGAGCAGCCCGGTGAGAGTGTCGTGGTGGGCCTTGGAGTACGCCGATTTGAGGTTCTGCTCCGTGCGTGTGAACCGCACCGCCACCGGGACGAAGGCGAGGACGAAGAACGGACTCACCGAGTGGGCAACGGTCGCGCCTACGGCAACGGCCAGCGTCACGAGGATGAACACGTTGCTTGCCCGGTCCCCGACCAGGTTCTCGAGCGTCCAGACCGGTGCCGGTGCCGCAGGCGCCGAACTGGGCGACGGCCGCCGTGCACGGGCTCGTGCCTCGGCCGAATCGGTCAGACCGTTGGCCAGCCCGACGATCACCGCTTGGACGAGGAAGTAGGTCGCCACCGCGGCGACGATCCCGCCGAGGAGAACCAACGCCTCGGACTGCGTGTGCGGGAGCGCGCGTCGTCCGGTCAGCCAGGACCGCAGCGGCATTTCCTCGGAGATCGCGTGCACCGCGAGAGCGCTGGCGAGGATCCCGGCCGAACTGAAAATGAACCGGTACGGGGCCTTGCGGGCGATGCGGTATCGCTGGAACCGGATCAGCGCCACGAGCGCGACCAGCAAAGGCACCGGCAGCGTCAAACCTCCGGTGAAGACCCAGATGCTGGTCTGGTCGACGTGCCCGCGCGGCTGCCGGCCGAAGGATCTTTCTTCGGTGGCGGCCGTGCTCGCCACGTGCACGCCCGCGCACACCGCCAGGACTCCGAAGCTCAGGACGTCACGCCACCCGACCGGTGAGCGGGACGCGGCCCAGCACGTCCACGCCAGGACGCAGACGTCGGTGACCAGCAGCCAGGCCAGCGCGCTGCGGGGAAACCGCCACATGGCGAACCCCTCCACGCGGGCGATGAACCGGGCTCCGGCGGTGTGGATTGTGCCTGCGCGCGAGACACTGTTCCGGACGAACCGAGTGATCCCTCGCGTACGCGGCAGCAGGTGGCGCCCCTCCACCGCGCCGCCATGTTGCCGTGCCGCGGGACTGGAAGCCCCCGGAGGTGATTCGCGTGCAGATTCCCGGCGACCGCGATTTCTGAGCCTGACCCTCAGCTCTTTCATGCCCTCCCCTTCACGCGACCCGTTGGAGGTGGCCGCACATGCGTGGCGACCGTGATTTCTGATCCCTGTGGTGCAGGCGGATCCCCAGTCGACCGTCGGTCAAGGAGGTGTGCGATGCGCGGCGACCGCGACTTCTGAGCAGCTCATCCGATAGCCCGTTCGGCCCGGAGCGTCCTGATCCACCGCAGTGCGCACCACCAGGACAGGCACGCTCCGGCCGCACCGGTCACCGCGACCGCCAGCGCGGCAGACCTCAGGCACTGCGCGAGACCGCCCGCGCCGACCACGACCAGCCCCTGCCCTGCCCGCAAGACCGACCCGACCAGGCCGGTCACCGCACCCACACGATGCGGGGGCACGCGTTCGGCGATCTCTGCGCGGATCAGCGGCAGATAGGAGGCGCCGATTCCGGACAGGACCAGCAGCACGGCCATCGGGACCAGGCCCGGCAGGACCGCGAACAGGGCGAGCGGCGCCAGCGACAGGACAGCGAGCGGCGCGATGAGGTCCCGTTGGCACCGTTCGTCGGCCCGGGCTGCCCATCGCGCTCCGAGGATGAATCCCAGGCAGTCGGCACCGAGCAGCAAGGTGATGGTCCAGGGCGGCCCACCGACCTGACCGACCAGCGGGGCGATCACCCCGTCGGGAACGGCGGTGAGGCTGCACAGCAGCACGAGCACGCACAGCAGGCGGACCGGCGGGGTCGCGGCGATGATCCGCAGCGCCCCGCCAGTGTTCTCCGGCGGTCCGGCCGCCTCCCGTGCCGCGGGGCGCTGCCGCAGGCCCAACCTCAGCAGGGCGGCGGCCGCGACGAAACTCGCCGCGTCCAGCGACAGCGCGACCGTGGTGCCCACCGTCGCCACGACCGCAGCCCCGCCCGCCAAGCCCGCGAGCTGCCCGGCCTCGCGAATGATCCCGAGACGCGCGTTGCCCGCCTTGTTCGCCCGCGGCTCGTCGAGAATGTCCAGAACGACCGCAGTCTGCGCCGCCTTGAACGGCGCCGCGATGGCCGCGACCGCGGCGACCGCGACCACGAGCACCCCCAGCGGCACGCCGGGGACGGCCATCCCCGCGACCAGCACCGCCTGCTGCAGGCAGCACACGACCATCAGCCCCCGGCGCGGCAGCCGGTCGGCCAGCGGGCCGAGAACCGGCCCCGCGACCAGCCCCGGCAGCAGCGTCATCGCGTACGCGATCCCGGACCATGCCGCCGAGCCCGTACGCTCGTAGACGAGCACGGCCACCGCGACCTTCGCCAACTGGTCACCGGCAGTCGACAGCGCTTCGGAAACCCAAAGCGCCGTGAACTCGCCGCCGCGCAGCGTCCCCCTCCGTGGCGTCACCCACACCCTCACTAAACTAGCTTCCCAGTTAGTTCCCCGCTGTGAGGCTAAGTCAGTTGAGCCCATGGTGGCTACCGACGATCGTTTATCACCCGAATGGCCCGCCATGACGAAATTTCGTCACAGCGGGTAATGGAAGCGAGCTAGGCGGTATACTCAGCGCGGACGCCGCCCGCCCGATTGCTCCGGAGCGTGAGAACGGGCAGCGGCGCACGAGCACAGTCGGCCGGGGGGAAGAGCGACATGGACGCTCAAGAGCAACACGACACTGACATGCCTGGCTCCGACGTTCGCCCGCTGACGCAGAGGCTGCGCGAGCTGTTCGAAACGCCGCTTCCCGTGTCTGACGACGAGCAGGCCGACCTCGTGCGACGGTCGGGAAACCCCGATCTGCCCCGCCGTCGTCGCGCCCTCACCAACACCGAAATCGGCGTCCGGGTCGGCTACAGCGCCAAATACGTCGAACAGGTGCGATCCGGATACAGGGACAACCCGCGGCGCGAGTTCCTCGAAGGCGTCGCCCGTCTCTACGGCAAGCCGGTCGAGTGGCTGAGCAGCCCATCGCCGGATCACGGCGCAGCCCCGCAAGAGTCGGGCCAGAGTGAATCCGCTTCGCCGATGCACCCGCTGACGCGCAAGCTCAGAGTTTTGTTCGCCACTCCGATGCCGGTCTCGGACGCCAGGCTGGCCGAACTGCGGCTCAGGTCCGGCAACCCCGACCTGCCCCGCGCCTCCGAGCCGCTGAAGGACACGGAGATCGCGCGTGCCATCGGAAAGACTCCGACGTACGTCGGGCAGCTGAAAAGCGGCCGGAGAACCAATCCGTCGCTCGACGTCCTCCAGGCGATCGCCGATCTCTACAGGAAGCCGATCGGCGACCTGGTGACGCCGGAAGCGGACTACGACGCGTCCACAATGGCCCAGCGAGTGAAGGCCCTGTTCCTGGGCGTCGACGACGACGGCGCGCAGAGCCTCCGCTTCACCCCGGAACACGTTGCCGCCGAAATCGGCGCGGACCCCGCCCAGTTGCAGGGGCTCTGCGACGGCACGCTGTCCGCGAACGATGTTCCGATCGGATTGCCCGCGAAGCTCTCGGAGTACTTCGGCGTCAGCCTCCGCTACCTCCTCGGCGGGATCGGCGATCCCGCCTGGACGGCCGAGGACCCGGCCGCGGCCCAGTGGCCGCAGAGCCTAGACAGGAACGGAACGCTCGCGGGAGCGCTGCGGGTCCTCGGCGAGATGGAGGACCCCGCCTCCCGCGAGCGAGTCGAAACCACCGCAGCGAAAATCATCCGGAATGTCATGGAGATGGAAACCGAAGCCGCCGCGAGCTACCGTTTGCTCCCTCCGTCCTCGCCCCCGCCCTCAGGCAGCTGAGCTGCCAGTTTTCGACAGCGTTCACCCCTGATGCGACTCCGTTCACTGCTGTTGCACCGCCAGCCGCGCAGCTCGCCCGGGACTCGGGGTACGTGCACGTTCCCGCTCACCGGCACCCCAGCCCCGACGTGCTGCACATCACACCGATGTTCCGGTGTCCGGTCCCCAGCTCCAGGGGCACCTGCGCCCCTCTATGCATGCTGGTCTGGACAAATACCGGCCAGAAACTGTCCCTGCGGTGCTGTACTGGGGGAACAGCCGCCAGCTACCGCCGGCTGGGGTTGAACGACGACTCACGAAGTCGAGGGGGACCCATCCACGATGCTCGGCCGCCATGAGCAACGGCAGGCGCGCAAACGCGCGACTGCGGTTGCGAAAGCTCTCTTCTCGTCGGTGTCGATGCCGGACCCGGTCACCGTCGAGACCGTGTGCGCCACCTTGGCCGCGCACCGCGGGCGGGCCATTCGCCTGATTCCGATGAGCACCCTCGACATCGACCAGCCCCCGTTCTCCGGGGTATGGCTCGCGGGCCGGGAAACCGACTACGTTTTCTTCGACGACGCCTGGCCGAGACTCGCGGTACGGAACGCCATCCTCCACGAACTGGGGCACATCCTGCTGGACCACCGCAGCAACGGCCGCTTGACCGACCTGATGGTGATCATGATGAAGCAAGTGATCCCCGCCGCCTCGCCTGCGGCGCTGCGCTCCACGGTGCAGGCGGGCCTCTGCCGGACCAACGGGGTCGCCGCAGCCGAGATCGACACCGACCCCGTGCACGAACTGGAAGCTGAACTGCTGGCGGCGGAGCTGGGGACGAAGTGGAGCGATCCCGCACGGCGGCCGACCGCCGCGCGGACGGGCGCTCAGGACGACACCGTCCTGCGCCGCGTCGCCGGAGCGATGGACTACGGACTCGGCCTCCCGGCTGACCGGACGCTGTGACCCTGGCGGTCGGATCGGTCGCCGCCGCGGCGCTCGCGATCTTCCTGTTCCTGCCGATGCGCCGACAGTTCCCCGGGGCTGGCCGGAACGGAGCCAGGAACGCGCTGGTGGCGTGCTGCGTCGCGCTCAACGCCGGTCTGGCGGCGCAGCTCCCGTTCGTCCACGACCCGCTTGACCGCGCCGCCGGGTTCCCTCTCGCCTGGCCGCTGCAGTACGGGTCGTTCCTGGTCGCCGCGTTGGGATGCCGGGCCTTCGTCTTGCTGTCGGCGGAAACCGACCCCGCCAGGGCGCGCCGCCGCGTCGTCGCACAGGCCGCTGTCGTGGCGGGCCTGCTCGCGGGCATGGCGGTGTCGTTCAGCACCGTGCCCGCCGACCCCGCGTTCGGTTTCGGCGCGTTCGGACGGACCGACCAACTGGCCGCGGGAGCTCCCGCGAGCAGCGTCGCGTTCCTGTGCTTCGGCGGCTACCTGTTCTACGCCGCCGTGGTCGCCATCCGGTCTTTCCTCCGCTGGGGCGCACGGGCGGGCCATCTCCCGCACCTGCGGAGGGGGCTGCGCGTCGCCGCAGTCGGCGCCGGGCTCACCGGGCTGTACGCGGCGCACGTCCTGGTCACCCAGGGCCTGTTCCTGGTCCATCGCGAGCCCGGCTGGAACGCCGGGCTCGCCGACAACATCCTGATGCCGTTGTCCGGAACGTTCGTCATGGCCGGGCTGACAGCCTCGGCCATCCAGGCCGCCTGGGCCGCCGCGCGCACCGGTCTGCGCCGCTGGCGCGCGACCTTCGCGCTGCACCCGCTCTGGACCCGGTTCCACGCGGCGATGCCCTCCATCGCCTACACCCCGCACCGGCCGCAATGGTCGGGCATGCTCTGCTTCGGCCGCACCGACAAACAGCTGTACCGGCTGCTGGTCGAACTGTGGGACTTCCGCGCCTACCTGCTGCGCCGTCTCCCCGCCGACAGCCGCGACATCGCCGAACACGCTGTTCGCGGGGCCGGGGTCGGCCCCGGCGGTCGCGTGGTCGAGGCTGCGCTGATCCTCGCCGGGCTCGACGCCGTGCAGCAGGCCGTCGCAGTGCCGGCGACGCCGGTCGCCGACCGCCCCGCGGATTTCGACGCCCTCGACGACAACGCCTCGTGGTGGCTCGACGTCCAGACCGTCATGAACGACCCGCTCGCAATCGAGACCGCGAAACAGATCGGCACATTGTTCGACCACGACGTTCAGGCAGCATAAGCACACGGAACGCAACACAGCGAATTCACTCCCGTAATTGCGCGACATCGACCGCATTTCTGTCTATTCTGTGATGGTCACTGAATCGACAGAAACCCAACGGGAGCAGTAAATGGTTCAGAAGCACGTCGTCAGCCTTGTCGACGATATCGACGGATCGGACGCGGACGAGACGGTCGATTTCGGTCTCGACGGCGCACAATACGAAATCGATCTCAGCCAGGCCAACGCCGACGATCTGCGCGACGCGCTGGCCCAGTACATCGAACACGCCCGTCGCACACACGGCCGGAAGCAGACCCGGCGCGCGTCGACGACGCGGGCGGTCGCGGCCGCAGCCAAGCCCCGGGCCGCCGTGGACCGCGAGCAGAACCAAGCCATCCGAGCCTGGGCGCACAAGAACGGTTACGACGTGGCCGACCGCGGCCGGATCGCCGACCACGTCGTGCAGGCGTACCACAAACGCCGCTGAGCGTTCCCGCATTAAGTTCGGCAGCAATAAAGGGGTGCGATGCGGCCCTGGCCCGCATCGCACCCTTTCTTCTCGGCGTTTCTTGATTTAGCAGGGGCTACGCGGAATCGTCGGTTCCTTCCGCGTCGTCAGCACTGCCCGGCTGTTCCGGGATCTCCGGCCGTTTGCGCCGCGCCAACGCCCGTTCCACGGCCTGCCTGATCGCTTCGGCCTCGCCGGCAGCGTGCCATTCCCGGGGCCGGGAGAGACCGGGCCGGGCGGCGTACGCGCTCGCGACCCTCCACACCCAGCGGCTGATCTCCGCAGGCGCGGGCAGGAGTGCCGGGCCGAATCGGTGACGTTCCCTGCCGACGCGGACGCTCCAGCCCTCGTAGACGTCCCAGTCCGCCTGCACCCGTACGCAGACGAGGTGGTCGTAGACGATGTGCAGGTGTGCCGGGTGCGGTCCGCACACGCGCAGCCTGACCGGGCCGATGGCCTGCCGGCCCAGCGCCGACGCGGCCGCGCGGCCGTAGCGCAGCACTCCTGCTTCCCAGGCAGGCGGGCTGACGACTGCGTTGCGGGAGCCGTACAGTTCGGAGAACCACGGCGGGCGGCCGCTCGTTTCGGCGTCGGCCAAGGCCTGCCAGAACGCGGCCGCCATGGCACAGGCGACAGCGGCGATCGCGACCGCCGAGGCGGCCACGGCGAGGATTCCGAGAGCTACCGCGACGACGGTGACGATCAGCATCGCCGCCGCGACGACGTCGCCGACGGCTCCCATGACCTGGTGCAGGTCGTCGAACACCGAGCTGACGAACGTGAAGGCGCCCTCGGACCGGCTGTCGATCCAGGCCAGCCAGCCGAGCGCGGCCCCGGCCGCGAGCAGGCCCAGCAGGCCGAGTTCCTGCGAGCGAGTCCTGGCCTTGCCGGCGCCCAGGGTGCGGACGACGTGGAATCCGGCCAGGAACCCTAGGACTACGAAGGCGAAGACGATCACTGGGCTCCTCTTTCGCAACGACCCTTGTCGTTGTCTTCCCGGTGTCGCGGGCACGTGCAATCCACTGTCACCACAGGCCTTTCGGGGGCGGGGTGCTCGACGGCTCGACGCTCGTCAGCCCGCGCACCGCGGCCAGTTCGTGCCAGGCTGCGTCCCACGGCGGGGTCACGACGGTTTTTCCGGGCTCGTACAGGCCTCGCGCGGCCGCCCGGCCGATACCGGGCACGGCGACCGTGGTCGTGTGGATCGCGCCGCGCTCGGTGTCGGTGCGGCCGACCCATTTCTGCGTGCGGTGGAAGCCGTGCTCGGCCATCGCGGCGTCGGCGTCGACCGTCGTCGGCCGTCCGGCGAGGTCGACGACCCACAGTTCGTCGCCGATGTCCTCGCGGCAGACTTCCAGCTCGGCGCGCCCGACGATCAGCGTGGCCCGCCACGCGTCCGACGGGCGGTCGGGCTGGGGCACGTGGCCGATCTTCCACAGCAGCGAACTGAACTCGCGGGCGTGCTCGACCTCGCCGAATCCCGCGTCGTTGAGCACGTAGAGCTGGTACGCGGGCAGCCACACCAGCAGGTGTGCCGACTCCAGCTCCACCAGCCTGCGGGCCAGATCGGCTGCCGCGAGACCTGCGGCGCTCGCCAGTTCGGCGACGCTCGTCTCGGTCTCGGGAAGCCGGTAGCCCGGTCGGTGGACTCGGAACGGCACTCGCTCGATCACGATCGCCCGGTCCTCGCTGCCTGGCCGGTAGAGCAGGACGACCGGCGGGGAGTAGGCGGCCTCGCCGAGCAGGTCGAGCGTGGGCTGCAGGTCCGTCCGCGCCGCGTCGTCGCGCGGCGTCTGCTGGTCCGCTGCGGCGGCGCGGGCCTTGCGGGGTGCGTGCGCCTTGGCCGCGTTGCTGTTGCGGCGGATCATCGCCGGGCCTCCGGGTGGATCGCGCCGGGCAGGAACCCGCCGGCGACCGATCTCGCGAGGGCTCCTGGGGTGCGCGGCAGAAGAATCTCGAGCGCGTGTGCGGCGACCGCGCCCGCGCCGTCGAGACGGGCGGTCACCGCCTCCCGAGTCGCGCGGAGAGTCCGGCGTGCGGCAGTCGGTGCGCGGTGGCGTCCCGGCATGATCTCCTCTTTCCGAAGGGTGTGCGTTGTCGTCCTGTGCGGGACGGGTCTGGTCAGGGGCACAGCTGCACGTGCGCGGCGAAGCTGGAGGACAGGCGGGACAGGCCGTGAACGCCGTTGCGGAGAAGGCTTCCGACCGTCTCGGCGACGTGTGCGGACAGGCGGGACCAGTCGGTGCCGGGCCTGCTGCGGTGCAGGACGGTGTCCAGCCATCGGGCGATCGCGCGGTTCGCGCGGTCGCGGTCGGCGGCGAGGGTCACGGCATGGCCGGCGTCGGGCAACAGGCAGGCAGTCAAGGGCCGGGTGTAGTTGGGCTGCTCGGCGGCGCGGAAAGCGTCGGCGCTGCTGCAGTCCACGGCCGCGCAGGCCCAGCTGTCTCGCCCGCCGTTGAGCTCCAGGACCGGGGCGGTGATGGCGCGGGAGGTCGCCGCGGCGGTGCCGATCGAGGCGGCGTCTGCGAGTTCGGCGGACGCTCCGACGTCCTTGGCGGATTCCTCCGCAGCGGTGATCGCCGGGTCGGAGTCGGCCGCGGCGTGGAAAAGCGCTGGGCGGGTTCCCGGTTTCGTCGTCAGATACCCCGGGTCCAGACGGCGTCCTTCGTCGGCCGCCGGGTGCATCGCCGCGAGCGACGCGGCCACCTGCGCGGGGTCGATCCGATGGCTGTAGCCGGTCAACGCGAGCGCGTCGACGTCGCGCGGGTGCAGGCCCGCGACCATTACGGCGATCATGCTGCCCAGCGAATGGCCCACCAGGACGACCTGCCGGTATCGGCGGCCGTCCAGCGAGCCCGCGCGCGCCCGGGCGATCACCTGGTGCACCGCGTCGGTCTGCAGCGACCCGGTGACCAGTGCGCTGGCCGGGTGGGACGAGCCCCCGGTGCCGATGCGGTCCAATGCCAGGGTCGCGTACCCGCGCGCGAGCGCTGTCGCGACGTAGGACCGGCCGCGTGTGCCGGCATGCGTGCCCAGGTCCGACCAGTAGCTGCTGTTGTAGGTGCCGCCCGCGACGAGGACCTGCAGCGGGGCGTCCTCGCGCTCTCCGGGGTAGCAGAGCGTGCCGTGCATGGTCCCGGACAGCACGCCGGAGCGGATCTCGACGTTCACCTCCCGGCACCCCGACCGCCCCGGGCCCGCGAAAGCCCCGGGCGGCACGAACGCCAGCGCCGCCACCGCGGCGAGCACCGCGGCGAACGTCACGCACACTGGGAACACCGACGGCCTCACCGGATCGACGGCCGCCCGATAGCGATATCGGCGAGGCCTGATTCTGACTGCGGATTTCATGGTCTTCCCCCTCTGATCGGACAGGACCGGCTCACGGCAGTCCTATGTGGACTGTTGCGCCGCGGGTGGCGGCGTTGCGCTGTCCGGAGTTCCGGAATCGGGTGCCGAGTCCTCGCTGTCGCGTGTGGTGATTCGGCCGGTCGGGCCGGCCGCTCCGTGTCCGCCGGGGGGCTTCGGCGGGCGGGACGGCGGCGGGGTCGGGGTCGGCGCGGCCCGTCCTCTGCGTGGAGTGGCAGAGGACGGGCCGCGGGCGGGTGCCGGATCGCGCCGAGTCGGGGTCGGCGGCGTGGCGCCCGGGCGGCGCTCGGCGGTGGGCGCCGAGCGATGGAAAAGAGGGCGCGGCCCGCTCCACCGGGGAGGGTCACAAACGAGCGGGCCGCGCAGGGCGAGCAGCGGGCGCGCCTCAGCCGGTGACGATCGGACGACGGCCACCGACGATCTTGGGCGCAGGTGCCGGCTGCTCGGGCTTGGTGGAATGGGGCTGGTGGCGGCCCGGGTGCGGTCCGGGCTGCTCGTGGTCGCGGGATTCGGGCGGCTGTCCCGTCGGCTGGTCGGTCGGCGGGGCCGTCGGCTTCCCGGTCGGGCGGCCGGTCGGCTTCCCGGTCGGCGGAGCGCTGGTCGGCGGCGTGGTGCCTTTTTCGCACTTCGCCACGGCGACGGTGATGGTCTCGGGTTGCTTCGGCGCGAGCGCGGGACCGCCCTCGGAACCTGCATTGTTGGTACCGGCTCCGGAGATCACGATGGTCGCGCCTGCGCCGTTGTGGTACGAGACGGAGAGGTTGCGCGCCGGGTGCGCCGGTCCGCTTCCGGTGTAGGAAATCTTGCCGTCGCGGCAGGTCATGCTGACCGGGCCGACGGTGACGTTGCCGATGCGGACCGAGGCGACGGTGGCTTCGGCGAATCCGTTGCCGGCTTTGACGGTCATCCCGGATGCGACGATCCCGAGCTTCGAGGTGTAACTGCCGGACGCGGTGCGGACCTCTGCGGCGGAGCTGACCGTCGGCGTGGGACCGAAATTGTCGGTGCTGGATCCCGCGACGCCGTAGGCGCTCGACGTGCCGCCCGTTGCGGCGGGCGTCTGGTTCGCGGCGATCGCCGGGTCGCCGTTCAGGGCGAGCACGGCGGTGACGCCGCCGCCGGCGACGGCGGCCAGTGCTGCGGCGGCCGCGATGCTCTGGCGTCGTTTTCCTGTGTGGACCACGGATTCCCCCTTGTGGTTGGTGGCCCTGGACTGTCCGGGTGGGCCGAAGTTGTCTGTCACTTGATCAGCACGGGCGTGCCGACCGGGACCTTGAAGTCGACGAGAGCGTCCAGCGCCTGTTGCGGGACGCGGATGCATCCGTCGCTGCTTTGCGTGCCCAGCACCGAATCGGTGTAGGTCCAGGCGTGGATTCCGGTGGTGCCGCTGGCTCCGCCGTAGCTGAGGTACGTGTCCGAGTGCGATCCCAGCGGCAGGATCAGCGACGAGTAGGTCGGGTGATCGGGCCGCACGTAGGCCAGGACGAACGTCCGGCCCGCCGGAGTGGGCGACGCGGCTTTCCCGACGCCGACCCTCCACTGCCCTACCTGGCGCCCGTCCCGCACCAGGGAGAGCGTGAACGCGCCGCGGTCGACGACGATCCGGAACGGCGTGCGGGCGAGCGTGACGGCGGGATCGTCCGAATAGATCCAGCCGCTCGCGCCGTTCGGCCTGACCGGCAGCAAGACCTGGACCCAGCCGGGTTGTTCCGCGATGACGGGAACCCAGGTATCGGAGCCGAATTCGGTCGGCGGCAGCGCCGCGATCGGCGCTCCGCCCGGGGACGCGTACACCGCCACTGCGGCCGAAGGGTGCACGAGCTTCCCGGACGGCGCCGCGTCCCGGTGGCGGTCCGGCGGCGCCTCCGGCACGGTGCCGTCGGTGGTCGCCTGCGGCAGTGCGGCGAGGTCGTGCGGAGTGACCGGCTGCGGCGCGACGATCTCTTCGTCGGGTTGCCCGTCCTGCGGTGCTGCCGTCTGCGCGACGGCGGCGGGCGACGGGGTGGGTGTGGCGGACACCGCCGCCACACCCACCGCCGCGGCGATCACGGCGAGCAGCACGGCGGGAGGCACCATGCCCGTGCGCGACAGCCGTGTTTTCCGCGGAGGCCCGACGGTGTCGGGCGCGGACTCCCCGGCGGCCGCCGCGCCGGATTCGTTGACGTGCTGCTCGCTGGTCGCCATCCGGTGCTCTCCTCCTTTCTTCTCTGGCGGGTGCGGAAACGGAGCCGGCCCTGCACCGCGCAGGCTTTCGCGCGACGCGTCCCGGCGGCTCGGGGCCGCTCCGCGTCTGTTACTTGCCGAAGTTCGTGACGAACTCGCGGTTCGGCGTTCCCTCGCCGGTGACCTGGTCGTAGCCCTTGCTGGTCTTCAGGGTCTGCGGCGCGGAGCCCAGGTCGACCAGGTACTTGCCGCGTCCCGGCGGCGTGCTGACGTGCCCGTAGGACGGCATGATCTGGGTCGACACGCCTGCTTGCACCGGGAGGACGTCGTCGATGCCGGTGTGATCGGAGTAGATGGCATTGTTCAGGAAACCGAACCGGTCGGTGTCGCGGGCCTGCATGGCGTCGGCGAGCAGTCCGGCGAAGACCGGCGACGCTTCCGAGGTTCCGCCGGACGCACCCGTCACGAACCCGTTGGAGGTCGAGTACCCGATGGCGATGCCCGTTTCGGCGTCGGCAGCCGCGCTGATGTCGGGAATGCTGCGCTTGCCGTGGGACATGGCGGCGGGTACGACGCCGGACTGGTAGTCGGGCGCGTCGAACAACCGCGACGTCCCGCCTCCCGCGCCGCCGGCGAACGGACCGTCCGCGTCGGACTGGGGCACCCATTTCCCGCCGGAGAGAGTGTTCCCGCTGTTCTCCCAGCCCGTGGTGAACACCGGCTTGTTGTCCGCGCCCACGCCCACCGAGGTGCCGCCGACCGCGGTCACCAGCGGATGCGAAGCCGGGAAACTGGCCTCCGGATGCCCGTTGGGACCGGAGTTGTCCCCGGAGTCGCCGGACGCGAACAGCAACGAGACGCCCTGGATCGCGGCCTGCAACGCGATCTGGTTCATCTGGTCGATCGTCGTGCGCGGAACGGCCGACTCGCCCGGGATGAGCCAGGAGTTGCTGATCACCGCGGCCTTGTCGTCGGACACGGCCTGGTTCAACGGCGTGAAGAGATCTTTGCAGGTCGAGGCCGCGTAGTACCGCAGCCCGGCGCCGGGGGCCATCATGTGGCTCGCCTGCACGTCGAGCGCTTGCTCGCCGTTCCACGATTCCGGCGCACAGGTGTCCTGGTCCTGATAGGACGGCGGAAGCACCTCGCTGTACTGGCCTGCTGCCAGCGGCTTCCCGCCGAGCTCGCCCGCGGCCCGGTTGGCGTCCGCCACGACCGTCTTGGACGCGTAGGCGCCGACGATCGCGATGGTCCGGCCGGCGCCGGTGCGGGCATCCGTCAGTCCGTAGATGCCGCGCATCTGCGCGGCGTTGTACCCGCAGTTCGCGTTGGACTGCATCCCTGACGCGTACTTCTGCGGCACCGATTGGTCGTTTGCCTCGGCCCAGTACCGAGCGCACGACGTCGAATTTCCGGCCGCCCCGGCACCGGGCGCAGTCGCGTTCGGGACGGGCCGGAACGTGTGCGCGGGGGTGGCGGTCTGCGCCGAGTCGTCGAGACCCAGCACCGCGGTGATCTGTCCGCGGACTGCGCGCGGGACCGACAGCGCCGACTGCGGCGCCGCCAGGGTCAGCGTCCGCCCGTCGCCGGTCCGGTGCCGGTACTTCGCGAGCGTCACGCCGAACGCGCTCTCCAACTGCCCGGTGGTGCCGACCGCGTTGATGAAATGCCGGTTCGCGGCGACGCCCTCGACCCTCAGCCCGGACCGCGTCAGCCAATCGCGGATCCGGTCTACAGTGGACTGATCTGGCCCGAAGCGGTCGGTGAACTCCCTGCTCGACAGGAACTTCCGGTAGTTGCCCGATCCCGGCGTCGACAGCGATTTCGCCAGGGCTTCGGCTCCGCGCTCATCGCGCAGGCCGAGCGCCACCTGGATGTGCCGCCGTTCGCCGGCGGGCACCGTTCCCACTTTCGCGGACGGGCTCGCCCAGCTCGGCGCGCTGCCGTCGACGACCACGCGGTCGCCCTGGCCTGGTTGCGCCGCCGCCGGAACCGCGATGCCCGCGAGCACCGCGACTCCGGCCACCACACCCGCGACACGGGACGGAGATGGTCGTATTGCCATGAAATTAGCCCCCGATTTCAATCGGTATCACTGCACGCGAACACCGGAAGAGAACTCTCGGCAACATCGTCACACCCGGAGCGAAGAACCGGCACGTTTAAAGAAACGACGTCGCGTATTGACTTTCCGGTGGCAGTCGGCGTCCCCCTGCCGACCTTGCGGCCTGCGGCGGAAGCCGTTGGCCGCTATGAACCTTGCCCGAGCGAATCCGCCGGAGTCAACACTTTCTATCCCTGTTTTTTTGCTATTTTCTCTGCTTTTTTTTGCTCGCACCAAGGGGACCCATGCCATGCGGCATCGGCCCCCTGTCGAGCGTCGTTTTTCAGATCATTGCGCCACTCTCGACATTGATTCGACCTTGAATGCGTATTGACTGCACACTCCCGGTTCCACCGGCGGAACGAATCCCGTCAGACGCATCCGCTGCGATTCGGGCGACGCGCCCGCTTGCACTTTGCGAAGTTCGTCGCTGACCGGATCGCCGGTCAGCTGGAACGTCTGGCCGCCGGGCAGCAACAGGGTGACGCAGCCGGGATGCTGCCCGGTCCAGCGCACCGTGCCTTCGACGGTGACGTCCGGGCCGCGTTTCTGCGGGTCCGGCAACGGCACCGTCGTGGCCGCGCTCGGTCGCGGCGGATCACCGGATTGCGGAGCACATCCCGCCAGGGCCGCCCCTGCGGCCAGAACCCCCGCCAGAGCAAGGAATTTCATCCTCGTCGGGCTTTGATGATTCGGCATTTGTTCCCCCGTCAAGTGTTCGAGGCACCGGTCCCGCCGCTGCGGGCCTATCGGCCCACCCGGAGGCCCCGCGGCGGGACCGGCTAGGCCGCAGCGCGCCACAACAAGGCGCTGGGGAAGCCCACCTCGCGCGCGCCACTGCGACCTGTTCGTGATCCCCAGGGCTTCGTCGGCGGCATCCGCCGCCTATCGGTCCTCATTGCTCAGCCGCACACGAGCGGCATGGCAGAAGTTCAGCGCTCGCGCAGCGTTTGCGCGGCGATGTTCACGCCGTGGCGCGGAGATTCGGCCCGAACTGCGCGCCCGCGGCAGCGACAGTGTGAGCCGTGCACACGCATCCGGGCCGGAGGTCGCCGTGGATCTCGTACCCGAACCACGTGTGCACCCAGTCCCCGATCTGCCAGTGCTGCGGCCGGATCGAGCCGCCGATCGCCCGCTTCCCCGACACCGCCGGCGGGCGCGCAGGACGCAGCAGGCTGCCAAACAATTCGACGTCCGAGCGCGGCTCGTGGATCGAGCTGCAGCAGGTCGCCAGCAGCGGAGCCACGATGCGCCACTGGTCGTCATCGAGCCGACCGATCACACCGGCCCCGTAGACCGCGAGCGCGAGTTCCCCGCCCACTTCTTCGAGCTGCACGTCGAACGCCAGCGGCGTCCCCGTCTCCGCGAGCTCCGCCTTGGCCTCCCACAACGCCGAAAGCTCAGGCGCGCCAACCTGTTTCCGCCGCTCGAACAGCTCCGGCGCCTCGGCGTGCACCAGCTCCCAGTCGACGTGCTCGCACACCGTGCGAGCACGGCCGGGCAGATGCCCCGGCGTGGGAACCGAGGGCCACGCATGGAAATCGATCTGATCGGCCAGCCACTGCGGAACCAAGACCTGCGCCGGTTCAAGGCGTCCGGCGCATGCGCCCGGTTCCGTCAAGAAGACGACGCGCGCACCGCCCGGATCTTCCTCGTCCGGCTCGACGTTGCCGTCGCTCACCAGAAATCCCCCCTCCGTCGACCGCCGCGCTGTCGCCAGCCGGCGAGACCACCCGGGCGGCAACTCTCGCCGCTGCGCCCCGAGGCGCCCGGCGGAGACCTTCCCCCGCGAAAGGTCTCCGCCGCCGTGCTTTCGATGCCAGGCCCGCGATCGCCCGCAATGTTGCGACGACGCCCCGTCTACTGTGGATCGGTACGCCTCCGTTCCCGGCTCTCGCAGTCAAGCACGGATCACACCGAGAGTCACCAAGAAAAGTCACGCAAAGTCAGATTTTGCGCCGTTCAGCCTAGCGAACAGCTACACACCGCGATCAACTGAGTTGCCGCAGTGGACTAAACCAGCTTTGTACCGCGCTTTGCATCAGGCAGGTTCCAGGCCGGCGGCAGCGCCTCAGCACTGCCGCCCAGGGCTCGCCCGGCTCGCTCAGGTCCTCCGACGGGCCGTCATCTGGCCAGACATGGCGGCATCAGACTGCGCCTCTCCGTTCTTGACGCATGAGGCCGTCTCAGGCAAAAGTGGAGTCACGCCAGTTCTTGGGGGACCTGGCCGGCGACGACCGTCGCGCTCTCCGAAATGCGCTGAGGTTCAGCCTTCCCGGCACCACGTTCGCGAGTGTCGCCGCCTCGCAGCGTTCCGACGCTTTCCCCTCGCCCGTGCAGGCACCGCTGCACGGTCCTCACCGGTGTCCGGTTCCACGGACACGGGTCAGAACCTGTTGCAGCGAAGGAGTACTACTCATGCCTGATCCGATCGAACCGTTCCTCTCGTTCCCACCCGAGCCCGTGCCCGTCCACGCCTCGCGACTCCAACTCGTCGGCGGCGGCTCGAACCTTCTCGTAGTGCCCGACTCCGTTGATCCTTCGTCAAGCTGGCTGCCCGTCGCCGAAGCCCTTGTCCATCACCGGGTATGGCTGCTCGGCCGATCCGATCCGCACGACCACGAGATCCGCACGACCGACACGCTCGCCGACACCGTCGCCCACGCCGTCGCCAGTCTCGGCGGCAGGCCCGCCGTCCTCGGCCACGGCACCGGAGCGGTGGCGGTGCTGCAAGCCCTCATCGCGCAGCCGGACCTACCCGCCTCCCGTGCGATCCTCTACGAGCCGCTGCTTCCCGTCACCGGCCGGTTATTCGACCGGCTCACGCCCGAGATTCTCGACGCGATCGACAACCGGGACCTTGAAAGGGCGATACGGCTCTACCTTGACCACGTCATCCCGATGCCACAACACCGGGCAGACAGGATGGTCGCGCTCTCCTCCCTGCAGTCGCTCGTCCCGGCGCTCGTGCCCGAGCTTCGCCAGGTCGACCACCTGTTGTGGACCGCCGCCGACGCCGCCCGGATCACCGTGCCCGTACTGCTTCTCCTGGGCGAGCTGAGCCCGGCACATCCAGCAGGCACCGCGTCAGCCGCGCTCGCCGAGGCGATTCCCGACGTGCGAACCCAGTTGCTCCCAGGACAACGGCACTTCGTTTCCGCCGCGGCCGCACCCGACATCGCCGGCCGAATCGACCGCTTTCTCACCGAGCCGCCGCGTCCGGCCTCCGCGGCCGCAGCGTGACAAGGACCGCGCCAATGACAGACACGCCCAGCCGCCCAACGCAGTCCCGTCGGGGCAACAGCACGAGCGCGGATGCCCAGGGTCTTGCACTTTCCGTCGCAACCCCGGGAGACGGAGGCGCGATACGGCTGTCCGCGAACGAGTCACACCTTCCCCCCTTGCGAGATGCTCAGCAGGCCATGGCCGACACGCTCGCAGCCGCTCACCGATATCCAGATCCCACGTGCAGAACGCTCATCGAGGCCATTGCGATGCAGCTCTCCGCACACGAGGACGAAATTGTCATCGGGCCGGGATCGTCCACATTGATCCGACGGCTCTTCGAGCTTGCCCGCACGGGTGTCGCGCCCGAGGTGCTGTTGCCGGAGCCGGGGTTCCACGCACTGCCCCAACTGGCACAGCAGGCAGGCATCGCCCACCGCACCGTCCCCCTCGACCGCGATTGGGCGGTCGACTTGGACGCCACGGCCGAGGCGATCCGGCCCGATACGACGCGCATGGTCGTCATCAGCAACCCCCACAACCCGACCGGCACCGTGCACGACCCGGCAGCACTGCGGCGGTTCCTCGCGGCTGTGCCCCCGACCGTGACCGTCCTCCTCGACGAGGCGTACATCGACTACGCCGGGATCGCCGACGAGACCATCGCGATGGCACGCGACCACTGGGCCGCCAGCCACGCGAACCTGGTCGTCACCCGCACCTTCTCGAAAGCGCACGCGCTCGCGGCGCAACGGGTCGGATACCTCGTCGCCCCCGCGCAGATCGCACGAGCGGTAGCGGCCGCGGCTTTACCGTTCGAGGTCTCCGCCACAGCTCAGGCCGGGGCCCTGGCATCGTTCCACGCGTCGGGCCGGATCCAGCTGCGGTGCAAACGCCTCGGCCGCGAACGCGACCGGGTCACCGGACACCTCGAAGAACTCGGCTTCCGGATGCCGCGATCGGTCGCCAACCACGTATGGCTGCCCCTCGCCCGGCGGTCGGACAGCTTCGCCGCACGCTGCCTGGAATTCGGCTGCACAGTGCTGACCTACCCAGGGCTCGGCGTGCGCGTCACCATCGGCTGCGAACCGGACGACGACCTCTTCCTGGCCGCCGCGCGAGACTGGATGAGACAACATCGCTGGTAGGCCCGGCGTCGTCCGGAGAAGTCTTCAGCCCGCAGCCCAACCTTCGCCTCGTTCCATTCGAAAGAACCTATAAGCTCTCTACCCGCAATTCCCGTCGAAATCGATACCGACGCGAACACAGCACCAGGCCAACCAGGCCAG
Organism: Amycolatopsis sp. VC5-11; assembly: GCF_037034185.1. NCBI lineage: Bacteria > Bacillati > Actinomycetota > Actinomycetes > Pseudonocardiales > Pseudonocardiaceae > Amycolatopsis > Amycolatopsis sp. VC5-11. The sequence continues at coordinate 2,018 of NZ_JBAGKF010000014.1, read as the reverse complement.
CATGGTTGGCTCGTTAGCAAACTTCGAACATATTACCAAAAGACGAAATTACACCCATACACCTATTTGAACGCCGCCTACGCGCGCCGCGGGAAGCCAACCCTAAATACTGCATACTTCGCACCTACCACCCCTGTCAAGAAGTCAGTACAAACGCTGACCGCAAGCCCCCTCCCACAAAAATACAGCAACACCGAGGAGGGAACTTTGACTCGACTTCCGAACATTTCGAATCCACGAGAAATCGCCACTTGGAGCCCTCGAGGCTGTCCAAAAAGTCGCATCTTCGTAATCCCGTCACTGCACATCCCGAACCACTCGCGCAACGCCATTGATTTCGTTATACAACACGTTTCAGCTTCACGTCCAGATGTCATCGTTCAAACCGGAGCAGTTTTCGAAGACGAGCTTCGCAAAACACCGTCAGACATCAATAAACCTGACGGAAAGTACGAATCAATTCTGGCCGAGGATTTCATTTCTCCAATGTGCAAGATCCACAATGGCACCCTTCTCGTGGCCAGTCGTCGCCTTAAGATCGACGTGCGTTCCCACTCATTGCAAACCGCACGATCAATCCTCAACACTCCACTTGCGCCTACTGTCACCAACCTGGGGAACGGCTGGCATCTAGCAGACAACATTCTGCTAGATTCGCCGTACGCCGATATTCCCGGAAATTACGCCCTGACCATCGCCAAAGCGCTAGGTCTATCCATAATATCAGGCGCGACAGGTCACATTGGACGAGCCAGGTACACAAAAGGAGGACGCGAGCGTTACTCCATTGAAGGCGTAGAAGTCGGCACTTTAGGCGAAGTTAAACAGCTACACAAAGTACGACCAGACAAGGAAAGGAAGTCAGCTTTCGGAATTAGCGGACCAGGCCATAAGGTTGAAATAGTTCCTATCCAACATCGATAGCTGGACAGCTTCGCATTGATACTTCACACGCAAACAAACTGCAAGAGGCGAACGAACCGTGTCAGCTAGCGCACGCAAAAGGAAGGGAGAGCTGCCAGTTCCCGACAGCCCTGTCGCTCGACCTAACAGCGTCGCTGCACGTGCACGACCATCAGCGGGCAAGCCAGGGCGCCAGCAGCTTCTCCAGATCAGCATCCGACAACGCCCGCGGACCACCATGGAACTCATGCCACCGCGACGCATCCCGCGCCGCCGTGTAGTCCACCTCGAACGCCCGCATCAGCACGTACATGAACGTCACCGAACTGAACCGCTCACCCAACAGAGTCCGCGCCTCACGCGCCACCTCGGTCGCGCCACGACCCACCACATCCGCGAGCCGCAGCTCCTCCGCAGCCGGTTCCAGCAGGCTGGGGGCATACATCACGACAGACACTCCATCATCGAAACGAACAACTCAGCCTTCAGCAGCCAACTGGCCACACGCCGCCGCAATGTCCTGACCACGCGTGTCCCGCACGGTGCACGCCACGCCGCCAGCGTTCACCAAGCGCACGAACTCGCGCTCCACCGGCTTCGGCGACGCATCCCACTTCGAACCCGGCGTCGGGTTCAACGGAATCACATTCACGTGCACCAACTGGCCCAAATGCTTCCGCAACCGCTTCGCCAGCAACTCCGCCCGCCACGGCTGGTCATTGACATCTCGAATCAGGGCGTACTCGATCGAAACTCGGCGTCCGGAGGTGTCGGCGTAATAGCGAGCGGCGGAGAGTACTTCGTCGATCGACCAGCGGTTATTCACGGGCACGAGGGTGTCGCGCAGCTCGTCGTCAGGCGTGTGCAACGACACTGCGAGCCGGACCTGCATTTTCTCGTCCGCCAGTTTCCGAATCGCGGGCGCCAGCCCAACGGTAGAGACCGTCACCGATCGCTGACCGATCCCCAGACCGCCCGGTGCAGGGTCTGTGATCCGCCGGACAGCCTTCACAACTCGGACAAGGTTCGCTAATGGTTCGCCCATGCCCATGAAGACGATGTTCGACAGCCGCCCCGGGCCGCCGGGCATCGAGCCGTCTCGCATGACCGCGGCT
>NZ_JBAGKF010000013.1:0-256175 GCF_037034185.1 Amycolatopsis sp. VC5-11 | reverse complement strand
TTCTTCCGCCCGCTTGGCAAGGCCGTCGTGCAGCTTCCGCAGCAGTTCGCGGCGCTCGGCCCGGCTGGTGGCCGCCCACGCCGCGAACGCCTCCCGCGCCGCCCGGACCGCCCGATCGACGTCCCCGGCCGTGCCCTCCGGAACGCGCGCCTGAACCTGCTCGGTAGCCGGGTTCTCCACAGCGATGGTCTCCCCGGCGCTAGCCGACACCCAAGCACCTTCTATATAGAGACGATCTCGCTCTAGCATTGATTCTCCCATGTCAGCGTCGTACGGTGTGCCCTACATCTCACTTCGTCTTGCAGGATTCTATAGAGGAAGTCATCCTGTTGTCCAACCACTGACCGACTCATCGCGGAGTTGTCATGCAGGGATTGATGTTCGACAGCCAGCTGCTGCTGCACTCGCTGCTGTGGCGGACCGAACGGCTGTTCGCCGAGAAAGAGATCATCACCCGGGTCGGCCCGGGCCGATATCACCGCTACACCTACCGGGACTTCGGCAAGCGAGTCCGGCGGCTGGGGGACGCGCTGCGCAAGCTGGGCATGCGGCGGGGCGACCGGGTCGGGACACTGGCGTGGAACAACCATCGTCATCTGGAGGCCTACTTCGCGGTCCCGGGAATCCAGGGCGTGCTGCACACCATCAACCTGCGGCTCTCCCCGGCGCAGCAGAAGTTCACCATCGACAAAGTGGAAGACCGCGTCCTGCTGGTCGACGAAGACCAGCTCGACCTCGTGGCGCAGCTGGTGGACGCGGGCCTGCCGAGCGTCGAGCGGGTGATCGTGTTCTGCGACGGCCCGGTGCCGGACCACAAGATCCCGCTGCCGGTGGATTCTTACGAGGAGCTGCTCGCGGACGCGGACGAGACGATCGAGTTCGGCGAGTTCGACGAGAAGACGGCGTCGGCGATGTGCTTCACGTCGGCCACGACCGGCGACCCGAAGGGCGTCGTCTACTCGCACCGGGCGATGGTGCTGCAAGCGATGTGCCTTGCCATGCACGACAAACTGAACATGAGCGAGCATCAGGTCTGGCTCGAAGTCGCGCCGATGTTCCACTGCAACGGCTGGAATATCCCGCACACCGCATTGCTGCAGGGCGCGACGCTGGTCCTCCCGGGCGCGCATCCGCTTCCGGCGGACTACCTCGACATCATCGAAGATCTGGGTGTGACCGGCATGAATGCCGCGGTGACGATCGGCACCATGATCCGTGATGCTGTGCGCGCGGCGGATCGGCCGCGAGATCTCTCGACACTGTCGACCTTGTGGCTCGGCGGGCAGGCGCCGTCGAAGGCCGTCATGCAGTGGTTCAACGACGAGTACGACTGCGAAGTCATGCAGGGCTACGGCATGACCGAGAACTCGCCGCAGATCTGCTTCTTCGCGCTGAAGTCGACTCTGGCCGGCGGCACGGAGGACGAGATCTACACCTTGCGCCAGACCCAGGGGCTGCCGATCCCGCTGATGCAGATCAAGGTGGTCGACCAGGAATCCGGCGAAGAACTGCCGTGGGACGGCGCGAGCGTCGGCGACTTCTTCGTGCGCTCGCCGTTCACCGCCAGCGAGTACTACCGGGACGAGCGCACCAAGGACTCGATGATCGACGGCTGGCTCAAGACCGGCGACGTCGGCTGCATCGACCCGGAGGGCTACGTGCACCTCAAGGACCGGTCGAAGGACCTGATCAAGTCGGGCGGGGAGTGGATCTCCACCATCGACCTCGAGAACTCCTTGATGCTGCACCCCAAAGTCGCCGAGGCGACGGTGGTCGGGATCGAGGACGAGAGGTGGCTGGAGCGACCGCTCGCCTGCGTCGTGCGTGCCGATCCGTCGCTGACCGAAACCGAACTGCGCGACCATTTGCTGGCGCAGGGATTCGTCAAGTTCTGGGTTCCGGACCAGTTCCTGTTCGTGCCGCAGGTGCCCAAGACCAGCGTGGGCAAGTACGACAAGAAAGCGATCCGCGGCGTCGTCGCGGACGGAGGACTCGACCTGGCCCGGGAGAAGCTCGGCGCGGCGAGCGCCTGACCTGCTCGACACATCCGCTCAACGAGGAGAACCGATGTCCGAGAAAGACAAGATCAAGCTGCGCATCATCCCGACCGGCACCATGCACGCCGACCTGACCTGGCTGCTCATCGACCCGGGCCGGATGGCGACCCGGACGCAACCGGACAAGCTCAAGGACTGGGTCGAGGTCCCGACGCACGTCGTCTACATCGAACACCCGTCGGGCAAGAAGATCGTCTGGGACGCGGGCGTGCCGCGCGACTGGGAGACCCGCTGGGGCCCCACCGGGCTGGACCAGTTCTTCCCGGTCGACTCCGTCACCGAGGACATGTGGCTCGACTCCCGGCTCAAGCAACTCGGCGTCGAACCCGGCGACATCGACTACCTGCTTCTGTCGCACCTGCACATGGACCACGCCGCGAACGCGAAGCTGTGGCAGGACACCGGCACGAAACTGATCATCGACGAGGAGGAGAAGAAGGGCGCGTTCTCCTTCGACGGCTACAACAAGGGCGCGCACATCAAATCCGATTACGACGGGCTGACCTTCGACACCGTCAGCGAGGACACGGAGATCCTGCCCGGCGTCACGTTGCTTCGCACTCCCGGTCACACCTGGGGAACGATGAGCCTCAAGGTCGACCTCGCCGATTCGGGAACGATGATTTTCGCCTCGGACTCGTTGTACCTCAAGGAATCCTACGGCCCGCCCGCCATCGCGGCCGGGATCGTCTACGACACTGTCGCTTGGTTCAACTCGGTGGAGAAAATCCGTGCCATCGAGCAAAAGACCGACGCGACTGTCGTTTTCGGGCACTCCGCCGATCAACTGCGCGAACTGCGCCTCGGCCCGGACGAGTACTACACCTGACCTGCCCGGGAGGCCGGGCGCGGTTCGCCGCGCCCGGCCTCCCCGACCCGCTGACCTGAGGAGAGCGACATGCCCTTGTACGACTACCGCTGCGGGTGCGGCGTTGTCTTCGAATACTTCATGCCGTCGTGGTCCAGCCCCGACCCGGACTGCCCGAGTTGCGGCGGCGCCACGGCGCGCCGTCCGTCGGCTCCGGCTCTGCTCGGAAGCGCGAAGCCGCCCACCGCGATGTCGGCGGCGCCCCAGTCGTGGGAAGGCGTCGGCGGCGGCGACCGGGAACTGATCACCAAGTGGCGACGGGAAATGGATCGTCGGCAAGCGTTCGAAGCACGGCATCCGGAGCATCGCGAGCACCGCGACGCAGTGGCCGCGCACGAGGGCGTGTTCGAGCGCAAACCGTTGACGTACAAAGAACTCGCGACTCGTGCCGCTGCGAGCAACGACGCGACAGCGGCGGCTGCCGAGGCCGGCCGTGCCCGTCGCGGCAGCGAAAGCGCCGGTCAAGGCCCTCGGCCGTAAGCCTGGCACGACCTGGTTTTCCGCCGTGCGCGGTTCGCGAAAGGGGAGGTGCGCCCTGGTGCGGGATCCTTCCGCGGGGGAGGGCGGCTACGCTGGGGCGAACGTCCGTCGCGAAGCGCGGCGGAAGAGGCCGGAACGAGAACGGTGAGGATGTCGTGAGCGAAGCCCCGGCGGCGTCGGACGGGAAGCCGGTGTCGATCGACCCGAACCAGAAGCTGAGCCCGCAGATCAGCCGCCTCGTCCGGGAGATGATCATGAGCGGGGAAGCGTCCGGGAACACCGCGCTGCGGACCGAACACCTCGCCGCGCGGTTCGGCGTCAGCGCCACGCCGGTGCGCGAGGCCCTCATGTCCCTGTCCGGCGAAGGCCTCGTCGAGCTCCGGCCGGGGCGCGGGTTCCGCGTCGTCCAGATGAGCCGGCAGGACTTCATCGACATCTACGACGCCCAAGCCTACTTCGCCGGCGAACTCGCCGGCCGCGCCGCTCTCCGCATCACCGACGAGGACGTGGCGAAGCTGTACGAGATGCAGGAAGAGATCGTCGCGTCGATCGCCCGGGGCGACACCGCCGCCGAACGCGTCGAATGGGATCTGCACGCGCTGATCAACCGCATCGCGCAGGCCAACAAACTGCAGTGGCTTCTGCGCCTGACTGTCCGGTACGCGCCGTTCCGCGCGTGGTCGACGGTCGAGGGCTGGTACGAGGCGGCGCCCGAGGACCATCTTCCGTTGCTCCGGGGTCTCAAACACCGAAGCCCGCGCACCGCTCGCGACGCGATGACCGCGCACATCCGCAACGTCGGCGAACTCCTGGCCAATCATCTCACCGAGCGCGGCATCCTCGTCGCCGACGAGACGCCGGCGGAGGTGACCCGGTCCCGGGTCGAGGGCATTCCCGGCCCGTGGTCGACCGACGCGTTCGGCCAGTTCGAGTAACGCAGGCGGCCGCGGCCGGACGCGGTGCGCCGCAGGGGCGGTTTGCCGGCCATTCCGTGCTGGGCGGGCGAGCAGTTTCCGGGACGCGCACCCGGTCGCGGCGAACGCGTAAACGAGCTGTGCACGGGTGGCGGCTGAGCTCGGGCTCCTCCCGATGGGCACATCCCTTCGGCTCGGGATTCTCCGAGGATCCGCGTCCCGGTGAGAATCCGGAGGCCGCGCGGCCCGGCCGGGACGGGCATCCCGGGGCCGATCAGCCCCGATAGCACGCGGAATCGCCAGGAATGGCCAGTCTCGCAATGAGCTCGCGTCCGGGAAGGCGACGGTGTGCTGCCATCCAGAAAGCGGCCGACGAGGTTGCCCGGCTATTCGGACAAATCGCGTCGCAGCTTCGAGTTGTTCCGCACGAGCATGCCCGACGTCGACGTGACCACCTTTGACGAACTGGTGCAAAAAGCGAAGCTGCTGCTAGGCCTCTTCGAGGGAGCACAGTGGCGAGCGGTCCACCTGTTCGGCTCGGCTGGAGCTGCAACCAGCCTTTCGACCTAGGTGACGTGGAGCCACGGGCGTCGTAGGACGCTGGCGGCTAGTGCAACGCATGGGGGAGCGATGCATCGTGCTGGTCGATGACTGAAGGTCAGGACGATCGCCTGGAATGGTGTGTGTGAGCGAGTAGAGAGGCATGCTTTCGACGTGATTTCCCAGCTGGAATGTGACGCTGCGGCCGTGGCCGTGTCCTCTGTGGAGGACGTCTGCGGAGGCAGGCCATGTTGACCCTGCTTGAAGGCGGAGGGCCGTCGGACGACCGCTTGCGTTGGCTGACCCGGGCGATCTTCAATGAGCGATCCGCCAGGCGCACGGCCGACGAACCCAACCCCACCGCGATCACTCTTCTCGACTGGGTCGTCGACGAACTCGCAGAACTGCTGGAAGCGAACGCCAGTATCGAGCTGTCAACTTGAGGCTCGCCTGTAATGGAACTCGCGTAAGCAAGGTAGCTAGTTGGCGCGGGTGGGCCGCCGACTGGTTGCGGGTGAGGTCCGGTGTTGGACGGTGACGCCGCGGCGGGTGTCGCCGGGGAGGGGGCGGACGCGGGTGAGGTCGCGGTGGCGGGTGGAGCGCAGTTGCCAGGGGACGCTGGTGACCATGACGCCGGGTTCGAACAGCAGGCGGCCCTTGAGCCGCAGCGAGCTCTGGTTGTGGAGGGCGTTTTCCCACCAGCGGCCGACGACGTATTCGGGGATGTAGACGCAGACGACGTCGCGGGGGCTGGCGCGGCGGATGTTCGTGACGTACTGCACGACCGGGCGGGTGATCTCGCGGTAGGGCGATTCGATGACCTTGAGCGGGATTTTCATGTTCCGTTGTTCCCATTGCCGTTGCAGGTCGCGGGTGTCGGTGTCGTCGACGTTGACGGTGATCGCGGTGAGGGTGTCGGGCCGGGTGGCGCGGGCGAAGGCGATCGCGCGCTGGCTGGGTTTGTGCAGGCTGGACACCAGCACGGTCGCGTGCACGCGGCTGGGCAGCAGTTCGCTTTCCTCGTCGGGCAGGAGTTCGTCCCGGACGTGGGTGTAGTGGCGGTGGATCGCCCGCATCATGCCGTACAGCAGGGGAATGGCGATGACGACGAGGTAGGCGCCGTGGGTGAACTTCGTGATCAGGACGACGACGAGGACGATCGCGGTGAGGCCGGCGCCGAGCGCGTTGATCAGCCGGGAACGGTGGGCGGTCCGGCGTTCGCGGGGGTCGGTCGTGCCGGCGAGGACGCGGTTCCAGTGCCGGACCATGCCTGCCTGGCAGAGGGTGAAGGAGGTGAACACCCCGAGGATGTAGAGCTGGATGAGCCGCGTGGTGGAGCCGTCGAAGGCGACGGTCAGCAGCACCGCGACGCCGGCGAGCGCGACGATGCCGTTGGAGAAGGCGAGCCGGTCGCCGCGGGTGTGCAGCTGCCGGGGCAGGTACCGGTCCCGGGCGAGGATGGAGGCCAGCAGCGGGAACCCGTTGAAGGCGGTGTTCGCGGCGAGGATCAGGATGAGCGCGGTGGCCGCCTGCAGGACGTAGAACAGGAGCGCGTGGTCGCCGCCGAAGACGGCCGCGCCGATCTGGCTGATCACGGTGCGCTGCGGGTCGGTCTGGCAGTTGCCGGCGAAACCGGTGAGATCACAAGGGTTTTCCGCGATGTGCACCTTGGAGATCAAGGCGAGTGCGGTGATGCCGCCGAACATGACCACCGCGACCGCTCCCATGGCGGTCATCGTGCGCGCCGCGTTGAGCGCCTTGGGTTTGCGGAACGCCGGGACGCCGTTGGAGATGGCCTCCACGCCGGTCAGCGCGGTGCAGCCGGAGGAGAAGGAGCGCAGCAGCAGGAACACGAGCGCGAGGCCGGTCAGCCCGGCCTGTTCGGCGCGGATGTCGTAGCCGGCGCTTTCGGCGACCGGGGGGGTGCCCGGCCAGCACCCGGGCGAAGCCGGTGCCGATCACGAGCAGGACGGAAGCGATGAACAGGTAGGTGGGGGCGGCGAAAGCGCGGCCGGATTCGCGCAGGCCGCGCAGGTTCATCGCCATCAGCACCACGATGAAGCCGACGTCGAGCAGGAGCCGGTGGTCGTTCAGCTGTGGGACGGCGGAGATGATGTTGTCCACGCCGGAGGAGACCGACACGGCCACGGTCATGATGTAGTCGACCATCAGCGCCCCGGCTACGACCAGCCCCGCCGAGCGGCCGAGGTTGCGCGCGGTGACCTCGTACGAGCCGCCCCCGCTGGGATAGGCGCGCACCACCTGGCGGTAGGAGATGACGACGACGGTGAGCAGCACCGCGACCGCCAGCCCGATCCACGGAGCCAGCGCGAGGTAGGCCAGGCCGCCGATCGAGAGGATCAGCAGGATCTCCTGGGTCGCGTAGGCGACCGAGGACAGCGGGTCGCTGGCGAAGATCGGCAGGGCGAGCCACTTCGGCAGCAACGTCTCCCCGAGGGTGTCGCTGCGGAAGGGGCGGCCGACGATCAGCCGTTTGAGCCATGACGTGGGTGCGGGCACAGACCGCAGCGTCCCTCGCGAGCAAGGGAACCGGCGTAGGGATTCCGTCAAGATCCCGGCGTCGCCGTAGGGATCGCGTCAAGGTCTCCCGGCTCGGCGTCAAAGCTCTGTCAACGAGCCCGGTTTGTGGTCGATCGGGTGGTTGACTGTCCCGCCGCCTCGGTCCGAGCCGCAGGTGCACCGTCGCGGAGTTCTTGTCGTGCGCATACCCGAGGCGCTCCTCTGTTCGCCGGCTGGTCGCCTTCTCCGGCGGGCCTCGTGCGGTGCGGGCGCTGGAAAGGCTGGAAAACAGGCGGCGAATCCCGCGTCGGGGGAGTCGGTGACCATTCCGGCCAGGCCGCGACGCAGTAACGGCCGGCGGCGTGCGAAACCCCTCTCGGCACATCCGTCGGCGAGGTGCTCGACCTTGGCGGCGGCCGGCTGAACGCGCGCGGGCGGTCCTGTTCGGCGGCTACGGCGGAGCCTGGCTTCCCGCGTCCGCTGTCGTCCGTGCTCGACTGTCCGATGAGGACGTTCGGGCCGCCGGAGCCGCACTGGGCGTCGCGTCGCTGGTTGTGCTTCCCGTCCGCCAGCGCGGGGCGTGCATGGCCGAACGGCATCCCGCGCACCCGCGGGGGAACCCGATTGCCTGCCGTGCCCACGGAATCTGCGCCGAACTGCTGCCCGAGCTGATCGACCTGGACGAGTGGGGGCCGCGTGCCCGGCCCGGCGCTTCGCTTGGGCAGCCGGCAACCCGTGTCCGGCCCGCAGTCCGTCCCGGGCGAAGCAGCCGGAGCGCAAGTGCGGACCGTTCGCGACGGGGAAAGGGAACCGGGAGCACGCGGGCGGGGCCAGTTGCCCATGTGCCGTCAGGGGCGCGGAGGCGACGGGCGGGCCGGCATGGGACCGTCCCGCGGCGGTGCATCGCTGCCGTGGCCGACACCCTGAACGTGTCCGGCCGCGTCGGCGGAGGTTCCTGAAACGTGATCAGGGGCGCCCCGGGACGGTGTAGCGGTGCGCCGGTCTCCCGGCACTGCCGTATTCGAGTTCGAGATTCAGGAACCCCCGGCGGTGCAGTTCGCTGAGGTGGCGCTGCGCGGTGGGGCGGCTGATGCCGAGGGCGGCGGCGAGCGCGCCGGCGGCCAGCGGCCGGCCGGCGTCCTGGATGGTGTGCAGGACGTTGCGCATGGTCGGGGGAAGGGCGGCGGAGTTCGGGGTCGCGGCGGATCCGCGGAGGATGGAATAGAGGGAGTCCACTGTGGCCTGATCGACCTCGCCGGTGCCGGACGCCCGGTCGCGCCACTGCCGGTACGCTTCGAGTTGTTCGCGCAGTTGTGCGAAACCGAAGGGTTTCACCAGATAGTAGGCGGCGCCGAGGTGCGTCGCGGCGCGGACGGTGTCGAGGTCTCGGGACGCGGTGATCACGATGCAGCCCGGCGGGGCGGGTGTCGCGTGCAGGTCGCGCAGCAGGGCGAGCCCGTCGTCGTCAGGCAGGTAGACGTCGAGCAGCAGCAGGTCCGGCTGGACGTTCGCGACGCACGCGCGTGCCTCACGGGCGGTGTGGGCCTTGCCGACGCAGCTGAATCCCGGTACGCGGTCCACGCTGGCCGCGTGGATGGCGGCGACGCGGTAGTCGTCGTCGATCACGAGAGTCCGGATCGTCATGCGCACTCCACCGGTTCCGGCCGGACGCTCGCCGGGATGTCGGGCAAGAGGACGTCGAATCGTGCTCCGGGTCCGCTGTGGACGGTGACCGACCCGCCGGACCTGCGCGCCAGGCGGCAGACGAGGGCGAGGCCGAGACCCCGGCGCATGCCGGGGCGTGGGGATTTGGTGGTGTAGCCGTCGGCGAAGATCTCCGGCAGCGCTTCGTCGGGGATTCCGGGGCCGGTGTCGGCGACCACCACGCGCACAGCGGCGCCGAGCCGGTCGACGAGCACGTCGACTCTGCGCTCGCCCGGGCGTCCGGCCACGGCGTCGACGGCATTGTCGATGAGGTTGCCCAGGACGGTCACCAGCGGGCCGGGGTCGGTCGTGCCGAGGTCGAGCCGGGAGCCGGGGTCCACCTCGAGCCGCACGTCGCGCTCGGCGGCGATGGCCACCTTGGCGGAGAGGAGCGCGGCCAGTTCGGGAGGGGAGAAGCGGGCCCGCAGATCGGTCGCGTGCGCGGCCGGTCCGTGGGCGATCTCGGTCAGGTAGCGGCCCGCCTCGTCGATCTCCCCGAGCCCGAGGAGCCCGGAGAGCACGTGCAGCCGGTTGGCGAATTCGTGCTCCTGCGCGCGCAGCGCGGTCGTCAGTCCGGTGACGGCCTGCAGTTCGCGCACGAGGCCCTCCAGTTCGGTGCGATCCCGCAGCGTGATCACGGAGCCCGCGTCCCGTCCGGAAAGGACGACCGGCATTTTGTTGACCACCAGCAGGAATTCGCCGGTGAGCACGACCTCGTCGTCCGCGGCCGGCGCGGCGAGCAGGTCGCGGAGGCGGCCGGGCGGGACGAGCTCGCCGAGGTCGCGGCCGCGGGCCGCGGAAGGGATCGCGAGCAGCCGGCGGGCTTCGTCGTTGATCACCTCGACGCGGCCGTGCCGGTCTAGGCCGACCATGCCCTCGCGGATGCCGTGCAGCATCGCTTCGCGTTCCTGCAGCAGGGACGCGATCTCGGAGACTTCCAGCCCGAAGGTGGCGCGCTTGATCCGGCGGGCGAGCAGCCAGGAGGCGGCGACACCGATGGCGAGCGCCAGCCCGGAGTAGAGCAGGACCCACGGAATGTCGGCCGCCAGTTCGCTGGTGACTTGTTCCTCCAGGATGCCGACGGACACCTGGCCGACGACGGCGCCGTCCGGACCGCGGATCGGGGCGCGGCCGTTCGCCGACCGGCCGAGGCTCCCGTTGTCGATGCCGAGGTGGTCTCGTCCGTCGAGGGCGACGACCCGTTCCTCGAGGCGCCGGCCGATGAGCGCGGGGTTGGGATGGGAGTAGCGGAGCCCGGACCGGTCGGTGACCACGACGTACGCCGCTCCGCTTGCCCGGCGGATCAGCTCCGCCGCCGCTTGGACGGTGTGCCCGGGGTCGCGGCGCACCAGCGCGTCGCGGATGGCCGGCATTTGCGCGGTGGTGTTCGCGATGCCGAGTGCGCGCTGGCCGTACTGCGTGTCCAGCGTCTGCCCGGTCAGCTTGACGTAGAGCAGGGCGCCGGCCGCGACGGTGGCGAGCAGGATGCCCAGCACGGCGACCAGGATCTGCGAGGCGAGGGGACGTGACCGCCACATGACCGCTCCGCTCTGCCGCTCGTCACAGGGGCGTGTCGCATGACACCACGAGACGGCGCGGATGCCAAGAAGCGGCGGGCGGAACGCCCGGATAGTCCGGTCCACTGTGAACTTTACGAGCAAAAACCGCGGAAAGCGCACCATTCGCTGGTATCGCACGGAACATTCCGCCGCGCCTCCTCGGCTTTCTAGCCTCCTCCGACGGAAACGGGCAGCCGACCGAGAGGAAGCCACCGTGCACGCACCCAGACCGGGACCGCCGGCCATCGCCCTGCGGGACGTGACGAAACGGTTCGCCGCGGAAGGACCGCGGCCCTACACCGCCTTGCGCGATCTGGACCTCGAGGTGGCGCCGGGCGAATTCTGCGCCGTGGTCGGGCCCACCGGCTGCGGCAAATCCACCACCTTGACGCTGGTCGCCGGGCTGGAGCAGCCGTCGTCCGGCGCGGTCCGGGTGCACGGGGAGGAAGTTTCCGGGATCACGCCCGGCGTCGGCTTCATGTTCCAGACCGACGCCATTCTTCCGTGGAAGACCGTGCTGGACAACGTGTCCGCCGGCCCGCGGTTTCGCGGCACGCCCAAACGGACGGCGATCGCCGACGCGCGGGACTGGATCCGCCGGGTCGGGCTGAGCGGGTTCGAGGACCGGTACCCGCACCAGCTCTCCGGCGGGATGCGCAAACGCGTCGCGCTGGCGCAGAACCTCATCAACGAACCGCGGATCCTCCTCATGGACGAGCCGTTCAGCGCACTGGACGTGCAGACGCGGGCGAAGATGTCCGACGAGCTCCTCGCGCTGTGGGAGCTCACCCGCCCGGCCGTGGTGTTCGTGACCCACGACCTGGAGGAAGCGATCGCCCTCGCGGACAAGGTGGTCGTGCTGACCGCGGGCCCGGCGGCGACGGTCAAGGCCGCGTTCGCGATCGACCTGCCCCGCCCTCGCGTCGTCCAGGAGATCCGGTTCGACGCCCGGTTCGTGGACCTCTATCAGCGCATCTGGGACGCGCTGCGCTCCGAGGTCGACCGGGCTTACGCACAGACGACCCTGGCCGGCGGGAGGGAGAAGCCGTGACCGCCGAGGTGGAATCACCGCCGGACCCGGTGCCGGCGGCCGACGCCGCCGCGCGCAGGTCGCGCGGCCGCGGCCGCGGCGTCCTGGTCCACGCGACGCAGGCGGCGGTGCTGGTGGCGGTGCTGGGCGGCTGGCAGGTCCTCGTGCAGGGCGACCAGCACGCGATCGTGCTCTACGGGCTGCCTTCGGGGATCTGGGACCGGCTGCGGTCGTGGGTCGCCGAGGGCACCGCGATCGGCTCGCTCGGCAGCCAGATCTGGACCACGCTCGAAGAGGCGCTGATCGGCTTCGCCATCGGCACCGCGGCAGGCATCGTGTGCGGCATCGCGCTGGGCCGGATCCGGTTCCTGTCCGACGTGTTCGGCCCGTTCATCAAGGTGCTCAACGCCATCCCGCGGATCGTCCTCGGCTCGGTTTTCGTGCTCGCGTTCGGGCTCGGACTGGAATCGAAGATCCTGCTGGTGATCGTGCTGGTGTTCTTCGGCGTCTTCTTCAACGCCTTCCAGGGCACCCGGGAGGTCGACCGCACTTTCATCGCGAACGCCAGCATCCTTGGCGCCTCGCGCTGGCAGGTGACCCGTCAGGTCGTGCTGCCCTCGGCGTTCACCTGGATCATCGCCAGCCTACACGTGAGTTTCGGGTTCGCGCTGATCGGCGCGATCGTCGGGGAATTCCTCGGCGGCTACGCCGGTCTCGGCGTCCTCATCAAGAACGCGCAGGGCACCTTCGACGCCAGCGGCGTCTGGGCGTCGATGGTGATCATGGGCGTCGTCGCCCTGATCGCCGAGTGGCTGATCACCCGGCTCGAGCGCCGCCTGCTGCGGTGGCGCCCCGCGCAGCTGACCGGCCCGGAGCTGTGACCGTCCCCGTGTTTACCTTACGAACAAAGGAGATCCCCGTGTCCGCGAAGAAATTGGCGGCCGCCCTCGCGGCGGCGCTGCTCGCGCTGGCCGGCTGCGCCTCGACCGCGAGTCAGAACGCAGGCACCAGCTCCACCGGCGGGACCGGAACCCCGGTGAGCATCATGGTCGGCGGCCTGAACAAGCAGATCTACCTGCCGTTCATGCTCGCCCAGCGGCTCGGCTACTACCAGAAGCAGGGCCTCAACGTGACCTTGCAGGACGAAGGAGCCGGGGTCGACGCGACGACGAACATGGTCGCGGGCAAGGTCGACGGCGTCGGCGGGTTCTACGACCACACGATCGCGATGCAGGGCCTCGGGCAGTCCATGGAGTCCGTGGTGTCGATGCTCAGCACCCCGGGCGAGGTCGAGCTGTGCCGTCCGCAGGTGCACGATCAGATCCATTCGCCGGCGGACTGGGCCGGGCGCAATCTCGGGGTCACCGACCTCGGGTCGTCGACCGACTTCCTGACCCAGTACCTCGCGCAGAAGAACGGGGTCGACCCCGCCAAGATCCACCGGGTCGGGGTGCAGGCCGGGGCCACTTTGATCGGGGCCCTGCAGCACGGCAACGTCGACTGCGCGATGACCACCGAGCCGACCGTGTCCACCGCGCTGGCCCAGGGCGCGGCCTACATCCTGCTGGACATGCGCACCGCGGCGAGCACGAAACAGCAACTGGGCGGCCAATACCCGGCGACCTCGCTGTACATGACCACGAGCTACGTCAACAGCCACGCGGAAGTGGTGCAGAAACTCGTCAACGCCTACGTCGAGACCCTGAAGTGGATCCAGGGCCACAACGGCGCGCAGGTCGCCGACGTGATGCCCGCCGACTACTACGCCGGCGCCGGGAAAGCGGCCTACGCCAAGGCATTCGACAATGAGAAGGGCATCTACAACCCCACCGGGATCATGCCGCCCGACGGTCCGGCGACCGACCTGGCGGTGCTGCAGGCGTTCAACCCGGACGTGAAGGGCAAGAAGATCGACCTCGGCAGCACCTACACCGACAAATTCGTCACGGCGGCACACTGACCGGCCGGGCCCGCGCGGTCAGCGCCGCGCGGGCCCGCCCGCCTGGTCTCGGCGAGGGACGCCGCCGCTTCGACAGGTTCCCGAGCCGTGTACAGCCGTGTCTCCGGCGTGTTCGCGCTTGCTGAGGCGTCCGAACGAGTTGCTCTCCGCAGCGTCGCGTTCGCGACCCTCGGGTCGGCGGTCCTGCGCTCCGCAGCAGCGACCCGAGACTGCACCGCTTGCAGGCGCACCGGAACCCCGAAGAGCCAGACGATCGCCCCCAGCGCGACATTCCGCTACCACTGCGGAACGCCGCGAGAGCAGCCTCGGTCCGGCAGGCGTTCCTCTGCCGCGTGCTTTCCGCGTGCCTGCGCACGAGGCAGGGCCGGTGTCATTTGAGCGCGGTCGAACCACGGTTCGCGTGCTGAAGGCGACCGGCCGCATCCGGGTCCAGGGGTCGCCATTACTTCCCGGCGGCTTCGGGCGCGTGGAACAGCTCGTGGGCGGCCTGGTCGCCGGGAAGCCCGAACGAGGTGAGCACGTTCGCCCAGCCGAGTCGCAGGCGATGCCGCCGAAGTCGGCCGGGCCGTTCCGAGCCATTCCACAATGGACGGACAGGGGGAGCGGACCCGAGAACCGTCAGCCGGCCGGTTGAGCGAGGTTTCGCCACGACGGCTCCGCCAGCCGGGCTTCGGGCGGGGCAGGCGCCGGTCAGCGGTCTGCGCGCAGGGAGTCCGGCCAGTCGAATTCCAGCGGGTTCGGGCTTGCCTGCCATTGCCTGTCGAGTTCGCGCAGGGTGTCGGTGGCGCGGGTGATGTCGGCGTCGGTCCACGGGAACGGGTCCTGAGCCAGCGCGCCCCAGCCCTCGCGCGCCTGCTCAAATGGAATCGGAAGCCGTTGCTCGACGGCTTCGTGGATGACCCCGGCCATCACTTCGGCGATCCCGATCGACCGTTTCGCGGACCTCAGGATCTTGGCGCTGCGTGCCTTCGCATCGTGGCGGGGCTTGCCTTCGGTCACGCGCATGTTGTCAAACACCGCGCCGGCCGCGATGCAGCCGAACACCCCTCCGCCCAGGCGCAGTTCCCTTTCCGCAGCCGCGTGCGCGAGGTCGTGCGGCACCCGCCATTTCCGCGAATACGACGGGAGGACGAGCGTCACGCCGTCGCCGCGGCGGACCCGCGCCACTGACTCCCCGCGCGAGGCGTGGTGGAAGGTGATGCGCATGTCGGGAGTATCGGCGTTGGGGCCGGCGGGCGGCCACTGAATATCCGCGAGGCCCGCCGCTCATCCCGGCGAACAGGCTTCGACGTCCGCGTCGTCGAGCTCGCTGCTCTGTCCTCGTCGCGCACCTGTGCTTCGGTTTCGGACCGTGCCTCGCCCGCCCAGGCCGGCTGAGCGCGAACCCGCGGCCACCGGTTTCCGAGCGCGCCGGACGCACAGGCACGGTCATCGCCGGGATTCCCCGGTTCGAGGGGGCCTTCGCGCGCTGGGCGACGGCCCAATTGCGGCTTGGCAGTCGCAGACAAGACGGCGGCGACGGTCTACTGTCTCGCGTCGCGGCGTTCGAGGGCCCGGTGCAAGGCCTCGACTCCGTACGCGTAGCCATGGATCCCGGCACCGGCGAAGACAGCTTCGGCGATTCCGGAAACGTAGGAGTGGTGCCGAAACGGCTCGCGCCGGTGGATGTTGGTGAGGTGCACTTCGGCAACGAGGAGTTCGGACGCGAGGAGTGCGTCGCGGAGGGCGACGGAAGTGTGGGTGAGCGCGCCTGGGTTGATGACGACGCCGTCGGTGTTGCCGCGGGCTTCGTGGAGGCGGTCTATCAGCGCGCCTTCCCAGTTGCTTTGCCGGAAGGCGGTTTCGTAGCCGAGGTCCTTGGCGTGTCCGGCGGCGAGTTGTTCGGCGTCGGCCAGCGTGTGCTCGCCGTAGAGGCCGGGTTCGCGGGTGCCGAGGAGGTTCAGGTTGGGGCCGTTGAGGATCAGCAGGCGGTGGTGTCGCAACGGGGGCTCCTGGGCGGGCGGCGGTTCGGCCGCCCGCCCGCGGGGGTCAGGCGGTGACGGGGCGTTCGTCGCCGGCGGGGCGGACGGCCGGGCGGCCCAGTTCGGACAGCGGCGTGCGGTAGGTCTCGCGCATGGTCAGCACGGCGAGTGCGGAGACGACGCAGGCAGCGGTGGTCAGTGCGGCGACGGGCATCCAGTTCGCGAGGCCGGGGCCCGCGAGGGCGGCGGCGACCGAGGGCGCGAAACCGCCGAGCGCGAAGCCGAATTGCGTTCCGACGGCGACTCCGGACATGCGGACGCGGGTGCCGAACTGTTCGGTCCACAGCGCGTATCCGACACCGCCGTAGGCGCTGTACACGATGCCCGACAACAGGATTCCGACGACGAAGACGAGAGGCAGGTTGTCCTGGCTGACCGCCCAGATGAACGGCCAGATCAGCACGGCCACTCCGAGGGAGCCGAAGAGGAACACGGGTTTGCGGCCGAACCGGTCGCCCGCTTTGCCGAACAGCGGGATCGCCACGAGCGCGACGATGTTCCCGGTCATGATCATCCACAGCAGCGCGGTCCGGGACATGCCGATGGTGGAGGCCCCGTAGGTCAGCGAGTAGATGGTGACGATCGTGCTGGACACCGACACCAGCGCGCTGAACACGATTTTGAGCACGTCGGGGGTGTGGTGGCGCAGCAGCACGGCGAGCGGGGCCTTGGCCGCGGCGCGATGCTGCTGCGCGGTCTCGAACTCCGGGCTTTCGTGCAGGGACCGCCGGATCCACCAGCCCGCCACGGTCACCGCTGCGCTGAGCAGGAACGGGATCCGCCAGCCCCAGGTGAGCAGTTCCTCGCTCGGCAGCGCGGAGATCGGCAGGAACACCGCGGTGGCGAGGATCAGCCCGAACTGCGTTCCGGCGAGGGTGAAGCTGGTGAAGTAGGCGCGTTTGCCGGGCGGGGCGTGCTCGAGGGTGGTCGAACCGGCGCTCGACTGTTCGCCGGCGACCACGAGACCCTGCACCAGCCGCAACACGAGCAAGAGGACCGGTGCGGCGAATCCGATCGAGGAGTATCCGGGCAGGACGCCGATGAGGAAGGTCGCCGCGCCCATCCCGGACAGGGTCAGCAGCAGCACCCGCTTCCGGCCGATCGTGTCGCCGAGGTGCCCGAAGAGGAACGAGCCGACCGGGCGGGCGACGTAGGCGACGCCGAAGGTGGCGAGCGAGGCGACGGTCGCGGCGGCGGCGTTGCCGTGCGGGAAGAACACCTTCGGGAAGATCAGCGCCGCGGCGGTGCCGTAGATGAAGAAGTCGTAGTACTCGAGGGCGCTGCCGATCCAGGAGGACACGGCGGCTTTGCGCGGGGTGCGGCTGGGCGTGTCCGGCGTGGCCGGATCCGGGCGCAGGACGGCGTCGTCCACGTCTGCCTCCTTGGCGGCCGCGCGGCGGCCGGGGGTTCGTCCACTCGGAATGTACCGACTGGTTATGTACCGGATGGTGAGTTAGTGAACCCCGCGGTGTCAAGGCCCGGCTGCGGATCCGGCGCGGCTCAGGCCCGGCCGACGTGCGCGGTGAGGTACTCCAGGACCAGGTCGCCGAGCATCCGCCGGTAGTGCTCGCGGCGGGCCGGATCCAGCAGGTCCCGGTCGAAGATGGCCTGGAAGGTGTGCTGGTTGGCGGTCCGGAACACGCAGAAGGCGCTGATCATCATGTGCACGTCGAGCGCGTCGACGTCGTCGCGGAACAGCCCGGCCGCGCGGCCGCGGTCGAGGATGCCGCCGAGCACGTCCACGGCGGGCGCGGCGAGCCCGGGCAGGATGGGCGAGGTCCGCAGGTGCTCGGCGTGGTGGATGTTCTCGATGCCGACGAGCCGGATGAACGCGGGATGCGATTCGTGGTGGTCGAAGGTCAGCTCGGCGAGCGCGCGCATGGCGCGGGCCGGGTCGAGATGGTCGACGTCCAATTGCTGTTCCAGTGCCCGGATGCCCTGGTAGGCGTGCTCGAGGACGGCTACATAGAGGCCTTCTTTGCTGCCGAAGTAGTAGTAGATCATCCGCTTGGTGGTGCGGGTGCGGGCGGCGATCTCGTCGACGCGCGCGCCGTCGTACCCGCGGTCGGCGAACTCCCCGGTGGCGATGTCGAGAATCTCCGCGCGGGTGCGTTCGGCGTCGCGCTGCCGTTCCGCGGGCCCGTCCGGCTGGGCGGGGACCGGGCCGTCCTGGGCTGCTGTGCTCACGCCGCCGAGGATATCCGCCGGACGGCTTCCCTTCCGCGCTCCGACACGGTACAAGTAACTAACTAGTACATACATGGGAGGCGAGAGAGTTCATGCCGCAGGACCGCACCACGCGCCCGGCGCCCGGCCCCGGCCGGCTGCTGACCGGCCTCATCGGGGCGGGGGTCGGCCCGTCCCTTTCGCCCGCGCTGCACGAACGCGAGGCCCGCGAACTCGGGCTCGAGTGCTCCTACGCCCGGTTCGACCTCGACGGACTCGGAGGCGAGCCGGAGGCGGTCGGCGACCTGCTCGCCCGGGCCGCGGCGGAAGGCCGGGCGGGGGTCAACGTCACCCATCCCGCCAAGCAGGCCGTCCTCCGGCATCTCGACGAGCTTTCCCCCGACGCGGCCGCGATCGGCGCGGTGAACACCGTGGTTTTCTCCGGCGGCCGGGCGATCGGGCACAACACCGACTGGTCCGGGTTCCGCGACGGTTTCCTGTCCGGGCTGCCCGGCGCGCCGCTGGGCCAGGTCGTGCTGCTCGGCGCGGGCGGTGCGGGGGCGGCCGCGGCCCACGCGCTGCTGAGCCTCGGCGCCGGTTCGCTCGCGGTGCTCGACGTCGACGCCGGCCGGGCCGCGCGCCTCGCGGACGACCTCGCGGCGCGATTCGGCTCCGGCAAGGCGATCGGCGCGCCGGTCCGTGCACTGGAGCGGATGCTGGTCGTCGCCGACGGTCTGGTGCACGCGACCCCGGTCGGCATGGCCGAGCATCCGGGCCTGCCGGTGCCGGTCTCGGTGCTGCGCCCCGAGTTGTGGGTGGCCGAGATCGTTTACCGGCCGCTGGAAACGGCGCTGCTGCGGGCGGCACGCGCCCGCGGCTGCCGCACGCTCGACGGCGGACGGATGGCGGTGCACCAGGCGGCGGAAGCGCTGCGGTTGTTCAGCGGACGCGAACCCGACCCGGCGCGGATGCTGCGGCATCTCGCCGAACTGGTCGGCGGCGAAGGAGGTGCCGGCCGTGTCGCGTGAGTTCCGGACCGGCATCGCCACGGTGTGCCTTTCCGGTGCGCTGGAAGACAAACTCGCCGCCGCGGCGGCCGCCGGGTTCGACGGGGTCGAGATCTTCGAGCCCGATCTCGTGGCGTCTCCGCTTCCGCCGGCGCAAGTGCGGCTGCGCTGCGCCGACCTCGGTTTGTCGGTCGACCTGTACCAGCCGTTCCGCGACTTGGACTCGACCGCGCCGGACCGGTTCGCGGCGAGCCTGCGGCGGGCTGAGCGCAAGTTCGACGTGATGGAGGAGCTGGGCGCGGACACCGTGCTGGTGTGCTCGTCGGTCGCCGACGACGCGGTCGAGGACCTCGATCTGCTGGCCGAGCAGTTGCGCGCGCTGGCCGAGCGCGCCGGCGAACGCGGGCTGCGGATCGCGTACGAGGCGCTGGCCTGGGGCAGGCACGTGAACACCTACGACCGCTCGTGGGAAGCCGTCCGGCGCGCGGACCACCCCGCGCTGGGGCTGTGCCTGGACAGTTTCCACGTCCTGTCGCGCGGTTCGGATCCCGCCGGCATCGCCGGGATTCCCGGCGAGAAGCTGTTCTTCCTCCAGCTCGCCGACGCGCCGCACCTGTCGATGGACGTCCTGCAATGGAGCCGCCATCACCGGTTGTTCCCGGGACAGGGCGCGTTCGACCTGCCCGGTTTCCTGGCCCCGGTGCTGGCCGCCGGGTACTCGGGCCCGCTGTCGCTGGAAGTGTTCAACGACGTGTTCCGGCAGGCGGATCCGGCACGGGCGGCCGTCGACGCGCACCGTTCGCTGCTCGCGCTGGCCGAGGCGACAGTGCCGGCGGCAGCGGGCCCGCCGGCCCCGGCGGTGCGCGGGCACGCGTTCGTCGAACTGTCCGCCGACGACACCCTCAGCCCGGTCCTGGCCGCGCTCGGCTTCGCGCGCACCGGACAGCATCGGACGAAGCCGGTCGAGCGATGGGAACAGGGCGGTGCCCGGATTCTCGTGAACCGCTCCGGTTCCCCGGCCGCAGTCGGCGCGTTGGCCGTCGAATCCGCCAATCCGTCCGCAGCCGCGCTCCGCGCGACCTGGCTCGACGCCGCGCGGCTGCCGAGGGAACGGGGCCCGGCGGAAGCGGACCTGGCCGCCGTGACCGCACCGGACGGGACCGCGGTGTTCTTCTGCCGCACCGGATCCGAAGAGGACTGGACCGGCGACTTCGTCCCGACCGGCAAGACCGCGCCGGGCATCGGCGTCACCGCGATCGACCACATCGGACTGGCGCAGCCGTTCGACCACTTCGACGAGGCGGTGTTGTTCTACCGCAGCGTGCTCGGCCTGGAACCGGCGGCGCACGGCGAATTCGCCGCACCGTTCGGCCTCGTGCGCAGCCGTGCCGTCGCCGACCCCGGACGCCGCGTCCGGCTCGCGCTGACCGTGTCGCTGCTGCGGCGCGGCGAGTGGGCGCCGGGGGTGTCCGAACCGCAGTACGTGGCCTTGGCGGTGGACGATGTCCTCGACGCCGCCCGCGCCGCGCGTGCGGCGGGCGCACCGCTGTTGGCGATTCCGGACAACTACTACGCCGATCTGGAGGCTCGGCTGGCACTGCCCGCCGAGCGGATCGCCGAGTACCGCGAACTCGGAGTGCTGCACGAGGAAAACCCGGACGGGGCGTACCTGCAGGTGTGCACGGAGGTTCTCGGCGGCCGGGTATTCCTCGCCCTGGTCCAAAGGCTGGGGGAGTACGACGGATACGGCTGGGCGGACGCTCCGGTCCGGATGGCCGCACACCGGCGCCGACGGCTGGTACGGGAGCACGCGCACGCTTGACGCGACCTCCGCTGCGTCGGCGCGGAACGTGCGAGGGAACCACATCGGCCGTGCGGGAGGACGGAAATCGGCACCGCGTCGGCGCAGCCGTAAAGCGATCGCGAGATCAGACCGTACGGTCTGATCTCGCGATCCGCACAACGCCGTCCGGATCAGGGCGCTTCAAGCTGGGCAATGCCCGCAGCGTGGGCTGCCGGGCGGAGGTGCAGAATCGGCTGCGCATTCCCGCAGCGGCCGCCGAGCCGTTGGCGATCGCCCAGCAGCCCGTTGTCAGGTCGATGCCGGCGGCGAGCAACGGGAATGCCGTGTCCTTGGCCGCCGTCGGCACCTCGGCGAGGAACGCCGACCGCGTAGTGTGGATGGCCTGGTGCCTGGGGCCAAACGCTTGTCGGCGGGGCCGAGCAGGTCCTCCTCGACACGGCCGTGCGGGGAGAGGCCCGGCTCGCCCAGGAACGGGATCGGGGCTTCCGCCAGTCTGGCGAAGCAGGCGAGCGAACGCCGCGCCGGGCGGGCCGACGGGCTGGGCGGATCGGGCGGCGGGCCTGCCCTCTCATCCCTCCGGCTCCGGACCCCGGCATTCGGACCAGAGCGGCCGGTCGGCCGCCGGGACGAGCGGGGATTCTTCTCCCGCCGGGTGAGCGCCACCGATCGGGTGCTGCTCGCCATCGCCAGGCCGACGGACGCCGGTGCGATCGTGACCGTCTCGCCTCATCGCGGCGCTGCTGGTCCGGCGCCTCCGGCATTCTCCGGCGGGTTTGCGGACCAGCGCCGGATCGAGCCGTGGTTGACACGTCTGTGGTCCTCCGTTAGCTTGTTCTGCAACCGATCTCAGCAATCGATCTCAATGGGAAGTTCATGATCACTGGCTCTGGCGACCTGAATGCCCGACGCGTGCGGTGCGACGCGCTGCCCCGGCTGTCGCGCGGAGATGCTGCTGATCGGGCTCCTTGTGCTGTCGGCGGTCCCGGTGATCGTGCCTTGGCGGGGTGCCGCCAAGTACTGCGGGCCGGCGCGCTCGCCGACGGGATGTTCAGCCGCAGTGGTGCGCGGGCATGAAACGGGCCAAGACGATCATCCTCGGCGCGTCGCACTGGCATGTGCCCCTGTGCGCGGACCGGATCGCCGAGCGGCACGATGTCGTGGGGATCAGCGACCCCGTCCCGTCGCGTGTGGAGCATCTTGCGGTTCTCTGGGACGCACCGCTCTACCAGTCCTGGGAAGATGCGCTCGCGGCCCACGGGGATGCCGAGCTGGCGTACGTCCTCGTACCCCACGACGAAATGCGCGACGCCTGTCTCGCTCTGGTCGCCCGGCGCATCCCGCTCGTAGTCGAGAAGCCGGCCGGCCTGTCGTTGCGGGAGCTGGTCGACGTCCGGACGGCCGCGGATGCTGCCGGGGTGCCGATCGCGGTGACTCTCGTGCAGCGGGGAGGTCCGACCGATCGCTGGTTGGCGAAGGCCGGCCGCTCGGTGTACGAGACCGTCCAGTTCATCGCGGGCCCGCCCGACCGCTACCTCGCCAGCGGCAGCCCATGGATGCTCGACGTCGAGCGCGCCGGCGGCGGATGCATGGTCAACCTCGCTCCGCACTTCGTGGATCTCTTCCTGCGCTCGGCTGAAGCGGAGAAAGCAGCGGTGACGGCAGCCTTGTCCTCGGCGCTGCACCGCCGCGGCGTCGAGGACTACGCGTCGATGACGCTGACCACGGCCGACGGACGGATCGCCACCATCGAGGTGGGCTATGCGTTCCCCGGGTCGCCGCTCAAGCGGCACTGCTCCTTCACGCGGATCGGCACGGCGGGGACGGCGACGATCTGGACCGACGGGAACGCGTCGTTCACCTCCGTCGACGGCGCGACGGAAACCGCGCTCATCGACGTGGACAGCGACCCGTTGTACGGATTGTTCGTCGACCAGGTGGCCGAGCAGCTGGGACGTGGTTTCGTAGGGCTCCCGCGCATCAGCGATCTCGAGACCGCCATGACCGTCATCTGGGACGCGTACGCGCACGGCCGACAGGAGAAAACCGGTGTCCACACCCAGCATTGACGAGGTCGCGGCGGCAGCCGGAGTCCACAGGTCGACGGTCTCGCGGGCGTTCTCCCGCCCCGAGGCTGTCAAGCAGGAGACCCGGGACCACGTCCTCAAGGTCGCGACCGCCATGGGCTACAAGATGAGCCCGCTCGCCCAGGCGCTCCGAACCAAGGTCAGCCCCCTCGTGCCCCTGGTCGTTCCCGACATCACCAACCCGTACTTCGCCGAGCTCGCGAAGGCCATGACAGCCGCCGCGGGTGAGCGCGGCTACCAGCTGGTGCTGTGCGTGACGGAGAACGACGCGGATGCCACGGTCCGGTACCTCGACGCCATGCAGGCGATGTACGCGCCTTTCGCGGTGATCGCGCCTTACTCCCGGGTCTCTCCCGCCGAGTTCGAGTCAGCGGGTTTCGGCAAGCGGCTGGTCGTCATCGACCGGGTCGAGTCCGGCGACCAGACATCCACGGTGACTGTCGACAGCGCGGCCGGGATCGCGCTCGCGCTGGACCACTTGTTCGAGCTCGGGCACAGCTCCATCGCCTACGTCTCGGGGATCGCGGGAACGCACACCGCCGCGGACCGTCGTCAGGCTTACCGGACGCTGGCGGAGAAGCACGGGATGACACCGATCGAGCTCGGCAGCAGCGAGATCGGCGTCGACGCCGGCGAACGTGCCGCGGAAGAGCTCGTGAGCCTGCGCGAGCGGCCGACCGCCGTCGTCGCGGGCAACGACCTGGTCGCCTTCGGGCTCATCAGCTCGCTCGGCTCGAGGGGGATAGCGGTGCCCGGCGACGTCTCGGTGGTGGGGTTCGACGGTCTGGCGCTCGGTGCGCACAGCAACCCGCCGCTGACCTCGGTGCAGCAACCCAACGCCGAGATGGGCCGCATCGCGATCCGGCTCGCCGAGCAGGCGGCGAACGGCGGACAGATCGAGCACGTGGTGCTCCAGCCGCAGCTCGTGGTCCGCTCTTCGACCGGCCCGGTCCGATGACGGGGCGGCTGCTGCCCGGGCTCCGGCACGTGGACCATGCGGCGTACACGGTTCTGGACCTGGACGAGGCAGTGCGGTTCTTCGTCGAGGTCCTCGGAGCGGAGGAACTCTACCGCTCCCGGCGCGGTCCCGACCCGTCGTTCATGCCGGAGCATTTCGACGTCCCGCCGGACGCTGCCCTCAAGCTCGCGATGCTGCGGCTCCCGCCGAACCTGAACGTCGAGCTGTTCGAGTGGCAGTCCGCGGACCAGCGGACCCAGCACCCTCGGCACAGCGACCGGGGCGGTCACCACCTGTGCTTCGTCGTCGACGACGTCGACGCGGCGATCGCCCACCTCGCCGCGATCCCGGGCGTCCGGGTTCTCGGCGGCCGCAAGGAAGTCGGTCCCGACAGCCCTCTCGTGGCCGGCAACCGGTGGACGTACTTCGTCACCCCCTGGGGCTTGCTGATGGAACTCGTGGACCGGTCTCGCGTGCAGAATCCTCCGAACCTCGTCGGCCCGGCGGACTGGAACCGCCCGGCGCAAAGGAGCAGCCCTCTCTCATGATCATCGCCGGACACACGCTGGGAACCCCGGGCCGCGATCTCGCCGAAGCGCTGCGCCTCTTCGCCGCGGCAGGTCTCGACGCCGCCGAAGTCATCTACCAGGACGGCTACCCGGCGGCCGTCAGCCCGTCGGATCCGAAGTCTGCGCAACAAGCCGCAGCGATCGCCGACGCCGAAGGCGTCCCGATCGTCGCGCTCACCCCGTACACGACCTCCATCAACAGTCTCGACGCGACCAGCTGGCAACAGGGCATCGACGAATTCCGCGCGTGCCTCGAAGCCGCGCACACCGTCGGCGCGAGCCGCGTCCGCGTGTACGCCGGAGCCTGGCACCCGGGCGACACCGATCATGCCCGGCAGTGGGAGCAACTGCGGAGCGCGCTGACCGTCCTCGCGCCCGAGGCCGCGGACGCGGGCGTCGTGCTCTGCGTCGAGAACCACTTCGGCACCATGACCCAGACCGCGGCGGATACCGCCCGACTCGTCAGCGAGGTCGGCTCCCCCGCGGTCCGCGTGCTGTACGACCAGGCGAACCTGACCTTCACCCATGACGAGACTTGGCAGGAAGCCTTTTCCGTGCAAGGCGACCTCGTCGGCCACGTACACGTGAAGGACTTGGTCTTCAAGGACCCGCAGGCACCCTTCCGCGCCTCGGACACCGCACGGGTCAAGGCCGAGGAACGCGCTGTCCGGTCCCGGGTCGTCGGCATGGGCGTCGTGCCGTGGCCCGACATCCTCGAGGAACTCGTGCGCCGTGGTTACGACGACGTGCTCTCCCTCGAGTACGAATACCGGTGGCACCCGCAGGACCTGCCGGACCCCGCGGTCGGCTTCCGGGACTCCGCGCTCGCGCTCCGCACGATGCTCGCGACGGTGGTGCCCGCATGACGAGCGATGACGTGCTGCGCATCGGCGTGGCGGGCGCCGGCAACATCGCGAGCATCGCCCAGCTCCCGACCCTCGTCGCGCGCGACGACGTGGAACTGCGAGGCCTGGTCACCCGCAAGGACGACCCGCAGCCTTTGATGCGGCGCTGGGGTTTCCGCCGTGCCTATTCGACGGTCGAGGCGTTGCTCGAGGCGGAGGAGCTGGACGCGTTGTTCGTCCTCACGCCCCGGTCGGAGCACGTCCACGCGACGCGGCTCGCGCTGGAGGCCGGGGTCGACGTTTTCTGCGAGAAGCCGCTGGCGACGAGCGCGTCCGACGCGCAGTCCCTCGCCGACCTGGCCGCCGCACGGGAACGGGTGCTCATGGTGGGGTTCAACCGCCGCTTCGCCCCGGTGTACGAGGCCGGTCGCGCGGCTTTCGGGGCGAGCGGCGCGAGCTTCTGCGTCGCCCAGAAAAACCGCGCAGGCTCCGAATACCGCGCCACCTTCGAGAACGCGATCCACATGGTCGACCTGATGCGCTGGTACTGCGGCGGCGAACCGGTCGACGTCAGCGCGCACGCCGCCGGTGAGGACCGCTGGCAGGAAGACGGCGTGACCGCGCTCGTCCGCTTCGACAACGGGCACACCGGCGTGCTCGTGGCCGCCCGCAATGCCGGCGGCTGGAGCGAAAAACTCGACGCGTACGGAGACGGGGCGAGCGCGTACGTCACCGCGCCCGACCGGATCTCGGTCAGCCGGCCCGACGGGACGACCGTGCGCGAGATGTCGCCCGAAGCCTTCGGCTGGGCGACCGCGACGCAGACCTTCGGCTTCGCCGGCGCAGTACACCACTTCCTGGACCGGGTCCGGGACCGCGGCGAGCCGTTGACGTCCGGCGCGGCCGCGGTCAAGACCCAGCTCCTCCTCGATCGCATTCTCGCCGCCGCCGGGCTCCCCACCGAGGAACAACCCGGCCGGGCCTGGAGAAGCCACGCCAAGAAATGACGCCGACGGCCCGCCGGTCATTCAACCGAGGAGATGATCCTACGTGATTATCAATACGTTTTCGTATCTGTGGTCGGCCACGGCGATCGAGGCAATTGCAGAACTGGCCGACAACGGTTACGACACTTTCGAAGTCCCGGTCAGCTCTCCGCATTGCTGGCCGGACGAGATGTCCGGCCAGGAGCGCTCCGCCGTCGAAGCGAGGCTCAGCGCATACGGCGCGAGCATCCGATCGCTCAACGCCGGCGGTTACGACGTCAACTTGGCGAGCCCTGGCGCGAATATGCGCCGCAAAAGCATCGACCACATCAAGTCGGTCATCGACCTGGCGGCGGCCTGGGGTGCCCGTGAAGTCGTGATCTCACCCGGTACCCGACGCCCCATGATCTCGCCTTCCCTCGAAAAAACCTACAGCTGGATGTACGAGAGCCTGGGTCATCTGATCCCGCTGGCCAAGCAGGCCGGCACGCGACTCCTGCTGGAAAACACCCCCTACTGCTTCACGCCCACTATCGGCGACCTGGCCGGCATCGTCAGCGCGGTCGACGACGACGCGCTCAAGATCGTGTACGACGTCGCCAACGCCGCGTACATCGAGGAGGACCCCGTAGCGGGTTTGCTCTCGCATCAAGAATCCATTGCGCTCGTGCATATTTCTGACACGGGCCTGGAAACCTGGGGGCACGACCCGATCGGCACCGGGGTCGTGGACTTCGACGGCCTGGGCGACGCGGTCGAGGCGACCTGCGGAGTGCGCAATGTTGTTCTCGAGATCATCCGGGAGGAAAACCCGCTGCACGAGTTCAAGCAGGCGATGCGGGATCTCGGGAACAAAGGCTGGAAATTGAGTAAATGACTCCAGTGTGAGCGGGCTGTTCGCCGCATTCCGACTTGGGTCGAGTCGCGATCCACGGGTCGGGCAGGGCGGCGACCGCTGCAATGCGCCGGGTGGACACTGGTCGACTTGTTCGGCCAGCGTCCACCCGTTTCTTGTGCTTCAGTCCGCGGCCAGGGTCGGCAGCCGCTCCGCGCGGTGCTCGAGTGCGGCGCGGCGTCAGTGCCGACCCTGCTCGCCGCGCATCGAGTTCAGGAGCCGGAACTCGGCCGGCCGGGAACGTGGCTGAGGATGGACTTGGAGAAGCCGCCGTCGACGCAGATGTCCTGTCCGGTGACATAACCGGACAATGGTCCGACGAGAAACTCGATCACGTTTGCTACGTCTGCGGGGTCGCCGATCCGCGACAGCGGAATGATGTCTTCTCGTGCTTTTTTGATCTGGGGGTCGGCGTACATCTTCTCTGTCATCGCCGTATGAGTCATGCCGGGGGACACCACGTTGACGCGGATGCCGTCCGGCGCCCACTCCAAGGCGAGGGTCTGGGCCAGCATCGTCAACGCAGCTTTGCTGGGGCTGTAGGCGCCTGATCCGGCATGGGGCTGCTGGCCGGACATTGAGGAGGTGAAGCACGCCGAACCGCGACTGCTGCGCTTCAGATGCTCGTAGCTTGCTTTGGCGAGAAGCCACGCGCCGCGGAGGTTGACGGAGAACATGTCGTCCCAGTCCTTGAGGGACAGGTCGCAGATCGCGCCGGGGCTGGCGATTCCGGCGTTCGCCACCAGTGCGTCCAGACCGCCGAACTCGGCCGCCGCGGTTTCGACAAGCTGGCTTGGCACCTCGGGGTCGCCGATGTCGCCTACCAGTGCGATGGCGTTCCCGCCCAGCGACTGGATCGAATGGACGATTTCCTCTTGCTGGGCGGTCGGTTTATGTCCGCACACGGCGATCTGCGGATGCTCGCCCCGCGCGACAGCCTGCTCGGCGAGCCGCACGCAGGCAGCCGCGCCGATGCCGCTGCTTCCGCCACTGACCAATACGCGCATCGTGCACACTCCTGTCGCTAGGGATCATGAGGGGCGAACGTTCTTCGGCAACTGATGCCGTGCGCGAAGCGCGGCCGTCACGGTTCGCCGGACGCGTCTGCGAAGCCGAAGAACTCCAGGCAGGCGGGAATCAGTTCGGACAACATGTCGCTGCCGACCTGGATCGGGCAGCCCTTCTCCCTGGCTGCCCGCAGGAACGGGGTGATGTCGGTCTTGAGCACCACATCTCCGACGTACGAACCGGGGGCGAGGCGGTCGACGTCGACCGGCAGCGGATCGTCGTCCTGCATTCCGAGAGGTGTGGCGTTCACGATCAGGTCGTAGCCGTCAGGATCTCTCGCGCCCGTCACGACTTTCACGTCCGGACAGTGCATCCCGATGCGCTGGGAGAGCGCTTCGGAAGCGGCCGCGCGGGGATCGAACAAGCCGATCTCAGCGACGCCGAGGCCGGCCAGCGACGCGGCGATCGAAGAACCGACCCCGCCGTTGCCGACGACCAGCGCGCGCCTCCCGGACGGATCGAACCCCTTGCGCTGCATGCTGCGGACGAAGCCGGCTCCGTCGAACTGGCCGGCGAGGAGCGACCCGTCCTCCCGTCGCAGGACAGCGTTCGTCGCGCCGGCGATCGCGGCCGCCGGGCTGATTTCGTCCACCAGCCCCATGGTGGTTACCTTGTGCGGCATGGTGATCAGCGCGCCGCGGAGATTGGTGAGGGTGAAAACCGATCGGAAGAAGTGCGGGTAGTCCTCGGCCTTGATTCCCATCGGGACGACGACCGCGTCGATGCCGTTCTTCTCGAACCAGGGGTTGCAGACCAGCGGCGACTTGAAGGTATGCGTGGGGTAGCCGAGGTGCGCGACGAGTGTGGTCGTTCCGCTGATCATCGGATATCTCCGTCCTGCGCGTCGTTGGAGAGCTCTGACAGGCGCACGCCGGTCCACGCGCATCGCAGCTCGCCGTGCACGGCCCAGTACTCGTCCCAGTGGGCGAGCTTGACCTGGTCGCGTTTGAGGCCGCGCTTGCGCAGCCGGTCCTGCAGCGTCGCGGGGGAGACGCGGACTTGGAGAACCTCCACGTCGGCCTGCGGCCAGTCGAAGCGCTCCGCGGCCTCGGCGATGAAGGCGGGGTCGGACAGGTAGGGGCTGAACGGTGCGTCGATCACCACGGGGCGACCGAGGCGGAGGTTGGCCCCGGCGACGTCGAGCAGCGAGTCGTATTC
Organism: Amycolatopsis sp. VC5-11; assembly: GCF_037034185.1. Classification (NCBI taxonomy): domain Bacteria; kingdom Bacillati; phylum Actinomycetota; class Actinomycetes; order Pseudonocardiales; family Pseudonocardiaceae; genus Amycolatopsis; species Amycolatopsis sp. VC5-11. The sequence continues at coordinate 226,982 of NZ_JBAGKF010000013.1, read as the reverse complement.
GAGGGGCAGGATCTTGTCGAGGTAGAACCGATTGGCCTCGCGGTCGCCGGGGTCGTATCCGGCCGACACCAGGGCGGCCTCGACGAACCGGGCGCTCATCGTGTCCTTGTCGAGGTAGGCGGCGCCGTGCTGCCGGGCGAGGCGCTGGGCGACAGTCGTCTTGCCGGAGCCGGCGGTGCCGACGACGATGTGCAGGGTCGGCGCGTTCATCGGCGCGCGTCCCGCACCGCCGTCAGGAAGTCGGTGGCGGCGGCGGTCACCCGGGAGAAGTCGCCGTCGGGCTGCCACGCCTTGGTGACGGCGCTCCCGACGCCGACGCCCGCCACGCCTGCGGCGAACCATTCCTTGGCGTTCTCGGCCGTCACCCCGCCGGCAGGCATGACCGGGACGTGCGCCAGCGGCGCGAGCACGGCCTTGACGTAGGGGATGCCCGCGTTCTCGGTCGGGAACATCTTGACGATGTCCGCGCCGGCCTCAGCGGTTTCGAGGATCTCGGTCGGGGTGAAGGCCCCGCTGATCGTCGGTACCTGATAGCGGTTGGCGACCCGGATCATCTCGGGGTTGAGCTGCGGACTGACCAAAAAGGCCGCGCCTGCCCGGATGCACTCGTACGCGGCGTAGCCGTCGAGAACGGTTCCCGCTCCCACGGCGACGCCGTCCGGTGCGTACCGGGCGGCCAGTCGCCGGATGAGGTCGACGGCACCGGGGATGGAGAGCGTGATCTCGAGGGCGCGAAACCCGCCCTCGATCGCGGCGTGCGCGACGCGCTCCGCGCTGTCCGCATCGGGCAACCGAACGATGAGCACCGCGCCCGACTCGTCGATCGTGCGCAGTGTCGCAAGCTTGGTGAACACCTGTGTCCCTTGGTCGAGAGCGTGGATTGACAAATGGTCGCACGCTGCCTACGGTTTCTGCAACCGATCTCAGCAATCGATCTCATCGGGAGTCGGTCATGGAACTCGCAGCGTCTTCGGCCCCTGTGATCCGCCTCGCCGCGTTGTGGCGCCCGAGGAACGGGCCTCGCACCGGAGCGGCGCCGGCGGGCACGTGCTGACGGGGTCCGGGTGCCGACGACGGCTCGTACGGCCGGAGCCCGGGCCACCAGGCTCGGCCGGTCCGGGAACGCCACGGCGCTGCCGCGCCGCTGACTTCGCCCCGCGCGAAGGGGCCGGCTGGCGGGCACGGCGATGTCCTCGACAAAGAAGTCCTGACAATGGCCAGTACACGCACCAAGGAGCGCTCAATGACGACGAACTCGCCAGACCCTTCCGGGGCTGCAAGCCCTCCGGGGGTTTCTGAGGTTCCGGATCGCTCTCGCCGTCCGGTCAACATGGTGGCGGGCACGATCGGCCACTTCGTCGAGTGGTACGACTGGTACGTCTACGGGTTGCTGGCGGCGGTGTTCGCCCCGCAAATCTTTCCGAGCCACTCCCCGTTCGCTTCGCTCCTCGCGGCGCTGCTCACGTACGCGATCGGGTTCGTGGTCCGCCCCTTCAGCGGGGTCATCGTCTCGCCGCTGGCCGACCGCTACGGCCGGCGGGCCATCCTCACCTTGTCCGTGTCCGGGATGGCGCTCGGCTCGCTGATCATCGCGCTGACGCCCGGGTACGGCACGATCGGCTACGCGGCGCCCGTCCTGTTCGTGATAGCCCGGCTGCTGCAGGGCATCTCGGCCGGCAGCGAGCAGCAGAGCGCTATCTCGTTCATGGTCGAGCACGCTCCGCCGCACCGGAGGGCACTGTTCGGGTCCTTCTCGAACATGGCGAGCGGCCTGGCGACCCTTGCCGCGACCGGGGCGGCCGCGATCATCGCGACCGCCTTCACCCCGAAGGAACTCGCGGACTGGGGCTGGCGCATCCCGTTCCTCGCGGGCGGTCTCCTGGGCGTGGTCGGCCTCATCCTGCGGGCCCGCGCCGACGAGACCTCCGAGTTCGAGGCCAGCTCCCTCGTCGACAAGAAGTCGGCGCCCGCACGGCTGCTGGCTCTGCTGCGCGAGCACCCGAAGGCCCTGCTGCAGACGGCAGCGCTGTCCGCCCCGGCCGTGGCCTACTACACCTGGGCGACGTTCCTGCCCACTTACGCCCAGCTCACCAGCGGACGGGACAAGGGCTCCACCTTGGTCGGCAGCGTCATCGGACTCGCCCTGCTGGTGATCGTCGTGCCGATCTGCGGTGCGCTGTCGGACCGCCTCGGCCGGCGCAAGATCTTCCCCATCGTGGGCGCGGCTGGCATGATCGTACTCTTCTACCCGCTGATGCTCCTGCTCGAGCGGCCGGGCTTCTGGGTCTACGTCGTGGTTTCCGCATCAGGATGGCTTGTCCTGGGCATCTGGCAGGCCGTGTACCCGACCATCCAGGCGGAGCTGTTCCCGGCGTCGGTCCGGGTGTCCGGCATCGGCTTCTCCCACCAGTTGGTGATCGCCGTCTTCGGCGGCACCGCCCCCCTCATCGCCGCCGCGTTCGTCGGCGCCGGGCACCCCAAGTACGTCGCTGTCTACATGATCGTGGTCGTCGCCCTCTGCCTCGCCGTCTACTTCACGCTTCCGGAGACGGGCAGCAAGACGCCGCGAGCGACTGTCGCGCTCAAGGACCGGGAGGTCGTGGAAGGCGAGCGGGAGGAGGCCACGGTGCACACCCGGACGAAGCCATAAGCGAAGTGAACTTCAGCGTCGAATGCCGCTGGGCAACGAGCGCGGAGATCGGCGACATTCCGCTGATTGCTTGACCTTCCGGGGGCCTCCGGGCATGGGATGGGCGTCGACTCCCGTTGTCCGGAGGCCCCCGAGCGCGTCGGTTCTGGGGCGGTGATCGTCAGTGGCGGCACCGTCCGGGAAATGCTGCTGCTGTCGGGGAATCGGATGATGTTCAGGTGCGGCTCAGTTCGAAGCTCGCGTCGGTGGCCTTCGAACCGAACTCGCCCGCGGGGTTCTTGGTTTCGCGGTCTGTGACCAGTTCGGATCAGCCTCGGCGGGATGCCGGTGCCGGGCGCGTACGTTGCCTTCATGCGGTCGCCCAGTCGCTCATGACGTTCGCCGCGCCGGCTTGGACGGCGGCGCGGAACGGCGCGAGACAGACGTTCCACAGGTGCGCGTCCGAAAGGTTGCCCTCGTCGTAGTCGCGTCCGCCGCGGGAGGCACCGTGCCGAGGAAGTGCTTGGGACGGCGAGGACTCCCGTGGTTTGGGGGTCGTGCTGGAAGCTGCGCCCCTGTGCGGCGGCGACGGCCGCGCGCCGAGGGCCGGGCCCTCGCCGGTGCCCTCGACCATCCGCCCCCATCGGGCATGCGGTGCGATCTCGGTCATCGGCGCGAACGTCCAATGGATGCCGACCGCCCTCGCTTCCGTGCGGCGACCCGCTGGTGCGGCTCCGTCCTTGGGCGTTCGGGGTGACGGCGCCGTGTCCTCCGTTTGCATTCGCGCGACGCTGAAGCGGTGCCGAGGCGGGTCGGTCCGGGAGGGAGAGACCGGGCGAAGCTCGGCGGGCGAGCGCCGATGTGCGTGCTGCTGTCTTCGGCGTTCGCGATGTTCCTGCTTGCGCTGATGTACTTCTGGGCATTCGTGTTGCCGATATTTTCGGCGCTGGTGACCTGCGTTGCCGCCGGCCGTCTGCAGCGCGGTGACCAAGTGCGCGCGGCCGCGGCGGTCTTGACGATTCCGTGCACGGCTGCGATGAAGGCAGACTGCCGGCTTGCAGGACTCCGACGATGACGTCGGGGTTGGTGTCGACGAGGTGGCCGTCGCGGCGTTTTCGGTGGCGTAGTGCAGCAGGGCGGTGGCGGGGTTGTCGCTCACAGCGGCGTTGCGCTGCGGGTGGGCCTTGCGGGCGACGGCGCTCGTCTCTTCCGGGTGGGTGCTCAGAAGGTGCAAGTGAAATGCACCGGCCAGTTCCGGATCAAAGGCGGCGCGACCGCGAACTGGCCGATCGACGACGCTTGGCGCTGACGATGGGAGCGCAGCGGGTTGCGACCGGCTCACCGCGACCGAAATGTACGCCGGATAGAGTTCCACGGGTGAATCCGCGCGGCCGCTGAAGGCGGATGCGTGGCGCGAAGCGCCGCATGCGTACAAGGGCACCGTCGTCGCGGTCATCGAGGCACAGATGAAGATGACATGGAGTACATTCGGCTCGTCGACGAGAGCGGCGCCGTCTCCGTCCAGCCGTCGCAGAGGGCTCAGCAGAGCTTCAACCAACTGGGTCGACAGCGCGATGGCAGACTCCGTCTGGGAGGCCGGGGGGTGCCACAGCTGGTATCGCCTGGGCATGGCAAGGTCGTGCCCAAAAGGCCCGGAAGTCTCGCGAGCTTCCAGAAAATGACCGGCACGGTCGATCTGGGAGATCTCGTGCTGAAGTTCGGCAGGCCCGGGGTCCCGACCCCCGGGGGCCACGTCTGTCGCGGACGCGCCGGTCGCTGAGGGCAGCGGGACACTCGTCGACCTGCCATGATCTGTGGTGCAGGAACGACACGGGTGCCGTAGGACGGGACGTGGTGACGGTCGGTCGAACACCGCAGGAACCAGCGGCGACCTTGTCGGAAGGTGTGAACCCCGTCCTGTCGAGAATGAGCCGCCGGGTGGCCTCGCCCGCGTTGGGCAACATCCGTGGCAGCACAACGGATCCAAGGTTTGCCGACGCCCAATACCGGCGAAAACCATTGGCGCTCGGCTTGCTCCGCTGATGGACTGACGTCCTGCTGCGTGACGGAGGTAGCGGTTGTGACGGATTATGACGTGCTCGCCGAGGTGTACGAATGGCTCATCTCGGATGCGAAGTTGCCGCCGGCCGAGTTCGCTGCGTCGTTCGATGACGTCCTCGGTTTCCTGCCGTCGAACGCTGACGTCCTCGACTGTTCGTGCGGAACCGGACAGTTGGCGGTTGGCCTCGCCGGTCGTGGCATGCAGGTTGTCGCAACTGACGCCAGCGAAGCGATGGTTCGACGGACTGCGGAGTTGGCTGAGAAGTTCGGGGCATCCGTCCGGGCCGTGCGGGCGAGCTGGGAAGAGTTGCCCGACCATTTCGAGGACGGCACGTTCGACATGCTGTTCTGCGTGGGCAACTCGCTGCACCATGCCGAGGGCGCGCGAGGCAGGGGTGCTGCTCTGGAATCGATGTCACGGCTATTGCGCCCTGGCGGGCGCTTGGTGCTCACCTCCCGCACGTGGGAACGCGTGCGGGCCAGAGGTTCCCGGCTGGACATCAGTGACCGACTCGTCCGCCGGAACGGTCGCGATGCCGTTGTGGTCTACCGCTGGGAGATCGCGCCGCGGTGGGAGGAGGAGCACCGCATCGAGATTGCGATCGCCCAGGTTGATGCGACTGGGTTGGTTGTTGTCCGCTCGGAACTGCTGTCCTGCTGGCCCTATCGGTACGAGGAACTCGAAGTCGAACTGCACCGGGTCGGACTTCGGACGGAAATGAGCACGTTCGATCTTGAGGCGGAGAACTACATGGTGATGGCGAGCAAGGTATAGACACCAGGCTCTTAATCCCTGGCCGGACACGGCGGCACGTTCGACGACGTCATCTCGTCCCTGGTACTGCGCTACACGGTCAGCAGGGGCCGGGTGGTTGTGTCGCGCTGGGCCGGACCTCGCCGCACCTGCAGCGGCCGCTGTGGAAAAATACGCTCTGAGCAGTTCCCGGTGCTGTGCGGAAGGAACGAGATGACCAGCCCCTGTGTTCGGCAGCTTCGGCGGGCGGACAGGCTGGGATCATTGCTGCGCGCTCCCGGGCAGTCTCATGTCGGAGCATCGGTCCGCGCGGGACGGGTGTGCGTTCGCGTGCTGGGACGCCCAGTGCCGGCTCCGCAGATGGCCGATTTCGGCTGCGTCGAGGTCCCGGTCGCCTGCGCGCCCGCGACTCTGCGCGAGGGCGTGCGCGCGCGACATTGAGCGGCGGATCCGCCCCGTCTCGATTCGTGCCCGAAGCCGCTGTCATACGACCGGCCACCCGTTTCCTTTTCCTGTTGAGGACTTTTCGTGAAGATGGACAACAGCCCTGCCCGGGGCACCCGTGACCTGCTCCCGGCCGTGGTGGCCACCCGCGACCGTGTGCTCGAGCTGATCCAGGGCGTCTACAGCCGCTTCGGCTACCAGCGGATCGAAACCCCGGCGCTGGAGCGGATCGAACGGCTGACCGCGGGGCAAGGCGGGGACAACGAGAAGCTGCTCTTCCAGGTCCTGAAGCGTGGCCTGAAAGAACCGTTGGCTGCCGACACGGCGGTGTCGGACCTGGTCGACTTGGGCCTGCGCTACGACCTGACGGTGCCGCTGACCCGGTTCTACGCTGCGCAGCGCGACAAGCTTCCCTCGCCGTTCCGGTCGTTCCAGTTCGGGCCGGTCTGGCGGGCGGAGCGGCCGCAGCAAGACCGCTTCCGGCAATTCGCGCAATGCGACATCGACTTCATCGGCGAGCCGAGCGTGCTCGCCGAGGCCGAGCTGATCGAGGCCACTACCGCAGCGCTGGACGCGGTCGGACTGACCGGGGCGACCGTGCGGCTATCGGACCGTCGGTTCCTGGCCGCTCTCGCTTCCGCCGCCGGCGTCCCCGACGCCGCGCGCGCCGGGACCTTCGTAAGCATCGACAAGCTCGACAAGATCGGCTGGGACGGCGTCACCGCAGAACTCACCGGCGAACGCGGCCTGCCCGCCGAGGTCGCCGCTGCCGTGCGGGACAAGATCGAAACCCTGTCCGGACTGCCGGCGGACAAGGTCGCCGACACGCTCGTCGACACGGTGCCCGGTCTGCCCGAGCCGGTCGCCGCGGAGCTCGCCGAGACGGCAGAGTGCCTTGCCGCGCTGGACGGCGTGACCTGGGCGTTCGACCCGACTTTGGTGCGCGGCATGGGTTATTACACCGGGCAGATTTTCGAGATCGCGCACGCGGGCTCGTCCGGCTCGATCGCGGGCGGCGGCCGCTACGACGAGCTGATCGGCCGGTCGCTGGGAAAAGCGGTTCCAGCGTGCGGGTTCTCCATCGGATTCGAACGGATCATCAGGCTGGTCGCTCCCTCGGCCGTGCCCGACCGGGTGGCCGTGCTGTACGAGATGGACGTCCCAGTCGCCGACGCGCTGGCTGTCGCGCGGCGGCTGCGCGTCGAGCGCGGCGGCGTGGTGTCGCCGGTGCCGCGCAGCGGCAAGTTCGCCACCCAGCTGACCCGGCTGGAGACCGACGGATACACGGGGTTCCTCGCGCTCGTTCCCGGCCAGGACACCGACGCGTTGGCGGCCGTGCGCCCGCTCGGCCGACGCCGTGGCTGACGCGTCAGCCACGGTCGCCGAGTGCCAAGGGTTGTCCGGATTCCGTCGGACCTGCCGCGGCATGCAGTTCGCGTCACGGGAGAACGCGAACGGAGCGAGCTGAGCCGGTCCTGCGAGGTCCATGGCGAGCCCGCGACCACCGATCAGCTGGCAACCAGCAGCGCCTTTTCCTTTCGCCCGTGCTGACGTCGGCTTCGGGCAGGCGGTCTCATCTTCGTACATGAGCGTCGCCGCTCCGTGCCGGAGCCCGTGAACCTGTCCGAGACGTCCGCGGGATGCAGCGGACTGCCAGCGGGGCAGGTGAACACGTGGTCGGGCGCGGCTACCTCCCATCCGGCATTGGAGGACTCGCAGGGGTGCGCCTCGGCTGGAATGAGACTGCGGTGCCGGGCAGTTGCCCCGCTTCGCCGGGATGATCCGCGACGGCCTCAGGCAGGTTGCCTTGTGACCGAGTACCGCCTTGTCTCACTATGAGACAAAGTGACGCGCGCCACGAGTGCACGATGGTTCCCCCGGGAGCTGGCAGGGGCCCGGGGCACTGGACGTCAAAGGAGACGGTGGTGGCGGCTGGACGCAACGAGACCATGCGCGACCTGCGGGAACTGTTCCTCTCCCGCGGGTCGCCCGAGGTGTCGGGGGTGCGCGACGTGATCACCGCGTCGTGGCGGCGTGCACTCGAGAACCGGGTCGACTTCGAGCGGCCGGAGCCGCTCTACGTGTCCGATCGCGACGAGGAGAGCCTGCTCGCGCACAGTGCAGCGCCGGTGCTGGCGAATCTGTCCGAAGAACTCGCCGGCCATCCGACCGCGATCCTGCTGACCGACGCGAACGGCCTGGTCGTCGACCGGCTCAGCACCGATCGCGCGCTCACCGCGGGGCTCGACCAGATCTCGCTCGCCCCGGGCTACAGCTACGCCGAGGAGTCGGTCGGCACCAACGGCATCGGCACCGCGCTCGAATGCCAGAGATCGGTCCTGGTGTCCGGGTTCGAGCACTTCAACGGCGAGCTGACCGGCTTCGAGTGCGCCGGGGCGCCGATCGTGCATCCGGTTCGCGGACATCTGGCCGGGGTTCTCGACCTCACGTCGTGGGCCGAAGCGTCCGGCCCGCTCCTGCTGACGCTGGCGCGCACGACCGCGAAGCGGATCGAAGAAGCGATGCTCGCCAGCACCGGCACGCGCGAACTGGCTCTGTTCCGGGAGTACCTGGCGGCCTGCCGACGCGGATCGGGCGCGGTTCTGGCGGTGAACCCCGACGTCGTCATGGTCAACAGCCACGCCGAGGAACGCTACGACGTCACCGATCGTTCAGCGCTGATCACGCACGCCACGGATCTCGCCGGCTCGGCCAAACCCGCGACGGTGCTGGCCGATCTGCCGTCGGGCGTCAGCGCGCGTCTTGAGTACCGGCCCGTCTTCAGCGGCGACGCGCTTGCCGGCGGCATCTTCCGGGTCAAGAACCAGACCGCCTCGCGACGCACCTTTGTCCGCTCCGAGCTGCAGTTGCCCGGCCTCGCCGGCTCGAGCCCGGCGTGGCGGCAGGCGAGCGCGGCCGCGGACGCGAGCCTGCGCGGCGGGCAGTGGCTGGCGCTGAGCGGGGAACCTGGGGTGGGGAAGACAGCCATCGCCCGCGCCGTTGCGCTGCGCCACGGACGCAGGCAGGTGATGGTCGACTGCACTTCAGTGGACGCCAGCGAAGAGTGGGTGCCCGCGCTCGCCGAAGAAGCGGCCTGCAGTGATCCGCCGGTCGTCGTCTTGCAGCATCTGGACGCACTCGGCGACACCGCGTTGCCCGCGCTGGCCGAACTGTTCACCGCGTGGCAGAACGACCCGGCACAGCACGCGCCCGCCTGGGTGGTGGCCACCGTCGGCAGCGAACCTGCCGATCCCGGCATCCAGGGCGCGGTGATGGCGTTCTTCGCGCGGAAGATCGAGGTCCCGCCGCTGCGCCACCGCATCGAGGACGTGCAACGGCTGGTGCCGCATCTGCTGGCGGTGCGGGCGGGCAGCCGGTCGCTGTCCGCATCGGACGCCTGCGTCCGGCAGTTGATGCGACTGCCCTGGCCCGGCAACGTGCGCCAGCTCGACCGGGTGCTCACCGCCGCGGCGCACCGCGTGCACGGCGGCGTGCTCGACGTCGCCGATCTGCCCGCCGAATGCCGCACGTTCACGCGGCGCCGGCTCACCAAGCTGGAGACCATCGAACGCGACGCGATCGTCCGTAGCCTCGCCGCGAACCGCGGCAGCAAAGAACGCGCGGCCAGCGACCTCGGCATGTCGCGCGCGACCATTTACCGCAAAATCCGCGCCTTCGGCATCGTCGACGAAGCGGGCTGAACCCGGTCGCCGTTCGCAGGCAAGAGAAATTCCTGATGACCTTCGTCGGCGTCAAATCGAGGCCCCGTCAACCGTTGGTCGGAAATCGCGCCAAACGCCGCGAATCGTGAACACGAAATTGGCTGTCGCCCGCTGATTCCGGGCTTTTCCGAACCCGCCCTCGCAAGGTGAGCGAGGGTGGGTTTTTCGTATCCGGGGACCGGATCTCAGATTGAGATAGAACACCGGAGTTTCCCGGCACACACTCTGCCGGTCAGACGGACAGCGGCGGACCGCCCGCCGGTTCCAGGAGGCCCCAGTGAGCAGGCAGAGCCTTACCAAGGCGCACAGCAAGATCACCGAGTTGTCGTGGGAACCGACGTTCGCCACGCCGGCGACCCGGTTCGGGACGGACTACACGTTCGAAAAGGCACCGAAGAAGGACCCGCTGAAGCAGATCATGCGGTCTTACTTCCCGATGGAAGAGGAAAAGGACAACCGCGTCTTCGGCGCGATGGACGGCGCCATCCGCGGGAACATGTTCCGGCAGGTGCAGCAGCGCTGGCTGGAATGGCAGAAGCTGTTCCTGAGCATCATCCCGTTCCCGGAGATCTCCGCGGCCCGGGCGATGCCGATGGCGATCGACGCGGTGCCGAACCCGGAGATCCACAACGGGCTCGCGGTGCAGATGATCGACGAGGTCCGGCACTCGACGATCCAGATGAACCTCAAAAAGCTCTACATGAACAACTACATCGACCCGGCCGGGTTCGACATCACCGAGAAGGCGTTCGCGAACAACTACGCGGGCACCATCGGCCGCCAGTTCGGCGAAGGCTTCATCACCGGCGACGCGATCACCGCGGCGAACATCTACCTGACCGTGGTCGCCGAAACCGCGTTCACCAACACGCTGTTCGTCGCGATGCCGGACGAGGCGGCGGCCAACGGCGACTACCTGCTGCCGACGGTGTTCCACTCGGTGCAGTCCGACGAGTCGCGGCACATCAGCAACGGCTACTCGATCCTGCTGATGGCGCTGGCCGACGAGCGCAACCGGCCGCTGCTCGAGCGGGACCTGCGGTACGCGTGGTGGAACAACCACTGCGTGGTCGACGCCGCGATCGGCACCTTCATCGAGTACGGCACCAAGGACCGCCGCAAGGACCGCGAGTCCTACGCCGAGATGTGGCGGCGCTGGATCTACGACGACTACTACCGCAGCTACCTGCTGCCGCTCGAAAAGTACGGCCTGGTGATCCCGCACGACCTCGTCGAGGAAGCGTGGAACCGGATCACGAACAAGCACTACGTGCATCGCGTCGCCCAGTTCTTCGCCACCGGCTGGCCGGTGAACTACTGGCGCATCGACGGCATGACCGACGCCGACTTCGAGTGGTTCGAGGACAAGTACCCGGGCTGGTACGACCAGTTCGGCAAGTGGTGGGAGGCCTACAACCGGCTGCGCTACCCGGGCCGGAACAAGCCGATCGCGTTCGAGGACGTCGGCTACGAGTACCCGCACCGCTGCTGGACCTGCATGGTCCCGTGCCTGGTCCGCGAGGACCTGGTGGTGGACAAGGTCGACGACCAGTGGCGCACCTACTGCTCGGAGACCTGCGCCTGGACCGACAAGGTCGCGTTCCGGCCGGAGTACGAGGGCCGCCCGACGCCGAACATGGGCAGGCTGACCGGGCACCGCGAGTGGGAAACGCTGCACCACGACCGCGATCTCGCCGACATCGTCCGCGACCTCGGCTACGTCCGCGACGACGGGAAGACGCTGATCCCGCAGCCGCACCTGGACCTCGACGACGCCAAGAAGCTCTGGACCCTCGACGACCTCAAGGGCATCCGGTTCGCGAGCCCGAACGTGACGCTCAACGAGATGACCGACGCCGAGCGGGAGCAGTGGGCCGCCGCCTACCGCGCCAACCCGAACGTCACCGTCGCCTGACGAGCCCGGGTCCCGCGGCCGGCACGGCCGCGGGACTCCGCCGGAAGAATCGAGAAACCCATGGGCGACAAGCACCGCATCTCCTTCGAACCGGTCGGTGTCGAGATCGAGGTCACCGAGGACGAGAAGATCCTGGACGCCGCGTTCCGCCAGGGCGTCCACCTCATGCACGGCTGCCGCGAAGGCCAGTGCTCGGCCTGCAAGTCCTATGTGCTCGAAGGCGACCTGCAGATGGAGCGGTACTCGACGTTCGCGTGCAACGACGCGGAGGTCGAGGAGGGCTACCTGCTGCTGTGCCGGGCGCACGCCTACAGCGACTGCACGATCGAACTGCTCAACTTCGACGAGGACGAACTGCTGAATTCGGCTCCGCTGCAGGAGATCACCGCCGAGGTCGCCGAGATCGTGCCGCACACGCACGACATCGTCGGCCTCCGGCTCGCCACCGCGAGCCCGCTCGAATTCAAGGCGGGCCAGTACGCCGAGCTGACCATCCCGGGCACCGAGGAGTGCCGGTCGTTCTCCATGGCGACCACGCCCGCGACGACCGGGCAGCTGGAATTCCTCATCAAGAAGTACCCGGGCGGGCGGTTCTCCGCGCTGCTGGAGAACGGCCTCGCGGTCGGGGACGCCCTGCGGCTGCGCGGACCGTACGGGAACTTCACGTTGAAGAAGGGCCACGTGCTGCCGCTGGTGCTGCTGGCGGGCGGTGCGGGAATGGCACCCGTGCTCAGCCTGCTGCGGCACCTCGCCGAAACCGGCGACTCCCGGCGGATCCGGTTCTACTACGGCGCCCGGACCGTCGCGGATCTGTTCTACCTGGACGAGATCCGGGCATTGGGCGGCCAGCTGGCGGACTTCGGGTTCGTCGTGGCGCTGTCGGAATCGGCGGACGGCAGCACGGACCTCGGGGTGGTCGCCGAACCGGGTCTGGTCACCGACGTCGTCGAGGCCGCGGAGCCCGAGCTGCACCGCAGCGAGGTGTACCTGTGCGGGCCGCCGCCGATGGTCGACGCCGCACTCGATCTCGCGTCCCGGCAAGGCGTTCCGGACGACCAGGTGTTCTACGACAAGTTCACGACCTCGGTCAGTGACGACCAGTAAGAGGAGAAAGCAGATGGCGAGCAGTCCGACCGCGACACGCAGCTTCCCGAAAGTGGAGTTCACCGACTCCGAAGCCGGGGCGCTCGAATTCCCCAGCTCGAAGAGCCGCAGCTACAACTACTTCACGCCCGCCAAGCTCCGCGCGACGGTGTACGAGGACGTCACCGTCGACGTGCAGCCGGACCCGGACCGGCACCTGAGCCAGGGCTGGATCTACGGCTTCGGCGACGGCCCGGGCGGTTACCCGCACGAGTGGACGCGGGCGAAGTCCTCGAACTGGCACGCGTTCCTCGACCCGAACCAGGAGTGGGAGCAGACGCTCTACCGCAACAACTCCGCGGTCGTGCGCCAGGTCGCGCTGAGCCTGGAGAACGCCAAGCGCGCCGGAGCCTACAGCCACTGGAAGCCGGCCTGGCAGACCTTCGTCGCGCGCAACCTCGGCGCGTGGATGCACGCCGAGAACGGCATGGCGCTGCACGTGTTCACCTCGATCCAGCGCTCCGGCCCGACCAACATGATCAATACCGCGGTGGCGGTCACGGCCGCGCACAAGATGCGCTTCGCCCAGGACCTCGCGCTGTTCAACCTCGACTTGTCCGACTCGCTGGACACCTTCGACGGCGAAACCCACCGGGCGGTCTGGCAGTCGGCGGAGGAATGGCAGCCCACCCGCCGCGCGGTGGAGGAGCTGACCGCGGTCGGCGACTGGGCGGAACTGCTGTTCGCCACCAACGTCGTGTTCGAACAGCTCGTCGGCCAGCTGTTCCGGTCCGAGCTGGTCATGCAGATCTCGGCCGCGAACGGCGACTACGTGACGCCGACGCTGGTCGGCACCGGCGAATACGACTACAGCCGCGACCTCGCCTACACCCGGGCGCTGTTCCAGCTGCTCGCCCGCGACGGCGAACACGGCGCCGCCAACAAGGAGCTGTTCGGCGAGTGGCTCTCGACCTGGGTTCCGAGGTGCCTGGCCGCGGCCGAGGCACTGCAGCCGATCTGGTCGCAGCCGGCGGAGAAAACCCGCACGTTCGCCGATTCGCTCGCCGCGAGCAAGGAGAAGTTCGCCCAGCTCCTCGAGGAGATCGGGCTCGACGTTCCGAAGGAGCTGGAGAAGTGAGCGACATGCAGTTCGGTGCGCAGACCGAAATCTCGAACATGTGCGGTGTGACCCTGATGAACACCCCAGTCGGCCGGGTGGTGGCGGACGTGATGGGCGGCAAGGACGGGGTCGGGCTCGTCGAGTACCCGTCGATGATCCGCGTGGACGGGACCCGGCTGCTCGAGTTCGACTACGCCGAGCTGACCGACGCGCTCGGCCAGGAGTTCGACGGCTCGGTCTTCGAGGAGATCAGCTCCACCCACTACGGCCGGATGGTGCATCTGGACGACCGCACCCTGCTCTTCGCCAATCCGGAGGACGCCGCCGAGTACATCGGTTTCGACCTGCTGGCCCAGAGCTGAGCCCGGTCCCGAACCGCGCGGCGGCGGGCCGAGCCGCCCGCCGCCGCGTTCCCACCGCAACGCACGAACGAAGGGCGAGGATCTCCGATGTACGAAAAGGATGGCGAGCAGTACTACGTCGTCGACGGGCATGTCCACATCTGGGACGCGCGGGAGTCGAACATCAAGAACGTGCACGGGAAGCAGTTCATCGACTGCTTCTACGACTACCACCGCAACCTCAGCCCGGAAGAGGTGACCTGGGACTACGACACCTACACCTACTACGGCGCCGAGCGGTTCGTGAAAGACGTGTTCGGAGACGGCCACGTCGACCACGCGATCTTCCAGGCCACGCTGCTGCGGGACTTCTACCGGAACAATTTCGGCCAGACCGGCGAATGCCTCGACCTGGTGCGCCAGCACCCCGGCAAGCTGACCTACAACCACGCCTACGACCCGCGCGACGGCGAGGCGGGCCTGGAGCAGCTGCGCCGCGACGCCGAGCAGATGCGGCTCAAGGGCGTGAAGCTCTACACCGCCGAGTGGCACGGCGAGTCGCGCGGCTACCGGCTGGACGACCCGTGGTCGCGGCGCTACCTCGAAGAGTGCCTGAAGCTGGGCATCAAGAACATCCACGTCCACAAGGGACCGACGATCCGGCCGCTGGACCGCGACGCGTTCGACGTGGCCGACATCGACCACGTGGCCACCGACTACCTCGACCTGAATTTCATCGTCGAGCACGTCGGCCTGCCGCGGCTGGAGGACTTCTGCTGGATCGCCACCCAGGAGTCCAATGTGTACGGCGGGCTGGCGGTGGCGATGCCGTTCATCCACGCCCGCCCGAAGTATTTCGCGCAGATCATCGGGGAACTGCTCTACTGGATCGGCGAGGACCGGATCCTCTTCGGCAGCGACTACGCGCTCTGGACTCCGCAGTGGCTGGTGGAGAAGTTCGTCGACTTCCAGATCCCGGCGGACCTGCCCGAGTACCCGCAGATCACCGTGGCACAGAAGAAAAAGATCCTGGGGCTGAACGCGGCCGCGCTGTACGACCTGGACGTGCCGCGGCAGCTGCGCCTGCCCGCCGAGACCGCGGCCGGTGCGCGATGACGACCGCCGCCCCGCCGTTGAGCGAAACAGTCCTGTCGGCGCTGGCGACCGTGTTCGATCCCGAGCTGGACCAGCCGGTGACCGAACTCGGCTTCGTCCGCTCAGTGACGATCGACGACGCGGGGGTTGAAGTGCACCTGCGGCTGCCGACCTCGTTCTGCGCGCCGAATTTCGCGTACCTGATGGTCTCGGATGCCTACGACGCGCTGGCGGCGCTGCCCGACGCGGGCCGGGTCCGGGTGGTGCTGGACGACCACCACGACTCGGCGAAGATCAACGCCGGAGTCGCGGCCCGCGCCGGATACGTCGGCACGTTCGGCGTCGAGGCGGAGCAGAGCCTCGACGAACTCCGCCGCACGTTCCAGCGGAAAGCACACCTCGCCGCGGTCGAACGGTGCTGCCGCGCCGTGCTGGCCGGCGGCGCGTGGACGCTCGAAGAGCTGCCGCTGCTGGAGTTGCTCGACCTGCCGGAGGACCGGTTGAAAATCGCGCTGCTGCGCCGGCGGGAAGCGATCGGGCTGCCGGCCGACGCGCACGCGCGGGTGGTCGTGGACCACACCGCCGCTCCCGTAGGGAAGCAGGACACCGCGCTGTGGCTGCGGCTGGCCGCCGCGACCCGTATTTCCATAGAGGGCAATGCGCATTTCTGCCGCGGCCTGCTCGCCACCCGGTACGCGGATCCCGAGGGGACCGCCCCGGTCGTCGTCACTTCGAGGAGCCGATCGTGAAAGCCGTCCAAGTCACCGGATACCACCGGAATCTCGAACTGCGCGAGGTCGAGGAGCCGGAAGCCGCCGGTCCGCTCGACGTCGTGGTCAAGGTGGGCGCGGCCGGCGTCTGCCGGACCGACCTGCACATCCTGGAAGGCCAGTGGGCGGAGAAGTCCGGCGTCGCGCTGCCTTACACGATCGGGCACGAGAACGCCGGCTGGGTGCACGCCGTCGGCGACGCGGTCACCAACGTCGCGGTGGGGGACAAGGTGATCCTCCACCCGCTGATCACCTGCGGGTTGTGCCGCGCCTGCCGGCTCGGCGACGACGTGCACTGCGAGCAGTCGGCTTTCCCCGGGATCGACACGAACGGCGGGTACGCGGAATACCTCCGCACGTCCGCGCGGTCGTGCGTGAAACTGGCGGACAGTCTCGAACCCGCCGACGTGGCCGCGCTCGCCGACGCCGGGCTCACCGCCCAGCACGCGGCCGCGAAGGCGGCGAAACAGCTGCGACCCGGCGACGTCTGCGTGATCATCGGTGCCGGCGGGCTCGGCCACATCGGCATCCAGTGCCTGAAAGCGATGAGCGCGGCGACGCTAGTCGTGCTCGACCGCAACCCGGCCGCCCTGGAGCTGGCCAAGGAAATCGGCGCGGACGTCACGATCGTCGCCGACGGGTCCCAAGTGGACGCGGTGCTGGACCTGACCGGCGGTCACGGCGCGGAAGCGGTGGTGGACTTCGTCGGCGAGGGCGGCGCGACCGCCGAAGGCGTGCGGATGCTGCGACGCGCGGGAAGCTACTACGTCGTCGGCTACGGCGAGAACATCGACGTGCCCACGATCGACATCATTTCCACCGAGATCAACTTCGTCGGCAATCTCGTCGGCTCGTACACCGACCTGCAGGACCTGATGGTGCTGGCCGCGCAGGGCAGCGTGAAACTGCACACCGCGCGGTACCGGCTGGACGACTTCCAGCAGGCGATCGACGATCTCAGCGCCGGCCGGGTCCGCGGCCGCGCGATCCTCATTCCCTGAAACCGCAAGGAAAGGACGGAGACCATCATGGCGAAGGAGCTGAGGTTCGGCGTCGACGCGCGGCGCCAGCTCGAGCTCGGGGTCAACACCCTGGCCGACGCGGTGAAGGCGACGCTGGGCCCGAAGGGGCGCAACGCGGTGCTGGAGAAGCTGACCGGACCGCCGACGATCACCAACGACGGGGTGACCATCGCCCGGGAGATCCAGCTGGGCGAGCCGTTCGCGAACATGGGCGCCCAGCTGGTCAAGGAAGTCGCGATGAAGACCAACGGCGCGGTGGGCGACGGGACGACGACCGCCACCGTGCTGGCGCAGGCGATGGTGCGCGAGGGCCTGGCCGCGCTGAGCGGCGGCGCGAATCCGATGCGGGTGCGGCGGGGGATCGAGGAGACCGTCGACGCGGTCGTGGAGCACCTGCGGAAATCGGCGGTCGCGGTGTCCGGCGAAACCGAGCTGGAGCGGATCGCCACGCTGGCGGCGAGCGACGACGAGCGCATCGGGCGGGTGATCGCCCAGGCGCTCGCCGCGGTCGGCCGGACGGGCGTCGTGGAGATCGAGGAATCCGAGCAGCCAGGGCTGAGCGTGGAGCTCGCCGACGGGATCGAGTTCGACCACGGCTACACGTCGCCGTACATGGTCACCGACCGGGACCGGATGGAAGTCAGTTTCGCCGAGCCGGTCATCCTGTTGACCAACAAGAAAATCAGCCAGGTGCAGGACCTGATGCCGACGGTCGAGGCGGCGCGCCGGGTAGACCGGCCGCTGGTGGTGCTGGCGGAGAACGTCGACGGCCCGGCACTGCAGCTGATCGTCAGCGGCAACGTGCACGGCACGTTCGCGGCGGCCGTCGTCCGCGCGCCCGGGTTCGGGCACCGGCGGATCGCGGAACTGGAAGACCTGGCCGCGGCGCTCGGCGGCCGGGTCGTCAGCGACGACTCCGGGGTGACGCTGGCCGAGGTCACCGAACGGGACCTGGGCCGCTGCGCGCACATCACGATCACCGAGGACTCGACGACCATCCTCGGCGGCGCCGGGGCCGAGGACGTGGTGCGCGCCCGGATCAGCCAGCTGGAGAAGCAGCTGGAACGCGCCCGGATCGAGCACGACCAGGACAGCCTGCGGCTCCGGATCGCGCGGTTGTCGGGCCGGATCGCCCTGGTGCGGGTCGGGGCCGCGACGAGCGTCGAACTCAAGGAGCGGATGCTGCGCGTCGAGGACTCGCTCGCCGCGGCTCGGGCCGCGCTGGAGGAAGGCGTGGTCGCGGGCGGCGGTGCGGCGCTCGCGCAAGCTGCGCAGCAGGTGGACCTGGACCTGACCGGCGACGCGGCGCACGGCCGCGACATCGTGCTGCGGGCGCTCGGCGAGCCGTTGCACTGGATCGCCGAGAACGCCGGGTACGAGGGTGCCGAAGTCCGGGTACGCGTCGCGGGACTGGGCACCGGCAACGGATTCGACGCGCTGGCCGGCGAGTACTGCGATCTGTTCGCCGCGGGCGTGATCGACCCGCTCAAGGTGACCCGTTCGGCCCTGGAGAGCGCGGCGTCCATCGCGGCGCTGGTGATCACGACGGAGACGGCGGTGGTCGAGCAGGTCGTGGTCAATCCGGGGTCGATCATCGCGCCGGGATTCGGGGACCTGGCCGAGGGCATGGTCCGCCCGTCCAACATCTACTAGGGCGCGGGGGTCCGGTGCCGGGTCCGCTCCTTCGGGGCGGACCCGGCACCGTCGATTACGCCGCCGCGGCGGAAGCGGTGCAGTAGGCCAAGCGCACGGCGAGACCGAGCAGCCGGGCCGGCGAGCACAGCAGGTCGACGAGCCCGGCCTGTGCGGCGGCGGCCGCGTCGACCGGCTGCGGCCAACCGGCCGGGTGCACGACACCCGCGGACATGATGCGGAGATCAGCGGCTTCAGCAAGCGCGCAGCCGAAGCCGATCGCGTCGCCGTTCAGCGCGGCGACGACCGGTGCCGGATGCCGGCGCACGGCGGCCAGCGCGGTGTCCGGCCGTTGGGCCGCCCCGAGATCGGGCGCGAACCAGCGGCCGGTTCCCGTCAGCACGACCGGCCGCGGTCCGATGTAGACCAGCGCCGCGGCGAGCGTGTCGGGAAAGCTGTCGTCCAGGAGCCCGGTCTTTCCGTTCCGCAGCCGCAGAACGACCGTCCGGTTCCGATACTCCAGCTCCAGCATGGCCCGCCTCCGGGAATCCGATGTCGCCGAAGCGTAGGGCGGCCCGCGTACGGAGCCTGTCTCAGAACGAGATGTCCGCCAGGTCGCGGATGTGGTGTGGTGGACGTCCTGGATCTTCGGAAAGGGGGCGGGTTGATGCCCGAGGACAGTGTTCCGGACGACCCCGGGGCGCGTGCCGAAGCTCGGCCGCCCTCCCGGCATCGAGACTGCCTCGAACGGGCGCGTCGGGCCTTGGCCGGAACGGGCTGGGAAATCGAGCGGAGAGCCGACTCTCCGGTGCCGGGTCCGTGAACGGCGGCGTGCTGGACGAGCTCGCGGGAGTACGCGTGGTCGGAGCGGTGGGGAGAAGTTCCCCGCGAAGCCAACGAAGACGCGATGCTCGACGCGATCCCGAACGTCCAGCACGCGTTGTTCCGGCAGAGCCTCGAACTCGGCTGCGACGCATCGGCCGACGAACCGGCCTGAGAACCCCGCCAGGTTCCTCCGCGGCTCAACCCGTTGGCCGACGCGTGTGGGTCGCGAACCGCTGGTTCGCGACCCACACGCGAACGGCGGGCTCAGCGGGGGAGAGGCTGTCCCTTGGTTTCCGGTCCGACGAACCAGATCAGGCCGAGTGCGATCGCGTAGGACGTCACTCCGATCGTCGTCGCCGCGGCCGAGATGCTGCCGAGCAGGCTGATGAGCAGGCCGGCGGTGAGCGTGACGAGCGAGCCCGCGATCCGGGCGGAGTTGAACACCGTCGAGATCGCGGTTGCCCGTCCCGCCGTGGGGAACAGTTCTGGCAGGTAGATCGGCATCCACGCGAACTGGCCCAGGATGAAGAATCCGGCGACGCCGGCGGCGGCGAGGGCAACCCCGGGCGTCGAAACGGCGAAGAAGAAGATCGGGAGGATCAACGCCGAACCCGCGTAATAGACCAGCATCGTGGGCTTGCGGCCCCACTTGTCGGCCAGGTAGCCCAGCAGCAGGTACCCCGGCACGGACGCGGCATTGAACACCAGGCCCGCGTTCGCGGCCCACTCGCCGGCGGGCAGTCCCGCGTTCTTCGCGAGCTGGCCGGTGTACTGCGGGATCCAGGCCGACACGCTGTAGAGGCCGATGACCGACACCACGGTGATCAGGAGGAGCCGCAGGGCGCGCCGACGCAGGTGCGGCTGGCTGAACACCGCCGTGAACGGAGACCGCAGGAGCTCGCGGTCCGCTGGGCTGACCTGTCCGCCGCCGGCAGCGGTGGCCTTGGCGTTGCGCCTGCGCTCGCGGATCTCTGTCCACATTTCCGGGTCGTGGACGGCCCGGCGCACGTAAAGCACGATGAGCGCGGGCAGGGCGCCGATGAGGAACAGGTACCGCCAGGCCTGATTTCCCGCCGGCTGAAGGAGAAACCAGGCCAGGGCCGCGAGCACGGCGCCGACGCCGAACCCGGATTGCAACACGGCGGCTGCCCGTCCGCGGGAGCGGTCGGGCCACAGTTCGCCGATGAGGGCCGTCGCGCTGCCCCACTCGGCGCCAAGGCCCATGCCGGTGACGAAGCGCAAAGCCAGCAGCCACCAGTAGCCGGGCGCGAAGGCGGTCAGGCTGGTGAACAGCGCGTACCAGAGGATCGAGATCATCAGGGTGCGGCGGCGGCCGAGGTAGTCGGCCGCGAAGCCGGCGGCGATCCCGCCCAGTGCCCACCCCAGCAGGGTCGCGGCCACCAGCGCGCCGACGTAGGCGGGCAGTCGTTCGAGCTGGCCGCTGGTCCCCAGGCTCGTAACGGCTGCCGAACCCGCGAGGACGAGTGCGTACGTCTCGAACCCGTCGAATGTCCATCCGAGCCAGGACGCCACGAGCGCGCGGCGGCTGGCCTTGTCGATCCTGCGCAGGGTCACGGCTCGATCGCGTATGCCGCTCTCCAGGTCGGACACAATGCTCTCCTTTGCTCTCCGTTGAGCTGAAGACTCGATGTCCGGGTGATCAGTCGAGCGCGTCGACCGGGGCGAGAACGGTGACGCTGAGCGGTGCCGCGAGCAAGTCCGGAAGCTGGGCGCGGTAGTTCTTGTAATGCGCTGACGCGCGATGCGCCTCCAGCGCGGACGAGTCCTCGTAGCACTCGAGGAGCACCAATTCCGCATTGTCCCCCTGGGCAGCGAACAGGTTGTAGAAGCGGCACCCCGCCTCGCCGCGGGTCGGAGCCACCATCCCTTCCAGCAGTTCCCGCAGCCGGCCTGCGGCTTCGGACGTCGGGGTGAAGCGGGCGATCACGGTCACGGGGCTCTCGTCGGCCATGGCGTCTCTCCAGTCGGTCGGTCGGGGCGCCTCTTGCGTCCCTATGGGTAATACGTTATAAAACGTCTTATGCAAGGAGTCAAGGCTGAGACGCGGGTCGCCTGCCCGGCGCCTGGTCCCGGCGGCAGGTCGCGGCGCGGAGAGTGGCCGCTGCCGGGTTCAATACGACTTATGACATCCTCCGAAAACTCCGAACCGCGCCTCGACCTGACGGAAGCCGACCTGCGGATCCAGCGCGGTCGCACCTCGGCCACGGCACAGCTGGCCGAACAGATCAAGGCGTCGATCGTCAAGCAGCAATTGCCCCCGGGCGCGCGACTGCCCACCGAGAAGGAGCTGATCGCGGAGTCCGGTCTGAGCCGGATCACCGTCCGCGCCGCGGTGGGCGCCCTCGAGCGGGAGGGCTGGGTCGTGCGCAGGCAAGGGCTGGGCACGTTCGTGTCCGAACCGCTGGACCAGGAGCTGTCGTCCGGGGTCCGCACGATCACGGAGGTCCTGCTCGACCGCGGCGTCACCCCGCAGATCGAGGTGCTGAGCTTCGGAGTCGAGCCCGCGTCGCCGTATGTCGCGCGGACGCTGGGG
This sequence comes from Amycolatopsis sp. VC5-11, assembly GCF_037034185.1. Lineage (NCBI taxonomy): Bacteria > Bacillati > Actinomycetota > Actinomycetes > Pseudonocardiales > Pseudonocardiaceae > Amycolatopsis > Amycolatopsis sp. VC5-11. Next base: position 205,015 of record NZ_JBAGKF010000013.1, on the reverse strand, counting down.
GAGCGCGAGGTGCTCACTGTCCGCCGCCGCTACGGCGACGGCGAGCAACCCGTGGCGTTGGTGACGATCCACCTCCCGACCCGGGTGCTCGACGCCGCCGAGCCGTTGCGTTCGGCCGAACCGGCCACCGAGACCACCTACACGATGTGGGAGCAGCGGCTGGGCACGCGCATCGCGGAGGCCCGGCACGAGATCCACGCCGCGGGCGCGTCCGCGGACGTCGCGGCGGCGCTGGGCGTCGACGAGGGCGCACCGGTCCTCGTCCTCGACCGCGTCAGCTTCGACCACGACAACCGCCCGCTGGAGGTCGTGGTCTTCCACTACCGGCCGGACCGCTACGGCTTCGCGGTGACGCTTCCCCGCGTCGTCGCGAACGGGACGGTCGGCATGACCGAGAGAACAGAAAGGTTGGATCCATGACGAAAGCCGATCCCGGCACGCCGGGGCGCGCCGGCGGGGACGGCCCGCACGTCGGGCTGATCCTCGCCCTCACCATCCGCGGCCTGTCCGTGGGCAACTACCCGGACATGACCCGCGTAGCGCAGGCAGCGGAGTCCCACGGCTTCGACTCTGTGTGGCTCTGCGACCACTTCCTGACTCTCAGCCCCGACGACTACGTCCGCGACGCCGGGATCGCCGACGACGTCAGCGGTGCCGCGCCCGCGGCGCAGGGTCCGTCGTCGATCCCGCTCCTGGAGTGCTGGACGGCGCTGTCGGCGTTGTCGCGCGACACGACTTCGCTGCGCCTGGGCACCAGCGTGCTGTGCAACTCGTACCGCCATCCCGCCGTCCTCGCCAAGATGGCCGCGACCCTCGACGTGATCTCGGGCGGGCGCGTGGACCTGGGGCTGGGAGCGGGCTGGTTCCAGCAGGAGTTCGAGGCGTACGGGATCCCGTTCCCGCCGACCGGTGACCGCGTCTCGGCGCTCGCCGAGTCGCTGCAGGTGATGCGCAGCGTCTGGACCGAGGCCAACCCCCGGTTCAGCGGCGGCTTCTACACGATCGACGGTGCGATCTGCGACCCGCCGCCCGTCCAGAAGCCGCATCCGCCGCTGTGGATCGGCGGCGAGGGACTGCGGGTCAGCCGCATCGCCGTCCGGCACGCGAACGGCGTCAACGTCCGGTGGTGGCCCGCCGAAAAATGCGCTGAGCGCCGGGAATTGCTCGACCGGGAGTGCGAGGCGATCGATCGCGATCCCTCGACCCTCGAGCTGTCGGTGACGACGCTGCTCGCCCCCACCGAGTCGCCCGCGGTCCAGCAGCAGCTGCGCGCGCGGTTCAAGTCGATCCCGGAGAGCGGCCTCATCACCGGCTCCGCCGAGTCCTGCGTCGAGCAGATCCGCGACTACCAGGCCGCGGGGATCGGCCACTTCCTGTTCACCGTCCCGGACGTGGCCGGCTCCGACTATCTCGACGTAGTGGGCGAGCAGATCCTTCCGCACCTCGGCACCGCCCAGACCTCCGCGCACACCCGCTGAAAGCGAGCCGCACGATGACCTCCGACGTGACCGCCCGGACGACCGGGACCGAGTACCTGCGACCGACCGAGTACATCGACTCCGACCACCCGACCGTCGTCGAGACCGCGCGCCGGATCACCGAAGGCGCCACGACCGACGTCGAGCGTCTCGGCCGCATCTACCACCATGTCCGCGACTTGCCCTACGACATCCTCGCCTCGTTCCGGTACCTCGCGAAGGGGCAGACGGCAGCAAGTGACGTCCTCGAGAACGGCGTCGCGTTCTGCATGGGCAAGGCCAGCTCGTTCGTCGCGCTGGCCCGCGCCGCCGGCATCCCGGCGCGCGTCGCCTTCCAGGCACTGGACGCCCCCGAGATGGAGTTCCTCTCGCCCGAGGTCCGCGTGCTGTGGGGCGGGCCGGTCGGACGTCCGCTGCCGTGGCACTCGCTCGGCGAGGCGTTCGTCAACGGGCGGTGGGTCAAGCTCGACGCCACGATCGATGCGCCCACCGCGGCCAAACTCGGCAAGCCGTACGCGGTCGACTACGACGGCCGTACCGACATCCCCACTGTCGAGGGCCCGGTCCTGCGGGAGAACGGCAGCTACGCCGACTACCCCGCCGAGGTCGCGGACTGGTACCTGCGCGTGGCCCGCGAGGTGCTCGACGCGCTCGAGTCGACCGCCGCGCACGAGCGCGTCGCCGCCGACGACGTGCTGTGGAGCGGGCCGGATCCCGAACTCGTCAGCCGTCAGGCCGTCGCCTGACCTTCCCCCTCCCGGGGTGGCGCGGCGTCCAGGCCGTGCCGCCCCGATCCCGCCGCGCTCGCGCGCCGAATCGAGAAGGACACCCGCGATGTCCGTTCGCCAGATCACCTCCGTCAACCCCGCGACCGAAGAGGTCCTGGGTCGCTTCGACCCGCACACCCCGGACCAGATCGAGGCGGCCCTCGCCCGGGCAACCGGCGCGGCTGCCCGGTGGCGGTCCGCTCCGATCGAGGTCCGCGCCGAGCACCTGCGCCGAGCCGCGGCCGTCCTGCGCGCCGACCGGGACCGGCTCGCCACGCTGATCACCGAGGAAATGGGCAAGCCCATCGCCGAGGCGGAAGCCGAGGTGGAGAAGTCCGCTTGGTGCTGCGAGTACTACGCTGAGCACGGCCCGGCGATGCTCGCCCGCGAGCCGGTCGAGACCGCCGCCGCGCGCAGCCACATCGCCTACGAGCCGCTGGGCCTGGTGCTCGCGGTGATGCCGTGGAACTTCCCGCTGTGGCAGGTGTTCCGGTTCGCGCCGCCCGCACTGCTGGCGGGCAACGGCGCGGTGCTGAAGCACGCGTCGAACGTCCCGCGCTGCGCTCTCGCGATCGCCGAGATCTGGGAGCGAGCCGGTTGCCCGGCCGGGCTCTTCACCACGCTGCTGGCCGGTCCGGACGCCGTGCCGGGCCTGGTCGCAGACGACCGCGTCCACGCCCTGACCCTCACCGGCTCGACCGAAGTCGGCGCGCAGGTCGCGGCGATGGCCGCCGCGCACCTCAAACCGCAGGTGCTCGAACTCGGCGGCTCCGACCCGTTCATCGTCCTGGCGGACGCCGACATCCCCGCCGCCGCGGCCGCCGCCGTCACGGCGCGGACGCTCAACTCCGGACAGAGCTGCATCTCGGGCAAGCGCTTCATCGTCGAGGACGCCGTCGCCGAGGAGTTCACCGAGGCGTTCGCCGCGGGCGTCGCCGCGCTGACCGTCGGCGACCCCTTCGACCGCGACGTGCGGGTCGGCCCGCTGGCCAGGGAGAGCATCCGCGCGGACCTGCTCGACCAGGTGCGCCGCAGCGTCTCGGCGGGTGCCAGGCTCGTCACCGGCGGCACCGCGCCGGAGGGACGGGGCTTCTATTTCCGGCCCGCCGTCCTCGACAACGTCACCTCCGAGATGGCCGTGGCGGCCGAGGAGACCTTCGGACCGGTCGCCGCGGTCGTCCGGGCGAAGGACGCGTCCGACGCCGTCGCCGTCGCCAACGCCACCGAGTTCGGTCTCGGTGCGGCCCTGTGGACGTCCGACCTCGACCGCGCGGACCTCCTCGTGCCCCGAATCGACGCAGGCGCGGTGTTTGTCAACGGCATCGTCGCGTCCGACCCGCGCCTGCCCTTCGGCGGCATCAAGCGCAGCGGCTACGGCCGTGAACTGGGTGTCTTCGGGATCCGGCAGTTCACCAACGTCAAGAGCGTCTGGGTCGGACCCGCGCGGAACGGCCAGGACCACCCGCTCAGCGAATGAACCACCAGTCCGAGATCGAAGGAGCTCCCATGACATCCCCTCAGGTCGCGTCACGGCTCGACGGGCCGCCCCAGCGCGTCGCCATCGTCGGCGGCACCGGGGCGCTCGGGCTCGGACTCGCGACGCGGTGGGCGCACGCCGGTGTCGAGGTCCGCATCGGTTCCCGCCGCGCGGACGCCGCGCAAGCCGTTGCCGCGCAGCTGCCAAGAGCATCCGGCGGCGAGAACGCCGTGATGATCGACGGAGCGCCGGTCGTCGTCATCGCGGTCCCGTTCAGCGCCCACGTCGAGACACTGCGGTCCCTGGCCAAGGTCATCCAACCGGGGCAGCTGCTGATCGACACGACCGCGCCGATGGTGGCAGGGCGCAGGGGCCTGCGGCCCATCACGCCGTGGGCGGGCTCAGCTGCCGAACAGGCCCAAGACCTGCTCCCAACCGGCGTTTCGGTTGTCTCCGCGATGCAGACGGTCAGCGCCGCTGCCCTGCAGGATCTCCGACAGCGCCTCGACGAGGACGTCTTGATCTGCGGCGACCAGAGCGCCGACAAGGCGGTCGCCGCCAGCCTCATCGAAAGCATCCGCGGATTGCGCGCGGTCGACTGCGGTCCCTTGGACCTGAGCGGTGTCTGCGAACGGATCACCGCGTTGCTGGTCGGCGTCAACCGGCGCTACAAGACGCACGCCGGAATCCGGCTCACCGGACTGCCCGTCACATCGGCGGACGCGAGTCTCGGTCGCCCCGCGTGATCCCTGCCGGTGCGCTTTGCCGACGATCCGCACGACGTTGGACAGAAATTGCGGCCAGAATTGACCACGGCGCGATCCGGCTGATTGTCAGGCCAGTTCCAGGAAGATGCCGTCCTCGGATTCGTCGCCACCGGGGCCATGCGCGCGGATGATCCCGACGATCTCGTCGAACAGTGTCGGGCCATCGCGACGCTCTGCCGCGGCGATCCGGGCCGCGATGGTCGAGCGGTTCGATGGATGGCAGGTGAGGAGAAGCTGGTTCAGCCGCTCGATCGCCGCGTCGTAACCGAGTGCGACACGAGACGCATTCGAGTTGAGCCATCGCAGGATCCAGCCGCCCTCGGGCGTGCCGAAGCCGCCTCGGAGTACGTCGTTGAAGGCGTCGAGATTCCCGTGCCAGGTGTAGTTGTCGAGGAGGCGAGAGAACTCGCGGGTGAATCCGGCGAAGTCGGAGAAGTTGGCTCCGTCGATGACTAGCACGGGAAGGTCGTCGCCACGGCTGGTCATGGTGCCAGCATGTCACGATCCGACCGGACTTACTGGCCGCCGTTGATCCTGGCGGCGGCGAACGCCGCAGCCTCGCCCGCCTTGAGGGAGTAGCTGAGGTGGGCGAGGATGTTCGTCCCGTCCGGGCGGCAGATCGGGTCCCCGGCCGCGCAGAATTCCTTGGTCCGGTCCTGGTATTCGCCGGTGATGTGCTTGCCGAGCTTGGCGATCGGTGGTCCGAAGGTCAGCAGCGCGGCCACCCGGGGGGCGACCTCCGGCGGGAGGGTCGCGACGATGGGGCCGCCGACGAGGGCCCCGTCGCTGCTGATGCCCACGGAGTTCGCCACGACGTTCGCGCCCTGCGAATATCCGACGAGCACGAACCGCTGGTTCCCGCACGCGGCGGCCTGGCTGGTGACGTGGTCGACGAGGTCCTGGTTTCCCCGCGAAGCGGAATCGGGCTGCAGACTGGCCGGATACGCGACGGCGTAGGAGCTCACGGACTTCCCGGGAAGGCTGGCTCGCAAGGCGGCGAAGACCGGGCCGCCGACGATCACCCCGAGAGTGCCGGGTTCGCCGGTGCCCCGCGCGACGACGACGTCTACGTCGGTGCAGGCGGCGGCTCCGGCCGGGGGACTGGCGAGGAGCGGGATGCCGGTGCTCGCGAGGAGGGCTGCGAACAGGCCGGCGGGACGGGCAAAGCGCATCCGGATCACCTTTTCTCAAGATCGCGACGGTGCGAACGCACGGAGTCTGGCGGCGCCGCCGCCCGGCCCGCATCGGCGATTCTGCGCAGGCGCGCAAAAATACGTAGTTTCGACGACGCACCCGGACGATGCCGGCGGCGACGATCCGGACATGCTCACCGAGGAGCCGGCCGCGCAGGCAGTGCTGGACGAGGTCCGCTGGCGGCTGCCGGGGTCCGCGCGGCTGCTCGACCGCGGTGCGACGCGGTTCCTCGCGTTCGTCCTGGGCTGCACGCCGACCGGCGTTGCCCCGTTGGGCGCCGGGGCATTCCGTGCGCTCGGCGCTGCGGAGATGCGGGCAACGGGCGATCTCGACCGGCTGCATCGCGCGCTCACCGCGGGCGCCCGCCGAGCGCTGCCGGTGCTTGTCCGTTCGGCCGACTTCGCCGGAGCCGTCGAACGCTTGCTGGCCGGGGTCGACGCCCTCGCGCGGCTGGCCTCCGAAGGCGCGCGTGCCGCCGCCGCGGGCGATCGCGGGCGTGCCCGGGCCCGGCTGCTCGCCGAACTCGGCAAAGCTCGGCCGGCGGCGCTCGACGAGCTTGCCCGGCAGGCGGGCTGGCGGCTCCCGGACACCGTCGTCGCGGTGGCCCTCGACGTCGGCGAGCTGCGAACCGTGGACGGCGTGCTGTGCGAATCGCGCGGGCCGGAACCGTGGGCGGTCCTGCCCGCCGCGGTTCCGGTGCCGGACTTCGGGGTCCGCGCCGCGATCGGACCCGAGGTCGCCCCGGAGGACACCGCGAGGTCGTTGCGCTGGGCTCGCCGCACCCTGAGCCTGCTTCGCCGCGGCGTGCTCCCGGACACGCGCGCCGTGCGCTGGGACGACCACCTCACCACGCACTGGTTGCTCGCCGACGATGTCCTGCGCTCCGCGCTGGAAACGAGCAGCCTCGCGCCGCTCGAAGTCCTCACGCGCACGGCACGGGAGCGGGCGGCGGAGACCTTGCTCGCCTTTCTCACCACGAGCGGCAGCGCCCCGGAGATCGCCGGGATCCTGGGCGTGCACCCGCAGACGGTCAGGAACCGCCTGCGGACCCTGACCACGCTCTTCGGCGACCGGCTCCACGATCCGGAGGAGCGGTTCGGCCTCGAGATTTCGCTGCGGGCGCGCAAGCTCCGGCCGGCCGGGTGACCAGCCGCGCGGAAAGAAGACCAGGCCCGGGAGACCGCGGGCGCCGCTCCGTCGCCGAATCAGTGCACATCCGAAGGTCCGCGGCGGTGCGACCACAGCTGACGTGCTAATCGCACCCCGGGCGAATGGGCTGCCGGACCCGGTCCTCCCGCGTGGACAACGGCCGCGGGTTTCGATCAAATGGGCGGGACCTGGACAGCTGCGGGAGTGGGAGCGATGGCGGACAGCGCGGCCGGGACGGCGGAGCTGACGAGTTACGTCGGGCGCGCCGACGCCGGCGAGGAGGTGCGGCGGCTGCTCGGCGAGTACCGGCTGGTCACCCTGACCGGGCCGGGCGGCGTGGGGAAGACCCGGCTGGCCGGGAGAGCTGCCAGTGCGTTCACCCGGGCGTTCCCGGACGGCGTCGCGATCGTTCCGCTCGGCGAGTTGCAGGACGCGAGCCTGCTCGCGCAGGCCGTCGCCGACGGCCTCGGCTTGCACGACACGGCCGACCGCAGCGCACAGGACGCGGTGCTGGCCTACTTGCGCGAGCGGCAGCTCCTCCTCTTGCTGGACAACTGCGAACACCTCGTCGACGGGTGCGCCGCGTTCGCCGCCATGCTTCTGCGCCGCTGTTCGAATCTGGTGATCCTGGCGACCAGCCGGTGTTCGCTCGACATCGCGGGGGAGTGCGTGCTGCCGATCGCCCCGCTGGCCGTTCCCGGCGATGATGTCGCGGGCCCGGACGAGGCGCTGGCCTCCGACGCCGTCCGGTTGTTCGCGGACCGGGCCTCGGCGGTGGTGCCGTCCTTCCGGCTCACCGAGAGCAACACCCGGGACGTGGCGAGCGTGTGCCGGCAGCTGGACGGCCTTCCCCTGGCCATCGAACTCGCCGCGGCCCGCCTGCGCACGTTGTCGCCGCGGCAGATCGCGGAGCGGCTCGGGGAGAGCCTGACGCTGCTGACCGGCGGCGCCCGGACGCTTCCTGACCGGCATCGCACTCTGCGCGCCGCCGTCGAGTGGAGCTATTCCTTGTGCGACGGCGCCGAACGTGCGGTGTGGGAGCGCTGTTCGGTGTTCGCGGGCCCGTTCGACTTGTCCGCTGCCGAGGAACTCGCCGAGACCCGCGGTGCCGACGATGGTCCCGCGCTGGACCGGGCGGCGGTGCTGGACGCCGTCGACGGCCTCGTCGGCAAGTCGGTCCTGATGCGCGTCGACGGCGAGACCCGGATGCGCTACCGGATGCTGCACGTACTGCGCGAGTTCGGGCAGGAGCGGCTGGCCGCTTCCGGAACGTCCGAGTTGTTCGCGCGCCGGCACCGCGACCATCACGACCGGTTGCTCGAGCAGGCCGGCGAGGAGTGGTTCGGGCCGGGGCAGGACGACTGGCTCGCCCGGCTGTCGGAGTCGCACGCCGACATCCGCGCCGCCCTGTCGTGGTCCCTGCGAACATCCGAGGACGCACTGGTCGCGTTGCGGATGTCGACCTGCCTGGTCGAATACTGGGCGGCACGCGGCGCCGCCCGGGAACTGCGGGAGTGGATCGACCGCTCGCTGTCGGCGGTCGCGCCCGACGCGCCGGGCCGGGCGCGGGGGCAGGCCATCGCGGCCTTGTGCGCGGCGCTGCACGCGGACGTGCCGCGGGCGCGTCAGCGGCTCGATTTGGCGGCGGCCGCCGAGGACGACGACGCGGCGCCTTTCGTCGCCCACGCCGAAGCCTTCGTGGCGATGCTCGTGGTCGAACCGGGCGTCCTGGAACACGCCGCCGAGGCGGTGCGGATGTTCGGCGAACGAGGCGACCCGCGCCGGCAGATGCATCCGATGTTCCTCCAGGGAATCGCCATGGCGTACCGGGGCGATCTCGCCGGGGCCAGGGACCTGCTGGGGCGGATGCGGGGGATGTGCACGGAGGCGGGAGACAAGCGGTATCGCTCGATGGCGTTGTTCGGGTTGGGCGTCGTCGAGGTCTGGCTGGGCGGGGACCTCGACGCCGGAGAGCGCGCGCTGCGGGAGGCGCTGCACATCGATCTGCAAGGCCCCGATGTGCTGTCGGCCGCCTACCGGGTCGACGGACTCGCCTGGGTCGCGGCGAAACGAGGGGACGCGCTGCGGGCCGCGGGCTTGTTCGGCACCGCCGCCGCGCTGTGGGAGCGATGCGGCAGCGAACCGGACGTCGCGGTGGCCATGCCGCACCGGGAAATGGTCAAAGCAACCCGCGACGCGCTCAGCGACGCCGACTTCGACACCGCGTTCGCCGCCGGGAAACAGCGGAACCCGCGGCACATCCTGGCTGCTGCCGACCCGACGCGCCCTGAACCCGGCCCGGCGTCATCCGGCCGCCCTCCGGCGCTCGCACCCTTGACCCGGCGCGAATCGGAGATCGCCCGGCTGGTCGCGGCAGGGCTGAGCAACCGCGAGATCGCCGCGCGGCTGGTCATCGCGCAGCGCACTGCCGAGACTCATCTCCAGCACATCATGAACAAGCTCGATCTCGGCAATCGGACCCAAGTCGCGATCTGGGTGAACGCGAAGCGGTCCTGATCGCGGATGACCGGCTGGGTTCCGAGACCGCGCACGTGGTCCCCGCGCGGTCCGTGATTTCCGAGGCCCTGCTTTCGGCCTTCCGCCCCCAGGGCCCGGTCCGGCGAGCGGTCGAAGACTCCGGGGCCTCCGAACCTTGCCCTCAAGCATCGAGATCTCGACACCGTCGAGTCGATCGGTCGCGAACGCTGCCTGAACTGCTGGTCAAACGAGTATGGACAGTCTGTACCTAACGGGTGTTAGGATCAGGCCCTGGACGCATCGTCGACAAGGAAGTCAGCACCGTGCCAGTCACCTCGCGCACGCACAGCGTTTCGTCGGCACCGCATCGCGTGACCGAGATTCGCGAGTTGTTCCTGAGCCACGCCACCGATGATCTCTCGCGGCTCCGTCCGGTGGTCGCCCGTTCATGGCAGCGCAGCCGTGCCGCGGGGGTCGACGCGCAGGTCGACCGCGGTTACCACGACGAAGGGCGGGTCGACGAGCGCACCATCCTCGCTGCCGAGCCGCACTTGCGGAAGCTTGACGACGTCGCGGCGGACATCGGCGGGCACGTGAGCCTGAGTTCGCCGAACGGCGTGCTGGTCAATCCCGGTTTCCTGCGGGGCGACGCGGATTTCCCGCCCGGTTACTCGCTGCTGGAAGCGAGCTGCGGAAGCAACGGCGAAGGGGTCGCGCTGGAAGAGGGGCGCGGGGTCTGGCTCGCGCCCGAGGAGCACTTCCGCGAGGACATGCGCGGCAACTGGTGCTTCGCCTCGCTTGTGCGGGATCCGTTTCACAACCGGGTCCGCGCGGTGGTCGGGCTGACCTTGCCCGCCGCCAAAGTGCAGGGTCTCGAGCCGTCGTCGACGTTGCTGACGCTGGAAGGGATCGCGTCGCGGATCGAGCGCGATCTCGAGACACGGATGTCGTCGCGCGAGCGCACGCTCCTTCGCGAGTATCTCACCGTGTCGCGTCGCCGGGGGAAAGCTGCTGTCTTCGTGACCGACGGCAAGCATTCGTTCATGAACGCCGCGGCGACGTCGTCCTTGGACGGTGCTGATCTTTCCGTCCTCACCGGCTATGCCACGGGCGTGATGTCGTCGGGACAGGGTTCGAACGTGGAGGTGATGCTGACCGGTTTCGGACCGGCGAGCATCGAGGTTTCGCCAGTGGAGCTGCCCGGCGCGGGTTTTGGCGCTGTCGCGGTCGTGCGTCCCCAACTCGTGCGCCGGGCACGGATGCACGGGGATCCGGTGGTTTCGGCACCGGAGATTTCCTCGTCCGCTGACCAGTTTCCGCAGGGCATCGACGGACAGAGCATGTCGTTGCGGCGGACGGTCAGCTCGGCGCGGACCGCGGTCGAGCAGCGCCGGTCCGTGGCTGTTCTCGGAGAACCGGGCAGCGGCAAAGCGCGGTTGGTCGAGGCGATCGCCGGGGCTCTCGACGGCGTGATCATCCGCATCGACGCACGGGACGCGAACGCCAGCGCCCGGATCAGGGAGGCGATCGCCGGGCCCGGCTCTGTCTTCTGCATCGCGCACGCTGACGAACTCAAACTCTCCGACGCACGCGACGTCGCCGCGCGGCTGCGAGGCAGTGCGCGCGACACCGCGATCATCACTGCCGCGAACGGCACGGACGCTGTTCGCGCGATCGCCGACGCCGGCGGGGCGCTCGAGGTCGTGCTCGCTCCGCTGCGGAGGCGTCGGGAAGACATTCCCTTGCTGGCCCGGGCGATCGCGAGGGAGAACGGCGATCGCCGGCTTTCGCGGAAGCTGGTCGCGACCCTCACCAACTCCGATTGGCCGGGCAACACCGCCCAGTTGCGCCAAGTGGTCTCGGACGCGATCAGGCGATCCCGGGGGATCGAGGTCGGCGAGAACGATCTGCCCGAGGACTTCCACCGCCTGCTGACCAAGGGGCGGTTGTCGCGCTTGGAGGACGCGGAACTGGTCGAGATCCGCAGTGCGCTGCGCGAGGCGAAAGGCAACCGGCGGCTTGCCGCCGAGATCCTCGAAATCGGGCGTTCCACTTTCTACCGCCGCATGGACTATTTCCGGAATCGGGGTTTCGACCTCTGACCGGACTCTGACCGGACGGCGAAACGGCCTGGCCCCACGGGGATCCGGGCCGTTTCGCCGTGCCCGGACACGACCTGGCGAAGTGTGTCGATCTGGGACGGAAAAGCGCGCTCGCGCCGGACTTTAATCGGGTGACGACGAGGTCCCGAAGCGAACAGGACGGCACGACATGAACAGCGACGAGCCGGGAACCATTCTGGTGGCCCCGCACCATTTCCCGGATCTGGATCGCGAGCACGCGCTCGCCGGCGAACTCGGCTACGAACTCGTGGCGGCGGCTGACGGAGACGCGTTCCGCGCGGGGCTGCCCGACGCCGAGGTCGTCATGGTCACGCCCTACGCACGGCTCACCGCCGAGGAATTCCCGGTCATGAAGAAGTGCCGCGCGGTGATCCGCTACGGCATGGGCTACGACAACATCGACGTGCAAGCCGCCGCGGCGGCGGGCATCCCGGTTTCGATCGTCCCGGGCACGGCGTCGGAAGAGGTCGCGTCGCATGCCTTCGCGATGGGCTTGGCGCTCGCGCGCCGGCTTCCCGCGGGAGACGCCGCTATCCGTGATTCCGGCTGGGCCGGGGTCATCGGTTACGACACCCCGGTGCTCTCGCAGCTCGACGTCGGAGTCGTGGGCCTCGGCCGGATCGGTCAGCACGTGGCGCGGATGTACTCCGCGGTCGGCGCGCGCGTACGCGGCTACGACCCGTTCATCACCGACGGTCCGGTCGAACTCAGCGACCTGAAGCACCTGCTCGAGAACTCCGACGTCGTCTCGTTGCATCTCCCGCTGAACGACGACACGCGGAACTTGGTGTCCGCGGACGTGCTCGCGCGGATGCGCAAGGGCGCCGTGGTCGTGAACGTCTCGCGTGGCGGGCTGATCGACGAGGCAGCGCTCGCTGCGGCACTGGAGTCGGGCCACCTCGCCGGCGCCGGCATCGACACCTTTTCGCAGGAGCCGGTCGCTGCCGACAATCCTCTGCGGTCCGCGCCCAACGCGATTCTCACGCCGCACATCGCCTGGCGTTCCAACCGTTCGACCGGGGCGCTGCAGGACGGCGCGGTCGAACGAGCGCGGTTCGCGCTCACCGGGCGCCCTCTCATCGACCTCGTGAACTGAAGAAGGGGTAAGACTGACGTGTCGACGAACACTCAGACCAGTCGGGTCACCGGCAGCGCTCCGATGGTGGATCCGCACCTGCGCCGGGGCCCGCGCGGCTTTCCGCTCCTGCCGGGAGGCTACGGCCGATCCACGTACTACACCGGCGCTCCGAGCCCGTACGCCGTTCGCGGCCAGGGCTGCCGGGTGTGGGACGACCGCGGCCGCGAGCTGATCGACGCGAACAACAACTTCACCTCGCTCATCCACGGCAACGCCCACCCGGAGATCACGGAAGCGGCGACCAAAGCGCTGTCGTCGGGAGCGAGCTGGGGCATTCCGAACCTCTACGAGTGGGAGCTGGCCGATCTGCTGCTGTCCCGGCTGCCCGACCTCGACCAGGTGCGGTTCGCGAACTCCGGCACCGAGGCCGTCATGTCGGCCATCCGGATCGCGCGGGGCAGCACCGGCCGCGAGCGCGTGATCGTGACCAAGGGCGGCTATCACGGCACGTCGGAGGTCGCTCTCGCCGCCGGCGGCCCGGCCAACACCCGCGGTGTGCCCCGGGGGGTCACCGACGACGTCACGCGAGTTCCGCTGAACGACACCGAATTCCTCCGCCAGGCGATCGAATCGGCGCCGGACGCCTACGCGGCGATCATCCTCGACCTGTTGCCGAATCGCGCGGGGTTGCTGCGCATCTCCGAAGATTTCGTGACCACAGCGCGAGAGCTCGCGACTCGCTACGGGATCGTCCTGATCATCGACGAGGTCATCAGCCTCCGGCTCGGCCCGCACGGCCTGAGCGGCGAGTACGGCGTTTCGCCCGATCTCCTGACGACCGGGAAGACGATCGGCGGGGGATTCGCGGTCGGCGCGGTCGCCGGTCTCGGCGAGCTGATGTCCGAAGTGGACCCGACGCGGCCGGGAAGCCTGCCGCACGGAGGAACTTTCTCCGGAAACCCGGTCAGCATGGCGGCCGGCGCCGCGGCGCTGCGCATCTACAGCGAGTCGGAAGTGAAGCGGCTGAACAGCCTCGGAGACGCCGCGCGCGAATCGGTCCAGGCCCGCGTCGCGGACGTTGGCTGGGAGGTGCGCGGCCAAGGCTCACTGCTCCGTGCCGTTCCCGCGGGCACCGAGAAGGTCGACGCGGAGACGCAACACCGGCTCTGGTGGGAGTCCTACGACCGCGGGCTGCTGGGCTCGCCGGCGAACCTGCTGTCGCTGTCGACCCCGATGGACAAGACGGTTGCCGACGAGATCGCGGACCGCCTCGCGGACGCCGTGCTCGCCGTCGCTGCCGGCGGGCGGAACTGAGAGGGCGGAAGCGATGCGAATGGTGTCCTATCGCGACGGGAGCGACACGCGAGGCGGGGTGCTCCTCGACGACGCGGTGTTCGACCTGGAGGGTTTGCTGAAGGCGGCCGGTGCGCTGCCGGTGTCGTCCGTCCGGGATTTTTTGTCCTTGCACGGCAACGAAATCGAGGCGTTCTCGATCAGCGTGGCGGGCTTGGTCGAGCGGAACCCGAGCACTCGGGTCGGCCCCCGCACCGAGGTGCGGTTGACCACCCCTGTGCCGGACCCGGCGAAGGTGCTCTGCGTCGGCTTGAACTACCAGGACCACGTCGCCGAGACCGGTCGCGCGCTGCCGGAATACCCCGACGTGTTCGTGAAGTTCGCGACGACTCTCGTCGGACCCGAGGACGGGATCCAGGGCGCCGACGTCAGCGCGAACCTGGACTTCGAAGGCGAGGTAGCCGCGGTCATCGGCCGCGCGGCGCGGCACGTGCCGGAAGAAGACGCACTCGGCTACGTGGCCGGGCTCGCCCCGCTGAACGACATCTCGGCCCGCGACCTGCAGTACCGCGGTACACAGTGGACAGCGGGCAAGACCGTCGACCGCTCCACCCCGTGGGGCCCGGCGTTCGTCACCCTCGACGAGATCGGCGACCCGCAGGCACTCGAACTCGTGACCCGCGTCAACGGCGTGGAGATGCAGCACTCCAACACCCGGCACCAGATCTTCCCGATCGCCCGGATCGTCTCGTACCTGTCCGGTTTCCTCACGCTCGAGCCGGGTGACGTGATCGCGACCGGCACCCCGCAAGGAATCGGCGCGAAGCGCACTCCGCCGATCTGGCTGAAGCCCGGCGACACAGTCGAGATCGACGTGGAACGCGTCGGCGTCCTCAGCAACCAGGTCGCCTGACTCCGCCGCGGCTACATCGCATCCACCCGCAGCCCAGACAGACATGGAAGAAAGATGACCGACGCTCAGAAGCATTCCAGCGGTCACGGAACGAGGTACCGCATCGCCGTCGACACCGGCGGCACGTTCACCGACGTGGTCGTCGGCTCCGACCGCGGCGAAATGGCCGCCGGGAAGGCGCTCACCACCTACGACCGGGTGTTCACCGGCTTCGAGGCCGCGGTACGCCGTGCTGCCGGGTCCGTCGGCTGGGACGGCGACGAAGTGCTGCGCGACGCCGACGTGATCGTCTACGGCACCACGCATGCCACCAACGCCGTGCTCACCGGCAAAGTCGCCAAGACCGCGCTGCTCGTCACCGACGGTTTCGCCGACACCCTTCTGCTGCGCGAAGGCGGCCGCCGAGACGCCTTCGACTCGAAAGCCGCCTACCCCGGCCCGTACATCCCTCGTCGGCTGACGTATGAGATCCGGGAGCGGGTCACCGCCGAGGGCGACGTGCTGGTGCCCCTTGACGAGGAGCAGGTACGCAGCGTTCTGGCGACCCTGGCCGACGAGGGCGTCGAGGCGGTCGCCGTGTCGTTCCTCTGGTCGATCGTGAACGACGCGCACGAGACCCGGCTCGCCGAGTTGATCGAAGAGATCCTTCCGGGCGTTCCCTACACGCTTTCGCACCGGGCCAACCCGACGATCCGCGAGTACCGTCGGTCGTCCGCCGCCTCCATCGACGCGTCGCTCAAGCCCCTGATGGCTGATCATCTGGGCAAGCTGCGCGCCGATCTCGTGGAATCCGGGTTCGGGGGAGACCTGCTGGTCGTCACCTCCGAGGGTGCCGTGCTCGACGTCGCCGACGTGCTCGACCGGCCCGTGCTGCTGCTCAACTCGGGTCCGTCGATGGCCCCGCTCGTCGGCGCGGCGGCGGCGCCCGATCAAGAGACCGTCGTCGTCTGCGACATGGGCGGCACGACCTTCGACGTCTCGCTCGTCGAGCGGGGAGTGGTGCGCCACACCCGGGAAGCGTGGCTCGGCGAGCCCTTCGTCGGCCACCTCACCGGCCTGTCCTCGGTCGCGGTTTCGAGCATCGGAGCAGGCGGCGGCAGCATCGCCTGGATCGACGGCGGCGGCCTGCTGCGCGTCGGCCCGCAAAGCGCGCGCAGCGATCCCGGACCCGCGGCATACGGACGCGGCGGGAAGGAGCCGACCGTCACCGACGCGTGCGTCGTCCTCGGCTACCTCGACGCCAGCGGCTTCGAGGGCGGATTCACCCTCAACCGGGACGCCTCCGTCAGCGCGATCGAGTCGCGGATCGCCGGCCCGCTCGCCATGACCGTTCAGCAGGCGGCGCAAGCGATCCTCGACGTCTCGGCCAACCACATGGCGACGGCGATCCGGCAGGCCTCCCTCGAACAGGGCGTCGACCCGCGAGGCGCGCTCATCGTCGCCGGAGGCGGTGCCGGCGCGATGGTCGCCGCGGCGATCGGAGTGCTGCTGGAAGCCGACACGGTCCTCATCCCGGCGACCGCCGGGGTGCTCGCGGCGTACGGCGCCCATCGCGCGCCGATCGCCACCGAGTTCCTCTCCCCGCTGCACAACGACACCCGCGCGTTCGATTCGGAGTCGGCGACGCGGGCCATCAAGGAGATCAGCGCGAAAGCCGCCGAGTTCGCAGCGCGTTTCGACCGTGTCGGCAGCGAGCCCGAGGTCACCTACTTCGTCGACGCCCGCTATCCCGGGCAGGCGTGGGATTTGCGCGTGCACCTCGACGGAGTGCCCGAAGCCGCAGGCGAGGCAGCCGAGACCATCGAGCGCGCCTTCCACACCGAGCATGACCGCCGCAACGGCACCCACGACGCACAAAGCCGCGTCGAGATCATCACCTGGGGCGTGCGCGTCGAAGTGCCGCGGCCGGAACAGCTCAAAGACACCGTCGCCGCGACCGGATCGCCCGAGTCGCATCGCGTCGATCCGATCACCTTCGGCGGCACGAAGTTCGAGACGATCCGCTACCGCGGCGTGACGCTCGGACCCGGCGACAAGATCGCCGGTCCGGCGGTGATCGACCAGCCCACGACGACCGTCGTCGTGCCGCCGGAGTGGGACGCGACCCTCGACGACCGCTCCAACATCTACCTGACGCGCAAGGAGGCGTGACGTGCCACGCGAATTCGATCCAGTGAAGCTCGCGGTGCTGGCGAACGCCTTCGACGGCATCGTCCGCGAGATGACCAGCGGGCTGCTCCGGTCCGCACGGTCCTCGGTGATCAACACGGCACGGGATTTCTCCTGCGCCGTGCTGACCGCGGACAACCAGCTGCTCGCCGCCGCCGAAGGCGTGCCGGTGCACGTGTTCGGAGCCGGACCGCTCGGCGAGGACATGGTCGCGCTGCACGACGACATCCGCGAGGGCGACGCGTTCCTGCACAACGACCCGTATCTGGGCAACTCGCACGCGGCCGACCACTGCATTCTCGTGCCGATTTTCGTCGAGGGACGGCACTTGTTCACCGCGGTCACCAAGGCGCACCAGGCCGACTGCGGCAACGCCCTTCCGACGACGTTCTACGCGACCGCTCGCGACGTCTACGAGGAAGGCGCGCTGATCTTCCCCTGCGTGCGGATCCAGCGCGACTATGCCGACGTCGACGACATCATCCGGATGTGCCGTTCCCGGATCCGCGTGCCCGACCAGTGGTACGGCGACTACCTCGCGTCCGTCGGCGCGTCGCGCATCGCGGAACGGCGCACCCAGGAACTCGCGGCGAAGTTCGGCGCGGACACGCTCGTCGAGTTCGTCGACGCCTGGTTCGACTACTCGGAGCGTCTCGCGACGAGTGCGGTCGAGACCCTGCCGGAGCGCGTGCTCACCGGCTCGACAACCCACGATCCCTTCCCCGGCACCGGCCCCGACGGCGTTCCCGTCAAGGCCACGATCTCGGTCAAGCCCACCGAAGGCCGCGTCACGATCGACCTTCGCGACAACCCCGACAACCTGCCGAACGGGCTCAACCTGACGCGGGCGACGGCGACCGGGGCAGCGCTGGCCGGGATCCTTTCTGGACTCCCGGAGTCCTTGCCCAGCAACGCGGGCACGTTCCGGCGCTTCGAGGTGCTCCTGCGCGAGGGCTGCGCGGTCGGCGTGGCGAAGCACCCCTACTCGTGCTCGTCGGGCACGACGAACCTGGCGGACCGGGTCGTCAACATCGTCCAGTCGGCGTTCTCGCAGATCGAGGACGGGTACGGCACCGCCGAGGGCGCGACCGGCCAGGCGCCGGCGAAGTCCGTGATCTCGGGCATCGACGAGCGGACCGGAAACGCCTACGTGAACCAGATCCTGGTCGGCGGCGTCGGCGGTCCGGCGACCCCGTATGTCGACGGCTGGCCGACCTACCAGCGTCCCGTTTGCGGCGCCCTGCTGTACCACGACAGCGTCGAGGTCGACGAGCAGCGCTACCCGATCCTGGTGCACGAACGCGTGCTCGTCGCGGATTCAGGCGGCGCCGGCCGGCAGCGCGGGGGACTCGCGTCGCGCGTCACGATCGAGGCCCGCGACGACGACGTGACCCTCACCTACGGGATCGAAAGCAAGTTCAACCCGCCCAAGGGTGTCCGCGGCGGGGCAGACGGAGCCGTTCCGAAGGCCTGGGTCGAAGCCCTCGACGGCAATCGCAAGGAGATCCCGGTTGTCGGCCGCTACGACATGGCGCGCGGCGAGAAGGTCGTGTCGATCACGCCGGGCGGCGGCGGTTACGGCGATCCGCTCGACCGGGCATCGACAGCCGTGCTCGACGACCTCAGCGAAGGCCGCGTCACCCCGGAAGCGGCGCTCGCCGTGTACGGCGTCGTGATCACCGGCGGCCTCATCGACGACGCTGCGACGCGGAAGCTTCGCAACGAGCGTCGCAACCCGGAAGCGAAGTGAGACAGATGGATCCCATCCGAGTCGGCGTCATCGGCGTCGGAAACGTGCTCAACCAGTACCTCGACAAGATCGGGGTCCACCCCGACGTCGAGATCGTCGCGCTCGCCGACGTCAACGCGGAAGCCGCCCGCAAGCGCGCGGCGGAGTACTCGGTGCCGAAAGCCCTCGCACCCGACGAGCTGCTCGCCGATCCCGACGTGGAGCTGGTGCTCAACCTGACTCCGCCCGAGCTGCACGCGCCGGTCACGCTGAACGCGATCGCCGCCGGAAAGCACGTGCTGTCGGAGAAGCCGTTCGCGATGTCGCTGGAGGAGGCGCGGCAGATCCTGGACGCCGCCAAGGCCGCGGGCGTGCACGTCGGTTCCGCGCCGACGACTTTTCTCGGGTCGGGGATGCAGACCAGCCGCAAGCTCATCGACGACGGATGGATCGGCAGGCCCGTCGCCGTCTTCGGTTCGTTCGCCAACCGCGGCTACGAGCACTGGCATCCGAACATCGATCCCTTCTACCGCCCGGGCGTCGGCCCGATGCTCGACATCGGCCCGTACCTCGTCACGAACCTGGTGAACTTCCTCGGCCCGGCGAAACGAGTGTCCGCGAGCGCTCCGCAGTCCTCCGAGACCCGCCCCCGGCCCGACGGCAAGGGCGGCTACGACGGGGTCATCGACATCAAGACCCCGACCCACGTCACCGGCGTGATCGACTTCGAGTCCGGCGCGACCGCGACCCTGATCGTGAGCTGGGACGTGTGGAACCACAACCTTCCGCACCTGGAGATCTACGGCACGAGCGGATCTGTCGCCGCGCCGAACCCGGATCACTTCTCCGGAGCGCCGATTCTGCGCCGGGGCGAGCCCCGCGACCTGGCCCTGGACATGACGCCGCCCGGCGGAGGGGATTGGCGCGAAACCCCGATCACGCACCGCGACGACGCCTACCGCGGGATCGGCCTGGCCGAGTTCGGGCACGCGATCCGGAACGGACTCGAGCCCCGGACCGGCGCCGCCTTCTCCTACCACGTGCTCGAAGTGCTGGTGGCCTTTGAGAAATCGTCGGAGCTCGGCCGCCACATCGAGATCGAGAGCACCTGCGAACGGCCTCGCCCGCTTCCGTCGACCGGACCGCACGAGCCGTACCGATTCGACTGACCGAGTTCGCGGATCCGTTGCCGCGGCCCGATTCCGGCGACGCCGCACCGTTTCGAACCACCGACCCAGGAGAACGCATGAACACCAAGAACGTGCGCCGGCGCACTGTCGCGCAGGCGATCGTCGAGTACCTGCAGGTCCAGTACAGCGAACTCGACGGGGAGCGCCGCCGCCTGGTCCCCGGGATGTACGGGATCTTCGGCCATGGCAACTCGGTCGGCCTGGCCCAGGGCATCGACGAGTACGGGGCGGACTTCCCGCACTTCGCCGGCAAGAACGAGCAGTCGATGGTGCACGCGGCCATCGGGTACGCCCGGGCGAACAATCGCGCCGCGACCCTCGCTTGCACCGCCTCGGCCGGCCCGGGCTCGACCAACATGGTCACCGGTGCCGCCACCGCGACCACGAACCGGCTCCCGGTCCTGCTTTTCCCCGCGGACATCATCAACAACCGCAAGGGCGACCCGGTGCTGCAGCAGATCGAGCACCCGGTGGAGCGGGACGTGTCTGCCAACGACGCCTTCCGCCCGGTGAGCCGGTACTTCGACCGGATCACCGCCCCGTCCCAGCTGCTGGTCACCCTGCCCGAGGCGATGCGGGTGCTGACCGATCCGGTCGAGACCGGCGCCGTCGTCGTCTGCCTGCCGCAGGACGTCCAGGGCGAGGCCTACGACTTCCCCGAGGAGTTCTTCGCCCCGCGCGTCTGGCACATCCGGCGTCGTCCGGCCGCGGAGGCGGAGATCCGCGACGCGATCGAGATCGTCCGCCGGGCGCAGCGGCCGATGTTCATCGCCGGCGGCGGCGTGCGCTACTCGGAGGCGGCCGAGGAGCTCGCGCGGCTCAGCGCCGACTTCGGCATTCCCGTCGCGGAGACCTATGCGGGCAAGGGGACGGGGCCGATCTCGGACCTGAACCTCGGTGGACTTGGCGTCGACGGAACCGTCGGCGCGACCGAGATTGCCCGGCGGGCGGACTGCGTGATCAGCGTCGGCTCCCGGCTGCAGGACTTCATCACCGCGTCGCACTCGCTGTTCGAGCACCCCGACGTGAAGCTGGTGCACTTGAACGTCAGCTCCTTCGACGCGCACAAAATGGGCTCGTACCCCGTCGTCGGAGACGCGAAGCTCTCGCTCGCCGCGCTGCACGAGGGGCTGGCCGCGGCCGGGTACCAGAGCGCCGGGGGATACCGGGACGAGATCGCGGGCGCGCGTACGAAGACCGCCGACGCACTCGAGAACGACCTGCGGGAAGTCCCCGGCGAGAACATGAGCCAGGCACAGGTGATCGACGCGCTGAACAAGCACACGGAAGCCGACGACACCCTCGTGCTCGGTTCCGGCGGTGTGGTCGGCGGCGTCCACAAAGCCTGGGACACCTCGAACGGCGCCACGGTCCTGTCCGAGTACGCGAACTCCTGCATGGGCCACGAGCTTCCCGCCGGTCTCGGCTACCGGCTCGCCCGCCCGGACGCGCCGGGCGAGGTTTTCGTCCTGATCGGCGACGGCACGTATTACATGCAGCCGACCGAGATCATCACCGCGGTCCAGGAGCACCGGAAGATCGTGGTCGTGGTCATCGACAACAGCGGGCACCAGTGCATCTGGCCGCTGCAGGTCGCGAAGGGCGGTCCGGGCCACGAGTTCGGCACCCAGCTGCGCGAGCGGAACGCGAAGACCGGGCGCTTGGACGGCCCCGTCGTCCCCGTCGACATCGCCGCGAACGCGGCCAGCATGGGCGCCGCCTCGTGGTCGGCCACGACGATCGAGGAGTTCACCTCGGCGCTCAAGGAGGCCCGCGCGGTCGAGGGACGCCCGGCTGTCGTCGTGGCTCACGTGGAGCCGTGGCGCTACCTCACGGGCAACGGCACCTTCTGGGACGTCGGCGCCGCGATGACTTCGCAGCGGCCCGAAACCCTCGAAGGCGGCGAAAAGCACCGCGAAGGACGGGAGCGCCAGCGCTATTACGCGCCGACGGTCGCTCCCGGAAGCGAAGCCTGATCGCCCGGACCGCTGCGGCTGCCTCGCCGAACTCCTTTGCGGGGCAGCCGTTTCCTTCCTGCGCACCATCGACACAGCCCGAGACGAAGGAGAAGACATGGGCACCTTCGCCGTTACCGATCCGTCCACCGGCGAAACCGTCGCCGAATATCCCTCGGCGACCGCGGAGGAGATCGAGACCGCCCTCGCCGCCACCCACCAGACGTACCACGAGTGGTCCCGCCGGACCACGGTGCGCGAGCGCGCCGTGCCTGCTCGCCGGCTCTCCGAGCTTTTCCTTGAGCGCCAGGACAAACTCGCGAAGATCATCAACCGCGAGATGGGCAAGCCGATTCCGCAGGCGCTCGGCGAGATCCGGTTCTCGTCGAAGATCTGCGCCGCCTTCGCCGACAACGCGGAGGAGTGGCTGGCCGACGAACAGCTCGAGGTGGCTGACGGACTGCGGACCTTCTTCCGGTACCAGGGTCTCGGCGCGATCCTCGGGATCATGCCGTGGAACTACCCGTACTACCAGGTCGTGCGCTTCGCCGTGCCGAACCTGATCCTCGGCAACACCGTCCTCCTGCGGCACGCCAGCCAGTGCCCGGAGTCGGCGCTCGCGCTGCAGCAGCTCTTCCTCGACGCGGGCTTCCCCGAGGGCGCGTACGCGAACGTGTTCTCGACCCACGAGCAGAGCGCCGCCATGATCGCCGACGACCGGGTGCAGGGCGTCTCGCTGACCGGTTCCGAACGCGCCGGCGCGATCGTCGCCGAGCAGGCCGGCCGTGCCTTGAAAAAGTGCGTGCTGGAACTCGGCGGCTCCGACGTGTTCCTGGTGCTCGACGTCGCCGACCTCGACAACGCGGTCGAGCACGCGGTGGCCGGCCGCATGGACAACACCGGACAGAGCTGCATGGGCTCCAAGCGCATCGTCGTCCTCGACCGGCACTTCGACGAGTTCACGGCGAAGTTCACCGCCGCGATCGGAGCCCAGTCGTACGAAAACGGCGATTTCGGGCCGCTCTCGTCCGACTCCGCGACCAGGACCCTGAAGGCGCAGGTGGGGGAGGCGATCGAGCAGGGCGCGACGGTCCTCGTCGGGGACAACGAGCCGCGGGGCAACGTCTACACGCCGAGCGTCATCGGCGACATCACCTCGGACATGGCCGTCTACAGCGAGGAACTGTTCGGCCCGGTCGCGCAGCTCTACCGGGTTTCCAGCGACGAGGAGGCGATCGAGCTCGCCAACTCCTCGCCCTACGGACTCGGCTCGGTCGTGATGTGCGACGACCTGGAGCGGGCCGAACGGGTCGGCGACCAGCTCGACGTCGGCATGGTCTTCATCAACGCCAACGGTCTCGGCGGTCCGGACGTGCCCTTCGGCGGAGTCAAGAAATCGGGCTACGGCCGTGAGATGGGCAGGGTCGGCATGCTCGAGTTCGCGAACAAGAAGCTTTACCGCTTCGCGAAGTAGGCGCCAGCTCTGTTTTGGCGGCTGCTTTCCGGTCGCGAGACGCGGAAGGGGCGGAGCTCCCGGAGCCCCGCCCCTTCCGCGTGCTTTGTGTTTTACAGCTGAGTGGTGGTCGCTCCGGTCACGGCGGGAACGTCGATCCATTGGCCGGACTCGGCGCTGCGAAGCGACACATCCACCAGCTCGGAGGCGGACCAGCCGTCCGCCGCGGACGGCGCGAGCTGCTTGCCCTCAGCGACCGAGCGGAGGAACAGCGCCGCCTCGATCGTTTTGAGGTCGTTGAACCCGATGCCGGGTCCCGCGTTGGGCTGGAAACGCGCGAACTCCCCGAACGACGTCGGTGTCATCACTGTGCGGTAGCCGGTGCCGTCGTCGGCGACCTCGAGCTGGTTCATGCGGTCGAAGTTCCAGCGCAGCGAACCCTCGGTGCCGTAGACCTCGATGATGTACTCGGCGTGCGGGCCGACGGCGACCCGAGTCGTTTCGAGGACGCCGATCGCGCCGCCGTCGAAGCGGGCGAGAAGCGCGGCGTAGTCCTCGTTCTCGACCTCCTTGGCTCCGCCGCCGGGAAGCGGGCGCTGCCGGATGAAACGTTCGGTCACCGCGTTCACCGAGGTGATCGGAGCTACGAGGAACTGCGCCAGGTCGAAGGCGTGGCTCAGCACGTCGCCGAGCGCGCCGGAGCCGGCTTGCGCCTGCTCGTACCGCCAGGTGAAGCCCTGGTTGGGATCGGAGGCGTAGCTGGTGATCATGCGGATCTGCAGGTTGGTGATGCGTCCGAGCGCGCCGGAGCGGATCAGACGGCGGGCCTCGGCGACCGCGGGAGCGTGCCGGTAGTTGAAGCCGACCGCCGTGCACAGCCCGGCCGCGGCCGCGGCTTCGGCGATCTCCCGCGACTCGCGGGCGTTGCGGCCCATGGGCTTTTCGATCCAGAAGTGCTTGCCGGCCTCGACAGTGGCCAGCGCGATCTCGTGATGCAGGAAGGGCGGAGAGCAGATGGACACGACGTCGACGTCCGGATGCGCGAGGAGTTCGCGGTAGTCGGTCGTGGTCTCGCGGAATCCGAGCGCTTCGGTCGCGTGGGCACGCCCGGCCGGATCCGGTTCGGCGGCGATCACGAGTTCCGCCCGCTGGGGCAGTTCCGGGAAGAATTGCCGGCTCTGGAGATAGGAGCGCGCGTGGAGGCGCCCCATCACCCCGACGGAGATCAGGCCGACTCCGATGCTGTTCTTCTCTGGCAAGGCGACTCCTTCGTTGACGCGTGGTGCGGGCCAGCCTAGGAAGGCAGCGGCGGCGGACGGTGTGTCAATCTGGAACATCGCCGCCGCTCACCCCGCTGCTGTACTTGCGGCCACAGGCGAACAGGCGCGCCGCGCCGGGAAACGGTGCGTGCCGATCCCGGGCACCGCCGCCGGAACCGTTGCGGCCGCGGCGAAACTGCTCGCCGGGTGCGGAGCCGTTCGACCCGCATCGCTCGAACCGTCCCGCGTCAGCGCGGACCGATCACCACCACGCCCCGTGCAAGGAGCAGCGAACATGCCCGACCCGAACACCAGTCACCTCCGCAGCGCGCGGTGGTTCGGCCCGCACGACCTGACGGGATTCATCCACCGCACCGCGATCCAGGCCGAAGGCTTCTCGAAGTTCGCGGTCAAGGACCGCCCGGTCGTCGGGATCGCCAACTCGTGGTCGGAGCTGGTCAACTGCAACATCCACTTCAAACTGCTGGCCGAAGCCGTCAAGCGCGGCGTGCTGATGGCCGGCGGCCTGCCGCTGGAGTTCCCGACCATCTCGCTCGGCGAGAGCCTGATGAAACCGTCGGCGATGCAGTTCCGCAACCTGATGGCCATGGACGTCGAGGAGTCCATCCGCGCCTACCCGCTCGACGCGATCGTGCTGCTCGGCGGGTGCGACAAGACGGTTCCGGCTCAGCTCATGGGCGCGGCGAGCGCGGACGTTCCGGCGATCATGCTCACCGGCGGACCCCAGGAACCCGCGTATTTCCGCGGCCGTCAGCTCGGTGTCGGCACCGACACGTGGAAGTACGCCGACGAACTGCGCGCGGGAAAGATCACCCAGGAGGACTTCAACGACCTCGAGGCGAGTGCGAAGCCCACCGCGGGGCACTGCAGCGAGATGGGCACTGCCTCCACGATGACTTCCCTGGTCGAGGCCCTCGGCATGTGCCTGCCCAAGACCGCTTCGATTCCCGCCGTGGACTCCCGCCGGGCCGCGGCGGCCGAAGCCACCGGCCGCCGAGCCGTCGAGATGGCGCTCTCTTCGGGGCCCAAACCGAGCGAGGTGCTCACCGAGCAGGCGTTCGACAACGCGATCACCCTGCTCATGGCCGTCGGCGGATCGACCAACGCCGTCGTGCACCTGCTGGCGCTCGCGCGGCGGGTCGGCTACGACCTGCGGCTCGACCGCTTCCACGAGATCTCGAGTCGCACCCCCCGAATCGCCAACGTGCGCCCCTCGGGAGAACACCTCGTCAAGCAGCTGTTCAACGCCGGCGGCATCTCGGCGGTGCTGAAACAGCTGGACCCATTGCTGCACGGCGAGGCGATCACCGTCACCGGCGAGACGCTGGCCGACGGCTACCGCGACGCCGCGGAGCCGGACGGACAGGTGATCAGCAAGCTCGACCAGCCTTTCGACGCTTCGGGCGGCATCGCGGTGGTGCGCGGTTCGCTCGCCCCCAATGGCGCGGTCATCAAGCGCAGCGCCGCTTCGCCCGAGCTGCTGAAGCACCGGGGCCCGGCGGTCGTGTTCGAGGACATCTACGACCTCGGGCGCCGGATCGACGACCCGAGTCTCGCCATCACCGAGGATTCGGTGCTGGTTCTGCGCAACAGCGGGCCGACCGGCGCGCCCGGAATGCCGGAGTGGGGGATGCTGCCCATCCCCGAGCGGCTCCTGCGCCGAGGCATCCGCGACCTCGTGCGGATCTCGGATGCCCGGATGAGTGGCACCGCGTTCGGCACGACCGTCCTCCACGTGTCGCCCGAGGCCGCGGTCGGGGGACCGCTGGCCGCCGTGCGCGACGGCGATCCCATCGTGCTCGACGTCGAGAACCAGCGGCTCGACCTGGACATCGCGGACGAGGAGATCGCACGGCGGCTCGCGAACGTCGAGCTGCCCGCCCCGAAATACCGCCGCGGTTACGGACGGCTCTTCCTTGACCACGTCACGCAAGCCGACGAGGGATGCGACTTCGACTTCCTGCACAAGCGGCCTGACGAAGAGCCGCAACGGCTCCCTTACGGCCTCACCAGCGGGTGGCAGGGCGGCTGGTGATCGGCCGCGCCAACCCTGCGGCGATCCGCCGAGACACCGTCCGAAGTGGAGAAAACAGATGAACCGCGCGAAAGTCATCGTCGTCGTTTCCCCGGAACGGCAAGCCCCGCCGCTCGATGCGCTGGAACCCGAGGCAGAGGCTGTCCTCGTGCGCACCGCCGACGAGTTGCGCGCCGCCCAGGAGGACGCCGAAATCCTGTTCCTGAACGACTTTCGCAGCACCCTGCTGCGCGAGGTCGGGCCGGGACGGCTGCGCTGGATCCACACCTCCAGCATCGGCATGGATCCGCTGTTGACCGAAGCGATCGTGCACAGCGACATCGTGGCCAGCAATTCGCGCGGCGTCTGCGAACGGCCGATCGCGGAGTGGGTCCTCGGCGTGCTGCTGATGTTCGCCAAGGACCTCCGGCGCACGATCGAACTGCAGGACGAGCACCGGTGGCAGCACCGGGAAACCGAACCGATCCTCGGCCGGAAGGTGCTCGTCGCGGGTCCCGGGCCGGTAGGGCGGGAAACCGTGCTGCTCCTGCGTGCCGCGGGCATGGACGTCACCGTCGTGGGACGGACCGCCCGGCAGGACCCCGAACTCGGCGCCGTCGCGGCGATCGGCGAGATCGACGAATTGCTCCCGGATGCGGACGATGTCGTGCTGACGCTGCCGCTGACCGAGGACACACGAGGCATGTTCGACGCGGCCCGCCTGTCCGGAATGCGGCGAGGGGCCAGGCTGGTCAACGTGGGCCGCGGTGCCGTGGTCGTCGCCGACGATCTGCTCGCCGCGATCGACAGCGGGCACCTCGGCGCCGCGGCGCTCGACGTGTTCGAGCAGGAGCCGCTGCCCGCCGACAGTCCGTTGTGGAGCAGGAACCGGATCCTGGTTTCTCCGCACGCGTCGGGAGATCTGGTGGGCTGGCGCGGCCGCGTAGTCGACTGCTTCGTCGAGAATCTGCGGCGCTGGAAGGCAGGCGAACCGCTGCGCGACGTCGTCGACCTGCGCGCCATCGGAGTCACGGCGTCGCCGACGCGCTGAACTCTTCACGCGGCAGGCGCGTTCGGCGAGTGTCTCACACTGGCACAAAAAGGTGTGCGGACGCACGATTAGCGTCATGCCATTCCAAGCGACTCAACGACGAGGTTGACGAGGTCACTATGGTGGGCAACACCGAAGCAGCGACGCCGGCGGCGGCGACCGAGGGGCTGCGGCTCCGCGGCAACATGGGTATCGGAGCGCTCGTGATGAGCGTGCTCGCGTTCGCCTCGCCCCTGGCGACCGTCGCGGGCACCATGCCCGTGTTGATGATGTTCAGCGGCAAGGCCGCGCCGGGCATCTACCTCATCATGACGGCGATGCTGCTCATTTTCTCGGTGGGTTTCGTGAAGATGAGCCGCTCGATCGAGAATCCCGGCGGCTTCTACTCCTTCATCACCGCCGGCCTCGGCAAAACGACCGGCCTCGGCGGCGCGTTCCTGGCGTACGTCGGCTATCTCCTGATCGGCTTCTTCGCACCCGCGTTCTTCGCGGTGACGCTGCAGGCGTTCGTCGCGAAAACCTTGCACGGCCCCGACATCCCGTGGTACTGGTACGCACTCGCGATTACTGCCGCCACCACCTTTCTCGCCTATTGCCGCATCGATCTCTCGGCAAAGGTGCTCACGGTGGCGATGATCCTCGAGGTCGTGATCGTCATTGCGTTCGACGTGGTTTCGTTCGCGACCAGCGGCGGGCGCGTCGCGCACGGAATCGGCTTCTCGATGCCGTGGTTGACCGACGCCGGCCTGGGATTGGCTCTCCTGTTCGCGATCGGCAACTTCTTCGGCTTCGAAGCGACGGTGATCTTCCGCGACGAGGTCAAGAACCCGGACCGGACCATTCCGCGCGCGACGTACCTCGCTGTCGCCGGCATCGGCCTGTTCTACGTGATCGCGGCGTGGGGATACATCGCGTACCTCGGCGCGGACCGAGCGCAAGAGGCGGCGCGCACGAACACCGTCGGGCTGTTCCACGACTCGGCGGCGCAACTGGTCGGGGTGGTTTTCTCCGACGTGGTCTCGCTTTTCCTGATCACCTCCGTTCTCGCGTCGATGCTGTCCATTCAGAACATCGCCGCCCGCTACAGCTTCTCGCTCGCCTCGGACGGGGCGTTGCCGCGCGTGCTCGGCCGCGTGCACAAACGGCACCGCTCGCCCTATGTCTCCGCGCTGACCGTAGGCTTCCTCTGGGCACTGGCAATCGTTGTGCTGGCCGCGCTCGGCGTCAGCCCGGACGCCATCTACCCGATCGCCAGCGGCAGCGGCACTTTCAACGTCCTGCTGCTCATGTTCGTCGTGAGCCTGGCGGTGCTGGTGTATTTCCTCCGCCGTCGCCGACAGGCGTCCGAACCGCTGTGGAACACCGTGATCGCGCCGGCGATCAGCATGGTGTTCCTGGGCGCGGTGACCTATCTGGCCGTCGCGAACTACCCCGAGCTCATCGGCGGGTCGACTCTGGTGACGGTGATCTTCATGGCGTTCACCTTCGCGCTGTTCCTCGGCGGCGTGCTGTACGCCGGGTATCTGCGCAGGAAACGCCCCGAGGTCTATGCGAAACTCGGCCGGGAGCGGCTCTGACCCGTTCGCCTGCTCAGCCTAGGGACCGGTCCGACCGAATGGAGTGCATCGAGTGTCGACAGTCGCCACCGGGACGAGCCAGTTGATTCGCGAGCTCCGGGAACAGGGGAT
Source organism: Amycolatopsis sp. VC5-11 (assembly GCF_037034185.1). Lineage (NCBI taxonomy): Bacteria > Bacillati > Actinomycetota > Actinomycetes > Pseudonocardiales > Pseudonocardiaceae > Amycolatopsis > Amycolatopsis sp. VC5-11. Next base: position 175,769 of record NZ_JBAGKF010000013.1, on the reverse strand, counting down.
CGACGTCGAGGACTCGTCCCGCCGCCGCTGGGAGTACTCCTACGACGCGTCGAACTACCGAGTGCGACCCGCGGCGGTGGCGTTCCCGGGCACCGTCGAGCAGGTCCGGGAGATCGTTCGGCTCTGCGCTCGGCTCGGCGTGCCGGCCACCACTCGCGGCGGCGGCACGTCCATGGCAGGCAACGCGGTCGGCTCCGGCCTGGTGGTCGACCTCTCCCGGAGGATGACCAGGACGGACGAGGCGGACCTCGGCTCGCGGACCGTCTGGGCCGACGCGGGAGTCGTGCTCGGCGAGCTGCGCAGCAGGGTGGAGAAGCAGTCCGGGGGAAGCCTGACCTTCGCCCCGGACCCGTCGTCCGTATCGCGCGCGACGATCGGCGGCGCCATCGGGAACGACGCGTGCGGCAATCACTCCGTGGCCTACGGGCGGATGACGCATCACCTGCTGGAGGTCGAACTCGTCACCGCCGACGGAGCACACCTGCGCGCCGGGCGCGACGGAATCCGTGCCGTCGACGCCGGGGACCAGGTTTCCGTCGCACGCGCCGCCGAACTCGACGCGGCACTCAGCGGCCTCGCGCAGCAGCACCTCGCCCTGATTCGGACGGAGTTGCAGAGGATCCCGCGCCAGGTATCGGGATACCACCTGGGCGAACTGCTGCCCGAGAACGGCTTCGACGTCGCACGCGTGCTCGCTGGCAGCGAAGGCACCTGCGCGATCATCGTGCGCGCACGAGTCGGTCTGGTTCCGAAGCCGCGGACGACCGCCTTGCTGTGCTTGGGCTACGCGGACACCGTCGAGTCGGCCCGGGACGTGCCGTCCATCCTCGCGGCGGAACCGGCCGCGCTCGAGGGACTCGATCTGTCTATTGTGGACATAATGCGGCATCGACGCGGCGCGACGAGCGTAGATTCCCTGCCGCGCGGCAGTGCCTACCTGATGGTGGAGTTCTCCGCCGACACGATCGAGGAAGCGGCGACGGACTGCACCCGGCTGCTCGGCGTCCTCCGCGGCGCGGGGAGAGTGCTCGACCACGCCGTCGTGACCGATCCCGGCGAACGCGCGAAACTGTGGAAAGTGCGCGAAGACGGCGCGGGCTTGTCGTCTCTGCGCATCGACGGCGTGCAGACCTGGCCGGGCTGGGAGGACTCGGCTGTCGCGCCCGAGCGTCTTGCCGACTACCTTTCCGAGCTCTTTCCGTTGGTGCGCAAGTACGGCTACACCGCGTTCATGTACGGGCACTTCGGCGCCGGGTGCGTCCACATGCGACTCGACTACGACCTGCACACTGAACGGGGTCGCCGCGACTTCGCGGACTTCACCCGCGAGGCTGCCGCTCTCGTCGTCGCCCACGGCGGGTCGCTTTCCGGGGAGCACGGCGACGGCCGCGCGCGCAGCGAACTGCTCGAGGTCATGTACTCGCCCGAGATGATCGCGCTCTTCCGGACGTTCAAGCGCAGCTGGGACCCGCGAGGGCTGCTCAATCCCGGCATCATCGTCGACCCGGAGCCGTTCACAGTTTCCTTGGCCCTCGAAGGAGCTCCCGCTTCGGGCGCGGCCGCCGGGAACTCGCACGCCTGCATCGGCGTCGGCCGGTGCCGCGCGACCTCCGGCGGCTTCATGTGCCCGAGCTACCGGGCGACGAAGGACGAGAAGGACTCGACCCGCGGCCGTGCGCGCGTGTTGCAGGAGCTGACGCGCGCTCAGGGCAGCACTGTGAACGGCTGGTCGAGCCCAGAAGTGCGCGAAGCCCTCGATCTTTGCCTGTCGTGCAAGGCGTGCTCGAGCGACTGTCCGACCGGTGTCGACATCGCCGAAGCGAAGTCGGAGCTCGTGAACGAGCACTACCGCGGCAAGCTGCGCCCGTTCACGCACTACTCCATCGGGTGGCTGCCCAGGTGGCTCCCGCTCGTCACCCGAACCGCGGGTCTCGCCAACGCCGTGTCAAGCAATCCGTTCGTGCGCAGGCTCGGCGAGCGGCTGGGGGTGAGCGCACGACGACGCCTGCCTGCGTTCGTCTCAGCGCGGTCGCGACGGCTTCGCATCGAGGAGGCGCGTTTCTCGGACGCTGCGGACGTTCTCGTGTTCGCCGACAGTTTCACCCGCGCGTTCCGCCCCGAAGTGATTCCCGCCGCGACCCGGGTGCTCCGCGACACCGGCGAGACGGTCGGCTGCACTCCCGACGCCTGCTGCGGGCTGACCTGGATCTCGACCGGCCAGCGCGACGGCGCGCGACGCCGGCTCCGGCGTCTGGTCGACCGTTTCGACGACGGGACCGACCGGCCGATCGTCGTGCTCGAACCGAGCTGCGCCGCGACGATCCGGGACGAAGCCCCGAAGCTCGTCGGCGGACGGGCGGCTCAGCGGGTCGCCGCCCGGGTGCGGTCCTTCGCCGCGGCAGTGGACGAGGCGCTCACTCGTGGCTGGAAGCCGAGCGCACCGTCCCCGGAGCGCGTCGTGCTGCAGACACATTGCCACGAGCACGCGGTCTTCGGCTCGGACGTCCAGCGTCGCGTGCTGCGCAACTGGGGCGTCTCGGACGTCGCGGTCTCGTCGTCGTGCTGCGGTGTCGCCGGCAACTTCGGCTTCGAGGCCGAGCATTTCGATGTCTCGATGAAGGTGGCCGAACACTCGATCCGACCGGCCTTGGACAGCGCGGCCGACGCCCCGGTGCTCACCGACGGCTTCAGCTGTGCGATGCAGGTGAACCAGATCGACCCGTTGCGCGGAAGCAGCCACCTGGCATCGTTGATGGATCCTGCTCGACTGCCCGGCTCGCCGCGTGCCGACTAGGCCCCGACGCGACTGGAGTCCGCGGACGGCAGGCGCAAGAGCGAGTGCGAAACCTGAATCGCGCGCGCGACGGCGTCCGGCAGCGTGTCGGCCGAGCACCACCTGCGCGCGCCCTCGACGACGGTGAGCACGAGCCGGATCTGCTCGTCCACGTCGGCATCGATGCCCATGTCGATCGCCGCGGCGCGGTACATGTCCTCGTAATAGGCGACCCAGCTGTCGACCTGGTCGTGCAGGCCGGCGGGGAGCGAGGGCACGACCGCGTCGGTGGCGACCAGCAGGTCCCAGAGATCGCTTTCGGGCAGCGTGACCTGGCGGGTGAGATGCTCCCGCACCATCGCGTCCCAGAATTCGGCCGCCGTCTCGGTCCGGTCGACGGCCGCCAGGATCGCGTAGCCGAACTTGGAGAAATGCCAGCGAAGCGACTCCGCGACGATCTCGTCCCGTCCGCCGGGGAAATAGGCGTAAAGGCTGGGAGCCTTGATGGTCAGTTCGGTCGCGAGCATCCGCATGGTCACGGTCGTGAAGCCGTGCGCGTTCGAGAGCCGGAGAAACGCTTCGAGCGCGGCGCGCCTGGCTGGGGTCTGCCCGGACCAGTCGAACTGGCTCAAGTGGACGCGCAGTCTTTCCGAGGCGTCATACCGACGCGCTGAACTCATCGTTTTCCCCTCTGCCGCGCGGCTCGGCACTTGCGGTGCTCGTTTGCCGAGGTTAGCGCCCAACCTCGGCAAACACCGTGACGGGCTGTCTTCGGACGGTGCGGTGCTGGCCTGATCCGGCCAACTTATCGAGCCGCGCCGGCCGGCTTCTGTACCACTCTGAGACAGGCGTGGATCGGATTTATCCGCAACCGGGTCGGCGCATCGTCCTGGCGAGTCGAGTGAACATCTGTTTATAATCATGAACATGAGTTCACTACCGGACGATCGCACGGCGAAGGCGAGGATCCGCGACGAGGCGCTGCGGCTGTTCGGCGAGCGCGGTCCGGACGCGGTGACGGTTCGCGACGTCGCGGCGGCGGCCAGCGTTTCGCCGGCGTTGGTGATCCGGCACTACGGGTCCAAGGACGGACTGCGGGAAGCGGTCGACGAGCACGTGGTCCAGGTTTTCGGGGCGATGCTCGCCGAGGCTGTCGCCCCGAGCGGGGACGGTCCGTTCGATCCGGAGGCGGTGCCGAGTTTGGCCGAGGCGGTCTCCGGCGGCCTTCCGGCGGGCTCGGCCGTCCCCGGGTACCTCGGGTGGCTGCTGCTCGGCGGCGGGCCGGCGGCGTCGGGGTTGTTCGGCAAGCTCTACGCGCTGAGCCGGGACACGCTGGCGGCCATGGCGAGCGCCGGAATGGCGGACACCGGCTCGGATCCCGAGGTGCGCGCGGCGTTCCTGCTTGTCAACGACCTCGCGGTGCTGATCCTGCGCGACCGGCTGCGCGAGGTCCTCGGCGTCGACCCGCTGTCGGCCGACGGGATGCGCCGCTGGGGCACCGAGGTGTTCGCCGTGTACCGCGACGGCCTGCGGGGTTCGGCCTGACGAACCCTTTCCATCACCAGTGAATCGAGGTCGACAGATGACCAATGCCACCCCGTCTTCAGACGCCGTTGGCCGCGCGGGCGCCCGGCTGCTGCGCAACCGGCGGCTGATGCGCGCTCCGATCTGGCTCTACCGCGCCCGGCTCGGTTTCCTTTTCGGCTCCCGGATGCTGCTGCTCGAGCACGTCGGCCGCAAGACCGGAGCCCGGCGTTACGTCGTGCTGGAGGTCATCGGGCACCCGGATCACGACACGTACGTGGTGGCGTCCGGTTTCGGCGACCGGGCGCAGTGGTACCGCAACCTTCTCGCCGAGCCGCGGGTGCGGGTGGCGAGCGGTGCGCGGGGCCTGTCTCCGGCGACCGCGCGGAAACTGTCCACTGAGGAGGCGGACGCCGCGCTGGCGGTCTATGTGCGCAAGCATCCGCGAGCGTGGCGCAAGTTCAAGACGATTCTGGAGAACACTCTCGGCACGGCGATCAGCGAACGCGACACCGAGTTGCCGATGGTCGAACTGCGTCTGGACGGGGCGGGATCGTGAAGGCTGTCGTGTGCGGGGCGGGAATCGCGGGCCTGGCCGCGGCGCAGTGCCTGGCGCGGCGCGGCTGGGAGGTCGTGGTGCTGGAACGCGCACCGGGCCCGCGCGCGCAGGGTTACATGATCGACTTCATGGGGCCCGGGTACGACGCGGTGGAAGCGATGGGCGTTCTCCCTCGGCTGCGCGAACTCGGCTACGACGTCGAGGAGGCGGGCTACTACGACGAATCCGGCCGGCAGCGCGCCGTGATCCGGTACGACGCGTTCGCCAAGCCCGTCGGCGGTCGGCTGCTGAGCATCATGCGGCCGGATCTCGAGTCGGCCCTGCGGGAAAGCCTGCCCGAGGACGTCGAGCTCAGATTCGGCGCCGAGGTCGTCGGGGTCTCGGACGGGGCGGGGAGCGTCCGCGTCGATACGGCCGACGGGGCCCCTTTCGAGGCGGATCTGCTGGTCGGTGCCGACGGGGTGCATTCGACGGTCCGCGAGCTGGCGTTCGGCCCGGAGTCCGGCTTTCTCAAGTACCTCGGCTTCCACACCGCGGCTTACACGTTCGAGGACCCGGAGGTACAGGCGCTGGTACGCGACCGGTTCTGCCTCTCCGACAGCATCGGCGCCGAGCTCGGCTGCTACGGGCTCCGGGACGGCCGGGTCGCCGTTTTCGCCGTCCACCGTGCGACGGACCCGACGCTGCCCGAGGACCGGGTCGCCGCGCTTCGCCGTGAGTACCGGCGGCTCGGCTGGGTCGCGCCGCGCGTTCTCGCCGCCTGTCCGCCGAACGACGAGGTCTACTACGACCAGGTGGCGCAGATCGTGATGCCGCGGTGGAGCAGCGGCCGTGTCGTCCTGGTCGGCGACGCGGGTTACGCGGTCTCGCTGCTCGCGGGAATGGGCGCCTCGCTGGGAATCGGCGGAGCGTACGTGCTCGCCGAGCAAGTGGCTCGCGCCGCTACCGTGCCGGAGGCGCTGGGAAACTACGAGCGGCTGTGGCGTCCGGTCGTCGCCGACAAGCAGGCGGCCGCCCTCAAGAGCGCACGGTGGTTCCTGCCGCGATCGCGGGGGGAACTGCTGGCCCGCCGCGCCGCGTTGCGGCTCTTCCTGCTCCCGGTACTGAACCGGTTCCTCGTCAAGTTTTTGTCGGGCAAGGAAACCGCGGTCGTTCGCGCCCTCGCCTCGGCACCGGACGCTGCTGGCTCCCCAGTCCGGTAGCCGCGCAGGTTGCTCCATTGTGGACAGTTCGGCGGCGTGCGTGCGACCGGTGCCGCGGCGGCCGAGTCGGAAACAGTCGCTAAGTCCGGATCGGCCGTGCCGAGTTCGTTGCACGGGGAACTTTCCACCGGCACCATGATCGTCGTGGGAGCTGGGTTCGGCCGGATTCGCCTGTGCTTGCCGACGCGATGCCGGATAACCCGGCGGAGCTTAGGCTCGGGCGATGGACGCGATCTGGCGTGCGCTGGCTTTCGCGGGGTCGATGGCCTGGGAGATTCTCTGGGCCTTGATCCTGGGTTTCCTGCTGTCCGCGGTGGTGCAGGCGGTGGTGCGCAGATCCACGATCGTGCGGTTGATGGGCGACCGGCGGCCGCGGACGCTGGCGGTGTCGTCGTTGCTCGGCGCGGCGTCCTCGTCGTGTTCCTACGCCGCGGTCGCGCTGGCCCGTTCGCTGTTTCGCAAGGGGGCGGACTTCACCGCGGCGATGGCGTTCGAGATCGGTTCCACGAATCTGGTGGTCGAGCTCGGGGTGATCCTGGCGTTGCTGATGGGCTGGCAGTTCACCGCGGCGGAGTTCGTCGGCGGGCCGATCATGATCGTGCTGCTCGCGGTGCTGTTCCGGCTGTTCGTCCGGAAGAAGCTGATCGACCGGGCCCGGGACCAGGCGGAGCGCGGGCTGGCCGGTTCGATGGAAGGCCACGCCGCGATGGACATGTCGGTCCAGGCGGAGGGTTCGGCGGCGGCCAGACTGCTTTCCCCGCAAGGATTCACCGCGGTGGCGCAGGTTTTCGTGATGGAGTGGGCGGCGATCCTGCGCGACCTGCTGATCGGCTTGCTGATCGCGGGCGCGATCGGCGCGTGGGTGCCGGACGCGTTCTGGCGGGCGTTCTTCTTCTCCGGCGACCCGGTCGTCTCGGCGGTGTGGGGGCCGCTGATCGGGCCGGTCGTCGCGATCCTGTCGTTCGTGTGCTCGATCGGGAACGTCCCGCTGGCGGCGGTGCTGTGGAACGGCGGCATCAGCTTCGGCGGGGTCGTCTCGTTCCTCTTCGCCGATCTGCTGATCCTGCCGATCCTGAACATCTACCGGAAGTACTACGGCGTCCGGATGACGCTCGTCCTGCTGGCCACGTTCTACGCCGCGATGGTCGGCGCGGGTTATCTCGTCGAGCTGATTTTCGGGGCCGCCGGGCTGATTCCCGGGCAGCGGCAGGCGATCGTGGCGGCCGCGGGCGTCTCGTGGAACTACACCACCTGGCTGAACATCGCCTTCCTCGCGGTGGCCGCGCTGCTCGTCGTGCGGTTCGTCCGCACCGGCGGACTGGGCATGCTGCGCATGATGAACGGGCCCGCCGACGGGCGATGACGCGCCGCCACGGCGGTTTTCGGGGCGGCTCCGGGTGTTCCGGGACCGGTCCCGGAACACCCGGCTTAGCGTTCCCGCATGCGATACCTGATGGCCAGGACGATCCTCACAACCCTGACGGTCGCCGGGGCCGTCTCCGCGTGCGGCGGTTCGCCGACCGCATCGACGACTACGCCGCCGTCGTCTCCGGCCCCGGCGAGTACCAGCGCGACCGCGGCATCGAGCAGCGCCGCGCCCACGACCAGTAAAGCGCCGTTCCCCACGGCGGCGGACGGGACCAACCTGCGCGCCTGCGCCGACGGCGAGTGCGAGATCCTGGTGACCGGGCCGGTGACCATCCGCTTCAACAGGAGCCTCGGGATGAGTTCGCTGGACATCACCGCGGTCTCGTCCGCGGGCGTCGACTTTCAGTCCATTTCGCCGTCCGGGATGGTGATGTCGGCGATGGGCCAGACCCCGAACCAGGGTGGCGCGTCCAGCATCAACAAGCTGTCGTTCGAGGTGGTCGCGCTCGAGAGATCGAAAGCCGTCGTACGGTTCACGCACACCTGAACAGGCTCGGTGCGGATAGAACGCGGGCGTTGTGGCCGGTCCAGCGTATGCACGCCGCTGTGCGGTGCCAACCGATCCGTCGATACCTGGACCGGGACCTGACCTTCAGGCGCGGCGGCGCGGATCCAGCCGGTCAGCGTTGCGAGCGGCGAACTCGACCAGCGCGGCGGCCCGGTCGTTCAGGCGGACCTCGCGGGGCCACATCATCACCACGTTCGCGGCCGGTTCCGCGGGTTCGAGGTCGCACAGCGCGAGCGGCAGGTCCTCGTACGACCGGTTCACCGTGGGGCGCTGGATCAGCACCGAATAGCCGAACCCGCGGGCGACCAGCGAGCGGGTCAGTTCGAAGTCGGCGGTCCGGTGCGCGACGCGGGGTTCGATGCCGGCCCGCTCGTACAGTTCGCGGGTGTGCTGGGCCGCGGGCGGGAAGTCCAGCATGATCATGGGCTCGTCGGCCAGTTCGGCCAGCTGTACCGTGTCGCGGCCGGCCAATCGGTGCGCGGCGGGCAGCAGCGCGTACGGCGGGGCGCTGTACAGCGGAACGGAGTCCAGTCCGTCCGGCAGTGCCATGTCGTAGCCGACAGCGACATCGAGCCCGCCGGTCAGCAGCCGCTGCGGCAGTTCGGCTTGGCTGCCGGTGACCACCGACAGATCCACGCGCGGGTGCTGGTCGCGCACCCACTCCATCAGGATGGGGACCACCGTCGGCGCGACCGTGGAGTAGCACCCCAGCGCCAGCGGCCCGGCGAGTTCGCGGCCTCCGCCCGCGGCCGCCCGTTCGAGTTCGTCGGCGTCGCGCAGCAGGCCGGCGATGCGCTCTCGCAGGTACTGGCCGGTCGGCGTCAGCGTGATGCCGTGCGCCTTGCGGCGGACCACCAGTTGGGTGCGCAGCACGCGTTCCAGTTCGGTGAGCGCGGAAGCCACCGCGGTCGGAGTCACGTGCAGTTCCGCGGCGGCCGCCGAGATCGACTTCGCCTCCGCTACCGCCGCGAAGTACTCGAGCTGGCGGAGGGTGTAGCCAGGCATAACCAAACCTCAGCTGTGGTTGTTCGCAGGTTATTTGAACTTTACCTGTCGTGGTGGCCTGGCTCACGCTGGGAGCGAGGAGGTCGACGATGACACTCGACACGACAGCGGCGCGCGAAATCCCGACCGCGGACTGGGTGGAAATCCCCGCCCTGTACACCGACCCTTACCCGATCTACGAACGGCTCCTGGCGCGAGCGCCGATCCATTGGGTTCCGGCGCTGGATCGCTACCTGGTGGTGGGCCACGAAGCCTGCCACACCGTCGAACTCGACCAGGAACGGTTTTCCGCCGACGAAGCGCAGTCGTTGATGAAGCGCTCGATGGGCCACAGCATGCTGCGCAAGGACGACCCCGAGCACGATGCCGAGCGCAAAGCGTACGGCGGGGTGTTGCGGCCGAAGGCGGTCAAACAGCAGTGGGAAGCGGTCTTCGAGCGCAATTACCGCACGTACGCGGAAAAGTTGCGTGCCGCGGGCCCGGGCGCCGACCTCGTCGCCGAGTTCGCCGCGCCGTATGCCGCCGACAATTTGCGTGCCGTCCTCGGGTTCCGCAATGCCGGTCAGGGGGATCTGCAACGGTGGTCGCAGACGCTCATCGACGGCACCGGCAACTACGCCGACGACCCGCGGGTGTGGGCCGCCGCGGAGCGCTCGTCCCGCGAGGTGGACGAGGCGATCGACGAACTGTTGCCGCTCCTGCGCGCCGAACCCGACGGCAGCCTGCTGTCCGTGCTCGCCTCCTCCGGAATGCCGGTGGATGCGTTGCGCGCCAACGTGAAAATGACCATCGGCGGCGGGGTCAACGAACCGCGCGACGCGCTCGCGACCACGGCGTGGGCGTTGCTGACCTATCCGGCGCAGCGGGCGGCGGTGCTCGCCGGGCAACGGTGGCGGGATGCCTTCGAGGAGTCCCTTCGCTGGGTCGCGCCGATCGGCATGTATCCCCGGCAGGCGACGCGAGACACCGAACTGGCCGGGCTCGCGGTGCCCCGGGGCGCGCGGCTTGGCATCGTGCTCGGTGCGGCCAACCGGGATCCCGCGGTGTTCGTCGATCCAGCGGTCTTCGATATCGACCGGCCGCGCAAACCGCACCTCGCTTTCGGCGGGGGCAACCATTTCTGCGCAGGTGCGTGGGTCGCCCGCGCGTCCGTGGTGAGCGTCGCGCTGCCGCGGCTGTTCGCCGAATTCCCCGGGCTGCGCCCCGATCCGGCCCGGCCCGCGACGGTGGGCGGCTGGGTCTTCCGCGGCGTGCTTTCCCTGCCCGTGCACTGGGACTGAATCCTCGAGGAGAACCGAATGCCCAAGGTCACCTTCCACCGCGACGGGGCGGTCAGCACTGTCGCGGTCGCGGCGGACAGCACCGTCATGCGTGCCGCCGTGGAGAACGGCGTCGACGGGATCGTCGGCGAATGCGGCGGACAGGCGATGTGCGCGACCTGCCATGTCTACGTCCGCGAGCCCTACCTGTCGGCGGTGCCGCCGCTGTCCGAGGACGAGGACGAAATGCTCGAGTGCACCGCGGCGCCCCGCGACGAGCGACGCAGCCGCCTCGGCTGCCAGCTGAAACTGGGCGGTGCGCTGGAAGAAATCGAAGTGGACGTGCCTGACACCCAGCTCTGAATCCGGGTGCTGATCAGTCCACAGTGGACATCCCGTGCCCGGCGGCCCGCAGGGCTTCCTCGGCCACCGCGGCGAATCCGGCGATGACGTCGTTGGCGCGCGTCGGCACCCAGACGACCGAACTCGCCCACCGCAGCCGGTTCTCGTCGAGCGGACGCCAGGTGAGGCCGTCGGGCAGCGGGTGTTCCTCGTTGAAGTGCACGCCCATTCCGGCGAGCACGAGCCCGTGCGTGAAGTTCGGGTTGCGCGCGTGCCGGATCGCGCCGGGCAGGAAGCCGTTGTCGCGGCAGATCGCGAGGATGTGGTCGTAGAGCCGCGGCGCCATCTCGCGCTGGAAGATGACCAGCGGGGCGCCGTTGAGGTCGCGCAGCCGCACGACGTCCGCGTCCGCGAGCCGGTGCGCCGCCGGCAGCACGACGCCGAGCGGCCGGGACAGGACCGGCCCTGACTCCAGTCCGACGGTGTCGGAGGGGTGGCGCACGAGTCCGACGTCGAGCTTGCCCTCCCGCAGCCGGGCGATCTGTTCGTCCGTGCTCACCTCGTGCAGCTCCAGCAGCACCTCCGGCGCTTTCGCGGCGAACGCGGCGGCGATCGTGCGCAGCACCGTGGGCATCGTGTCCGGGGGAATTCCCGCGCGCAGCGTGCCCGACGTGCCGGGCAGGATCCGGCGCATCGCCTCCCGCGCGCTGTCCACGCCTTCGAGCACCGGACGCGTGTGTTCGAGCAGCAGCGCGCCCGCCTCGGTGAGCCGCACGCCGCCCCGGCCCCGATGGAACAGTTCGACGCCCAGCTCGCGCTCGAGGTCCCGGATCCGCTGCGACAGCGGCGGCTGCGCCATGTGCAGCCGTTTCGCGGCCCGCCCGAAGTGCAGTTCCTCGCTCAGGACGACGAAGTACCGCAGATGCCGCAGCTCCATCCGCCGAACCATACCAACCTGATATCGCCGCAGGTCGCAGTTGGTGTTGGCCAGCGGCGGGCTCGCGCTGTTTTTCTTGTCCGCGACGCAGACGACGAGCGAAGGAAACGACCTCCATGTGTGAAACAGTGCTGCTCGACCGCCGGGACGAGATCGCGGTCCTGACGTTGAACCGGCCGGAGAAGCTCAACGCGTGGACCCACGCGATGCGGGAGCGGCTGATCGGGCACCTGCGCGAACTGGACGAGGACCCGACCTGCCGCGGCGTGGTGCTGACCGGGGCCGGGCGGGCGTTCTGCGCCGGGCAGGATCTGGCCGAGACGGCCGCGATCCGCCCGGACGACCACGCCGCCGCGGAGGCCTGGATCGACGATTTCGACCGCCTGTACCGCGCGGTCCGCGAGCTGCGGAAGCCGACCGTCGCCGCGGTCAACGGCGTCGTCGCCGGTTCCGGCTTCCAGTACGCGCTGGTGGCTGACCTGCGGATCGGGCACGCCGGGGTCACTATGGGCCAGCCCGAGGTGGCCTCCGGGATCCCCAGCATCACCGGGATCTGGGCGATGTGGGACATCCTCGGCCGCGCCAAGACCGCCGAGTTCGCCCTCACCGCCCAGCTCGTCGACGGCGTCGAAGCGCACCGCCTCGGCCTGCTCACCCGGCTCGTCGCCGAGGACGAGGTGCTCGATGCCGCCGTCGCACAGGCCCGCGCGATCGCCGCGCTGCCGCCGGGCGCGGTCGCGCTCACCAAGGCCCGGCTCCGCGAACTGGACGACGACGCGCTGGCGCAGGCGGTGACCGCGGCCAAGAAGATCCACGCCGAGGCTTACGCGACGGGGGAGCCGCAGCGGGAGATGGCGCGGTTCCTGGCCGCCAAGAAGCGCTGAAAGGGCATCGGGTGAACTACGACGAACTGCGCGCCGGGCACGACTGGGAAGTCCCGCCGCGCTACAACATGGCCGCCGACGTGGCCGACCGCCACGACCGCGCCGCCACCGCGCTGATCTTCGAGGACCACCTCGGCACGCACCGCGAGATCTCGTGGGGCGAGGTGCAGGACCGCTCCCGCCAGGTGGCCGCGCACCTGTGGAACCGGGGAGTGCGGCCCGGCGACCGAGTGGCGGTGCTCCTTCCGCAGCGGCCCGACACCCCGGCCGCCTACCTCGGCGTGCTGCGCACCGGCGCGATCCTGGTGACCATGTCCCTGCTGTGGGCCGACGAGCCCATCCGCTACCGGCTGGCCGACTCCGGAGCCACCGTGCTGGTGACCGAACCCGAGGCGCGCGACCGCGTCAGCGGCTTCGCCGGGCACATCGTCGAGATCGACGACCCGGCGATCGAAAAACTGCCGCCGCGATTCGAGACGGCGGACACCGCCGCGGACGATCCGGCGCTGATCTTCTACACCTCGGGCACCACCGGCAAGGCCAAGGGCATCGTGCACGCGCACCGGACGCTGCTGGGGCACAACGAGTTCCGCTATTGCCACGACCTGCGCCCCGGGGACGTCTTCTACGGAGCCGGGGACTGGGCGTGGTCGATGGCGAAGCTGCTGGGGCCGCTGCGCGCCGGCGCGACGCAGCTGGTCTACCGCCCGGCCGGCGGGTTCGACCCCGAGGGCCTGCTCGATTCCCTGTCCCGCAACGGGGTCACCACCGCCTTGGTGAACCCGACGTTCCTGCGCAAGATGGCCGCCGACGTCCCGGACGCGGGCCTGCGCTACCCGTACAAGCTGCGGGTGGTGTGCTCCTCGAACGAACCGCTGACCGCCGACCTGATCGACTGGTTCACCGGGCAGTTCGGCGTGCCGCTGCTGGACTACTACGGCTCCACCGAGTCGTACCCGCTGGTGGGCAATTTCCCCGGGGTGCCGGTGAAACCCGGTTCGATGGGCCGTCCGCTGCCGGGCTGGGACGTCGCGCTGCTGGACGCGCGCGAGCAGCCGGTGCCGCAGGGCGAACCGGGCGAGATCTGCCTGCGCGCCCGGTCGAACCCGCAGTACCCGCTGGGGTACTGGAACCGGCCGGAGGACTCCGCGGCGGTCTTCGGCGGCGGCTGGTACCACACCAACGACCAGGCTTTCGCCGACGAGGACGGCTATTTCTGGTTCCTCGGGCGCACCGACGACGTGATCAAGACGTCCGGGTACCGGGTCAGCCCGTTCGAGGTGGAACACGCCCTGCGGGCCCACCCGGCGGTGGCCGACGCCGGGGTGGTCGGCGTTCCGGACCCGGTGCGCGGCCAGGCGGTCAAGGCCTGGGTGCAACCCGCGCCCGGCTACGACGGCGGCGACGCGCTCGCCGAAGAACTGCGCGTATTCGCCAAGGAGACGTATTCGCGTTTCGCCTACCCGCGGCACATCGAGTTCGTGAACGTGCTGCCCCGGTCCGCCACCGGCAAGATCCGCCGGGCCGACCTCCGGGACCGCGATCGCGGCCCCGGCACCGACTGACGAGGAGCCGGCCAATGACCGTCCGGACCGAACAGCCCGCGACCCTTTCCCGCGGCAGGCGGAAGATCGCTCTCGCCTCGGGCATCGGCAATTTCACCGAATGGTTCGACTCCGCCGCCTACGCGACGATGTCGTCCACTATCGCCGCCGAGTTCTTCCCCAAGAACGACCCGTCGGCGGCACTGCTGGCCACGTGGGCGATCTTCGCGGGCGGGTTCGTCGCGCGACCGCTGGGCGCGGCGTTCTTCGGGCACTACGGGGACCGGATCGGCCGCAACCGGACGCTCGCGCTGAGCGTGCTGCTGATGAGCGGGGCCACGTTCCTGATGGGCGTGCTGCCCACGTACTCCGCGCTCGGGGTCGCCGCGCCCATCTTGCTCTTCGTTCTCCGGACGCTGCAGGGGTTTTCCACCGGCGGCGAGTACACCGGCGCTTCGGCGTTCATCATGGAGCACGCGCCGGACGGACGCCGCGCCCGTTTCGCCAGCACCGTGCCCGCCACCGTCGGCCTGGCCAGCGTCGCCGGATCGGCGGTCGGGGTGCTGCTGACCTCCACTTTGTCCTCGGGCGCGCTGCACACTTGGGGCTGGCGGGTGCCGTTCCTGCTGGCCGGCCCGCTCGGGCTGATCGGGCTGTACCTGCGCCGCCGGGTCGAGGACAGCCCGGTGTTCCGGCAGCTGCAAAGCGAGAACTCCGTGCAGCGCAAGCCATTGCGTGACGCGCTCCGCTCGCACAAGCGGCAGATCTTCACGCTCTTCGGCTACAGCATCACGAACGCGATCGCGTACTACCTGATGAGCAGCTACATGATCACGTACATGGCCGACGAGCTGCACTACTCGCGCACCCAGTCGCTGATCGCGAGCGTGGTGTCGATGCTGTGCTACAGCGCGGCCTGCCCGTTCATGGCGTCGGCGAGCGACCGGTACGGACGCAAACGGATGCTGCTGGTGTCGTGCCTCGGGTTCGCCGTGTGCACGCTGCCCGCGTTCGCGCTGATGCACGCCGGATTCGCCGGGGCGCTGGTCGGCACCGCGGTGCTCGCCGTGCTGGTCGCGGTCATCGGCACGTCGAACGTGCCGGCGATGGTGGAGATGTTCCCGGGCCCGGTCCGCGCCAGCGGCTCGGCGATCGGCTACACGGCGGCGTATGTCCTTTTCGGAGGGACCGCGCCGTTCGTGGCGACCGGGCTCGTCACGCTCACCGGCAACTCGCTGGCGCCGGGGGTTTACCTGATGGCGATCGCGGTGGTGTCGTCCCTGGTGGTCGGGTTCGCGTTCCGGGAGACCAAGAACCTGGACCTGGCGAGGCGGTGACTGGGCGAGGTCACCTGACGCTCGCGATGCCAGCCAACCGTGCGACGGCTTCCTCCAGGCGGCCAGTCCGGCCAAAGGGAAGCCGGAGCATCTCGGCCTGCCCGCCGACTGACGAAAACGCCGGTCCCGGCGTGAACCGCACACCCGAGAGCCTTGCCGCGTCGGCCAGGCTCTCGGTGTCGACTCCGGGGGCTCTGACCCACAGCCCGCTTCCTCCGTCCGGCCGGGTCCACGACCAATGCGGCAGGTGCAGCGTCAGGGCCTGTTCGAGTTCCGCCAGGCCGTCGAGCAGCGTGGTTGCCCGTGTGTTCATGGCTTCGGCGATGTGCGGCAGCAGTTCCTGCGCCAGGATCTGGCTCGGCAGCGACGTTCCGAGGTCCATCGCGACCTTCGCTCGCTGGAACCGCTCGATCATCGGACGCGGCCCGCGGATCCAGCCCACCCGCAGGCCTCCCCAGAACAGCTTCGACAACGATCCGATGAGGACCGACTGCGCGGGGTTGACCAATCCGAACAGGTTCGCGGCCGGCGGCGGGCGGAAGGCGAGGTGCGCGCTGGACGCGTCTTCGATCACCACGAAGCCGCGTTCGTTCGCGAGATCGGCGACCGTCTGCCGTTTTTCCGCGGACATGTGGACGCCGGTGGGGTTGTGCGAGGTGGGGAGGAGGTAGACGAAACGCGGATGGGTGCGCCGGGTGATGCGTTCCAGCGCCTGGACGTCGGCGCCGTCGCGTTCGACCGCGATGGTGTACATCTGCGCGCCGCGGGCCCGGAACGCTTCGAGCGCGCCGCGGTAGGAAGGGTCCTCCACGACAATGGGCTCGTTGTCGTCGATCCACGTGCGGGAGATGATCTCCAGAGCCTGCTGGGACCCCGAAGTCACGAGAATCTGGTCGGGGTCGGTGGGAACTCCGGTGCTCGTGCAGAGCGCGGCGATCGACTCGCGGAGGGGGAGGTGGCCGCGCGGTTCGTAGCCGTCGGCGGCCAGCAGCGCGTCGATGCCCCGGTCGGCGGCCCGCCGCCAGGCTTCGCCGACCATGGGCAGGCCGGGGAGGCTGCCGCTGGAGAGATCGACGAACTGGCCGGGACGGGATTCGTCGCCGGCCCGGTCGGAGAAGCTGCTCAGGCGGCTGTCCGGCTCGAAGCTGGGCAACGCCGGGCTTTTCCGGCTGCCGTCGGGCCGGTGCAGGCGGGAGCCGCTTCCCTGCCGGCTTTCCAGCAAGCCTCCCTCGCGCAGCAGCGAATACGCCTCGGTGATCGTGGTGCGGCTGACGCCCAGGGCAGCGGCCGCGGCGCGTTCGGCCGGGAGGACCGAGCCGAAGGGGATCTCTTGCGCTTGCAGCGCGTCGAGAAGCGCCGCGGCCACCTGCTCCGCTTTGCGGCCGGCGTGCTGCTGCCACCCGGCGATGGCCTGCGCGAATTCCGTCGCGGATACCTGGCGCACCGAGTCCTCCAGCCAATTTCGGCCGATTGGCCTAGATGATCCAATTATCGTCTGGGCACACTCTAGCCCGGCCGGACAACGAAGACGGCGCACGATGATCCGTAGGGGAGTCAATGGCTACCGTGGCGATGCTCGGGACCCTCGATACCAAGGGCGCGGAGTTCCAGTGGATGCGCAGCCAGCTCGAAGGCTTGGGCCACCGCGTGCACCTGATCGACGCCGGTGTCGCCGGCCAGCCGGTGGGCACGCCCGAAACCACGCGCGAAGAGGTCGCCAGGCGCGCGGGAACCAGCATTCGCGAGCTGATCGAGGACGACGACCGGGGAAAGGCGCTGGCCGCGATGAGCGCCGGAGCCGCCCGGGTCGTCGCCGAGCTCGCCCGGGACGGCTCGATCGACGGGTTCCTTTCGGCGGGCGGTTCGGGAGGCTCGTCCATCGCCGCCGCTGCCATGGAGGCGCTGCCGGTCGGCTTCCCGAAGCTGCTCGTGAGCACGATGGCTTCCGGGGACGTCTCGCCGTACGTGGGCGCGTCCGACGTGACCATCATGTACAGCGTCGTCGACATCGCCGGAATCAACCGGCTTTCGAAGGCAGTGCTCGGAAACGCCGTGGCAGCGATAGCGGGGATGGCCGAGCGCTACGCCGCCCGCGAACCCGGGCCGGACGAGCGGCCGCTCGTGGCCGCGTCGATGTTCGGGGTGACCACGCCGGTGGTCGAAGCGTGCCGCGCCATTCTCGAGGACGCGGGATACGAGGTTCTCGTCTTCCACGCGACCGGTGCCGGCGGCCGCGCGCTGGAAGGGTTGGCAGCGGGCGGTTTCCTGGCCGGCGTCCTCGACCTCACCACCACCGAACTGGCGGACGAACTGGTCGGCGGGGTGCTCACCGCCGGTCCGGACCGGCTCACCGCGGCCGGGGCGCACGGCATCCCGCAAGTCGTCAGCCTCGGCGCGCTGGACATGGTCAACTTCGGAGCCCGGGATACGGTTCCCCCGCGGTTCGCGTCGCGCCTGCTGTACGAGCACAACGCGACCGTCACGCTGATGCGCACGACCGTCGAGGAGTCCGCACAGCTGGGCGAGATCCTCGGACGCAAGCTCGCCGCGGCCTCCGGCCCCACCGCACTGGTCGTCCCGGGCCGCGGAGTGTCTGCTTTGGACACTTCCGGCGGCCTGTTCGAAGACCCCGCCGCCGACGAGGCCTTGACAACCGCCGCGGTCGCCGCCGTCGCCGACAGCCCAGTCGAGGTGCTCCACGTCGACGCGCACATCAACGACCCCGAATTCGCCCGCGCGGCAGCAGAGACCCTGCTCCGCTACCTGACGGTGTCCGAGGAGAACAAGAATGCAGAGAACTGACCGCCTTTCCGCCTGGCGCGCCAAAATCGGCTCCGGCGCGCCGATCATCGGAGCGGGCGCCGGAACCGGTCTCTCCGCGAAGCTGGCCGAGGCCGGCGGGGCGGATCTGCTGGTGATCTACAACTCCGGGCGCTACCGGATGGCCGGCCGCGGGTCGCTCGCCGGACTGCTGCCCTACGGGGACGCCAACGCGATCGTGGTCGAAATGGCGAGCGAAGTGCTGCCGGTGGTGTCGGAGATCCCGGTCTTCGCGGGCGTGTGCGGAACCGATCCGTTCCGCGTCATCCCGAAATTCCTCGACGACCTCAAGGACATGGGATTCGCCGGGGTGCAGAACTTCCCGACCGTCGGGCTCTACGACGGCGTCTTCCGGCAGAACCTCGAAGAGACCGGGATGGGGTACCGGCTCGAAGTGGACCTGGTCGCCGCGGCCCGGGAGCGGGACCTGATCACCTCGCCGTACGTCTTCGACCCCGAGCAGGCCAGAGCCATGACCGCGGCGGGAGCGGACATCGTCGTGCCGCACCTCGGCTTGACGACGTCCGGTTCCGTCGGGGCGCGCACGGCAGTCACGCTCGAGGTCGCCGTCGAGCGCATCCAGCAGATGCGCGACGCCGCAGTGGCGGAGAACCCCGACGTAATGGTGCTCTGCCACGGCGGCCCGATCGCCGAACCCGAGGACGTCCGCTACGTCCTCGAGCACACCACCGGGGTCGCCGGATTCTTCGGCGCCTCGTCCATGGAACGCCTGCCGACCGAGCGGGCGATCGTCGACCAGGTCAAGGCATTCACCGCGCTGCGCGCGTGACCGAACCGAGGAGAACCGCATGCATGTCGAACCGGAAAAGACGCCGACGATGGTCCTCGACTGGGGAACCCTCAAGTGGCTGGTGAACCCGTCCACGATCGAGGGCGCCGAAACCACCGTCGGCGAAGTGATCGTCTACCCCGGACGCGGGCACGCGATCCACAACCACCCCAACGCCCAGGAAGTCATCTACGTCATCGAGGGCGAGGGAGTGCAGACGGTCGGCGACAGCGACGCGTTCCCGATCAAGACCGGCGACGCGGTGTTCGTGCCGCGCGGCGCGGACCATTCGACCTTCAACACCGGATGGCGGGCCCTGCGGCTGATCGTGACCTACAGCCCGGGCGGGGAAGAGCGCAACTTCCGGTCCCTGCCCGACTACGAGGAGGTCCCGGCCGGGATCACCCCGACCTGGGTCCGGGAAGCGCGCCCCGCCGAATGATCCGTTCAGCCGGGCAAGCCTGACCTCCCGGCCGCCGCTCGTGCGTGGGGGACGCACGGCGTGATCCACGCCCAGCCCGCCCCGTTCCGAGGGAGACGATCATGGTCGATCGGCCCAGAACCGCCCCGAACACCGCCCCCGCCGACGCCGACGCAGCCGTCGACGAGGTGCCGAGGCTCGGACGGTTCGCGCTCTACAGCGTCCAGCACCTGCTGACCTTCTACGCGACGGTTCTCGTGCTTCCGGTCATCATCGCGGCCGGCATCCACCTTCCCCAAGCGGAGACAGTGGTGTTCCTCGCCGCCACGGTCCTCGCCGGCGGCATCGCCACAATCGTGCAGACGGTCGGTGTCTGGCGGATCGGGATCAGGAAACCGCTGGTGCTCGGCGGTTCGGCCGTGGTGATCGGCCCGGCGATCGCCATCGGCAACGCCAACGGCGGCGGCATCGGCGGACTGCTGGCCGTCTTCGGCGCTTCCATCGTCGCCGGGCTCGTGCTCGCCGCCGCCTCGCCGCTGTACGGGGCGCTGCTCCGGGTGTTTCCGCCGGTGGTCACCGGATCGGTGATCGCGATGGTCGGGCTCTCGTTGCTGCCGATCACGGTCAAGCTGATCGGCGGCGGCGAGCCGGGCACGAAGTCGTTCGGGAGCGCGGCCAATCTTGCGGTCGCCGCGACGACCGTCGTGACCGTTCTCCTCATCTACCGGTTCGGCAAAGGCCTGCTGAAGAGCATCGCCATTCTCGTCGGCCTGGTCGCCGGGGGAGCGGTGGGCGCCGCCGTCGGGGTCGCCGACTTCAGCGGAGTCGCCGACGCGAACTGGTTCTCGTTCGTGGTGCCGTTCCACTTCGGACTGCCGACGTTCAATCTCAGCGCCGTCCTGGCGATGACCGTCGCCGTCCTGATCGTGGGCGTGGAATGCACGTCCAGCTACTTCGCGGTCGGCGAGATCCTCGGACGGGGCCCCACCGACAAGGAAGTCCGCCGCGGGATCCTCGCCGAAGGCGTCGCCGCCGTACTGGGCGGGATCGTGGGTTCGGTCCCGCCGACCACGTTCAACGGCAACATCGGCCTGGTGCGAGCCAGCAACGTGAAAAGCCGCTGGGTCGTGGCCGCCGCCGGTGTTCTGATGGTCGTGCTCAGCTGCCTGCCGAAGGTGGCCGCCGTGGCCGCGGCGTTGCCGGCTCCCGCGGTCGGCGCCGCCCTCATGACGCTGTTCGGCATCATCGCCACGGTCGGCATCCAGACCCTGGGAAAGGCCGACCTGCACAACGACCGCAACCTCATCGTCGTCGCGATAAGCCTCGGAGCCGGTTTCGTCCCGACTTCCTACCCGGAGATCTTCAACGCCTTCCCGCAGGGCCTGCAAATGGTGCTGCAAAGCGGAATCGTCGTGACCGCAGTCGTGGCAGTGGCCCTCAACCTGATCTTCAACGGGCTGCAGCGGCACGCTCCCGCCGAATAGGCGAATCCGCCTGCCCAGCAAGGAGAAATGCATCATGCACATCAAGACCACGGCGACCCGGACCCTGCCGGTCCGGCACCCGGAGGTGTTCCCCGTCCACGCGGGCAAGCGCTTCATCGTCACCGGCGCGGCCGGCGGCCTGGGCCGAGCGACCGCGGAACTGCTGCTCGCGGAAGGCGCGCGCGTCGCCCTGATGGACGTCCGCGGCGACGCCGTCTCCGCCGCGGCCCGCGAACTCGGCGGGCAAGCGGCGCCGTTCGTCGTCGACCTGAGCTCGCCGGAGAGCATCGCGGACGCGGCAGCCGAAGCCATCTCGCACTTCTCGGGCATCGACGGCCTCGCCAACGTCGCCGGCATCGTCCGCCATTCCGACCCGCTGCAGATTCCGCAAGCAGACTGGGAAAACCAGCTCGCGGTCAACGTCGTTGGCCCCTACGAACTCTCCCGGCTCGTGGCACAGCACCTGATCGAGGAGAACCGTCCCGGCGCGATCGTGAACGTCGCCTCCGAGGCGGGAAAGGTCGGCCACGCCCAATCGCTCGCCTACAGCGCGAGCAAAGCCGCGCTGATCAACGAAACCAGGATGATGTCGGCAGCGCTGGCCCACGCGGACATCAACGTCAACTGCGTGTGCCCCGGAGGCCTGCCGACCGCGATGCTCCGCCAGGTGGCCGACGCCTATTCCGACCGCATCCACGAACCGGCGGGCGACATCTTCGACGCCATGATCACCGAACAAGCCGGACGGCACCTCGACCTGACCGAGGTCGCCCGGGTCATCTCGTTCCTCCTGTCGGACAACGCGTTCGCGATCCGAGGGCAGGCGGTGAACGCGGACGGCGGCGGAACTCCGTATTGATCGCGACTGGCCCGTCCGGTTCCCGTCTAACCGGCAGCGTCCGCCGCGCCGGGACGGACGGTTTTGACGTATCGGTGGACTGGGACGCCGACAGTGCCACGCCGGGTGGGCGCTTGGTGGACCATCGGCCCGGCGTCGCGCCAGCCCGCTCGCTCGTAAAGCCGCCGGGCGGTGGCATTGGCCGGAACGACGGCCAGCCACGCCTCCCGGTGGGTTTCCGCGATCAGGCGCTCGGCGGCATCGAGGAGAGCGGACCCGACACCCGTGCCCCGCGCGGCCCGGTCCACTCCGAGTTGGATCACCTCGCCGTCGCCGACCCCGACGATGACCAGCCCCAGCAGACCCGGCCCGCCGTCGGTGGCGACCAGCGTCGTGCTCAGGTGGTCGGCCGCGAAGGTGGTGAAGTGCTGGGAATCGCGCACCGCCATGAGCTCGTCCGGGACACGGCCGCGGTGCCCGTCGAGCCACGCGGCCTCCCACATCGCGGCGATCCGCGGCAGGTCGGACGGTTCCGCCGCACGCAGGACCGGTGCGGGCGAGGTACGCGTCATGGGACTTCCTTCCGCCGATGGACGTCACTGCCGTAAGCTGTTTATGCCAGTGACGCTACTGAACAGGGAGGCAGGCAAGCAAGTGCGCCTGGACGCTTACGCCGACACCGGGCTGCTGGTCGCGATCGACCTCGTCAACCGCCTAGTCCTGCACCCGGACGACAGCGTCTTGGCCGAGATCCTCGCCGTCGACCCGCCGTCAGCGGCCCAGGTGACGGCCGACGACGCCCCCGGATTCACCGCACTCGCCAACGCACTGCGGCCGGTACTCGACAACCTGCGCACCGGTGACGAGGACAGCGCCGCGACCAGGCTCAACAAGCTGCTCTCCGCGTACCCCGCCCACCCGCACCTGGCGCGGGAAGAAGGACGCTGGCGCTTGCACCATCACCCGGCCGAAACGTCCCTGGTGCCGATGTGGTCGGCGATCTGCGCGGAAGCCCTCGCCCGGTTCCTCGCCGACGGTCACGCCCACCGGATCGGCGAGTGTGAGGCACCTGGCTGCGGACGGCTGTTCGTCGACACCACCCGCAACCGCATCCGCCGCTTCTGTTCGACCGCCTGCCAGGACCGCGTCAAAACCGCTGCGGCGCGTCGCCGCCGGACTGCTGAGGGCTGAAATTTCTTGGGCCATGTCCGGCGCAGTCTGCTGTCTTCAGGGGTTGCCTCGTAGACTCTCGTCCGAGCAGGGAGCCGACGGAGCTGAAGTCGCGCTCGCTACTTCGCACCGAAGCGAGGCAGTATGGCCCAGGAGTACGCACTGACGTGCGAAGCGATCGACATCGTCCTCTCTGACTCGCCGCTGAAGGCAAAACGCCTCCACCTCGGCGAGGTCCTGCGCCGCATGTTGCGCGCGGACATCTTCGCCTCCTATGTCTGCGATTCGTCCGGCCCCTACTCCGACCCGGTCCAGCTCGACCTCGGCGACGACGCGCTTCGCGCCTACGACAGGCATTTTCGGCACGTCGACGACCTGACCCCGAAGCTTTTCGCGCGGGGGAGCGCTTCGCGGATCACTCCGGCCGCCGGGGTATCCACCGAGTTCGTCCAGGACTTCCTGCATCGCGGCGGGATGTACCACGGCATGAACTACTTCGCCGCCGGAGCCGGTCCTGGTTCGGTGGACCTGCGGCTGTGGCGGGGACGCGGCGGCCGCGCGTTCACCGAGGACGAGGCGCGGGTTTTCCGGTCATTCGGGGACCTGGTCGCGCGGACCTGGCCGAGGGAGGCCGTGTCCGGGCAGAAGCCGTTGTCCCGGCGCGAAGCGCAGGTCGCGGAGCTGGTCGCGGACGGGTACAGCGACAAGCAGATCGCCGCGGCCCTCGGGATCGCGCCGCCGACTTTGCGGACCCACCTGAGCAACGCGTTCGCCAAGACCGGAGCCGCCAACCGCGCGGCCCTGGCGGCGCATCACCTCCGCCATCGTCAGAAATGACGATGGCGGAGACCGCACGGCATGCCGAGACTCCCGGATAAGCCTCATTCGCTGCAAAGGAGCCCCGGATGCCGCTTTCTCCGGCGGGCGTCACCGCCCACCCCGCTGTCCTCGAGCCGGTCGGACGACCGGAACCGGGGGAGTGGACGCAAACCTGTACTGCCGAAGACATCGCGACCCAGTTGCCGCTGGCGGGCGGGAAGCCGTATCCGCTCGCGGTGAAAGCGAACATCGCGGTGCGCGGACTGCGCCGGTCCGCGGGATGCGAGCTGCTGGACCTCGGCCCGGAGGGGGCCGACGCCCCGGTCGTCGCGCTGCTGCGCCGCTCCGGCGCGGTGGTCGTGGGCATGGCGAACATGCACGAACTCGCCTTCGGGATCACGTCGCAGAACGCCTCCTACGGCGCGGTGCGCTTGCCGGATCGTCCGGGCTATCTGGCAGGGGGATCCTCGGGCGGCAGCGCCGCGGTCGTCGCGCGCGGCCACGCCGAGGTCGCACTGGGCACGGACACCGGGGGCTCGATCTCGATTCCCGCCAGCCTGTGCGGGGTCGCCGGATTCCGCCCCAGCACCGGACGCTGACCGACGGCGGGCATCGTCGGCCTGTCGTGGACACGGGACGCCCCCGGGATCTTCGCGCGCTCGGTGCGCCGCCTCGCCGAGATCGACCGGACGATACTCGGCGAAACAACGGAGCAGGACCTTCCGCGGCCCCGGATCGGGGTGCCCGCCGAGCTGTTCCGCGAACTGCACCCCAGCACGCGAGCGGCGACCGACGCGGCCTTCGACGCGCTCGGGGACGTGGTCGAGCTGGTGCCGGTGCACCTCGAGGAGATCTGGGAGCTGAGCCACGCGGCGGCGATGCCGATCGTCTGCTGGGAAGCCCGCCGGCTGCTCGGAGACGCCGTCGCCCGCGCCCTGGGCATGAACCCGGAGGAGGCGTTCGCCCGGCTGGTCGCGGGAGTGCGCAGTCCGGACGTCCGGCAGATCCTCGAAGCGGAGGCATCGTCCCCGGTGTCGCCCGACGAATACGCGATCGCCCAGCGACAAACCGAGCAAGCGCGAGCGCGCTACACGGAACTGCTGCACAGGCACGCACTCAACGCGCTCGCGTTTCCCACCACGCCCGCACCGGCTCCGCCCGTCGACTGCGACGGCACCGTGGAACATCTGGGCAGCCGCGTCGACGCTTTCGAGCTCTACACCCGGAACACCACGCCAGGCGCCATGCTCGGGGCGCCCATGGTCACCTTCCCGCTCGCCACCCCCGCGACCGGCCTTCCGGTCGGGCTGACCGTCCAAGGAGGACGGTTCGACGACCGCCGGACCCTGCGCCTCGCCGAACGAATGGCGGAAACACTGTCGGACATCGTCAACCAGGCCGGTTGACCACCCGGCTACCGCGACTTCTTGGTTGTTCTGCGGAGTTTGCCGCGCAGCGCGCGGAGGGCGATCGGCCCGAGGTCGTCGACCACCTCGATGAGCACGGCCAGCCGGTCGAGCGCGTCCAGGGCCGCCTCGGTCCCCTCCGGGTCGACGCCCTCGTAGAGCTCCAGTCCGACGAACCCGGCGCTCACCGCGCGTGCGAGGCCCGGCGTGTCGATCACCTCGGCCACCGGGGAGTCGGCCAGCAATCTGGTCAAGGCACTCTCGATCGGGGCGATCCACAGCTGCAGGGCCGTCGCGGTCGCTTCGGCGAGTTTGGGGTCGGCCTGCGCGCCGGCGAGCATCTGGGCGAGCACCGTGACGTTGCCTTGCGCGCGTTCGTCGGCGTGCAGGGCGCGGCCGAGCGCAAGAAGCTGCCGCAGGTCGGTGACCTCGTCGAGGCGTTCGGCAAACGGTGCGACCCTGGCCTGGGTCGCGGCGAGGCACGCGGCCTGCAGCAGGTCGTGGACGGTGCCGAAGTGGTAGAAGACCAGCGCCTGGTTGACCCCGGCGGTCGCCGCGATGCTCCGCGCCGTGGTGCCGTTGAGGCCGTGCGTGCGGATCGTCTCGATCGTGCCGTCGATCAGGCGTTGTCGGGTGTCGGCCACGGCTTCACCGTAGAGGCCCCGACAGCCGGTGACCGACGGCACCCGGGTGTGGCAGCCGCTCCGGACGCCCGCCGGGCCAGTACTCGAAATGCCACCACTCGTTGTCGTACACCTGATACAGGTGATGGCGCGCGCCATACCGCTCCAGCCAGCGCGAGCCCTCGACGGGCCGCACGTCCAGGGCGGTCCCCGCGACGTGTCGGGACTCGTCCGGCGGCAGCGCCCGCAACCGGGCCGCCGCCGGCGACCCGCTCCGACGGACTTCCTCGGCGAACAAGCGCTCCTGCTCCCCGGCATCCCGATATCCCGAGGTGAGCCCGATGAGCTCACCGTCTCGCCATAACGCCTGCGTGCGCGCCGCAATGAACGCGGCCCGGGTGGCGGGCGTGAGGCCGGTGAGGTCCTCGGCGGGGAAACGCACCGCCAGCGCCCATTGACAGGCGGTGCGCCGAGCCCGACCCGGCGTGATCACGAACGCCACCGGCAGCAGCGCTCTTGCCAGCATCCGGGTGACCGCCTGGTACCAGCGATCGCGGCGAAGTGCCCGGCCGGGATCGGGACGGACGCTCGTCATTGCTACCCCCACTCCGGCCGTGTGCGCGACCGCCAACCCGCTTTTGAGCAGTTGCTCAAAACAGAGGATAGACGAGATTTGAGCAACTGCTCAAGCAGGTCTCCGCCCGAGATCGCTGGCCGCGGAGCAGGGGGGCGAGCCGGTCAGAAATCGGGCGTGGAATCCACGGCCCCGTCGCGGCGGATGCGGCGGAGGTGCACCGCGCGGGTCAGCCGGATCACCGGGCGGATCAGCAGTTCGATGCTGCCGATCAGGAAGAACCAGGCGGCCAGGGTGGCGAGGGACTCGTAGAAGAACAGGATGCTTCCGGCGACGAACCAGAGGGCGATGAGGATGTCGTTGCCGATGCTCAAGGTTTCGTACCGGCGACGGATGATCAGTTCGTCGTGCCCGAAAGTGAGCACGAGGTCCGCCGTGTCCGGTCCGTTCGGGTGCGCCATGCCGCTGCATACCCGGGTGCCAGTACGGCTAATCCGCGCCGGACGCGATCTCCGCCTCCTCGCCGCGCGACCGCCGCGAAATCCGTAAGGGTTGAACTGCACTGAACCATTACCGCACGATGGCGGCATGGAAGAAAACCGTTGCCCCCGCTGTGGCTGGCCCTTGGCCGAGCTGCCCTCGTCCGCTGTCGTTCCCGCGTCGGCGGGCAGCCGGGCCGACTACGTGCGTTGTGTGTGCGGCAGCTGGATCGCGCGGCTCGGCGGGGTCGTCGTCGGGTCTACCCGCCCGCGCTGACTCACCAGTGTTCGGGGCGGTCCAGCCGCGGCGGCAGCTTGGTCTCGGCGTCGCCGCGGGCTGCGTTGACCTGGGACTGGGTAAGGAAAATGCTGTCGGTGAAGTCGGTGCCGCGGACGTCGGCGTCGCGCAGGTCCGCACCGATCAGGTCAGCGCGGCGCAGATCAGCGCCTCGGAGGTCGGCCGCGATCAGGTAGGCACCGCGCAGGTTTGTGCTGCGGAGGTCCGCGCCGGCCAGTTTCGCGCCGATCAGGTCGGCACCTCGCCGGTCCTTCTTGCGCCCGGCTCCGGCACGGACCAGTTCGCTGGTGCGCACCAGCAGCGGGTTCACCTGCGCCCGCCGGGCGTCGACGTCGATAGCCAGCACCGCATCCGCGTCCCCGGCAGTGATCTGCTCCAGTTCGGTGATCTCCGCGTCCAGGTCCGCGTGGATTTCGCGGGTCGTCGCCAGCGAGCGCGCCTCGGTGAGGTACCAGAGCAGTTCGTGCAGATGCCGCATCACCGGGAGCGCGGCGAACATCCGCTCGCGGGTTTCCGGGGCCTCCCGCCAGCTCCGGCCGCCGAAGGTCACCTGCGACACCTGCTGTCCGGCCCCGAAGCAGTCGTACCCGGTGCAGCCCGCGAAACCCTTGGGGCGCAACCGGTCGTGGATGCCGCAGCGGAAATCGGACCGCAGGTTCGGGCACGGGTCGCCGGCGCGCTTGTCGATCGCGAAATCGGCGGATTTGGTGAAGGTGAGCGCGACGCAGCAGAGGGCGAAACAGCTCGTGCAGTCGGCGGTCAGGGTGCGGCGGTCGGGCAAGGTCTCTCCAGCGAAGGCGGGCGAACCTGTCCAGCGTAGTCGCCGCTCAACTGCCCGCGACGACCACGACGCGTCGGCGGCGCGATCGCATCGCCAGCGCCGCGAGCACGAACACCTGCAGCTCAGGCTTGACGCCGGACAGGTCAGCGGTGCCCGCGGTAAGGGTGCCGACGGTGTTCCCGGCCTGGTCGAGCTGCACGTGGTCACGACGCCCGGTCCGCCGGAAACGCAGCTCCGCACCGCCGCTCTCGACGCTCCAGGTGCGCGTGCCCGGCCGGTGAGTGCTCGCGAGCACCGACCCGTCGGCCGCCAGCAACTGGTAGCTGCGCAGCCGGCGGCGGATCCGGTAGCTGACGCCGTCCAGCCGGAACTGCCCTCCGGACCGGCCCTCGATCACGGTGAGCAGGCGGCCGTCGCTGGTGATTTCGTATTTGGTCAAGCCGGACTTCGCTATCTGCAACATAGCCAAACTCCAGCATCGCCCCGTCCGAACCGCCCGTGCCGTTTGTCATGGGTGATCATCGGCGAGGCGGCCGTACCATGATCGACATGCGCGAACCCGATCCGGACCGGTTCTCGGCCCGCCAGTGGCCGGACTGGAGCTTCTGGACGGACGCGCACCGCGGAGCGCCCGGTCTGCACCGCGGCCGCGTCCGGTCCGTGGTGGTCAACGGCCTGATGATGGGCTTCCTGGCCACCTGGGTGATCGGGATCGCGGACGGGCAGTACGGACAGGTGCGCACCGGGCTCGTCTTCGGCTTCCTCGGCTGCTACGCCATCGCGTACCTGCTGGTGCTGTGGTTCGGCCCGCTCGCGCTGCGGCGGCAGCGGATCGCGATGGTCGCGGCGATGTTCGCGCTCGGCACCGCGCCCGCGCTGATCCTCGGTTCCCCGGCGTATCTGACCGGCCTCACCTACGCCATCGCCACCGGGCTCATGCTGTTGCCGCTGCGGTTTTCCCTGCTCCTCGGCACCGGAGCGGCCGTCGCCCAGATCGCGTGGATGCTGGTCAGCGACGGGCGGGTCGCCTGGGGCCAGGTCCTCACGCTCGTGGCCGTCACCGCGATCCTCGGCATCGTCTACGCGCTGACGTTCACCATCGGCCACCTCCGGCTGGCCCGCGAGCAGATCCGGCGGATGGCGGTGGACCAGGAACGGCAGCGCGTCGCCCGCGACCTGCACGACGTCCTCGGCCACAGCCTCTCCACGATGACCCTGAAACTCGGCCTGACGCGGCGGATCCTGGAGACTTCGGACAACACCGACGCGGCGCTCGCCGAGATCCGGGACCTGGAGGACCTCTGCCGGGAAGCCCTCTCCGACGTCCGCGCGACCGTGTCCGACTACCGCACGGTGTCGTTCGCGACCGAAGTCGCCGGCGCCCGGATGGCGTTGCGCGCCGCCGGCGTCCAGGCTGAACTGCCTGCCGCGGCCGACGCCGTGGCTCCGGAACTGCAGGGCGTTTTCGGTTACGTAGTAAGGGAAGCCGTGACAAACGTACTCCGCCACTCCGACGCACAGCGCTGCGTCGTCCGCGTCGGACGGGACTGGCTGGAGGTCGCCGACGACGGCACTGTCCCGGCCGAGGTCGTCCCCGGACACGGTCTGACCGGTCTCGCCGAGCGGATGGCCGCGGTGTCCGGCTCCCTCGAACACGGCCGCGGCCCGCACGGCGGCTTCCGGGTGCTCGCCCGGGGCCCGGCGACCGGAGGTGCGGCGTGATCCGGGTCCTGCTGGCCGACGATCAGGCCCTCGTGCGCGGCGCGCTGGCTTCCCTGCTGCGGATGGAATCCGACATCGAGGTGGTCGCCGAGGTCGGCTCCGGCCCCGAGGTCCTGCCCGCCGCGCAGCGGACCGCCCCGGACATCGCGCTCGTCGACGTCCAGATGCCCGGCCGCGACGGCCTCGCCGTGACCGCCGAACTGCGGCACGCGCTGCCGGAGTGCCGCGTGCTGATCTGCACCACCTTCAGCCGCCCCGGTTACCTGTCGCGCGCGATGTCCGCGGGCGCGGCCGGGTTCGTGGTGAAGGATTCGCGCCCGGAACAACTGATCAACGCGATCCGCCGGGTCCACGCCGGACTGCGGTTCGTGGACCCGGCGCTCGCCGCCGAATCGCTGGCCAGCGGCGCGAGCCCGCTCACCGACCGCGAGGCGGACGTCCTGCGCGCCGCGGCGGAAGGCGGAACAGTCGCGGACATGGCGCAGGCGCTGGGCCTGTCGGCGGGGACGGTGCGTAATCACCTGTCGTCGGCCATCGGCAAGACGCAGGCCCGCACGCGCGCGGAGGCGGTCCGGGTCGCCGAGACGAGCGGGTGGCTGTAGCGCTCCGGACGTAGCCAATCCAGGGCCCCCTTTCTTGATCGGACGTTCCAGAAAGGCGTAGAGTGCGGATCATGGTCCGCACCCGAGAGTTCGACACCGAGGCCGCGGTGAGCCGCGCGATGGAACTGTTCTGGTCGCGTGGCTACGAGGCGACCTCGGTGCGCGATCTGACCCAGCACCTCGGCATCGGGCAGGGCTCGCTGTACGCCGCGTTCGGCGACAAGGACGGCCTGTACCGGGCTGCGCTGGAGCACTACCGGGCCACGCTCGCGGCAACCGCCTTGGACAGCCTGAAAAACGGGGCCGACGCCCGCTCGGCGATCCGGACGCTCCTGGTCGAGCGGATCCGGATCGCCGTGTCCGACGACGGCCGCGGCTGCCTGGCCGTCAATGCCGTCTGCGAGCGCCTGCCGGGGGACGCCGCGACCCGGCGCACCGTGCGGGACATGCAGGACGCGAGTCAGGACGCGATCGCCGAGGTGCTGCGCGTCGCGGCGGAGCGCGGCGAGATCGCGACACCGCACGATCCGGCCACGCTGGCCGCCTTTCTGGTCACCTTCCTCAACGGACTGCTGGTCACCGCGAAGATCACCCCGGACGCCCGCGCCCTCGAACCCCTCGTGGAGGTAGCCCTCGTCGCCCTCGGCTGATGTTTTACGTCCTCAATATGGAACGCTCGATCAAGAAAGAGAACGATGCTCGACCACGACAGCACTCCCGTCCGCACCGGCCGCGCCGCGGTCAACGGAACGAGCCTCCACTACCGAACCGCCGGGTCCGGCCCCGCGGTCGTGCTGCTGCACGGCGTGCCGAAGACCGGTTACCACTGGCGGCACCTCGTCCCGAAGCTCACGCCGCATCACACCGTCGTCGTCCCGGATCTGCGCGGCCTCGGCGATTCCGCCCGTCCCGCAGGCGGATACGACTCCGCGACGATGAGCGACGACGTCGCCGAGCTGATGGCCGCCCTCGGCCACGAGACCTACGCCGTGGTCGGCGAGGATTGGGGAGCGGTGATCGGCTACCAGCTCGCCGCCCGGCACCGCGACCGCGTGCCGTCGCTGGTGTTCGCCGAGGCGTTGTTCCCCGGGTTCGGCTTCGAGGACCACACCGCGCTCACCGCCGAGAACGTCGCCGGCGGCATGCACCTGTGGCATCTGGGCTTCTACTTCCAGCCGGACGTCCCCGAAATGCTCATCGCCGGCCACGAACGCGAACTGATCACCTACATGATCAAGTTCGAGCGCAGCCGCCCGGACAGCGCCACCCCGGACGCGATCGAAGAGTACGTGCGCTGCTACTCCATGCCCGGCGGCATCCGCGCGATGCTCGCGATCTACCGGGCGATGCTCGTCGACGCCGAGCAGAATCGGCAAGCGGCGCAACGGAAACTGGACATCCCCGTCCTCGCGCTCGGCGGGTCGGCGTTCATCGGCGAACGCGCCGAGTCCCAGATGCGGATCATGGCGGACGACGTCACCGGCCTCGTTTTCGACGCCGGGCACGACCTCGCCGAGGAAGTGCCCGACGAGATGGCCGACGCGATCCTTCCGTTCCTCGCCAAGCACCGGTAGCCGGAGAGGTCAGGGGAGCGGCTGGTCGATCTGCTCGCGCAGGATGTCGCCGTGTCCCGCGTGCCGGGCGAACTCCTGGATCATCGCGAGCAGCGTCCAGCGCATGCTGACGGTTCCCTCTCCGGGAAACTCCTTGGTGTCGCCGAGTTCGAAGCGCGCGGCGATCTCCCGCGACCGCTGGCTGGCGCGTTCGTATTCGGCGATCACGTCGGCCACGGTCTCGTCGTCGGTGACGGTGAAGGTGCCGACGTCGCGCTTCGAGTATCCGTCGCATTCGGACTCGGCGAGCCCGGCCCAGAACCGCTGAAACCAGATCCGTTCCGCCGCGGCGGCGTGCTTGACCACGGAAATCGGCGTCGACAGCGACGCGACGAGCCGTCGCCGCGCGTCGGTTTCGGACAGGCCGCGGAGGGTCTCGACCAGCGCTTCGCGGTTGCGGTCGAGCGTGTTCTCGAGCAGTGCTCGTTCGGTGCCGTTGGTGATGCGTTCGGTGGGCATGGTTCTGCTCCGTTTCTCGGGCATGACTGGGGACGACCTGACGAGGCCGGGGATTGCTGAAGTGCTCACGGGAGCGCGCCTGCACGGGCCAGGAAAGGCACCGCGGGCGATGACTGTCAGCCGGTCAACCCCGGCGACGGGAGGTATTCAACCACAACCCGGTCAGGCGCCGCCGTCCTCCGACTGCTCGGTCTCTTCCGCCTGTTCCGCCTTCTCGGCCTCGCGGAGCCGCTGCAATTCGTCGATTTCCGCCTGCTGCGCATTCACGCGAGCACGCAGTTCCCCCAGCTCAGCGTGCAGCGGTGCCAGCGTTTCGGCGTAGATCTTGGTCGCCTGGCTCAACTGCGCAGCCGACTCCGCGACCCGCTGATCGGCCGCCAACTGCACACCCCGGACTCGCTCGTCCGCCTCCGCCGCCTGCTCGCGCAACCGCTGCTCTTGCTCCCGCATCCGGCTCTCGTGCTCGGCGGTCAGCGATGCCCGAAGTTCCTGCTGTGCCTCCGCGGCCGTCCGGCGCGCCTGTTCAAGATCCTCGACCGCCGTCGCACGCAACGCGGAGATCTCGCGCTGCAATGCCGTGACCCGGTCATGCGCGGCCGCCGCTTGCTCGAGCGCACGCTGCCGGTTGTTCTCGGCTTCGTCGCGGACCGCCAGCGCCCCTTCCTGCGCTTTCCTTGCCGTGGCAGCGTTGGCGAGCGCAGCGTCGCGCTCCTCCCGGTCCACTTCGGACTGTTTCCTGGCCGCGTCCTCGGCCGCTCGCGCTTCCTCCGCCGCCGCTACCGCGTGTGCGCGCTCGGCGTTAGCCACCCGGGCCTGCTCCAACGCCTCGTCGCGGGCGGCTTCGGCCTCTTCCCGCGCTTTGAGGGCGGCCGCGGTCTGGTCGGTGACGTGCGTGCGCAGCGCCGACAGTTCCGCGTGCAGCGGGTCCAACGCCGACAGCGCCGACCCGAGCTGCTCGTCGAGCGCCCGGGTGTCGAGCTGAGTCATCGGCTGGTCGGGGCCGTAGACGGTCACCCAGATCTCGCGCTGCTCGTCGAGCATCGCGCACGTGACGACCTTCGCACCCCACCGGCCGTACCGCTCCGGATCGGCCGGGCAGTAGGGCGTCGGCCGCCCGCCTTGCCGGGGGATGGGCGGCAGCGGCCGACCGCAGTACGCGCAGCCAGCCTCGTCCCCGGCGGCCAGCGCCCGCACGGTCGCTTCCCGGCGTTCCTCCCGGCTTCCGCGCCGGATCGGCGGCCCCACCGTCTCCATCAGTGCCCCTTTCCGCAGGTGGGAACCACTCTACAGTTAGAGTTTCAATACTCAAACCCTAGGTATCAGTTAGCGAAGCGGAACCGGTCGACGACGGCAGTGGCTGTGAACTATATGGATAACTGAGATTATTGATATAGTTAGCGCGCAGAGCGGGTGCCCCGCCTGTGCGAGCTTGGCGGGGCACCCGAAAAAGTGGTCAGCGGCACTGGGTGCCGACGCCGCCGGTCACTCCGCCCTTGAGGTAGTAGGCGGCCACGTAGCCCTGTTTGTAGGTGTTGCCGAGCTGGCGGACCCAGATGTCGTTGCCTTCGATGTTCTCGCCGTGGATCCAGCAGTAGGCGTCGTAGCCGTTGTTGGCGGTGACGTAGTCGACCTGCTGGCTGTGGGTCGTCGGCAGCTGGCGGACTCGCGCGTCGTGCCACGGCGTGACGCGGTAAGGGGCCAGCGCGGGTGCGGCGAGCGCTGGGCTGATCGTCGCTCCGGCGGCCGCGAGGGTCAGTGCGGCCACGGTCAGCGTCTTCGAGATCCTCATCGTGTTCCTCCCTGGTGATGGCGTTCCCCGGTCGCCACGGTGGTGGCCGATCGAGAACAGCACCAGTGCCGGGAGCGCGGCCAGAAGACCGGGTGTCCTGCCGTGTCCTGTTCTGCGCCGGACACGCGGACCTGCGGTTTCCCGGTCAGCTGTGCCGGTAGGACCGGACGGAGGTCGAGCGTTCGGTGCCGCCCAGGTGGTTGAGGACGGTGTGCGAGCCGGTGCAGTCCGGGGCGGGAAAGCCGAGCTGGCGTTCTTTGCTGCTGTTCATCTCCGAGCGGGCCTCGAACGGCAGGGCGGCGCAGTGGTTTTCACTGGCCCAGACCGGATCGAGCGTGATCTTCTGCCCGCCGAACTCCGGTTCGCTCCAAAAGCAGACGAACCCGGGCGCGCACTCGCCGACGGTCGCGGACGGACGGTTGAACACCCAGAACGTCACTGTCACGGCAGCCAGCAGCGCCGTGGCGGCCACTGCGACGAACTGCCATCGGTGCCCCGGCCCGGCCGGTTCCTTCGCCGCCGGACCGGACGCGCACAGCCGCTTGCGAACCGCGTCGAGTTCGTCGAACAGGTCCTCGCGGCCGCATCCGTGCAGGTAACAGCGCAGCTGACCGGCGGTCGGCACCTGGCCGTTCTCGAGGTAGGACACGCGCTGCCTGGTCAGCGCCTCCGAGCCGATCGCGGAACGCCGGGAGAGCGCGTGCTGGGTCATCGGCCCGCGCAGTTCGCGCAGGCGTTCGCCGAAGGTTTTCGCGTCCGGACTGCGCTCCGCCATGCTTCGCCCCTCGCCAAGCCGTCCGGACCGCGGATCAGCGTAGCGAGCGAAACCCCCAGGTCCCGGCGGCGAACGCGGTGATCCACCGTTCCGGGGACTCCGGACCGGTGGACGCGCAGCCACCGTGCCAGGATCAGCCGCCACCACGTCGGAGGTATGGGGGACGCTGATGACCGAGAGCGAGCTGCCGGGGTTTTCCTTCTCTCTGCGACCCGCTACGCGCGCGCCCGGCAGCGTCGCGCCAATGCTGAACGGCGATCTCGACTACGACGCGCTGGTCATCGAGGCATGCCAGGTGCTCGCCACGACGGATTGCGCGTTCACCGTCCGCGGCTTCGGCGGAAACTGGCCGGTGGACGTCGCCTACGACCTGTCGACGCTGGTCGAACAGCTTCCCGGCCTGCTGCGAGACCTGCGCGCCCGCCATGACGGCGAGATCGACTTCTACGGCCAGGGCATCGAGCGGACCCTGCACTTCCGGCCGCTCGCCGGGCAAGTACAGATCACCTGCGTGTCCAGGACATCCTGGACTCCGGATCCCGCGGTCGAGATCATCGACGGCACCCGTCTGGAAGAGATGATCCTCCGGCTGATGTCCGTGTTCAGCACTTCGCTGGAAACCGCGCGCTCCCCGCTGGCCGATGCGCCGCCGTTCCCTTCCTGGCGGTGAACCCTCACAACTCCCGGCTCACCACGCTGCCCGTCCGCACGGTCGCGAACCCCAGCCGGTGGTTCACCGCGATCATGTGCGTATTCGCCGCACCCGTACCCGTCCAGATTTGCGCCACGCGGGGGCGGTCCGTCGTGAACCACCGCAGCATCTCCGACTTCATCGCCAATCCCAGCCCGCGCCCGCGGTGCGCGGCGAGCACCGCGGTGTCGCCCTGGTGCAACCTCTCCGGCAGCAGCGGCCGCGCCTCCAGCTCCGTCAAGCCGACCACCTCGCCCGCCGAAGAAACCGCCACCACTGTCCGATGCTCGATGCCCCGTTCGCGATACGAGGCTTCGATCCGCCGGACCCGGTCCACCGACCAATCCGGCGCGCCGAACTCGGACTTGCCCAACGGCGCATCGCCGATCGCCGCGCGAGCCTTCGCATACGCGGAGACCAGTGACTCCGGCGCGGCGCCGACCCACCGCATCAGCCGGTATCCGGCAGGCACCGCGATGTCCCACCGCCTGCGGTCGACCTCGCTCAGCTCCATGATCTGCAGGACAGCCGTGTGCACGATCCGGAATCCGAGCCTCTGAGCCCAGCTTTCGCCAGGACCGCCGGGGGTCAGGTTCCAGCCCTCCGCCCGCGTTCGGCCGCGCGCCCGCAGCATCGGCTCCAAGGCGCGGAAGAACTCTGTCCCGATGCCCTGGCGCCGTACGTCCGGATGGACGTGGAGCCGCACGAGGGCGAGCTGTTCGTTCCCGTCGCCGGGCAGCGTCACGATCGCCCTGGCGACGAGCCGGTCGTCCCGGTGGGCGGTCCACACCAGCTGCTCGCCCGCCTGGATCTGCGGCGCGCGCACTCCGAAGATCGTCTCCTGCCGCGTCATCGGCGGACGTTCCGGGGAATCCAGCCGGCAGGCGGAAAACTGCAGCTCGTGCAGTGCGTCCCAGTCCGCGTCGCTCGCCCGGTCGGCGTCGAAAAGCCGTACGTCCAGCACTGTCGCCCCCCCCTGATCGAAATCAGCCCCTTCTGGCAACCTACCTATGTCCCTACGCTGGCACGGAAGCGCGCAGCAGCAGGTCCCGCAGCGCGAGCGCGACCTCCGACGGCTTCTCGGGCAGGAGGACGACCTGGTCGGCCGTGGTCGACGGGCCGGTCAGCGGGATGATCCGCAGGCCCGGCGGCTGGTGGTCCAGCGCCGACTCGACGGTGATCCCGATGCCCGTCCCGGCCGCGACGTGGGCGGCGATCGCCTGCACGCTGTCGGCGGTCCGGATGATCCGCAGATCCGCCCCGCTGATCCGGAACGCGGACAGCAGCCGGTCGCAGAGCCCGCTGTTGATCTGGTGCGGCCAGGTCAGCAACGCGGTCGAGGACAGTTCGGCCGCGCTCAGTTCCTTGTGCCCGGCAAGGGAATGCGCGGCGGGCACCAGTGCGACGAACCGTTCGGCGGACAGCACCCGCGCCCGCACGCCGTTGATCCCGCCGGTCGCCCAGCCGATGCCGAGTCCGACGGTTTCCGCGCGCAACGCGGCGAGTTGCGCGGTGGTCGGCATCGGCTCGGGCACGATCGTGACGTCCGGGAACTGCTCGCGCAGCCGCGGCAGGCAGCGCAGCAGCACCTGGTGGGCGGTGTATTCGGCGTGGGCGACGACGAGCGTGGTGCGTTTCCGGTCGCCGCCGGCGAGGGAGCTGCCGCGTTGCTGGAAGCGGCGCAGCTGGGCGAGGGTGGCGTGCGCGTCGGGCAGAAGGGCTTCGCCGAGGTCGGTCAGCGAGACGCGGCGGCTGGTGCGGTGGAACAGCTTGCCGCCCAAGGTTTTCTCGAGGCGGCGGACGGCGTCGCTGACCGTCGGCTGCCCGCGGTGCAGGCGCTCGGCAGCGCGGCCGAAATGCAGTTCCTCCGCGACCGTGACGAACGCTTCCAGCTCGATCCTGTCCACCGGACCAGACTAGCCCGATCGATCGGTGTCACCGATCGCTGGGTGCTGGAGAACGGCGTTGATGACGTCCGCGGATCGGGATGAGATGGAGAGCAAGCAGGGGATTTCCCCACGACCGGAAGAAGTTTTCGCATGACAGCCACTGCCGTTGACGGCATCCCCGAGGCCACGGTGACCGTGGTCTGCCATTCGGTGCACGGGCACACCCGCCTGCTGGCCGAGCATCTCGCCGAAGGGGCGCGGCAGGTGCCGGGCGTGCGGGTGCACGTCGTCGATCTGCGCGCCGAGGACGTCTCCGCGGGCCGCTGGCACGACAGCGAGGTGATGGCGCTGCTGGACCGTTCCGACGCGATCGTGATGGGCTGCCCGACGCTGATGGGCAGCGTGTCCGCGGTGTTCAAGACGTTCATGGAGGCCGCGTTCACGCCGTTCACGACGCAGGCGTGGAAGGACAAACTCGCCGGCGGGTTCACCATGTCCGCGTCGCAGAGCGGGGACAAGCTGACGGTGCTGCAGCAGCTGTCGGTGTTCGCCGCGCAGCTGGGCATGCAGTGGATCGGCGTGGGCGACATGCCGGGCAACAACTGGAGCGGCGGGTCCCGCGACGACGTCAACCGGCTCGGTTCGTGGCTGGGGCTGATGAGCCAGAGCCACGCCGACCTCGGCCCGGAGGACGCCGGGTCGCACGGCGACCGCGTCACCGCGCAGCGCTACGGCGAGCGGATCGCCCGGCTGACGCAACGGTGGGTCAACGGCGTGCCGTACGAAACCGGCCGGATGACCGAGCACGAGGCCCGTGCGCTGTCCGCTTCGCTGCGGGAGGCGGTCGCCTGAGCGCGGCGGGGGTGCGGTCCGTGACCTGACCGCACCCCCGGAGTCCTACGTCCCGGCGACGAACTCGGCGAGCAGGCCGTGCGGTGCGTCAGGGCCGAACATCTGCCGTTGCAGGTGCGCCCCCTCGGCGGCGGTTTCCGCGCCGCGCGGGAACATCGCGTGCTCGTACTCGGCGAGGGCGGTCTCCACGTCGTCCGGATGCGCGGCGAGGGCGAGTCCGAGTTCGGCGCCGTCGAGCATGGCCAGGTTCGCGCCTTCCCCGTTCGGCGGGGCGAGGTGCGCGGCGTCGCCGACCAGGGTCACGCCCGGCACCCGCTTCCATTCGTGCCCGATCGGCAGCCCGTAGTGCGGCCGGAGGACCGGCGGGGTATCGCTTTCGGTGATGAGCGTGGTCAGCGCCGTCGACCAGCCCTTGTACTCCGCCGCGATCCGGGCGGCCGCGGCGGCTGGGTCGGCGAAATCGATGCTGTCGAACCATTCCAGCGGCCGGGTCAGCCCGATGTAGGCGTGCAGGATTCCGTCGCGCTCGCGGTGTGCCGTGATGCCCTGGTCCGGCGAGAGCGCCAGCAGCATCCCGCCGCCGACCGCCTCGGCCGTGGCCGGAAACCGCCGATCGGAGTCGTAGACGAAGGTCTCGACGGCCGACGCGCCGGTGTACTCCGGCTTCGCCGAAGACAGCAGCGGCCGGACCTTCGACCAGGCGCCGTCGGCGCCGACCAACAGGTCCGTGGCGATCGTGCTTCCGTCGGCGAACGCGACCTCGTAGCCCTGAGCCAAGGCGCGCACGCCGCTGACCTTGTGTCCCCAGTGGACAGTGCCCTCCGGCAGCGAGTCGATCAGCAGCTGCCGCAACTCGCCGCGGTGGACCTCGGGGCGGCCGCCGGTGCCGTCGTCGGGTTGTTTGAACAGCACTGTCCCGTCCCGGGACAACAGCCGCAGCTCTTGTCTCCCTTCCAAAATCAGGTCGCGGAATTCCGAAGTCAGCCCGGCGGCTTCGACGGCGAGCTGACCGTTGTAGTCGTGGATGTCGAGCAGGCCGCCCTGGGCGCGCGACGCCGGGGAGGGCTCGGCCTCGTAGACGGCGGCCGGGATTCCGTGGACGTGCAGGACGCGGGCGAGCGTGAGGCCGCCGAGCCCGGCGCCGACGATCGTGACGGAGGTGTTCATGACAGGGCTCCTTCTGCCGAGAGTTCTGGTACGCCATTCCATATTGGAACGGCGTACCAGATGTGTCAAGATGGGCGCATGGCTACGGGGACGCGCCGGGCACAGCGGCGCACGGAGGCACTCTCTCGGGAGCGCATCGTCGAGGCGGCGGTGGAACTGCTGGACGCGGCGGGCGAGAGCGGCCTGACGTTCCGGGTGCTCACCGAGCGGCTCGCGACCGGGCCCGGGGCGATCTACTGGCACGTCGCGAACAAGGGCGAGCTGCTCGTCGCGGCGACCGACGCGGTGGTGGCCGACGCGCTGGCGGCGGAGCCGGCCGGATCGCCGCGGGAGGAAGTGCACGCGGTCGCGCTCGGCCTGTTCTCCGCGATCGACGCGCATCCGTGGCTGGCCGCGCAGCTGCTGCTCCAGCTGTCCCGCAGCCCGGGCGGGCCGGTGACGCCGCGGATCCTCGAAAGCCTCGGCCGCCGGGTCCGCGCGCTGGGTGTGCCCGAGGAGCACTGGTTCACCGCGACGTCGGTGCTGATGCACTACGTCCTGGGCGCGGCCGGGCAGAACGCGGCGAACAGCCAGGTCGCCGAGCCGGACGCGGACCGGGCCGAATTCCTTGCCGCCACGGCGGAAGCGTGGGAGAAGCTCGACCCGCGGGAGTACGAGACGACCCGGCTGATGGCGAGCCAGATGCGCGAGCACGACGACCGCGAGCAGTTCCTCGCCGGGATCGATCTCGTGCTCGCCGGGGTCGCCGCGCGGTATCCGGGCGGGCGCGCATGACCCTCGCGCTCACCGATGCCGGGGGAGCGGGCAAGGACGCGCGGGAGCGGTTCGGGGAGTTCCTGCGCGTGTACGCGTCGCTCAACACCCGCGTCGCGTACGCGACCGATCTCGGCATCCCGCTCGACTGGGTGCCCGGCTATCAGCCGCCCGATCCGGGACGCCGCCGCGGCCGGGCCCGACGGACCGATCCGGATGCGCTCGCATGGCTGCCGTGGTGCCTGCGCAACGGGTTCACGTCGTTCGCCGACGTCCGGGTGGAGCACGTCGAGCAGTGGCTGGACGAGCTGGCGCGGGCCGGGTACCGCGACGCGACGCGCGGCCGGATGCTGTCGGCGGTGTCCGCGTTCTATCGCAAGTACCTGCTGCGCGAAGGCTTGGCCGGGCACAATCCGGCCGCGCTCGTGGACCGGCGGGCGCAGCATCTCAACCGGCCCTCCGGAGTCCCGTCGCAGACCGCGCGCTGGTCGTTCGACGCGTGCCGGGCGTTGCTGCTCGCGGCGTGGCTGCTGGCCGGCCACAGCCGGAACGGCCTGCGCGACCGGGCGATGGTGGAGATCCTGGTCGGCACCGGCGTGCGCGCGGAGGAACTCGTCGGCGTCGATCTGGGCGACTACCGGCGGCCGACCGCGGGCGGCTTCGGCGTGCTTCGCGTGCACGGCAAGGGATCCAAGGACCGCGAGGTCGCGCTGGCCGCGCCGGTGGCCGACGCGCTCGACGCCTATCTGGCCGACCGGGCCGCGCCACAGGTCCCGGCGCTGCGCGGGCAGGTCGGCGCGAAGCGGGCGGAGCCGTTGTTCGTCACCAGCACCGGCGCGCGCGTGCACGTGTCGCATGTGACGGCGTTGCTGCGCCGGTTGTGTGCGACGTTCTGCCAGCCACCCAAGACCGCGCGGCTGCAGGAGGTGCTCAACACCGCCGAGGCCCGGTTCGTCGCGACGCACCTGCAACCGTTGTGCGACACCATCCATCCGCATTCGGCGCGCCATTCCTACGCGACGCACGCGATCGAGCGAGGGGTCCCGCCGCGCCAGGTGCAGCGCGACCTCGGGCACGCCGCGTTGTCGACCACCGAGGGCTACCTCCACGACGAGAACGCCATCCGGGATTCGGCCGCGCACGAACTGGCTCCTGCCCTGCATCGCGGCTGGCTCGGCTGATCAGCCGAACTTCGCGGCCTGTCCCCGGTGCAGGTCGCTGACCCATTCCCAGCCGGGCTTGGCCGACGGGCCGATCCTGGGATCGTCGGGCTCGCGGCCGTCGCGCAGGGCGTGCACGTACGCGCGATCCAGCTCGATGCGCGCGCGGACCTGACCGGCTGCGACAGATCCGTGGCCGGGGACGACGACGTCGACCTCATCCGCCACGGCTTCCAGCAGCTGCAGCCCGGTCAGGTAGTCCCCGATCGGGTCGGCGGTGCGGCCGAACATCGGGACGAGCACGTCGGACAGCATGTCTCCCGCGACGAGAACCCCGCGTTCCTCGATCAGCAGCGCCGCGTGCCCCGGGGCGTGTGCGGGATGTTCGATGATCCGGGCGCGCGGGCCGTCCCAGGGAAGGTACGCGGTTCCGGCGGGCAGGCCGGTGACGCGGCCGAACAGGTCCATCGGCACGTCGTCGGCGATTTCCGGCGGCAATCCTTCGGCGACAAGGGTTTTCCAGTCCGGCTTTGCCAGCAGGTCCCGCAGGGAGGCGGCGCACCGGGCGGTGCCGTAGCGGGGGACGTCGCCGAATTCGGCGTGCCAGAGCACGTGGTCCCAGTCCGGATGCGTCGCGAAGCCCGCTGCGACCGGCTGGCCGAGTTCGCGGAGATCCTGGGCGAGGCAGCCCAGTTCCTCGTAGGTGAGCCCGGGGTCGACGAGCAGCACGCCGTCGCGGCCCTGCACGACGACCGCGTTGTTCTCGAGCACCTCGCTCTGGTGCACCAGCACGCCTTCCGCTGCCTGGCTCAACATGGCGCCCCCTTCGCTCGTGGAGCGCGACAGTAGCCCGAAGTGATAGCAAAGTGCAAGCACTAGCCTGGTACCGCGGCAGCGGTCAGGCCTCGATGAACGGCTCGGTGCACAAGGTGCAGGTGATCGGCCCCAGTTCCAGGATCGACCGGGCCGCGCGGATCCGGCGCGGGGGTTCGCAACGGCAGATCGCCGCGACGTAGTTCGGCCCGCCGCGGTGCGCGCCGCGGCCGTCGACCGGGGCGATCACCACCGGCGGCGCGAGCGGTTCGGCGATCTCGTCCGGCGTTTCCGGGTCGTCCGGCGGGGCCGCGACGGCGCGTCGGGCG
This sequence comes from Amycolatopsis sp. VC5-11, assembly GCF_037034185.1. Lineage (NCBI taxonomy): Bacteria > Bacillati > Actinomycetota > Actinomycetes > Pseudonocardiales > Pseudonocardiaceae > Amycolatopsis > Amycolatopsis sp. VC5-11. The sequence goes on along the minus strand of NZ_JBAGKF010000013.1, from coordinate 133,350 downwards.
ACCTCCTGCTCGGTGTGCCGCCACACGGTCAGCGCGGCTTCGAGCCGGGCGAGTTCTCCTTGGTACGCCTCGAGTGTCGCGGGGAGCGCGGTGGTGGCGGACCAGCCGATCCGGTCCGCCTGTTCGGCACGGAGGCCGAGTTCGGCGGCGAGCGCGGCGAAGCGTTTGTTGTGGTAGCGGCCGTCGCTGACGTCGACGATGTCGCGGGTGGCGGCGAGTCCGTGCGCGGCTTCGTGGAGCGTGGTGGAGAGGATTTCGGCCGCGCTGCGCCGCAGGCCTTCGGCGCCGAGGAAGAACTCGGCGCGCGGTTCGACGCCGTCGCCGACGTGCCAGCGGGACCGGGCGAAGTGGCCGTGGATTTCGGTGGTGGTGCCCATCGTTCCCGAGGCCAGCACCAGAATCGCTTCGGGAACGTCCGCATGCCGCCGCCGGATCTCGGCCCAGAGCTGTTCCATCGCGTGCATGACACGGGTCGTGGGCCCCAGTGCGGCGGTGTCCATGCGCCTATCTTGCCGCTTAAGCGGTAACTAGCCGAGGGCGAGTCCAGCAAGCACGCGCTCGAGGCCGGCGGCGAAGACGGTGTCGCCGTCCGGGTGCACGGCGTCGCGGGCGGTGCGGAACAGGGTGGGGTAGCGGCCGGTGTCGAACATCCGCTTCAGATACGGCGCGGCGGCGCGGTGCCAGCCTTCCTCGTCGAGGCCGGTGTCGCTGATGAGCCGCCGTTCGCGGATCTCGCTGCGGACCGCACCGGTGACATAGGAGTGCACGGTGAAGACCGTGATCACGGCGTCCTCGATCGGGCCCGGACCGGCCGCGGCGGCGAGCGACGCCTCCAGGTACGCGAGCGCGTTCGGGCCGAGGCCGGGGCGTCCGCCGATCAGGTCCGCGAACCATTCGTGCCGCTGGACGGCGGCGCGGCAGCCGTGGGCGAGCGCGCGCAGCGCGGCCACGCCTTCGGTGTCCGGGTCGGGCAGCCGAATCTCGCCGTAGACGGCGTCGGTCATCAGGTCGAGCAGTTCTTCTTTGGTGTCGAGGTAGCCGTAGAGCCGCATCGGCCCGGCGCCGAGCGCGGCGGCGACTTTGCGCAGCGACACCGCTTCCAGCCCGCCTTCGTCGGCGAGCGCGCAGGCGGTCTCGACGATGCGGGCGCGGCTCAACGGCGCCGGCGCCGCGCGCGCCGGCGGTTCGGGCCGTTCCCACACCAGTTCGTCCATGCTCGCTCCTTTTCGGGTGACAGTACCGGGACGGTTCCGATACGGTGTATTTCGCCAATACAGTGTATCGAGGGGATGTCATCATGCGAATCGTGATCGCCGGGGGCGGGCTCGGCGGGCTGACGTGTGCGCGGGTGCTGCACGCGCACGGGATCGACGCCGTGGTCTGCGAACGCGATGCCAGCAGGGAAGCGCGAGTCCAAGGCGGCACGCTCGACCTGACCGTCAGCGAGGGCCAGTGGGCGCTGCGCGAGGCCGGGCTGGAGGCCGGTTACCGCGCGATCGCCCGTCCGGAGGGCCAGGACATGGTCCTGTACGACTCCGCGGGAACCTTGCTGCGGCGGGAGGTCACCCCGGACGAGGGGGAAGAACGCTGGGGCCGCCCCGAGGCGGACCGGCCCGCCCTGCGGAAACTGCTGCTCGACGCGCTTCCGGAAGAGACTGTCCACTGGGGACACGCGGTGACGCACGCGGAGCCGCTCGGCGACGGACGCCACCGCGTCCACCTGTCCGGCGGCGAAACCCTGGACTGCGATTTCCTGATCGGCGCGGACGGCGCCCGGTCGAGGATCCGGCCGCTGCTGACCGACGCGGAACCGGCGTACTGCGGCGCGCACGGGATGGAGCTGGTCATCCACGACGCGGACCGGGCGCACCCGGCTGCTTCGGCGCTCGTCGGGCGCGGCAGCTTCTCCGCGATCGGGGATCAGCAGACGCTTTCCGCGCAGCGCAACGGAGACGGCACCATCCGGGTCCATCTGACGCTGCGGTGCAGCGAGGACTGGATGGAGTCGTCGGGGATCCCGTTCGACGACCCGGATCGCGCTCGCGCCGCGCTGAAGGAGCTCTACGCCGGGTGGCCGGCGGAATTCCTGGCCCTGGTGGATGCCACGTCCGGGCCGCTGCTGGCGTATCCGTTGACCGCGCTACCGGTCGGGGTGCGGTGGGAGAACACGCCCGGCGTGACGCTGATCGGGGACGCGGCGCACCTGATGTCGCCGTTCGCCGGGCAGGGCGCGAACCTCGCGATGCGCGACGGCGCCGAGCTTGCGCTGGTTCTCGCTGAAGGCGGCGATGTGCGGAAGTTCGAGCAGGTGATGCTCGAACGCGCCGAGCCGGCGGCGCGGATGTCGGCGGACAACCTGGAGCTGTTCCTGTCCGACGGCGCGGCGGAGAAGGTGCGGCACCTGTTCGCGAAGATGTTCGGGGAGGAAGACTGACGTCTCAGGCAGGTTCACGCAGCCGGTAGTGCTGCGGGCTGCGCCCGTACTCCCGTTTGAACGCGGCGCTCAGCGTGAAGGGGCTGCGGTAGCCGACTTGCCGGGCGATGGCGGTGAGCGTCGCGTCCGGGTGCTGGCGCAGGAGGTCGGCGGCGAGGGCGAGCCGCCAGGTAGCGAGGTAGGTCATCGGCGGTTCGCCGACCGCGTCGGTGAACCGCCTGGCGAGCGCGGCGCGGGAAACGCCGGTCGCGCTCGCGAGACCGGCGACGGTCCACGGATGCTCGGGCTGGTCCTGCAGCAGGCGCAGGGCCAGCCCGGCCACCGGGTCGCCGTGCGCGCGGTACCAGGCGGGCGCGGCCGGGCGGTCGAGCCATTCCCGCAGGACGCGGACGAGCAGGAGGTCCAGGACCCGGTCCAGGACGGCTTCCTGCCCGGGGACGTCACGTTCGATCTCGTCGGCGAGCATCGCGACGAGCGGATCCGGGCTGGTCCCGGCCCGGGCGGTGACGACGCTCGGCACGGCGGCGAGCAGACGGCGCGAAACCTCGCCGACCGTCGGGTAGGTGCCGGTGAGCAGCACGGTCGGACCGTCGGGGTCGCCGCCCCAGGTGCGGACGCCGAACTCGGTCAGGTCGGTGAGATGCCCGCCGTCGGGCGTGACGCACTCCTGCCCCGGCCGGATCACGGCCTGCGGCGGCGTCCCCGGATCGTCGGCCACGAGGTAGGGATCGGGCCCCCGGACGACTGCCACGTCACCGGTGTCGAGCCGGACGGCTTCGGCGTTGTCGGGCACGAGCCAGGCATCGCCGCGGACCACGGCGAGCACGGTCAGCGGCGCTTCGTCCTCGATCCGCAACGACCACGGCGGGCGCAGCACGGACCGGAGCAGGAACGCGCCGTGCGCACGGGGTCCTTCGAGCAACGCGGTGAGCGGGTCCACCTGGCCGAGACTAGCGCCGCGGCAAGGGAAAACTTCGTGTTTTCGCGGGTTCCCTTGCCGCGGCGCGCTTTCTTCTGCCCGGCCGGGCAGATCGCCGTCCGAGCGCTGGCCCGGTGTCGAGCAAGTCCGCTATTCCGGCTCACCGGCCGCGGCGTTGCGGGCGGTGGGACAGGGGCGAGGAAGCCCGCTAGTTTCCGGTTCCCAGCCGCGCCGACAGCCGCTGCGGGCGCTGGCCCAGTGTCGGTTGCGTCCCCCGGCTGCACAGACCGCCGTAGTGAGCGCAGCCCAGTGTCGAGGAAGTCCGCTATTCCCCCCTCCGGCCGCGCAGACGGCCGTCGCAGTCGGGCTGTTTCCGCCTCCCGACGGCGCAGACAGCCGTACCAAGCGCTGCCCGAGTGTCGACGAGGTCGATTGTTTCCTCATCCCCGGCCGCACCCACCGCCATCCCGAGCGCTGGCCAGGTGTCGAGCAAGTCCGCTATTTCCGCGCTGTCAAGGAAATCCCGCGATGCTCCGCGATCGCAGTGCCGGGCAACCGTCAAGCTGGCGCGGATGTGGCTGGGAATCAGTCCGGCGCTCGGTGTCAGGCGGCGAGCATCGCTGCGGCGACCTCTTCGGCGGCAGCGTCCGGAATCGCGCTCGCGGCGTCTTCCAGGACGACCAGCCGCGCGCCGGGGATCTCGCGGGCGAGCGCTTCGCCGTTGCCCACCGGGAAGAACACGTCCCGGCGGCCGTGCAGCACTACCGTCGGGAGCGCGATTTCCGGCAGGCGTTCGCGCCAGCGCGGCGTGCAGTCCAGTTTGGAGAACACCATGCCGAGGTGGTTGGCCATCTGCACGGCGGGCTCCGCACTGGGCGCACGGTCGAAGATGCGGGCCGCCACGGTTCGGGCAGCGTCGGGGTCGTTGCCGAGGACTTTGGCGCTGGCGGCGGCCCGGTCGGCGACGGCGGCGCGGTCCGACCAGTCCGGCATCGGCAGCGAGAACAGTTCGCGCATGGCTTTCTTGTCGTGATCGGGCAGGTCCGCGTCGACGGGACCGGGGGCCACGGGGCGCGTTCCGCAGAGCGTGAGGGCGGAAAACGCGCCGGAGTGGTCGAGGGCGGCGACTTGGGCGACCATCCCGCCGACGCCGATGCCGGCCAGGTGAGCGGGCCGGTCGTCGAGTTCTCCGGCGAGCGCGGCGGCGTCGGCGGCGAGGTCGCGCAGGGTGTAGGCGGGGGCGTTCGGGTCGATCGTGGTCGAGGTGCCTGCGTCGCGGAGGTCGTAGCGCACGACGTGCCGTCCGCCGCGGGCAAGGGCTTCGCACACGGCGTCGGGCCAGGACAGCATCGTGGTGCCGCCGGCGAGCAGGACCAGCGGCGCGGCCGGGTCGCCGAAGTGCTCGGCGCCGAGAGTGACGCCGTTGGGGAGCGAGTGCTGCATGGAGGTCTCCTAGCGAGACGATGACGCATGGCTCCGAGCGGATAACCGATGGATCGTCTCGCGGTCTGCGGGTTGACTGGGGTGCGTTGGGGGACAAGACGAAAGGCAAGGCGATGGTGATCGTTTCCAAGGCGGCGCTCGTGGCGGCGGTGGTCGCGGCAGGCTTGATCGCGGGGTTGTTCTACGCGTACACGGTGTCGGTGATGCCGGGCCTCGCCCATGCCGACGACCACACGTTCGTGACCGCGATGCGCCGGATCAACGAGGCGATCCTCAACGGCTGGTTCATGCTGTCGTTCCTGGGCGCGCCGTTGCTCGCCGTCGCGGCCGTGGTGCTGCACTTCACCAGCGGCGCGCGAGGCGGGTTGCCCTGGCTCATCGCAGGTTCCGTGCTGTTGGTGGCGATGGTGGTGGTGACCGGCGCGATCAACGTGCCGATGAACAACGCCCTCGCCGCGGACACGGTCGATTTCGCCGCGCTGCGGGCCCAGTTCGAGGAGCCGTGGGTGCGCTGGAACCTGGTGCGGACGGTGCTGTCCGCGGCTGGATTCGGGTGCCTGGTCGGTGCGGTGGTGTCCCGGGGCGCGTGACCCCGGGACACCGGTGAGGTCAGTCGGCGAGCCGGAAGCAGAGGTCGGTGTCCCAGTTGTTCGCGTCCGGCTCGATCTGCGGGTTGGTGCGGTAGATCTCGAGCCGCGCGACCCAGTGTTCGCCGTCGGCCTCGACGGTGCGGTCCCAGCGCACGTCCTCCTTTTCGCCCCAAGCGAGGAGGTCGGCGGTGGCGGCGAAGAGGCCGCTGGGCGCTCCGTGGTGGGTGGCCTGTGCGTATTTCCCGGCGGGCAGGACGTCGTTGAAGTACTCGTCGCCGAGGTCGAGCGGTTCGGTGACCGGCACGCCGACCTCGACGGTGACGGTCTCCATGTCCGCGCCGAGCACCAGGTACCGGAAGAACGGCGCGCAGGCGGGTTCGAGGCCGCGTTCGGCGAGGGCACCGATGATCGCGGCGATCCGGTGCGCGACCTCGGCCATGCCGTCGGGGCCGACGGTCGCGCGGTAGCCGACGTAGCGCTGTTCGTTTCTGTCCACAATGGAGGGCAAGAGGGGTTCCTTTCCGGGAGCGGGTGCGGGAGTCAGCCGAGCAGCGGGCGTACTTCGATGGTGCCGTAGGTCGCGGCCGGGTGCCGGGACGCGTGGTCGACGGCCTCGTCGAGGTCGGCGCATTCGAGCACGGCGTAGCCGCCGATCTGGTCTTTGGTCTCGGCGAACGGCCCGTCGGTGAGCAGGACCTCGCCGTCGCGCACGCGGACCGTGGTGGCTGTCGCGGGCGGGTGCAGTCCGCCGCCGCCGACGAGGATGCCGCGCTGGAGCAGGTCCTCGGACCAGCCGCCGCAGCCGATCGCGAGCTGTTCAGGGGTCGGCTCTTCGGAGCCGGCGATCATCAGCAGGTAGCGCATCAGTTCTCCTCGTTGAGGGTTTCGGCGAGGCGGGCGGCGAACGCCTCGGGTTCGGCGGCGAAACCGCCGTGGTCGCCCGGGAACCGGACCGGCTCGCTGCCCAGCGCCCGGGCCAGGCCGACGCCCGCCTCGTACGCCGGGGTCCCGACCGCCTCGCCGACCGCGACGACGATCCTGGTGTCCCCAGCGGCGAGCGCTTCGAGGTCGGGTTCCCACGTGCCGATGGCGCCCATCAGCTTGCCGAAGAACACCTCGAAGTTGCCGCGCATCTGCTTGCCCTGCTCGATTTCCTCGGCGGTGGGGTGCTCGGGCGGCGGCGGGATCTCGAAGCCGCTGGCGGCCATGAACGCTCCGATCGCCGCGTCGACGCCCTGCTCCCGGTAGATCCCCGGGATGTCCGGGTAATCGGCCAGCAGGTCGCCGAGGTAGTGGCTGACCGGCGGTTCGTGCGCGACGAGCGTCCGCACCGCGCCCGGGTAGCGCGTGGCGTGTTCGAGCATGGTGATCGCGCCGCCGCTGTTGGCCAGCACCGAGACCGGCCCGGCGTCGAGTTCGGCGAGCAGCCGCTGGACGTCCTCGGCGTGCTGGCCGACCAGGTCGTCGTCGAGATCGGTGGTGCGGCTGCGGGAGATCCCGCGCGGGTCGAAGGTGACGACGGTGTAGCGGTCGGCGAGGCACGGGCGCAGCGCGGCGAACCCGGTGGCGTCCGCGGGCCCGCCGGGCACCAGGAGCAGCAGCGGCCCGGATCCGGCGACGTCGTAGTGGATCTGCGCGCCGGGTGCGCTGAGGGTCTTGGTGATCATGACTGTCCTTCCGGAGTCGGTTCTGCCCTCCCGACGAACGGACGAGGCGGAGACAGACACCTCCGGCGAAGAAATTTCCGAAAGTCTTCTCCGGAGGTAGCTGCGTTCGGCTCCGGTGGGGGCCAAGGCGAGCGCTTCGGTGTACGCGACCTGGGCTTCTTCGGTGCGGCCGAGCCTGCGGAGGAAGTCCGCGCGGGTGGCGGGCAGCAGGTGGTAGCCCGTCAGGTCTTCGGCCAGCCGGTCGGCGAGGGCGAGCCCGGCTTCGGGCCCGACGGCCATGCCGACCGCGACGGCGCGGTTGAGTTCGACCACCGGACCCGGCCGGTAACGCCGCAGCTGGAGATAGAGCCCGGCGATCTGCGCCCAGTCGGTGTCTTCGGCGCGCGCGGCACTGGCGTGGCACGCGGCGATCGCGGCCTGCACTTGGTACGGCCCGGGGCTGCGCCGTCGCAACGCACTTTCCAGCAGCGCGGTGCCTTCGGCGATCGCGGCGGTGTCCCACTGGCTGCGGTCTTGTTCCTCGAGCGGGATCAATTCGCCGTCGGGGCTGTTCCGCGTGCCGCGGCGGGCGTGTTGGAGCAGGAGCAGCGCGAGCAGGCCGGCGGCCTCGGATTCGTCCGGCATCAGGGAATGCAGCAGCCGGGCCAGCCGGATCGCTTCGACCGCCAGATCGGGACGCTGGAGGTCGTCGCCTTCGCTGGCCGAGTACCCCTCGTTGAACAGCAGGTACAGCACGCCGAGCACCGCGGCGGTGCGCTCGGGCAGCAGGTGCGCGGGCGGTACCCGGTACGGGATCCCGGCGGCGCGGATCTTGCGTTTCACCCGGACGAGGCGCTGCGACATCGTCGACTCGGACACGAGGAACGCGCGGGCAATCTCGGCGGTGCTGAGCCCGACGAGCGTGCGCAGCGCGAGCGCCACCTGCGCTTCGAACGCGAGCGCGGGATGGCAGCAGGTGAAGATGAGCCGGAGCCGGTCGTCTTCCACCATGTTCTGTCCACCGTGGACGGCTGCCGGTTCGTCCGGGACGGCCAGCAGCGCGGCCTCCCGGAGTTTGTCCGCTCCCGCCGACGCGCGGCGGAGCCGGTCGACGGCACGGTTGCGGGCGGCGGTGGTGAGCCACGCGCCGGGGCGGTCCGGAACGCCGTCGCGCGGCCAGGTGCGCACGGCGAGCGCGAACGCGTCCTGGGCGCATTCCTCGGCCAGGTCCCAGTCGCCGGTGACGCGGATGAGCGTGGCCACGACGGAGCTCCACTCGTCGCGGAACGCCTGCGCGACCGCGGCTTCGGCCGCGTCGTGCTGCCCGGTCACTGCGTGCCCCTCCCTATGCGGGCCGGCGAACGGATTCCGCCGGCACTGTCCGAACGGTAAACCGGGGCGCCGACAATTTCGCGCGGTCAGGCTCCGGCGAGCTGGCCGATCCCGTCGAGGATGCGCTCGAGCCCGAACCGGAAATGGTGCTCGGGATCCGAAGATCCGCCGTAGGTCTGCCCGGCGGTGGTGCCGACCCGGCTCGCGCGCGGGAAGTGCACCGGATCAGCCGCCGGGATTTCCGCCAGCACCGGCGCGGAACGGTTCCACCAGTCGACGTCGCTCAACCCGCTGCGCCGGGCGGCGCGGGTCGCGTCCACCGAACCGCGCGCCGCGCCGGCGACCAGTCCGTTGAGCAGGCTGACGATCGCGTCGAGCTGGACGTCGTCGAGGTCGAGTTCGTCCATCGCGGCGAGTTCGCGCTCGTATTTGGCGAAGGTGTGCGGGCCCAGCGTCGGGCGGCCTACGCGGATCTCCAGCAGCCACGGATGCCGGTGGTAGAGCCGCCACAGGTCCTCGGCGACCGCGGCGAGCCCGGCCCGCCAGCCCTCCGGCAGCTCCCCGGGGAGCTCGCCGTGCGCGTGGTCAAGCATCAGCTCCAGCAGCTCGTCGCGGCCGGGCACGTAGGTGTAGAGCGACATCGTGGCGACGCCGAGGTCGTCGGCGATCCGGCGCATGGTGACCGCGTCCAGTCCTTCCGCGTCCGCGACCCGGATCCCGGCGGACACCACGTGCTCGACCGACAGCTTCGGCTTCGGGCCGCGGCGCGGGGGACCCGGCACGCCCCACAGCAGTTCGATGGCCCGCCGCGGATCGCCCGGTTCCTCGGTGTCCATATCGCTCCTTGTACGCAGTACAGAGTTTTCCGGTAGACTATCCCGGAGAGGCCAGCCAGGGGAGGGCGGAGCGCTGAATTCAGTAGTGGTGGAGCCGGGCCGGGTCGTGTTCTGGAGACCGGACGGCGCGGAGCCGGACGGTCCCGGGGCGCCCGGGACCGTCGAGGTCGTGCTGCCGGACGGGGTGCGCACGGTGCCCGCGCTGCGGTTGCCGACCGCGGACGCGGTGCCGGTGCTGCGGACGCTGGCCGGTCCGTCGGCGAGGTTCTGGGCGCTGGCCGCCGAGGCCGCGGAACGGCTCGCGTCGGCCGGGTGGACCGGGGCGCTCGACCCCGACGAGGAAGCCTGGCTGCGGCGGCTCGCCGACGCGATGCCGCCGCACGCGCACGCGACGCCGATCCCAGGCGACCCGGCGCGGTTGCCGGAGCCGTATCCGCTGCTGATGCGATTCCTCGGCGACGTCGCCGGAGTGGAGCCCGCGCTGCGGGTGTCGCTGCGGATCGAATCCGACGACCTGGCGGGCGGCCGGTTCCGCGCGGTCGTCCAGGTGCACGGCGGGACCGAACCGCTGGTGGACGCGGAAGAACTGTGGCGCACCGGCAGCCAGGAGGCGCGGCACGAGGTCCTGCTGGCCTTGCGGCACGGAGCCGAGGTGTGGCCCGCGCTGGCTCCGCTGCTGTCGGCGGCGGTTCCGTCGTCGGTCGCGCTGGGAGACCGCGAGATCGCCGAACTGCTCGCGGGCGCGCTCGACGCCGCGGAGCTGGCGGTGCACTGGCCCGCGGAGCTCACCGGGCTGGCCGCGCGAGCGGTCGTCCGGCCGGGCGACGCGCCGTCGGACGCGCGGTCGTTCTTCGGCGGCGACCGGGTGCTGCAGTTCGACTGGCAGCTCGCGCTCGGCGACAGCGAGCTGAGCGTCGCGGAACTCGACGCGCTCGCCGAGGCCCAGCGTCCGGTCGTCCGGCTGCGGGACCGGTGGGTGCTGCTGGACCGCACGACCGCAGACCGCGCCCGGGACCGCACGCTCAAACCGCTCACCGCGATCGAGGCGCTGGGCGTCGCGCTCACCGGGCGCACCGAGGTCGACGGCGAGCAGGTGGAGGTCCGCATCGACGGCTGGCTGGAGGAGCTGCGCGAGCGGCTGTCGGCCGACCCGGCGCCGGTGCCGCAGCCAGCCGGGCTGGCCGCGACCCTGCGCGACTATCAGCTGCGCGGCTTGCAGTGGCTCGACACCGTCACCGGCCTAGGCCTCGGCTGCTGTCTCGCCGACGACATGGGGCTCGGCAAAACCGTCACGCTCATCGCCCTGCACCTGCACCGCGGCGCCGGTCCGACGCTGGTCGTGTGCCCGGCTTCGCTGCTGGGCACGTGGGAAACCGAGATCCGCCGGTTCGCGCCCGGGACGCCGGTGCGCCGGTTCCACGGCACGGCGCGGTCGCTGGAGGATCTCGGCGGCGGGTTCGTCCTCACCACCTACGGCACGCTGCGCACCGATCCCGCGCCGCTGGCCGGGGTGAGCTGGGATCTGCTGGTCGCCGACGAGGCCCAGCACGTGAAGAACCACCGTTCCGACACGGCGAAAGCGTTGCGGCTGCTGCCTTCCTCGGCGAAGGTCGCGCTCACCGGCACGCCAGTGGAGAACACTCTCACCGAACTGTGGGCGATCCTCGACTGGACCACGCCCGGACTGCTCGGCCCGCTCGCCGATTTCCGCAGGCGCTGGGGGAAGCCGGTCGAATCCGGGGCCGATCCGGCGGTCGCCGAGCAGCTGTCGCGGCTGCTGCGGCCGTTCCTGTTGCGCCGCCGCAAATCCGACCCGGGCATCGCGCCCGAGTTGCCCGCCAAGACCGAGACCGACCGGCCGGTGTCGCTCACCGCGGAGCAGGCCGCGTTGTACGAGGCGACCGTGCGCGAGCTGATGGCGGACATCTCCGCGAGCGACGGCATGGCCCGCCGCGGCCGCGTGGTCAAGCTGCTCACCGCGCTCAAGCAGATCTGCAACCACCCCGCGCAGTTCCTCGGCGAGCCCGACGACAGCCCGCTCGCCGGGCGGTCCGGCAAGCTCGAGCTGCTCGACGAACTGCTCGACACCATCCTCGCCGAGGACGGCGCGGTGCTGGTGTTCACCCAGTACGTCGTGATGGCGCGGCTGCTCGAACGGCACCTCGCCGCGCGCGGCGTCCCCTCGCAGCTGCTGCACGGCGGCACCCCGGTCGCGCGGCGCGAGGAGCTCGTCCGCGGTTTCCAGAACGGCGACGTGCCGGTGTTCCTGTTGTCGCTCAAGGCCGCGGGCACCGGGCTCACCCTCACGCGGGCCGACCACGTCGTGCACTACGACCGGTGGTGGAACCCGGCGGTCGAGGACCAGGCGACCGACCGCGCGTACCGGATCGGGCAGACGCGGCCGGTGCAGGTCCACCGTTTGGTCGCGGAAGGCACGGTCGAAGACCGGATCGCGGTGATGCTGCGGGAGAAACGCGCGCTCGCCGACGCGGTGCTCGCCTCGGGCGAGGCCGCGCTCACCGAACTCACCGACGCCGAACTGGCCGAGCTCGTCACCCTCCGGAGGCAGCGATGACCGACCGGGTCCGCGGATTCCCCGCGTTCCCCGCCCGCCCCGGCCGCGGCCCGTTCGCCCGCACCTGGTGGGGCCGCGCGTGGCTGCAGGCGATGGAGGACACCGCGCTCGACCTGCGGCAGCTGAAGAAAGGCCGGAGCTACGCCGCGGCGGGCCTGGTCGGCCCGATCACGGTCAGCCCCGGCCTGATCACCGCGACCACCGAGGACGCCGACGACGGCCCGTACCGCACCGGCGTGCACCTGGCCGAACTGTCCACAACGGACTGGGAACTGCTGCTCGACCGCGCCGCCGACCACTCCGGCCACCTAGCCGCACTGCTCGACCGGCACCTGCCGCCGGAGCTGGCCGAGGTCGTCCCGCTGCTGCCCGGCATCGGCGACCTCGACCCGGACTGCGACTGCCCCGGCTGGGAACTCCCGTGCCGGCACGCCGCCGCCCTGTCGTTCCAGGTCGCGTGGCTGCTCGACGCGGACCCGTTCCTGCTCCTGCTCGCCCGCGGCCGGACCGAACAGGAAATCCTCGACGAACTCGGCCGCCGTACTGCCACCCGGGTCACCACCGGGGTGCTGGCCGCGGACGTGTATGCCCGGGAGGTGCCGCCGCTGCCGGATCTCGCGGAGTTCACGCCGCGCGTGCGGTGACCGGCGCTCGTGCGCGGCCGGGTGCGTGCAGCGCTCGGCGGGATCGGGCGGATTGGCTTTCGCCGCCGGATCCCGCCGAGTTCACGCCGCCGTTCTGCCGAGCGTGTGCAGCCGGATTGCTCGCATCGCTCGGCAAGACCGGTGGCTTTCGCTGCCGGAGTTCTCGCCGTCTTTCCGCCGACCTGCGCTCACGCACAGCCGAGGGCACCCGCGGCACCCGTTATAACCGGCGGCTTGGCCTTGCGCTGCCCGATTTCGCGGAATTCCCGCCGCGCGTCCGCTGACGAACGCTCGCGCACGGCCACGTGCGTGCAGCACTCGAAAGCTCGGTGGTTTGGCTTTCATCGCCGAGCCTTGCAGAGTTCCCGCCAGACCCGCGCTCGCATGGAGCCTGCTTCCCTGCTGCGCTCGGCAAGACCGGACAGTTCGGCTCCGGCAGCGGTCGACGCCCGCTGCTTCCCTTGCCCGGCACCGAGTTCTCCCTCTGTCCCGGTGATGTTCTCGCGGGTTCTCACACCTGAGCGAAACCCCCGTCGGCAAAGAACTCGGCGCCGTTGACATAGCTGGACGCGTCGGAGGCAAGAAAGGTCGTCACGGCGGCGATCTCCGCGGGTTCGGCGAGGCGACCCAGCGGGATCGCGCCTTCGGACTGCCTGAGCGCCTCGGACGGGACCAGTTCGAGAAGACCGGGCGTACGCGTGCCGCCAGGGGACACGACGTTGACCCGGAACCCGTGCGTGCGCGAGCTGAGCGCCCAGCCCCGGGCGAGGTTGCGGATCGCGGCCTTCGATGCCGCGTAGACCTCGAGTCCCTGGCCGGGCCGGGTGGTGGCGGTCGAACCGGTGAGGATCACCGAGGCGTTCGGGCTCAGCAGCGGCAGTGCTTGCTGCAGGGTGAAGATCGTTCCCTTGACGTTGGTGGCGAACACCGAGTCGATCAGCTCCTCCGTCACCTCGCCGAGGGGAGCCGAGATGCCGATGCCTGCGTTGGCGACCAGTACGTCGATGCGACCGGCCTGCTCGCGCACGGTTCGGTACAACGCGTCGAGGTCCTCGAGCACCGAAGCGTCACAGACCACGCCCGTCACGGCAGGCCCGAGTTCGGCGACCGCGGCGTCGAGCGCGTCCTTGCGGCGGCCGGTGATGAAGACCTTGGCGCCCTCGTCGCGGAACGCGCGTGCGGTCGCGAATCCGATGCCGGTGCTGCCTCCGGTGACCACGGCGATTTTGTCTGCCAAGACGGCCATGCCGCCCTCCTTCAAGATTATTGACCGTAAGGTCCATAACTCTCGCAGATATGGACCGAGCGGTCAATAACGAAGGCGGGAAGAGCATGCATGGACCTGGATGTGCCAGGCAGGCATCCGCGGCGAGAGCGGCGGTGCGTCTTACCGCGCTGGGACGGGCAGCAGCCGCTCGATAGTGGACTGGGCCGCCTTGGTGAGCGCGTCGACGTCCATGCCGGTACGCCCGAGCGCGGTCAGGCCGAGCTGGGCGACCAGCACCGCGCGGGCGGTCTCGGCAGGATCGGCGTCAGGGGAGAGGTCGCCTTCGCGCTGGGCGCGTTCCAGTGCCTCGGCGAGGATGTCCGTGATCGCGTCGTAGCTGCGACGCGCCTCAGCGGCCACGTCCGGAGTGCTCGCGGCCAGTTCGGCGTTGCTGTTGGCCAGCAAGCAACCTCGACGCGCGACCGCTCCGGTCGGGTCGACGGTCGGGCTGAGCAGAAACGCGCGCACCATGTCGATCCCGCGCGCCGCGGACGCCAGATTTTCGCTCAGCTTCAGCAGGTTCGCGTCGTCGTAGTCGCGCAGTACTCGCAGGAACAGGCTTCGCTTGTCTCCGAACGCCCCGTACAGGCTGCCTTTGCCGAGCCCGCTCGCGCGCAGCAGGTCATCCAGCGACGTCGCCGCGTAGCCCTTGTCCCAGAACTCGTCGCGGACAGCGAGCAACACGCGTTGTTCGTCGAACTCGCGGGGCCGGGCCATGCGCCGACCCTACTGGTTCTGGACCGTACGGGCCACAACGCTGACTCAGGCAGACGTGAGGAGCCCGTGGAGGAGCGCGTCGACGATGCGGGCGGGCAAGTCCGGCTCGAGCGGCTCGCGGGTGAGCACGATCCTGAAGTGCAGCGGCGCGACGAGCATCTCCAGCACGAACCGCGGGTTGGTGCCCTCGGGCAGTTCTCCGCGTTCGACCGCCCGCGCGGCGATCTGGCCGGACTGGGCGTAGCGGGCGTCCCAGTACTGGTCGCGCAGCTGCTGGGTGGCCGGGTCGTCGCCGGCCGAGGCCAGGGTCCGGTCGAGGGCGTTGCCGGCGGGCGAGGTCAGGTATTTCGCGAGCGACGTGGCGTAGGCGATCAGGTCGTCGCGCACATTCCCGCTGTCGGGCACCGGAAGCTGTTCGGCGGCGTCGGCGAGCAGGGCGTCGATGACGAGGTTCTCGCGGGTGCCCCACCGCCGGAAGATCGACGTCTCGTTGACCTGCGCGCGCCGCGCCACCTCGGACACCTTCAGTCCCGTCAGGCCGTGGTCCTGCAGGAGCTCGTTGGTCGCGTCGATGACAGCGGCGCGCACCCGGGCCGCGCGTCCGCCGGGGCGTCGCCGGACGTCCGAATCGTTCACGGACAGCACTCTAATACAAGTTCGCTTGCTTTAGCGGGCGCCAGTCGCCATACTCCTTGACGCAAGCTGACTTGCTTTAACGGTCACCCCCTGGAGTACTGAGATGCGCATCGAACGGGACATCGAGGTCCCCGCCCGCACCGGCTCGCCGGTCCTTGCCGACCTGTTCCTGCCCGACGACGAGGGCGCGTTTCCCGTGCTGGCGTCGACCAGCCCGTACGGCAAGGACGTGCACTGGCCGGACCGCTATCCGCTCTACGACCGCGTGCCGCAGAGCGAGCACATGGTCTGGGAGACCCCGAACCCCGAGTGGTGGACGGCCCGCGGCTATGCGGTGCTGCGCGCCGACACCCGGGGCACCGGCAAGTCGCCCGGCCGGATGGACCTGATGAGCCCGGGCGATTCCGAGGACTTCTACGACGTCGTCGAATGGGCGGCCGGACAGCCGTGGTCCACCGGAAAGGTGGCGTCCAGCGGCATCTCGTGGCTCGCGATGATGGGCTGGCGGGTCGCGGAGCTGCAGCCGCCGCACCTCGCCGCGGTCGTGGCCTGGGAAGGCGCGACCGACTTCTACCGCGACTTCATCTACCAGGGCGGCCTGTACGCCAACGGGTTCGTCGAGTTCTGGTGGGACCGCCAGATCACTCCCCAGCGCAACGGCGAGGACGGCGACGACTGGCGCGAGGTGCTCCCGCAGCGCCCCGTGCTGGACGACTACCACCGAGCGCGCATCGTCGACCTGGACCGGGTCACGGTGCCGGTGCTGTCGGCGGGAAACTGGGGCGCCCTGCATGTCCACCTGCGCGGCAACATCGAAGGCTGGGCCCGCGCGGCGTCGCGGGACAAGTGGCTCGTCGTGCACACCGGCACCCACATCGACCCCTACTACGCAGACTGGGCCCTGGATCTGCAGCTGCGCTTCCTCGACCGGTTCCTCAAAGACCAGCCCGACCGGATGGACGGCGTACCCCCGGTGCGGCTGGCGATCCGGCACGGGCGCGAGGTCGAATGGCGAGACGCCACGGACTTTCCGCTCCCGCAGACGCAGTGGCGCGAGCTCCACCTCGGCGAAGGAACCCTCGACTGGGAACCGCCCGCCGACGCCGCCACGGTGACCTACCCCGCCAGCTTCGACACCGCCCCGGTCTCCGAGCCCCTCGAGCTGACCGGCCCGGTCGCGCTGCGCCTGTGGCTCAGCTCCGAGCAGGACGACCTCGACGTCTTCGCCCGGGTGCAGCACATCGGCACCGACGGCGAGCCGATCCCGGGCGTCGGCCCCCAGGGCGGTCCGGTCCCGATGACGATGGGCTGGCTCAAGGCTTCCCACCGCGAGACCGATCCGGAGCGGTCGCTGCCGCACCGGCCGTGGCACCCCCATGCCCGCGAGATTCCCCTCGTGCCCGGCGAGCCGACCCTGCTCGAGGTCGAGATCTGGCCCACCAGCATCACCCTCGCGCCGGGCGAGCGGCTGCGCCTCGAACTGGTCGCCGGGGACAGCGACCTCGGCTTCATGACCCACGACCGTCCCGATCTCGCCCGCCCCGCGACCGGCACCGTCATCCACCTCGGCGGCGACCACGCGTCCCATCTGCTCGTCCCCGTCATCCCGCGCTGAGCGCCTGGAAGGAGTCGCCATGCGACAGCTCGTGGACATTTCGGTTCCGCTGCGGGGCGGGATCGCGTCCGACCCGCCCGGGCACCGGCCCTCGATCACCTACGTCGACCACCAGCAGTCGGTCCCGGACCTGCTCCGCTTCTTCCCGGGCGCGACGGCCGCCGATCTGCCCGACGGCGAAGGCTGGGCGATCGAGCGGATCGAGGCCACCACGCACACCGGCACCCATCTCGACGCCCCGTACCACTACGCGTCCACTATGGACGGAGGCCGCCGGGCGATGACGATCGACGAGGTGCCGCTGCACTGGTGCTTCCAGCAGGGAGTGAAGCTGGACTTCCGGAGCCTGCCCGACGGCCACGTCGTCACGCCCGCCGACATCGACGCCGAACTCGACCGGATCGGCCACCGGCTGCGCCCGCTCGACATCGTGGTGGTCAACACCCGCGCCGGGGAGCGCTACGGCCAGGACGACTACGTCGATTCCGGCTGCGGAGTCGGCCGCGCCGCCACCCTGCACCTGCTCGAACAGGGGGTGCGGGTGACCGGAACCGACGCCTGGAGCTGGGACGCCCCGTTCCGGTTCACCGCCGAGCGCTACGCCCGCGACCACGACGCCTCGGTCATCTGGGAGGGCCACCGGGCCGGCCGCGAGATCGGCTACTGCCACCTCGAGAAGCTGCACAACCTGGAGAGCCTCCCGGCCACCGGGTTCCAGATCGCCTGCTTCCCGGTCAAGATCCACGCGGCGTCGGCAGGCTGGACCCGCGCGGTGGCGATCTTCGACGAGGAGACGGAATGAGAATCGGTTCCTTGTTCGTCGACGGCGTCCAGCGCTACGGCGTCGTCGACGGCGACCGCATCGATCTGCTGCCCGAGACTGCGGACGTCTTCGAGGTGCTCGCCGCAGGGGAGACCGGGGCGGCAGGCGAGCGGTCGGCCTGGGACGAAACCGCGTCGATCGCCGTCCCGGTGCCGGTCGCCAGCATCCGCGACTTCATCACCTTCGAACAGCACACGGCCGGCTCGCTCCGCGCGATCACGGGAACCAGCGAGGTCCCGGACGCCTGGTACGAAGCGCCCGCCTTCTACTTCACCAACCCGCACGCCGCGATCGGCTCCGGCGCCCCGGTCCCGATGCCGCCCGGCTGCGAAGTGCTGGATTTCGAACTCGAAGTCGCGGCCGTGATCGGCACGGCGGGTTTCAACCTGTCGGTCGCCGAGGCCGCGGACCACATCGCCGGGTTCACCATCCTCAACGACTGGTCGGCGCGCGACCTGCAGAGCCGCGAAATGCGCGTCGGACTCGGACCGGCCAAGGGCAAGGACACCGCCACGACGCTCGGCCCGGTGCTGGTCACCCCGGACGAACTGGCCGATCGCGACGGCCGGTACGACCTCGCGATGGAGGTCTTCGTCAACGACACCCGCATCGGCGGCGACACGCTCGCCAACATGGCCTGGACGTTCGCCGAGCTGATCTCCTACGCCAGCCGGGGCACCTGGGTCCGGCCGGGCGACGTGCTCGGCTCCGGAACCTGTGGCAGCGGCTGCCTCGCCGAACTGTGGGGATGGCGCGGCGACCGGCAACCGCCGCCGCTGCGCATCGGCGACACCGTCCGCATGACCGTGGAGGAGATCGGCACCGTCCACAACACCGTGGTCGCCGGTCCGCCCCTGCACGACGTGCCCGCCGCCCGGCGCCGAAGCCCGGCTTGAGACGGGTCACTCGATCCGGTGGACTCGGATCCGGCTCCGGTACCGCCTGACCAGCGGCATCGGCGAACGCCCCGGCTCGCGGGCGATCATGATGTCAGCAGGATTTCATTGCTCCTCCGTAGCTTTCCGAACACGTTCAGCAACATGCTGACCATTCGACGCGGAGGGGACCCGATGGGGAAGAAAACCAGGAGGATCGCGCTGATCGGCGCGGTCGTCGCCACGCTCGGCGCGGGATTCGCCAGCGCCACACCGGCGTACGCCGACGACGCGCACTACTACATCCTGATCGGCGGCACCTGCGACGGGAAGGCGTCGGTCTACCGTCCGGAGTGGCTGCAGGGCGGCATCGCGCGGGTCGTCGACTATCCCGCCGGGGCCGCCGGCGCGCCCAACTGCGACCAGACCCCGATGGACCAGAGCGTCGCGATCGGGCACGACCGCGGCCGCCAGGTCGTCCAGGACGCCTACCACGAGAACCCGAACGCCGAGTTCACCGTCGTCGGCTACTCCCAGGGCGCGATCGTGGCGAACCTGGTCCTCAACGACATCGCCGACGACCAGCTCGGCGTCGACAAGGCGAAGTTCAGCGCGAAGCTCTTCGCCGACCCGATGCAGCCGCCCGGCCCGGCCGGAACCGGGATCAGCGCGACGCTCCCGCCGGGCACCGGCCTGCCCTCGCCGTTCGGCGGATACGTGTCGTTCGGCGCGGGCCGCCCGGACTTCACCGGCGTCCGCTCCATCCGCTACTGCATCCAGACCGACGGCATCTGCGATTTCGACCCGATCCAGGCGGCGGGCGGCTACTTCGCCCAGCACTGGTGCTACCAGTGGCCGCGCCCGGCCGACCAGCGGTCGATCATGCAGGACAGCATCGCCGACGGCGTCTACACCAACACGTCGGTGCGGCTGGGCAAACAGGACTGCTGGGGCGGTCCGGTCCATCCGTGACCGCGGCGGGTTTCCCGGCACCCCCAGGGAAGCCGGGAAACCCGCCCCGCTACGTCCTCATCGCTTCGCGCCGAACCATTGCAACAGGTGCTTCTCCAACTCGCCCTGATCCTCGCCGGTCCAGACCACGTGCCCGTCCGGACGCAGCAGCGCGGCGGGCACGTCGAGGTCCTCGCTCACGTCCACGACGCGGTCGACCCGGTCCGCCCAGCCTTCCGCCGACAGCTGCCCGTTCTGGTCCAGCAACAGCCCGCGGCCCTGGTGCATCAGCTCGTACAGCCGCCCTCGCTTGAGCGCCAGGTCCGGCATCCGCCGCCCGAGCAGCGGATGCCCTTCGCCGAAGTCGTAGCGGATGTCGAGCGCGAGCACCTTCTCCAGCAGCAGCCGGTTGACCTCCTCGAAGGCCATCAGCTCGGTCAGCAACCGCCGCATCGCGCGCCCGTCCGGATCGGGCGACATCACCACGGCCTGCGCCCGGACGTTGTCCAGCACCGCGTCCGCGACCGGGTGCCGTTCGGCCTCGTAGGTGTCGAGCAGTCCCTCCGGAGCCCAGCCGTTGACCTCGGCGGCGAGTTTCCAGCCGAGGTTGAACGCGTCCTGGAGGCCGAGGTTGAGCCCCTGCCCGCCCAGCGGCGGGTGCACGTGCGCCGCGTCCCCGGCGAGCAGCACCCGGCCGACGCGGTAGTGCTCGGCCTGCCGGGTCGCGTCCCCGAACCGCGAGAGCCAGCGAGGGGAGTGGACGCCGAAATCCGTTCCGGCGTACTCGCGCAGCTGCTGTTTGACCTCGTCCAGCGTCGGCGTCCGCTCCTCCCGGTCCTCGACCACCCCGGCCGCGGGCACGACCATGCGGAACATCCCGTCGCGCAGCGGCCCGACCCCGAACCACAGCTGCGTCTTGCGGATTTCCATCACCCGCGCGGTGATTTCGGCGGGATCCGCGGTCGCCTCCATCTCGCCCAGCAGCACTTGGCGACGCGCGGGCTCGCCCGGGAACGCGACGCCGAGCGCCTTGCGCACCGTGCTCCGCCCGCCGTCGCAGCCGACCAGATACCGCGCCCGCAGTTCGCTGCCGTCGGCCAGCGAAACGCTTACCCCGTCGTCGTCCTGGCTCAGCCCGACGACTTCGCACCCGCGCCGGATCTCCGCGCCCGCCTCGACCGCGTGCTCGGCCAGCAACCGGTCGGTGATGGGCTGCGGAAGCCCCAGCACGTACGGATGCGACGTGTCCAGCCGCTCCGGCGCGGGCCGCGCGATCCCCGCGAAGAAACCCCCGGCCGGATGCGTCGACCCCTCGGCGAGGAACGGCTCCAGCATCCCGCGCTGGTCCAGGACCTCCATGCTGCGCGAGTGCATCCCCAGCGCGCGCACGTACTTCGGCGGTTCCGCGTCCTTTTCCAGCACGACCACGCGCACCCCGTGCAGCCGCAGCTCCGCGGCCAGCATGACGCCCGCCGGCCCGGCCCCCACCACGATCACGTCCACCATGAACTTTGCGTCCCCTGTACCGGAGCCGCTTCCCGCCCGCGGTATTTCCGCAGGCAGTGGCTCCGGCGGACGATTGTGGAGCACCACCCGGGCCTTGCCGCAAGCCCCGGGGTGCGCTATATGTTGAAGGGGACAGGGAGAAGTCCCTGCCCCCTTCTGTCCCCAGCGGACGTTCCTCAGCCCTCCTTGCGGGCCATCACGTACGCCTGATCGGTCGCCTCGTAGCTCGGGCCCGGCTTGCGCACCAGCCGCGCGTCCACCACGAAACCGGCGTCAGTGAGCAGCTGCGCGACGAAATCCGGATCCAGCCGGTACGCGTCCGCCGCGATGTCGTGGCCGTAGGCGTTTTCGATGCGGCGACGCTGGTTGTCGCCCACCTGGAACGCGGTCAGCAGCCAGCCGCCGGGACGCAGCACCCGCGCGAGTTCCTTGGCCAGCACCGGAAGCTCCTCGGGCGGCGTGTGGATCAGCGAATACCACGCGAGCGCCCCGGCGAGCGAGCCGTCAGCGACATCCAAAGCAGCGAGCGAGCCGACCTCGAAGCGCAGGCTCGGATGCGTCCGGCGGGCGACCTCGACCATCGTGGGGGACAGGTCGACGCCGAAGACGTCCAAGCCCAGCGACGCGAGGTACCCGGTGAGACGGCCGGGCCCACAGCCCAGATCGCCCACCGGCCCCTCGCCGGTCAGCTCCGCGAACGCGCCGAGCATCGTCCGGTCCCACGTGCTCGACTCGAGGAAATCCTTCAGCAGTTCGGCGTACGACTCGGCGACGGTGTCGTACGCGGTCCGCGTCTCGGTTACGTAAACAGGTTCGGTCACGGGCAGGGACAGTAGCCCCCGCCGCCGCGCCCCGTCCGGCGAAACACGCGGACTAGACGCGAGCGCGGGCGATGATCGCGGAAGTGTCGGTTCCAGCGGGCAAAGTACCGAAAGCCAGCCCCCAGTCGCCGCCGAACCGCGTGCCGCAGAACGCGTCCGCCACCGCGCGCGGCGCGTGCCGCACGAGCAGCGAACCCTGCAGCACCAACGCCATCGACTCGACCACCCGCCGCGCCCTGAACTCCAGATCGTCCACATCGGACAGATCCTTCTTGAGCCGGTCGACCGCGTCGTCGAGCCGCGCGTCCCCGCCCGCGGCCTGCTCGACCTCGGCGAAGAACGCGGCCACCGACTCCGGCTGCCGTCCCATCGCGCGCAACGCGTCCAGCGCCGCGACGTTGCCCGACCCCTCCCAGATCGACATCAGCGGGGCCTCCCGGTACAGCCGCGGCATGCCCGACTCCTCGACATACCCGTTGCCGCCAAAGCATTCCAGCGCCTCGGCCGCGTGCATCGGCGCCCGCTTGCACACCCAGTACTTGGTCACCGCGAGCCCGAGCCGCCGGAACGCCTGCTCCTGCTCGTCGTCGCGCCGGTCGCCCGCGGCCGCGAGCCGCATCGACGCCGCCACCGCCGCTTCCGCCTCGATCACCAGGTCCGCCAGCACGTTCGCCATCAACGGCTGGTCCACGAGCGCCTTGCCGAACGCGTACCGGTGCGTCGCGTGGTGCACCGCGCGGACCGCGCCCAGCCGCATCCCCGACGAACTGCCGAGCGCGCAGTCGAGCCGCGTGTTGTTGACCATCTCGATGATCGTGCGGACCCCGCGGCCCTCCTCGCCGACGAGCCAGCCCACCGCGTCGTCGTACTCGATCTCCGACGACGCGTTCGACCGGTTGCCGAGCTTGTCCTTCAAGCGCTGCAACCGGATCGGGTTCCGGCTGCCGTCCGGGAGCACCCGGGGGAGCAGGAAGCAGGACAGCCCGCCGGGCGCCTGCGCGAGCGTGAGGAACATGTCCGACATCGGCGCGCTGGTGAACCACTTGTGCCCGACCAGCCGATAGCTGCCGTCGCCCGCGGGCCGCGCCGCGGTGGTGTTGGCGCGGACGTCCGAACCGCCCTGCTTCTCGGTCATCGACATGCCCGCGATCAGCCCGCGCTTCGTGCCCGGCTCGCGCAACCCGAAGTCGTACTCGGTCGACGCCAGCAACGGCTCGTACTTCTCGGTCAGCTCAGGATTGGCGCGCAACGCCGGAACCGCCGCGTACGTCATCGAAATCGGGCAGGTGTGCCCGGCCTCGGACTGGCTCCAGACATAGAACTTCGCCGCCCGCGCAGCGTGCGCCCCCGGCCGCTCGTCCCGCCACGGCGCGGCCTGCAGCCCGTGCGACACCGCGACCTTCATCAGGTCGTGCCAATGCGGATGGAATTCGACCTCGTCGATCCGGTGCCCGAACCGGTCGTGCGTGCGCAGCACCGGCTCGTTCTCGTTGACCAGCCGGCTCCACTCCTGCACCTGCTCACTGCCGGCGAGCCGCCCGAGCTCGTGCAGCTCGTCGACGACCCACTCCGCCTCGGTGCGCCCGACCGCCTCCGCCAGCGCCGGATCCGCGGCGGTGTCGTGCTCCAGCGGCGGAACCTGATTGACGACCTCATGCGTTGCGGGCATCCGAACCTCCCAGTGACCGCACGACAAACGTGCTCAACTCGCTGACCTCCGCCGACCCGCCGCTGGTCAGCGGGCCGATCAACACCTCCGCCGCGGCGCCGACCAACGCCGCCGCACTGACCGCCGCGTCCTGCGCGGGCAACACCCCGGCGCGGACCCCTTCGGCGACATGCTCGGCGACGACGTCCCGGAAAACCCGCCGGAACTCGAGCCGCTCCGCGTCGATCACCGCGTCCACCGGCTCGGCCAGCAGCGCATACGCCAGCCGCGGCGCCTTCAACGCCCGCAACGCGAAGGTCTCGAACACCGCCACGACGCGCGCGACCGGATCGACCGGGCCCGCCGCCGCGGACCGCACGGCCTCGACCTCGCGCGAGACGACCTGCCGGAAGACCCGCACGACCAGGTCTGCCTTGGTGGGGAAGTGCCGGTACACCGTCCCGACCGCGACCCCGGCCCGCTCAGCGACGGCGGCTACCGAGCAGCCGGAGTACCCGTGTTCGGCGAGCTGCTGCACTGTCGCGTCCAGGATGGTCTCCCGGAGCGCGTCGAGGCGCTCCTGGACTTTGGGCGTTCTGCGGTAGGCCACGGGAAGAAGTGAACCATCGATTCACAACTTGCGTCAACGGTCTCGGGTCGAGCGTCGCGGTCGGCTGCGCGGGAGAGGGGAGAGGTCTGCAGGGAGCACGACCTCGCCGGGGACCCCGAGCCGACCGTCAGGCTCGAACCACGAGGCCACCCGGCACAGCGACGATCCTGCCACCCCCGAACACCCGCCGGACCGGGCTTAATTCGCTTGCCCCGCCAGCACTTTCGCCGGGACCATGCCCGGCATGCGGTTCTCGATCAACATCCCGAACTTCGGCGACTTCGCCGATGCCCGGACCGTGGCGAGAGTGGCGGCAGCGGCCGAACAAGAAGGCTGGGACGCGCTGTTCCTCTGGGACCACGTGGTCCACGACAAGGAACTCCGCCGCGGCCAGCCGTTCGGCGATCCCTGGATGCTGCTGACCGCGGCCGCGCTCGCGACTTCCACGCTCAAGATCGGCACGCTCGTCACCGCGGTGCCTCGCCGCCGTCCTGAGCACCTCGCCCGCCAGGTCGCCACTCTCGACGCGCTCAGCGGCGGACGCGTCATCTTCGGCGCCGGCCTCGGCGGACCGATCCAGGACGAGTTCGGCAGCTTCGGCGAACCCACCGACCCAGTCGTCCTCGCTGAACATCTCGACGAAAGCCTCGGCCTCCTCGACCGCTACTGGTCCGGAAACCCCGTCGACCACGACGGCAAGCACTACCAAGTCCGCACCGTCACCCTCCGGCCCGCCACCGTCCAGCAACCGCGCCCGCCGGTCTGGCTGGCCGCCGTCTGGCCCAACCGCAAGCCCGTCCGCCGCGCCGCGCGCTGGGACGGCGTCGCCCCGCTGTTCAAAAACGCCACCCACGGCGTCGCCCCGGCCGCGGAAGACGTCCGCGACGTCGTGGCCTACGCCCGAAAACACGGCGCGGGGGAGACGTTCGAGTTCGTCGTCGGCGGCGCCTCCCCGGGCGACCCGGCCCGCGCCCGCGACCTGATCGCCCCGCTGGCCGAAGCCGGCGCGACCTGGTGGGACGAACGGCAGCTGATCACCACCAGCGACCTCGACCGTCTCGAACCCACCTTGCGCCGCATCAGCCAAGGCCCGCCAAGGGGAGTGGACTAGACCTCGACCACCAGCACCCGGCTCAACCGCTCCGCCAACGGCCGCACCGACTCCGCCGACACCTCGCCGCCCAGCCCATCAGCCGGAAGGAAACGCACAGTCGTTCCGGTCGTCCCGTCCGACGGCACCGCAACCAGTTCGTCCGCTGGAACGCCGTGGCGATACCGCTGCGTCCACGCGCCCTCGGCCCGCCGGTTCGTGTGCACCAACCACTCGCTCAACGCCGCGACCACCGACATCCCGTACCGCGGATGCCCGTCCGGGAGGGGAGTGGCTGGTGGGGAATCGAAGTACCGGAAGTCTTTCGTCGCCATCACCGGCTTCCGCACCGGCCGCCCGTCGTCGCCTACCGCCATCTGCGTCCCGCGACCGTCGTCCGAAACGGAAACCGAACCGTCCGGGTGAAATTCGACGACCGCCCGGCCCGCGCCGCGATCCTCGGCCTCGTCCGCGGCGTAAGCGAGCACCTCCAGAATCAGATGACACATTCCGGTCGGCGCGTACCGCATGGGGTTCTCCCGGATCAACCGCAAGTGGTCAGGATCGTGATCACGGGACCAGTCGTGCGTCGTCGGCTCAGGCAGCGGCATCTTCCCATCCTGCCACCGGACGGTTGACCTGGTTCGCGCTCCAGCACATACGTTCGCCGCCATGACCACAACACTCATCACCGGTGCCACCAAAGGACTCGGCTACGAAACCGCCCGCCGCTTGGTCGCTGCCGGACACACCGTCTACGTCGGCGCCCGCGACGCCGCCCGCGGCGAACGAGCCGCGGAAGAACTCGGCGCGCGAACCGTCCAGCTCGACGTCACCGACGAAGCATCGGTCCTCGCCGCAGCGAAAACCATCGAGGCGGACGGGGGACTGGACGTCCTCGTCAACAACGCAGGCATCGCCGTCGAACTGAAGAGCGATGGGGAATCGGTCGGAGCAGCGGAAACCACCGCCGACCTGATGCGGGAAACGTTCGAGACCAACGTCTTCGGCGTCGTGCGGGTGTTGCACGCGTTTCTGCCGCTCCTGCAACGATCGTCCGCGCCGGTGGTGGTGAACGTCAGCAGCGCGCTCGGATCGCTGGGCAGGATGACGGACGAGGCAACACACCAGTACGCGTACCCCGGCGTCGCATACCCGGCGTCGAAGGCTGCGGTGAACATGGTGACCGTCCAGTACGCCAAGGCGTTTCCCGGGATCCGCATCAACGCCGTCGAGCCTGGCTACACGCAGACGGACATCAACGGACGCCGCGGAGGACAGCCGGTCGAGCAAGGTGCGGAGATCATCGTCCGGATGGCGCAGATCGGCACCAGCGGACCGACCGGCACCTACACGGACATCAACGGTCCGCTGGTGTGGTGAGCGTCAGTCGGCTTGGCCGACGTCCAGCTGTCAGCACCGCGGTTGCTCGCGAAAGTCATCGGGCACTGACGTACGTACGGGCGAGTGGCGTCGGACGCCGTCTCACCGCTTACTTGACATAATGTACATTATCGGCGTTTCGCTGACCTGCAGATGAGCAGGTTGAGGAGAGGTTTTCTGAGGGCTCTGATGCGCTCGTACGACTTGTCCCTGAACGCATCGACGCGGCGTTCGGGCGCTCGTTGGCTCAGCGGCCTCCTCAGCGCACGTCGCTGAGGAGCTCTCTGGGCCAGACCCGAGGCGAGTCCGCCGGAGGGCAACCCGAGATCCCCGACGGGAACTGCCGTCTCAGTCGCACTTAATTCGTCACCGTGACGAATTAAGTGCGACTGGCAGGACGTTGAGGTTGGAGCACAACAACTTTTCCGAACGCGCTGACGCTGACTCAGGCAGCCGGAAGATCCACTCGACCAGATGAACACGTCGCCGGTCCAGTCCGACGTCAGGCTCAGCCAAGCCGCCGAAGCCAGCCTCAACAGCGAGATTCTGGAGCACGCAGGGCGCTCCGGGACTCGAACGGGCTGATCGGAAAGCGCTGTCCCCCAAGGGGATTCAGCCCCTTCTCAAGCCCGGCAGAACCCCTCCCGCAGCCATGTTTCATGCATAATCGCTATTATGCATCATATATCAGACAACGGGTAGCGTCGAAATTGTCGGTGCTGTGCGGTACAAGATCACTATGCTCGTTTCCGAGGCACAGCAAGCGTTCTTCGCGGCACGGCGGCCGCGCAAGGACTCGCCGCACACCACTGCCGCCTATCGGCGGGACCTCGCCGGGATCACCGCTCTCCTGCTGGCGGAGCTGGGGCGCGACGAGGTGGACGTCGAAGAGCTGACAGCGCCGGTGCTGCGTGCTGCTTTCGGCGCGTTTGCCGATAATCACGCGAAAAGCTCGGTGCTGCGGGCGTGGTCGACGTGGAATCAGTTCCTCACCTTCTGCGTCTCGGACGGACTGCTCCCCGGCAATCCCATGGGAGCGGTCGCGCGGCCCAAGACTCCCCCGCTCACGCCGAAACCGTTGCGGGGCGAGGAAACTCCCGAGCAGCTGCTCACCGCGGCGGCCGACGGTGCCCGGCGCGCGCGGGATCCTTGGCCGGAGAGGGACGTGCTGGTCCTGGCGTTGGGGCTGGTCGCGGGCCTGCGAGCAGCGGAAATGCGTGCGCTCACGCCGCGGTCGGTGGTCGGGCGAGATGGCGAACTGCGGTTGCACGTCCACGGCAAGGGCAGCCGGGACCGGTCGATCCCGGTGCAACCGGCGATGGCGAAACTGATCGAGGACTATCAGGCTTCGTGCCGCCGGCGGTTCACCCGGCAACGATTCCCGGCGAGCGAGCCGCTGCTGCGGGACCGGGCGGGCGAACCGATCGGCCGCGGTGCGCTCGAGTACCTGGTGAAGTCGTGCTACCGATGGGCGGGCCTGCATGACAGGGTGCCGACGGGCGCGAATCTGCACGCTCTGCGGCACACCTTCGCCACGCGGCTGGCCGAAGACGGTGCCACCGCGTCGGAGATCATGTCGTTGCTGGGGCACGCGAGCTTGGCGACGAGCCAGAACTACATCGAAGCGACCGGACGCGAACAGCGAGCGGCCGCCGCGAGCAACCGGACCTATCGGGCGCTCAACGGATTGGCTCGGGACGATGCTCCGCAAGAAGGCACTGTGCGGGAGGCCGATGTGATTGCATGAGCGCGTGACTGACGAACCCTCGCGCGTCGTGCGCGCCAGCCGTGAGATCGAGGCCCCCGCCGAGCGGATTTTCGAGCTGATCGCCGACCCCTCGCAGCAGCCGAGCTGGGACGGCAACGACAACCTGGCCGAGTCGAAGCCGGGCCAGCGCGTCCACGCGGTCGGCGACGTGTTCGCCACGACGCTCACGAACGGCTGGGTCCGGGAGAACCACGTCGTGGAGTTCGAGGAGGCGCGCCGGGTGGCGTGGCGTCCGTCGGAACCGGGCAAGCAGCCCCCGGGGCATCTGTGGCGCTGGGAACTGAACCCGCTCGGCGAGACGCGTACGGAGGTGACGCACACCTACGACTGGTCGAACCTCGACCCGGACGACGCGATGCGGAACGCCCGTGCCCGCACCATTACGGCGGAGAAGCTGTCGGCGTCGCTGGAGAACCTGGCGAAAGCGGCGGAACTTCCGCAGTAATAGGCGGGGTGTCTGGGGCTGCAAGCGAGCCGAGCCCGGAACGGTGGCCCGTCGGCAGTGAGTCGGGCGCATGCTGGCTCGGCTCACTGCCGGGTTGCTGTGCCTAGGAGTAAGGGGGGCGAGGCCAATGATCAGCCTCTCCCCCATGCCCGACACCGCTGACCAGGAGATCCGGCAGCGATCACCGAGAGCTCTCGTAGCTCCTGTGTCAGTGCGTGTTGTCGCGGCTGCCGCTGCACTATCGGTGTGCGCGCAAGGCCGCAGCGAGCCAAGCGAACGCAGGTACGCTACGCGGCTCCGGCGAGCGGTTGTTGATCAGGCTCACCAGCTCCCAGTAGCGTTCGACGCGCGGCTGGGCGACCAGGTCGAGCCATTCGAGCAGCGCCCGCGACTCGCTGGCGCCGAGATCGGAGGGCACGATGCGGTCGAGAATCGCCCGTCCGGCCTCTGATCCCGCTGCGATCCCCTTCTCGACCGCCGGGCCGGCGTGCTTGCGGATCAAGGGCCGGACGTTGAGGCCGAACTCGATGCGGTTGTCGGATGCTCCGCTCAGCACCATCTGGCGCGTGGTGTGCTGGAAGGCGTCGTCGGAGACGAGTTCAGCCAGTTCTATCCAGGCGTCTACCTGAGCGGAAGTCGGGTCGGCGGGCAGCCGCGGCGGCAGCTCTCGCATGAACTCGGCGATGACCAGAGCGTCCGGGTCGTCGACGCCCGCGAAGACGGTGTCGATGAAGCCGTCGATGAGCTGTTGCCGTTCGCGGGCCGGCAGTCGGGCGAGTTCGTGCATCAGGGCGAGCCCTTCGGGTTTGTCGTCCCGGCTGAGGGCGTTGCGCAGGACCGCGCGGTTCAGCCGCAGGAGCTGGATCTGGGCTTCGAGAGCCTCGACGTGGCTCGCGGCGACTTCGGCCAGGGTGGACTGGCGGTCGAGCACGTCCCGTACCGAGTCGAGGCCCAGGCCGAGTTCGCGGAGTGTCTTGACCAGGTGCAGGCGACTTACCGCGTCGGCGGTGTAGAGCCGGTAGCCGCCCGCGGACCGGTCCGCGGGCGGCAGGATTCCGTTGTCGGACCAGAACCGGATCGTGCGGGCGGACAGGCCGGTGCGGCGAGCAACCTCCCCGATGGTGTAGCGGTCGGTCGCCTCGTCCATGGCCTCAATCTGCACCTTCCACCCGCTGGAAGGTCAACTCGAATTCAGGCCGCGGCCGCGCTCCGGGGAAAGTCCTTGCGCTTGATCTTCGCCCTTCGCCCGTCCGGGTGGTGGAACACGATCCCCTCCGCGAGGTGTCCCGGCGAGAATTTGCTGTCCAAAGTGGTCAGGAACTCGCGCAGTCCCTGGTAGCTGCGCGGGACGTCGAGCACCGTGGGCGCTTGGAAGTCGAACGGCACGCACAGGTGGTCCGGCAGCGCCAGCGGGTTGCCCTGGATGCGCGGTCCGAGCGCTTCGCACGGGTGCTCGCCGTCCGGCCAGTGCGAGACGTCGGTGTTTCCCGCGGCGGCGAGGATCCACTTGTCGTCGGCGGACGTTTCGTCGGTGTCGACGTACCAGCCGTCGACGATTCCTTGCTGTTTCTGGGTTTTGCTGGGGTTTCGGCGCTTTTCGACGCGGACCAGGAGGCCGGAGCGGACGGTCAGGCGGACGTTGGTGCCGTCGAGTTTCTCGGTCCCCACTCCGGCTCCGTCGAAGACCCACGCGCATTCGGCGCGGGGCCGGTCGACCACCTGGAAACGCTCGTCGCGTTCGAAGAGCGTGGGGATTTTCTCCATGACTTGGTTGCCTCTCCTGATGTGCCCCAGTAGTTCCTCATGGCTGATGACGCCCTCGGCCAGTCCGCTCGCCAGCGACCGGACGAGGTCTGCCACTGACACGTCCGCTTCGACGGCGACGTGTTTCAGTGCCTTCTTCTCCTCCGGGGAGATCCAGGCGACGAGGCGCGACCAGCCTTCCGGGGGCGTCCAGCGGGCCGGGGCCGCGGGGTTTTTGCGGGGCCTGCCTCGCCCTCGGGGTTCGTCCATGGCGGGAACGCTAGAGCACCGGCGGAGCTTGTGTCAATTGGCATAACAGAAAATAGACAGCAGGTCAGGAGGCACTTTTCAGCTCTAGAACAAGATCAGCGGAGCTGTTCGAGATCCTTCGCCGCCGCGGCGATGTCCTCCGCGAGCTGCCGCAGCTCGCCCGCTGACGCGCCGTCTTGAGCAGCCGTCACGATGTCCTCCGCGGCGCAGCGCAGCTGGAAGAGGCGGTCCTGCAGGGCGGCGATCTCGGTGTCCGACAGCACGACGGCGTCCTCGGGCAGGCCGCTGCGCTGCAGGGCGGTCCGGCGTTCGTAGGCGCGCTGTCGGCAGGACTGCCCGCAGTAGCGCCTGCGGCGTCCGACGTTGCCTGCTTCGGGCAGGCGGCGTCCGCACCAGCCGCAGTGTTTCGGGGCGTTCGTGCGGCGCGGCACGACGCGTTCGTCGCCGGTCAGGGCGTGTTCGGCCAGTTCCCTCACCCGCCGGACTCTAGCTGTCCATCACGTTCTCACGACGGGGCCACACCGATGGCGCAGACTGGAACCATGCGCCCACCGTTTCCGTACCTCGCCGACTCGCTCCCCCGCGCCTTCGCCCACCGCGGCTGGCACATCGGCGACCTGGAGGGGCTGGAGAACTCGCTGCCGGCGTTCCAGCGCGCGGCCGCCGAGGGGTACCGCTATCTCGAGACCGACGTGCACGCCACGTCGGACGGGGTGGTGGTCGTCCATCACGACGCGACGCTCGACCGCACGACCGACGGGCGCGGGGCGATCGCGACCCAGACCTGGGCGCAGCTCAAGGACGTCAAGATCGACGGGCGGGCGCCGTTGTCGCGGCTGGAGGATCTCCTCGAAGAGCTGCCGGAGGCGTTTTTCAACATCGACGTGAAGGCCGACAGCGCGGTGGTCCCGTTCGTGCGGACGCTGCAGCGGACCGGTGCGGTCGGGCGGGTCGCGGCGGCGTCCTTTTCGGACTCCCGGCTGGCTCGGCTGCGGCGGCTGGCCGGGCCGGAACTGCTGACCGCGATGGGGCCGCGGTCGGCGTTCCTGCTGTGGGCGAACGGCTGGGTGCCGCTGCTGCAGATCAGCCGGTTCTCGGCGGGCTGGCTCGCGCAGGTTCCGGTGCGGCAGGGGCCGTTGAAGGTGGTCGACGAGGCGTTCGTGAAGTCGGCGGTGCGGCGCGGGTTCGAGGTGCACACGTGGACGATCGACGACGCGGACGAGATGCGGACGCTGCTGGACCTCGGCGTGCACGGGATCGTGACGGATCGGCCGGATCTGCTGCGCGAGGTGCTGCGGGAGCGGGGTGCGTGGAAGTAGCGGACAGGAGCTGACCGCTACTTGAGGCAGGATCGAGGACGTGCCGAAGACCTCCGCGCGGCTGTTGTCGCTGCTCTCGTTGCTTCAGGCTCGGCGGGACTGGCCGGGTGCGCTGTTGGCCGAGCGGCTGGAGGTCAGTCCGCGCACGGTGCGCCGGGACGTGGATCGGTTGCGGGAGCTCGGTTATCCGATCGTCACGACGAAGGGGCCGGACGGCGGTTACCGGCTGGATGCCGGTGCGCGGCTTCCGCCGTTGCTGTTCGACGACGACCAGGCGGTCGCGCTGGCGATCGCGTTGCAGGCGGCGACCGGGGCGGGGATCGAGGAGGCGGCCAGGCGGGCGTTGCAGACCGTGCGGCAAGTGATGCCCGCGCGGCTCCGGCACCGGGTGGACGCCTTGAGCTTCACCGCCGTCGAACGTCCGGCGCCGAGCGCGGATCCGCACACGCTCATGGCGTTGAGCGCCGCTGTGCGCGCCCGGGAGGTGCTGCGGTTCGATTACGCGCCAACGGATACGCCGCCCCGGCGCGTCGAGCCGCATCATCTCGTCACGTGGGGTCAGCGCTGGTATCTGGTCGCGTGGGATCTCGATCGCGAGGACTGGCGGATCTTCCGGGCGGACCGGATCACGCCGCGCACGCCCACGGGGCCGAAGTTCGCCGAGCGCGGGCTGTCCGATGTCGCGGCGTTCGTGGCCGCGCGGTTCCGCGGGACGGATCTGTCCGGCGAATGGCCCTGCCGCGGCGAGGTGATCCTGCGGCTCCCGGCGACGGAAGCGGCGAGCTACCTGGCCGACGGCGTCATCGAGGCGCTCGGGCCGGACCGGTGCCGGGTGAGCCTCGGCGCCTGGTCGTGGCGCGGGCTGGCCGCCTCGTTCGGCCGGGTCGACGCCGACGTCGAGGTCGTCGGCCCGGCCGAACTGAAGGAAGCGTTCCGGCAGCTCGCCGCGCGCTACGCGGAAGCGGGGCGGGTCAGCGCGGAGCCTTGCCTTCCCACGCGGCCTTCCACGTCTTCGGACCCAGCCGGCCCGAGTCGTTGATGCCGTTGGCGCGCTGCAGGTCCAGCACCGCGGTGCGGGTCTTGTCGTAGTAGCAGCCGGTGCCGGTGAAGCCGTAGCCGAAGGCGTTCATCCGCAGCTGGAACGTGCGCAGTGCGGGCGCGCAGTCGCCGTAGGCGTAGACGAGGCCGGGCCACGCGGGCGTCGCGCCGGGCGGTCCCGGCGGCGGGGCGGGCTGCGGCTTGGGCGCGGGCGGGGTCGGCAGTCCGCCGCCGCCGATGTACGCGGCTTCTTCCCAGGCGGGGACGCGCTTGCTGCGGGCGTCGCCGTCGTTGGACAAGCCGAGCATGCCGCCGCATTCCCAGGGCTGCCAGCCGCGCATCCGGTACAGGTAGAGCGCGCGGTAGTCCTGCTCGCGGGGGCTGGCCTGGTCGGGGCGGCCCTGGCCGCCGACGCTGCGCCAGGTGGGGAGGTCGAACTGGTAGGCGCCGTAGTAGCCGTTGCCGGTGTTGATCGAGTAGCGGCCGCTCGACTCGCACATGCGGAGCTTGGCCCAGGTGCCCGAGGCGGGGTCCGCGGAGGCGGCGCCGGTGACGACGAGTTCCATGCCGAGGACGGCGACGACGAGCAGCAAGGCTCTGGCGGCGGCCCGTCTGGCAGTGCGAACGCGGTTGGTCATGCCACGCACACTAAGCACGTGACCCATCGACCACAAGAGTCACACCACGCTCAGCAGTCTCACATGACACGCCCGGAAATCCCGGCAGCGACACGCCCGGCCCGGCGTGTCGCGCGTTCCGCCGCGCGGCGTGGCGCAAACCGGAAGCGACGAACCGGACACGGTTTGCCCCCTTCGGCGGTACCGGTCGCCCTCGCGGCAGTAATGTCCGGCGCGACCTGGAGATTCGCACCGATTCGAGGAGTCGTGGATGACGCTGGCCGAGACCCGGGACAGCAAGCGGGAACGGTGGGGCTGGTACTTCTACGACTGGGCCAACTCGCCGTTCTATTCGTCGGTCACGACGGTGTTCGGGGCGCTGTACATGAGCACCGTCGCGGCCGCGGACGCGAAGCAGAACATCACCCTTAACGGGGACAGGGCTTGTCTCAACGCGTCCGGGGCGGACGACAAGCTCAACCACTGCGACGTGTCGCTGTTCGGCCTCCACTTCCCCGCCGGTTCGCTGTGGGGCTACCTGCTGTCGGTGGCGACGATCGTGCAAGTCCTGGTGCTGCCGATCGCGGGCGCGGTGGCAGACCGCAGCCGCAACAAGCGCAAGATCCTCGGCGGGTTCGCCGTGCTGGGCGCGGTGGCGTCGGCGCTGATGTTCTTCATGGCCGGTTCGGACTGGCAGCTGGGCGCGGCGCTGTTCATCCTCGCCAACATCGGGTACGGCGGTTCGCTGGTCGTCTACTACTCGTTCCTGGTGGACATCGCGACGCCGGACGAGCGCGACGACGTTTCGGCCAAGGGCTGGGCGTTCGGCTATCTCGGCGGCGGGCTCGCGCTCGCGCTGCAGCTCGCCTTCTACCTCAGCCGCGAATCCCTCGGCATCGACACCGGCCTCGCGGTGCGGATCTGCTTCCTGACCTCGGGGATCTGGTGGGCCCTCTTCACCATCCCGACCCTGCGCCGGCTCCCCCGCGTCCACGTCCCGACCGCGACCGCGCGCGGCGTCTCGGTGCTGCGCGCCGGTTTCCGCGAACTGCGCCAGACGCTCGGCGAGGCGAAGGCGTATCCGCTCACGCTCGCCTTCCTCGGCAGCTACCTGCTCTTCGCGGACGGGATCAACACCGTCGTCACGGTCTCGGCGCAGTACGGGAAGGACGAGCTGCGGTTCTCCGACGAGGTGTTGATCGTCACGGTCCTGGTGATCCAGTTCCTCGCCTACGCGGGCGGCGTCCTGCACGGCCTGCTCGCGCGCCGCCTCGGCGCGAAGCGGACGATCCTGGTCAGTCTCGTGCTGTGGGTCGTGGTGCTGGGCGGGGCGTACTTCGTGCAGCCGAGGCAGCCGTTGCAGTTCTTCGCCGTCGCGATCGGCATCGGGCTCGTGCTCGGCGGGACGAACGCGCTGGCCAGGTCGCTGTTCAGCCAGATGATCCCGGCCGGGAAGGACGCGCAGTACTACTCCCTCTACGTCGTCGGCGAGAAGGGCACGTCGTGGCTCGGCCCGCTGGTGTTCGCCGGCGTCGGGCAGGCGACCGGGTCGTTCCGGCTGGCGATCATCGCGCTCGTGGTGTTCTTCGTGCTCGGCTTCGTGTTCGTCGCGCTGGTGCCGGTGCGGCGCGCGATCGCGGCCGCCGGCAACCGTCCGCCGGAGGTGCTGTGAGGCCCAGATAGGGTCGGTCGTCGTGACCGCTGCAGACGACGTTGTGCTCGACGACCCCACCGACGCGCTTTCCGCGGCCCCGCCCGCCGGGGCCCGGCGCAACGGTCCGGCCCGGGGACGGCTGAAGTTCTGCTACGGCCCGATGGACTGCGGGAAGTCGACGCTCGCGCTGCAGATCGACCACAACCACGCGCGCCAGGGCAGGCGCGGTCTCGTCCTGGTCCGCCACGACCGGTCCGGCGCGCCGCAGATCACCAGCCGGATCGGCATCGCGCGGCGGGCGACCGAGGTCGCGACCGGCACCGACCTGCGGGATCTGGTGCGCGAGCAGTGGGCGAGCGGGCAGCACGTGGACTACGTGATCGTGGACGAGGCGCAGTTCCTCTCCCCCGCGCAGGTCGACCAGCTCGCCGAACTCGCCGACGAGGCGGGCATCGACGTCTACTGCTTCGGCATCGCGACCGATTTCCGCAGCAGGCTGTTCCCCGGGGCCGGCCGGCTGTTCGAGATCGCCGACGAGCTCCAGCCGGTCCAGGTCGAGGTGCTCTGCTGGTGCGGGCTGCCCGGCCGGTTCAACGCGCGGGTCCGCGACGACGTGATTCTCCGTGACGGAGACACCGTTGTGGTGGCAGATACCGAACACTCCGTAGTTGAACCTTCAGCTTCAGCACGGTCTGATGCCGAAACGGTCACGGTCCGTTATCAGGTACTGTGCCGTCGCCACTTCCGCTCGGGGGATCTGGGACCCGCCGCTGCCCAGCACGGTCAGTTACGGTTGTCCTAGAGCTAACCTAACTAGCCCGACTGGGGGATATCCGCACTAAGAAGGCGGTATCCGCGTCACGTCAGAGGGCGAAAAGACTCCCTCTGGAGGAAGCTGAAGACCACGGGTGACGCAGCTCATCGTGAGCAGCGACATGGCGTGCCGGGAATCCCCCGGACGCCTCGTTCGTTGCATAGGGTGAGCATCACCCTGGCTCCACCCGGAGCTGACTGAAAGGAATCCCACTATGGCCGACCGTGTTCTCCGTGGAAGCCGGCTGGGAGCGGTCAGCTACGAGACCGACCGCAATCACGACCTCGCTCCGCGCCGTACCGTGCGCTACTCCTGCCCCAAGAACCACGAGTTCGAGGTGCCGTTCTCCGACGACGCCGAGATCCCGACGGTGTGGGAGTGCCGCCTGCACGGCAGCGAATCCGAGATCGTCGACGGCGGGCAGCCCGAGCAAAAAAAGGTCAAGCCCCCCAGGACCCACTGGGACATGCTGCTGGAGCGCCGCTCCATCCCCGAGCTCGAGGACCTGCTGAACGAACGTCTCGCCGAGCTCAAGGGACGCCGGACCAGCCGGTCCGCTTGAGCCTCGGCCAGTAGCTGGCTCCCACCACCGAACAGGAACGGCCCCCGCGACCTCCCCCCGCGGGGGCCGTTCCGCGTCCGCGGCACCTCTCCGGCGGTGCACGCGTCTCGCCGGTCCGCGCCGCGCGGATCAGGCCGCCGCGTCGGCGCGGGCTTGC
Organism: Amycolatopsis sp. VC5-11; assembly: GCF_037034185.1. Classification (NCBI taxonomy): domain Bacteria; kingdom Bacillati; phylum Actinomycetota; class Actinomycetes; order Pseudonocardiales; family Pseudonocardiaceae; genus Amycolatopsis; species Amycolatopsis sp. VC5-11. The sequence goes on along the minus strand of NZ_JBAGKF010000013.1, from coordinate 96,602 downwards.
CGCCACCGGGGGCTGTCGACGTAGTGGTTGTCGTACTGCTCGGCGGAAGCGGCGATCTCCTTCGGGTCCGCCTCGCCGCGGGCGACGCGGTCGAGCAGCCGGTAGTAGCCGAAGCGGTCCATCCCGGGGGTGAAGGCCACCAGGACGTCGGCGCCGGAGCCCGCGGCCGGGCCGAAGGCGTGCGGGACGGTCGGCGGCACCGCGAGGAAATCGCCGGTTTCCAGGGTGTGCAGTTCGTCGCCGGCCAGGACCTGCAGGGCGCCGCCGAGGACGTAGAAGAACTCGGTCGCGCGGGTGTGGAAGTGCGCGGGCGTGCCGAAGACGCCCTCGTCCAGGGTGGCGCGGTTGGCGGTGAACCGGTTGCCGGTGGCGCCGGAGTCGGCCAGCAGGGCGATCAGGCTGCCGGGAGCATCCGACAGGACTTCGGCCTCGGCGGCGCGGATCAGGGTGGGGTGCGACATCGGTTCCTCCGGGGCAGAGCGGGCTGGACAAGGTCTACTTTTCCGGCGCTGAGCTGGGCGAACAACGGAGAAGTCCGGATCGGTTGATAAGCTCTGGGTTATCGATCGGAGGCGCGGGTGGAACACCGGGACATCGAGGTCTTCCTCGCGCTCGCCGAGGAACTGCACTTCGGCCGGACCGCGGAACGGCTGCGGGTGTCGCAGGCGCGGGTCAGCCAGTCGGTCAAGACGATGGAGCGCCGGATCGGGGCCCGGTTGTTCGACCGCACGAGCAGGCGGGTCTCCCTGACCCCGATCGGCCGCACGCTGGAGGCCGACATCCGGCCCGCCTACCGGCAACTGCTGGCCGGGATCGAGCGCGCGGTCGCGGCGGGACGCGGTGTCGAAGGCGTCCTGCGGCTCGCCTTCGAGGCTCCGGCGGTGGCGAATCTGATCTCCAGCGTCACGGCCGCCTTCCGGGCTCGGTATCCGGGCTGCGAGGTCGACATCAGCGAGGCTCCGTTCGAGGACCCGCTCGCCACGCTCCGTTCCGGCGAAGCCGACCTGGCCGTGGTGCTGCTGCCGGTCGCCGAGCCGTCGATCACGACGGGACCGGTCGTGCACACCGAGCCGATGGTGCTCGCCGTCGCGTCCGGGCATCCGTTCGCGCGCCGGGAGTTCGTCACGCTCGAGGACCTCGGCCGCGACACGGTCCTGCGCGCCGCGCACCCGCCGCCCGCCTACTGGCGGGAGCCGCCCGAGCCGTGGACGACGCCCGCGGGCGTTCCGATCGCCCGCGGGCGCGCCTATCGCACGTTTCAGGAACTTCTTCTGGTCATCGGCGCGGGCGAAGGGATCTGCCCGCTCGCCGCGCACGCCGCGGAGTACTTCGCCCGGCCGGGCATCGCGTTCGTGCCCTTCCGCGACACCCCGCCTGCCCGGTGGGGGCTGATGTGGCGCAGCGCCGGGGAAACCGCGCTGGTCAAGGCGTTCGCGTCGACAGCCGCCGATCACCGGCCCTAGCCCAGGCCCACACCGCGAACGCGAACGCGGCGAACGCCGCGCCCAGCACGGCGGAGCCGGTCCAGCCCGCCGCGGCGAACGCGGTGGTCGTCGCGGTCGCGCCCAGTGCGGAGCCGAGCGAGTAGAAGATCATGTACCCGCCGATGACGCTGCTGGTGCGGTCCGGATGCGCCGCGGTGAGCAGGTGCTGATTGCTGACATGCACTGCCTGCACAGCGAAATCGAGCACCAGCACGCCCAGCCCCAGCAACCACAGCGACGGCTGCCCGACCGCGAGCCAGGACACCGCCAGCAGGACCAGCGCTCCGCCGGTGACCAGGCTCGCGCGTCCCCGGTCGGCCCAGCGTCCGGCGCGGGCGGCCCCGAGCGCGCCTGCCAAGCCGACGAGTCCGAACAGGCCGATCTGCGCGGTGCTCAGGTTCCACGGGTCCGCGGCGAGCGGCAGCGACAGACCGCTCCACAGCGCGCCGAACGACGCGAACAGGAAGAACGCGATCAACCCCCGCGAGAGGAACAGCGGTTCCCGGAACAGCCCGCCGAGCGAGCTCAACACCTGCCGATACGTCGTGTCGGCGCGGCGCGGATCCGGCGGCATCGTCTTCAGCACGAGACCGGCGAGCGCCACCAGCAGCACCGCGAGAGCGACGTAGACGCTGCGCCACCCCCACAGTTCGGCCAGTGCTCCGGCGGCGACGCGGGCGCCGAGAATGCCGATGACGACCCCGGACGTCACGACGCCGAGAGTGCGGCCGCGTTCGTCCGGAGTGGACAGTGCGGCGGCGTAGGCGACCGTCGTCTGCACGACCACCGCGAACAGTCCCGCGAGCACCAGACTTGCCAGCAGCAGCCAGGTTTGGCTTGCTGCGGCGGCCACTCCGGCTCCGACGGCGGTCAGCAGCAGGTGCGCGGCGATGAGTGTGCGCCGGTCGACGAGGTCGCCCAGCGGGACGAGCGCGGCGAGACCGGCGAGGTAGCCGAGCTGTCCGGCGGCGACGATCCAGCCCAGGCCGGCGTCCGGCACGCCCAGGTCCGCGCCGATCTCGGCCAGCACCGGCTGAGCGGCGTAAATGCTCGCGACGGCGACCGCGCACACCGCGGCGAACACCGTCCGGCGGCCCGTGGTCAGGCCCATGAGTCCCCCAATCAGTAGCGAATTGCAACTAATCGCACCGTACGGCAGAATGGTTTCAAAGAGCAACCCATCAAGGAGGCGCGCGAGCGTGGACGGCACCCCGGCCTGGACCGACCCGTCGTGTCCGGTGGCCCGCACCCTCGACCTCGTCGGCGACCGGTGGAGCCTGCTGATCGTCCGCGACGCGATGGACGGCGCGCGGGCGTTCACCGACTTCCAGCAGCGCACCGGCATCGCCCGCAACATCCTCACCGACCGGCTGCGCCGCCTGGTCGAACGTGGCGTCCTCGACCGGCAGACCGCGGAATCCGGCAAACGGCAGGTCTACTCGCTCACGCCGGCCGGCCGCGACCTGTTCACCGTCGTCGTCGCGCTCCGGCAGTGGGGCGAGCGGCACGCCTTCTCCCCCGGCGAAGACCACTCCGTGCTGGTCGACAACGCCGGGCAGCCGATCCCACTGCTCGTGCCGGTCGCCGCGAACGGCGAGGCGGTCGACGTCGAGACGACCTCGGTGCGCAAGAGCTGAATCCCCTGTCAGGAACTTAAGGCTGCGTTGCGTCGGGGCAGCCGAGGCGGGTCTGCCCAGTTCGGAGGTGCTCAGCGGGTGTTGGCGGGCGCCTGGCGGTACGTGAGGGCCTCCCTGAGGGAATCTGATTCCCTCAGGGAGGCCCTCACGTACCTTGAGAAACCGATATGCAGCCGGAAAGCGGGCGTTTCGACGGCTGTTGTGTCTCTTGTGGACGGTCGGCCAGCCGAATCGACGCGGCTGACGTTGCCGGCATGGGGACTTGGCGTCCGTCAAGGACTTTCGGGAGCGTCCTGCTGCCGCTCCCGGCGACCGCCGACCCCGACCAGCCCGTCGATGCGGGCACCGCGCCTCGGCTGCCCCCGGCAATGTCGCCTTAAGCCCCTTGGTATCGGAACCAGATTCCCTCAGAGGTCCCGCACGGACCGCCAGACCCCTTGACCCGGTGCCGCAACGGACTTATTGTCAACGTACTGCTTGATAAAGAGATCGGTTGATAAAGATGTCCGTTGACAACGTCGAGGACCGGCTGGACCGGGCCTTCACCGCGTTGGGCGACCCCATCCGGCGCGCGTTGATCGCCCGGCTGTCGCGCGGCGAGGCGACGGTGAACGAGCTGGCCGAGCCGTTTCCGGTGACGAAGCAAGCCGTGTCGCGGCACGTCCAGGTGCTGGAGGCGGCGGGGCTCATCACGCGCAGCCGCGACGGCCAGCGCCGCCCGTGCCACCTCAACGCCGCCGCTCTCGAAGAGCTGACCAGCTGGATCGACACCTACCGGCTCACCCGCGAACGCGAGTTCCGCCGCCTCGACAGCCTTCTCGAAGAGACCAAGGAGCAGGACCGATGAACCCGACCACCATCACCGCCCAGCCCGGCAGCCCGTTCGTCGAGGTCGTCCGCGAGTTCGACGCGACGCCCGCGCGGCTCTTCCGCGCCTACACCGACCCCGACCTGATCACCCGCTGGCTCGGTCCGCGCGACGTCGAGATGCGGCTCCTCGAGTTCGACCCGCATTCCGGCGGGGCGTACCGCTACGCGCATGTCGATACCGACGGCAGCGAGCACCTCTTCCGCGGCGTCTTCCATTCCGTGGAGAGAGCCGAGCGGATAGTGCAGACTTTCGAGTACGAGGGCGCGCCCGGCCAGGTCAGCCTGGAGACCCTGATCTTCGAGGAACTCGACGGCCGGACGCGGCTGCGAGCCCGGTCGGTGTTCCCGAGCGTCGAGGCCCGCGACGCCATGGTCGCGAGCGGGATGGAACGCGGGATCCGCGATTCGATGGACCGGCTCGGCGAACTCGCGCGCGACGCGGAGCAGCCAGGCACGAGCCGGGTGGTCGTGGACATCTCGATGTCGCTGGACGGCTACGTCACCGGGCCAGGAGCCGATCCCGAACACGGTCTCGGCGTCGGCGGCGAACCGCTGCACGCCTGGGTGTCCGAGCCGACGCCGCGCGATTCGGAGATCCTGCACCGGTCGTTCACCGAAACCGGAGCCGTGGTGATGGGCCGCAGCACCTTCGACGTCGTCGACGGGCCGCAGGGCTGGAACGACGAGATCGGCTACGGCTACGACGAAGACCAGACCGTCGCCCCGCCGGTCTTCGTCGTCACCCACGCACGGCCCCGCGAGGTGCGCCTCGGCGAGCGGTTCCGGTTCGTCACCGACGGCGTCGAGCAGGCGGTCGAGCAGGCGCGCGCGGCCTCGGGCGACAAGGACGTCGTCGTGATGGGCGGCGGGTCGATCGCGTCGCAGGTCCTGTACGCCGGACTGGCGGACGTGCTGCGGATCCACCTCGCGCCGATCGTCCTCGGCGGCGGAACCCCGTTGTTCCCCCAGGGAAATCCCGGGCCGGTGCGGCTGGAGCCGCTCGGTGCGGTGTCGACGCCGGGCGCCGAACACCTCACCTACCGCGTCCTGAAGTAGCCGCCGCTCAGCCCCGGCCCAGCAGCTTCTTCAGCTGGGCCAGGCGGCGCTGCACGCCCCACTCCGCGACCCGGAAGAACGCCTCGGACATGATGCCGCCGCTCATCTTCGACACGCCGATCTCCCGGTCGGTGAAGGTGATCGGCACCTCGACGATGTCGAACCCGGCGTCCGCGGTGCGGCGCGTGAGGTCGATCTGGAAGCAGTAGCCGTGCGAGGCGACCTCGTTCAGCGCCAGCTTCTCCAGCACCGGGCGCCGGTACGCGCGGAACCCGGCGGTCATGTCCGCGACCTTGATCCCCAGCGCGATCCGCGAGTACAGGTTCGCCCCGCGCGAGAGCAGCGTCCGGCGCAGCGGCCAGTTCACCGTGCTGCCGCCGGGCACGTACCGCGACCCGATCGACAGGTCCGCGTCGCCGACCGCGTCCAGCAGCCGCGGCAGGTCCTCCGGCGCGTGCGAACCGTCGGCGTCCATCTCCACGAACGTCGCGTAGCCGCGCTCCATCCCCCAATGGAACCCGGCGATGTAGGCCTTGCCGAGGCCTTCCTTCGCGGTGCGGTGCAGCACGTGCACCCGCTTGTCCGCGGCCGCGCGCTCGTCGGCCAGCTCGCCGGTGCCGTCCGGGCTGCCGTCGTCGACGACGAGCACGTCGACGTCCGGGAGTGCCTTGTGGAGCCGGTCCAGCACCGGGCCGAGGTTGTCCCGCTCGTTGTAGGTCGGGATCACCACCAGCACCGGTTCGATCGTTTCGGCCCCCCGCGGCGCCTGCGCCATCCGTCTCCTCCGCATCCGGCGAGTCAGCCCGCCGCTTCCCCTGCTGTGGTCCCCGTCTTCGCGGCCGTCGCTGCCTCGCCGCGCCGGGTGCGAAAACGGAGCACGAACCCGCCGGCGACACCCGCGATCGCCAACGCCAGCAGTCCGTACTCCGTCCACGCACCGATTCGATCCGACAGCGTAGTCTGCGTGCGCAGCGGCACGCGCCCGACCAGGGCATCCGCCGTGAAAAGCCCGGTCGAGCTGGTGATCGTCCCGTCCGGGGCGACCAGCGCGCTCACCCCGGACACCGCCGACACCACCACCGCGCGCCCGTGCTCGACCGCGCGCAGCCGCGCCATCGCCAGCTGCTGGTAGCTCATCTCCCCCGGCCCGTACCACGCGTTGTTGGTCGGCACGACGAGCAGTTCGCCGCCCGCGTCGGTCGCGTCGCGAGCGGGGCCGTCGAAGGCCGATTCGTAGCAGATGAACACGCCGATCTTGGTGCCCGCGACCGACAGGGCGGCGTTGGAGCCGTCGCCGGGACGCATGTCGCGGGTGTCGTCGATGAACGGCGTCACCAGCCGCGCGACGGCGCGCGCGGGCACGTACTCGCCGAAGGGCACCAGATCCTGTTTGACGTACCGCTGCCCCGGCCCGGTGTTCGGGTCCCAGACGACCGCGGAGTTCTCCGCCGCCCCGTCCGGGGTGCGCACGAGCGCGCCGATGATCGCCGGGGCCCCGAACGCCGACACCACCTGGTCGACGCCCGGGTCGTCGCCGTCGAGCGGGGTCGAGGTTTCCGGCCACAGCAGCAGATCCGGCTTCGGCGCCTGTCCTGATTGGACTTTCTGCAGCAGCCGCGCGCTCTCGGCGAGGGCGTTGGCGCGCAGCACCCCGCGCTGGCCCTGCAGAGCCAGGCCGATGTCCGGCGCGTTGCCCTGCACGGAGCCGACGGTGAGCGAGCCGTCCTGGGCCTCGGTGCCGATCGTCGGCCACACCGCGAGCCCGGCCGCGGCGGGAAGGACGGTGAACACGGCGGGCCAGACCAGTGCGCGGTCCCAGGCTTTGCGCGTGCGCCAGAGCCTGCCGAGCACCGCGGCGAGACCGAAACCGGTGAGCACGACGGCGAAACCGACCAGCGGCGCGCCGCCGACCGACGCGAGCGACAGGAACGCGCCCTCGGGCTGGCTGAACGCGACCCGGCCCCACGGGAACCCGCCGAACGGGAACCACGTGCGCGGCGTCTCCAGCGCGACGAACACCAGCGCGCCCCACAGCGGCGCCAGCGGCAGCCGCGCCACGACCCGGATCAGCCATCCGGCGAGTCCGAAGTAGAGCGACAGCGCGAACGACAGCGCCAGCCACGGCAGCGGCCCGAAGTCGCGGCCGAGGAAGTCCTGCAGCCACACCAGCAGCGGCACGAAGAACGCCATGCCGAACACGAAGCCGTACCCGAACGCGCCGCGGAACGACCGTCCGCGAAGGAGCAGCGCGAACGCGGCGAACGCGATCGGGGCCAGCCACCACAGCGGGCGCGGCGCGAAGCTGAGGTAGTAGCCGTAGCCGGTCGCCGCCGTCGCCGCGACGCGCGCCAGCCAGGGCTTCCACGCCCGCTTTCGCTTGGTCTTGTGCGGAACGCCCGAATCGGCGTCCGCCACGCTCACTGCCACACCCGGAACTCTAAGCGGCCGGTGTGAACTCGTCGTAGATGACCGTGCCGCCGCGGACCGTGCGCAGGCAGCGCGGCAGCGGAGTGCCCGGCTCCAGCCTCGGCAGCGGCGGCACGCCCGAACGCGGATCGGTGGACCAGCGCTGCACTCGGCTGTCGGCGGTGGCGACGACGAGGTCGGCCGCGTCCCAGATCGCGTAGTGCGCGGGCGCGCCCGGGACGAGGCTGCCGGTCACGCCGTCGTTGACGCCCGCCGCGCGGTGTCCGGCGCGCGTGTGGGCGGTGAACGCGGCGCGGGCGGACAGGCGCGCTTCGGGCGTGTGATGGTGCACGGCCGCGCGTACGGAAGCCCACGGGTCGACCGCGCACACCGGGGCGTCGCTGCCGAAGGCGAGCATGACTCCCTCAGCGGCGAGCTGGGCGAAGGGGTTCAGCGCTGCCGCCCGGTCGCCGAGCCGTTCGGAGTACATGCCGGAGGTGCCGCCCCAGGCTTCGTCGAAGAGCGGCTGCACGGACGCGACGACGCCCCATCCGGCGAGTGCGCGCGCCTGCTCCGCGGTGACCATCTCCAGGTGCTCGACCCGGTGGTGCCGCGCCGCGAGGGGACGCTGGCCGACCTGCTTCTCGGCGAGCCGGAACCCTTCGACCACCTCGCCGACGGCGGCGTCGCCGATGACGTGGAAGCCCGCCTGCAGCCCGGCTTCGGTGCAGGCCACGAGATGGTCGGCGATGACCCCGGCGTCGGCGTAGAGGGAGCCGGAGGTGCCGGGCTCGTCGGAGTACGGCGAGGTGAGGGCCGCGGTGCGGGAGCCGAGCGCGCCGTCCACGAAGAGGTCTCCGGCTACGCCGTGCGCGCCCAGGCGGCGGGCGGTGCCGAGGCCGTTCAGCTGGCCCCAGTAGCCGACGACCTCGGGCAGCGTCGGGCCGGCCAGCGCGAGGAGGTCGGCGAAGTCCTCCTCGCCGGAGATGTCCGGACCCGCGCATTCGTGCACCGAGACGATCCCGCGCGCGGCAGCCGTCGTCAGGAACGCGCGCTGGGCGGCCTGCCGCTGCGCTCGGGTGATCGCGTCGCGGGCGGCTCCGCGGACGAGGTGGTGGGCGTCGCGGGTGAGCGGGCCGTCGGCGGACCATCCCGCCTTGGACTCGACGCCCGGCGCGAGTTTCGCGAGCGCGCTCGAGACCAGCGCGGAGTGGACGTCGACCCGGCTCAGGTAGACGGGCGTGTCCCCGGCGGCGTCGTCCAGCTCGGCGCGGCTCGGCAGCCGCTGCTCGGTCCAGGACGACTCGTCCCAGCCGTGCGCGAGCAGGACCTGCCCGGGAACGACGGCGTCGCGCACCGCGGCGAGGAGTTCGGCGGAGCTGCGGACGGCGGTCAGGTCGAGACCGGTCAGGTGCAGGCCCGTCGAGGTGGCGTGTACGTGCGCGTCCACGAACGCCGGCGCGACGAACGCCCCGCCCAGGTCGACGACCTCGGCGTCCGGGTGCAGCGCGCGGGCAGGCGCGTCCTGGCCGACCCACACCACGGTGCCGCCGGAAACCGCCATCGCGGTCGCGTCGGGCGAGGACGGGGTGTAGACGCGGCCGCCGAGCAGGAGCGTGGTGCTGTCGTTCACTCCCCGAGTCTCCCGCCTGGTCCCCCGAGCAGGGCAGACCGGGTCATCGTGCAGAAAGATTTACGGTCGACTAACGTTATGGCAGGATATTTTCACGCGTTCCCGACGACTAGGAGTACAGATGACTGCGATCCAGGAACCTGTGCCGACTGCCGCCGCCTTCGACCAGCCGTACGAGTACGTCCGCGCCGAGTTGGCCGAACCCGACTGGCGCCGCTTCCCCGGCTGGCACGACGTGACCGAAGCAGAGTGGCGGGACGCCCAGTGGCAGCGCGTGCACTGCGTGCGCAACGTCAAGCAGCTGCGTGCCCTCATGGGCGATCTGCTGGAGGACCGGTTCTACGAGGACCTGATCGCCGACCAGCGCGAGATGGCCACGATGTCGATGCTGCTGCCGCCGCAGATGATCAACACGATGGCCCCGCACGCGGGCACCGACCCGGCGAAGGTCACCGAGGCGTTCTACGCCGACCCGATCCGCCGCTACATGCTTCCCGTGCGCAGCGACCGGCACCCGGCGTGGCCCAGCCACCCGCACGCCGAACGCGACTCCCTGCACGAGGCCGAGATGTGGGTGGTCGAGGGGCTCACCCACCGCTACCCGACGAAGGTGCTGGCCGAGATGATCTCGACCTGCCCGCAGTACTGCGGCCACTGCACCCGGATGGACCTCGTCGGCAACTCGACCGAGCAGGTGGAGAAGCACAAGCTCGCGCTCAAGCCGGTGGACCGCCAGGACGCCATGATCGACTACCTGAAGCGCACCCCCGGCGTCCGGGACGTGGTGGTGTCGGGCGGCGACGTGGCGAACGTGCCGTGGCCGCAGTTGGAGTCGTTCCTGATGCGCCTGATGGACATCGAGACGGTGCGCGACATCCGCCTGGCGACGAAGGCCCTCGCGGCGCTCCCGCAGCACTGGCTGCAGCCCAAGGTGACCGAGGGCCTGCAGCGGGTCGCGTTGACAGCGCAGGCGCGCGGGGTGAACCTGGCTATCCACACGCACGTGAACCACGCGCAGTCGGTGACGCCGCTGGTGGCGGAAGCGGCGCGGACGGCGTTGCAGGTCGGGGTGCGGGATGTGCGGAACCAGGGCGTGCTGATGCGCGGGGTCAATGCGACTCCGGCTGCGCTTTTGGATCTTTGCTTTGCTTTGCAGGGTGAGGCTAATATCCTGCCTTACTATTTTTATATGTGCGACATGATTCCGAATGCTGAGCACTGGCGGGTTGCCGTTTGGGAAGCACAGGAATTGCAGCATTCGATCATGGGGTATTTGCCGGGGTATGCCACGCCGCGGATTGTGTGCGATGTCCCCTATGTTGGGAAGCGGTGGGTGCACCAGCTGGCGGAGTACGACCGGGATCTGGGGATTTCGTACTGGACGAAGAATTACCGGACCGGGATCGAGCACGAGGACCCGGAGGCGTTGCAGCGGAAGTACCCGTACTACGACCCGATCCAGACGCTGCCGGAGGCTGGGCAGAAGTGGTGGGCTGACGAGAAGGGTCGCTGAGCCCGAGCGCGCTTGCCGTCACGGGACCCGCGCCCTGCCATAGGCGGACGGTGCCGGGGATGATGACCTCGAACAGGTGCCTGGCCAGCGGTATATCCGCTGGCCAGGCACCTGCCAAAGTACTGCGACGTCGCCGTCGGCGCGTTCCTCACCCGCTGGCCCTCCGTTGACCTCACCGAGGACTGAACTACCGCCAGCCATGACACCGCCGCTGCCAGGCGCCAGTGGGAGTGCCGCGATGCAGCCGCCGAGTCGGGCCGGACAGCAGGTCGGCTAGCGCTGCCGCTACGGGGAATCCGCCTCGAGTACCAAAACCGCCATGTCCAGAAGCCTTTGGCAGTACACGCGACTGTCACCGGCCGATTCGGGGATGGCCCGAATGAGGTCCTGTTCGCATTCGGCGAGAATGTTCCATCTCCGGTCGTCCAGGTGACCTTGTTGCACTAACCATGTGGAGACACAACCGGCTAGGTCCGCGTCAAGCATCGCCAGGTCGAAGCCTGCCGGGAATGGCGCCTTTCTGTGGGCCTCGAAAAGCGTTGCGACTACTGCCAGCCGCTCCGCGAGGTCCAACGGCTTCCTCCCCCTGGCCCGGCGACGCATGCCTTCCAGCCGAGAACCTAAGTGCTCGCGGTCGTTGCGCGCCAGGCAGTAACGCGGACTCCCGGACCCTGCCGATCGCAATGGGCGGCGACAGCGACATTCCCCCGAAGCCTCTGGATGTCGTTCGAACATTTCCTGAGAATTTTGTGGAGAACGGGCCTGCCAGGCAGTCTAAAACCGACCTACGCCGACAATTCTGACATCGTTTCTGCTGCGGGGAACCGCGTCCGCGGAAGGGAAACGGGGTTGGCTACGATGGGAGCGAACCCGCGCGAAACAACGGCGAACGGAGTGCGCATCGTGCTGCCTGGTCCGGTCCAGCGAATCATCTACGGGATTTACACGCACCGGCTGCGGAAACAGCTCGTGGGCGCCGAATTGCCGGGGCACATCGGGATCATCATGGACGGCAACCGCCGTTGGGCTCGGCAGATGGGCATGGCCGACCTCAGCATGGGGCACAAGCGCGGGGCCGAACACGTCGAGACCGTGCTGTCCTGGTGCGAGCGCGCGGGCGTCAAGCACGTGACGATCTACCTCTGCTCGACCGAGAACCTCGCGCGCCGCGACGACGCCGAGGTCTCGTACCTGATGCACCTGATCGAGCAGGTCATCACCGACAAGCTCGCCCAGCCCGACGCGGGGTGGCAGGTGCACGTCGCCGGTCTTCTCGACGCCCTGCCCGACACCACCGCGCATGCGCTGAAGAACGCTGTCGAGGTCACCCGCGACTGCGACACCGGCCACCACATCACGCTGGCCATCGGCTACGGCGGCCGCCAGGAGGTCGTCGACGCGCTGCGTGCCCTGCTGACCGAACACGCCGCGGCCGGGACCCTGAACGAGCTCGCCGACACCATCACCATGGAAGACGTGTCCCGGCATCTCTACACCGCCGGGCAGCCCGACCCTGACCTGGTCATCCGCACCAGCGGGGAGCAACGGCTGTCCAACTTCCTGGTCTGGCAGAGCGCATACTCCGAGCTGTACTTCTGCGACACCTTCTGGCCCGCCTTCCGCGAGGTCGACTTCCTCCGGGCCCTCCGCAGTTACGCGCGGCGGAACCGTCGTTACGGCCGCTGACCGTCCGCGGGTTTTTGTCGGTGCCGCGTGCGAAGCTGAGTTCGTGGAAGTGCACTTCGACGCTGAACTGTGGATCTGGGATGCCCGGCGGACCGAAACCTGGACCTTCGTGAGCTTGCCCGGCGACATCTCGGACGAGATCCGCGAGCTGGGCGGACCGCGCCGCGGGTTCGGATCGAGGCGCGTGCAGGTCCGGGTCGGCGCCACGACCTGGCGGACGTCGATCTTCCCGGACAGCACGCGCGGCTACGTGCTGCCGGTCAAACGCGCGGTGCGCAAGGCGGAGAAGCTCGATCCTGGGGACGTCGCTCAGGTGACCGTGACGGTGCTCGATCTCTGATTTCGGCGGAGCCTGGCTTGATCACTGCGGCGAGCCGTGGAGCGTTGGCCGGGCCGGAAACGGGAGCACGAACTGCAGAGGATGTCCCGCATGGACTCGTGTCGAGCCATGCGGTGCGACGCCCTCGGCCAGGTGCCCGGCTCGGTCTCGGGCGCGCTGACGGCGTTCTCGACAGACCCGCGAGCCGGGCGCGGGTGGGCCAGGTTCAATTGCTCCACGCGGGGCTGTCGTTAGGCGGGTAGGGAGAACTCGAAGCGCCCTTCACCCATTCGTCCACGTCCTGCCGGTCCCAAGCGAGCAGGATCTCGGCGTTGCGGATGCAGAGGCCGTAGTCGAGGTTCCCGAACAGGCGGCTGACCGTCAGGTACTGGTTGAGCTGCTGGTATCCCTTGCCCGTCTTGTATTCCATCTGCACCGTCGTCTGCAGGCGCCCGAGGCGGAGGTTTCCGTTCACCACCGTCAGGACTCCCTGGTGCACGTTGCTGTTCTTCTCCTGCAGCCCCTTGTTCTCCACCGCCAGCTGGCCGATCTTCTTGATGGAGTTGACGATGCCGGTGAGCGTGTCCGGGGTGACCAGCCCGCCTACCAGCTGGGTCACCGCCGAAATGACCGGCGACAGGGAAAGCGACGAGATGGACACGCTGCGGCTGTCTCCGGTGATGCCGGTGAGGAACGGCATGGTGGTGAACTGGTTTCCGAAGACGATCCACCGGAACAGATCGAATATCGTGGACGACTGGTCGAAACGAGCAGAATCCGCGGTCTTGCGCATGATGGTGGCGGCCACCGACTGCCACGAACCGAAGGGGGCCAGCGGTCCCAGGCTGGGCAAGCCGGTGTTGTCTCCGCCGCAGGCGTTGCCGACTCCTGCTTCCTGGTTGAGGTCGCGGCTGTCGCAGCCCAGCACGTCCGGCCTGCCCTCCGCCCACACGGCGATCTCGAACGCTTCCCGCCGCGACTGCTCGTCGCTTGAAGTGCCCACGGCCGGCTCACGACGCTCGCGCGGCGTACTGCTCGCGCGAATCGCAGATCAGGCGCTCGATGTCGTGCACCGTCCGTACCTGCGGGATCGCCTCGAAGCCCAGGTTGACCCGGAAGCCGAGCTCGACCGCGCCCACCAGGCTGAGGACCTTGACGGAGTCGACCCCGGGCAGCTCTGCCACCGTCGTGGTGTCGTCGAGCTCCGCGCCGCCGAGTTCCAGCTTCTCGCGGATCAGGGTGTACAGCTGTTCTCGCTCTCGAGGCGGTAGACGGGTGTCCATGGTTGCTCCTCCCAAAGGGGTGCTCAATGCGCTCCGGAAAGCGCGCCGCGGTGGAGAAATCCCTGCAGATACTGCTGTCGTGTCGTGTTCCGCCGGACCTTGCCGCTGGACGTCTTGGGCAGTTCCCCTGGCGGCACCAGGAGGACGTCGGCCACGGGCAGGGACAGCGTCGTCTGGACGCGGCTGCGGACCCGTCTCGCCACCGCGGTGGCGTCGCCGTCGCGGAGTTCGGCGACGATCACGACCTCCTCGGTCGCCCGGCCGGGCCGGGTGAAGGCGACGACGTTGCCCTTGCGCAAGCCGGGCACCTCGGCCGCGGTCCATTCCACGGTCTGGGGGTCGTGGTTGCGCCCGTTGACGATGAGCAGGTCCTTCTTGCGGCTCGTCACGTAGAGGATGCCGTCCGCCAGGTAACCGCAATCCCCCGTGCGCAGGCCGCGCGGCGTGAAGCTTCGCCGGGTCGCTTCCGGGTCCCCGTGATAGCCCGCTGCCACGCTCGGGCCCTGGAAGACCACCTCGCCGATGTGCCGTTCCGGGAGCGGATTGCCGTCGTCGTCCACGACGAGGACGCGGTGGCCCGCGACGGGACGTCCGCACGGCACGAATGCCACGTGCTCCTCGGAGGCTGACGCTGGCCGTGCGAGGTTGCGCGCGTGGTAGGGCTCTTTTTGGATGACGTCTGGGGCGAGTGGGACTCCGAGCTCGCCGAAGGAGATCGCGAGCGTCGCCTCTGCCATGCCGTAACACGGGATGACCGCCCCCGGACGCAATCCGGCCGCCGCGAAGTGCGTCGTAAAGGACCGCAGTGTCTCAGGGTGGTTGGGTTCGGCACCGCAGCCCACGACTCTCAGGCAGGACAGATCAAGTTTCCGCAGGTCGTCGGCCGGGGTGTGCTTGATCGCCAACGCCAGGCCGAAGTTCGGCGCGAAGGTCACGGTCGCGCGGTGGCGGCTCACCGTTTCCAGCCAGAGCCTCGGCGAGAGCGCGAAGCGCAGCGTCGGCAGGAAGGTCACCGGGCAGCGCGCCAGCAGCGGTGCCAGCACGAAACCGACCAGCCCCATGTCGTGGTACATCGGCAGCCAGCTCACGCCCCGGTCGCGGTCGCGGTCGAGGCGAAGGGCGTCGATGATGGCCGCGCAGTTGGCGAGCGCGCTGGCGTGCGTGACCCGTACTCCCTTGGGGGCCGCCGTGCTTCCCGAGGTGAACTGCAGGAACATCACGTCCTCGGGGAGGATCTCCTCGGGCTGGGGCGCGTTGCGCGGCAAGGGTTCGGCGAAGAGGTCCTCCGGATCGAGGACCTGCATGCCGGCCACAGCGTGCACGAGCGGGTTCAGCAGGTCTGCCAGGCTGCGGGGAATCAGGAGGGCGCGGGCTCCCGCGGCGCGGAGGATGTGCGCGGAGTCCTCGCAGTACGCCTCGAACTTGCCGAGGCCCATCGGCGGGCTCATCGGAACCGGGACGACGCCGACCGAGACCGCGCCCAGGAAAGCGAGGACGAATTCCTGCTGCTCGGGGACGATGAGCGCGACGCGGTCTCCCTTGCGCAGGCCGCTCCGGAGCAGCTGCCGTCCGCGGCGCAGAGCTTCCCGCGACAGTTCCGACCAGCTCGCGAAGTGGTCGTGGGCGAAGGTGAAGCCCCCGTCCGGATGGCCGCGGTTGTCGGCGAGGACTTGCGCAAAGGTCGATGCCGTTGGGCGCTCGGGAGGCCGCGGTTGCGGGAACACCATGGGACCTGCCTGGGATCAGGGGCTCCCGGGGCCGCGACCCCGGGAGCCCGCGGAACACGGACGAATCGGCTCAGTGCTTCCAGGCGGGGCTCTCGTTGGGCGGTTTCGAGGAGCTGGCGGTGTCCTTCTCCCAGTCGTCCACGTCCTGGCCGTCCCACTTGAGCAGCGTGTCGGCGTGGCGCTTGCACTTCTCGAAATCGAGGACGCCGTAGCCGCGGTAGACGTAAATAGTCTGATTCAGCTGCTCGTACCCCTTGCCCGATTTGTACTCCATCTCCACCGCGGTCCGGACGGCTCCGAGGTACAGCGAGCTTTGATGCCGAGACAGGACCCCGACCTGCTGGTTGGAGTTCTTCTGTTTTCTCCCCTCGTTCTCGAGCGCGAGCTGGCCGATCTTCTGGATGGTGGTCACGATGCCTTGGAAGTTCTCCGGCGTCATGATGTTCTCGACCAGGTCCGACACCGCTTCGACGGCCTTTTTCAGCGACGTCTTGCTGATGGAAGCGTCACGGTTGTCGAAGGTGTAGGTGAGGAAGAACGGAATCGTGGAGAATTTCTGCAGGAAAACGCTCCACGCGACCGGGTCGAATTTCTCGCTCCCCGGGTTGAAGCCGCTGAGCGTCACCGCCCGGTGCACGATGGTGCTGCCGACCGACTCCCACGAACCGAACTTCGACAGCGGACCCAGGTCGGGCAGCAGGCTGTTGTCCCCCGCCGCCTTGTTGCCCACGCCCTGGGCGTTGCTGTCCGCGTCGAAATCCTGCAGCGCGGACCTCGCGGCGGCCTCCAGTTCGGGGTACGACGTCTGCCACAGCGCGATCTCCAGGGCCTCCCGGCCCAGGTGCGACTGGCTGATCTCGGTCATGACTGCTCCTTGTCCACGGGTGACGGATGAAATGTTCGCGGCGCGGAATCGCGGAAAACGCAGGGAGGAATATTCCACTGGAACAGCGGGCGCGAACCGGCGAGAATCCAGTGCAATAAACGTGCTGCCAACAGTCGGAGCGGGTGGATCTGCCACGGCAAACGCGGGCGCAGTGGTCTATTCCATGACAACACCTCTCCGCGATTTTCGATCCGCCCGCGCCTCAGCGCCGCGAGGAAACATGCTCCGCCTCCGGGAGAGGCCGGCGAAAGGCCATTGCCACGAATGCCAGGAAAAACATCCGTCCGAGTGCCCGCCGACTACCGGGCATCGCGTCGCCCGGTTTCCCTGCCCCTGGCCGGAATTCATCAGATCGAGCCCCACGCGGGCCGTTCCCCGGCGACATCGCGAGATATCGCTCCGCGAAAAACTCCTCGATCGCGCACGACGGACACCCCGGGCGCACACGCGTAATTCGCTCGGGTTCGAAATGCATATTCCGGCGGGCTCCCCGAATCGGAGCAGGGCCTGCTCCAACCGAGTGGCCCGCCACGGGGCTCACGGGCTCGGCAGACCTCGCGTGCGCGCGGCCCGCCGAGCCCTTCAGCAGCGGCTCAGGTGTGCCCGCCGAGCTGGATCATCTCGACCCGCTTCTCGTCGTCCAGCACCCGGAAGGTCGCGCGCTGCTTCCCGCCGAGGCGGATCTGGAACTGGTTTCCGCTCAGCTGCTTGTAGTTCATGTCGCCCGCTTCCTCGGCGGCCTTCTTCGGATGCCACTTGTTGTTGTGGATGTAGTTCTGGAACGTGTCGAACTTCGCCTGCTCGGCCGCGGTCAGCGGCTGGTTCCCGAACCGCATGTCCTGTTTGCTGAACGTCCACTTGCAGTCGTTGAGGCCGAGCGGGTCGACCAGCAGCGTCGGGTTGCTGACGTACATCTGGGCGTTCGTGCCGCCGGTCAGCCCGACCGGGTCGGCGCTGAGGTAGCGGGCGAGGGCCGGGTCGAAGTAGCGGTGGTAGTTGTAGTGCAGGCCGGTCTCGGCGTCGAAGTACTGGCCGGGGAACCGCAGCGGCGTGACGTCGTCGCCGCGGCCGGATTCCGCGCCCCAGATGGTGCGCGGGCCGCTTCGGGCGACGGAGCCGTCCAGGCCCACCAGTTCGGTCGGCGTTCCCACGAGGTCGGTCACGATCGCGTGGTAGCGGCGGTCCACCACCTGCTGCGGGGTGTTCGCGTCCAGCAGCTTCTCGCCCTGGATCAGCGGCAGGTCCGTCTCCGGTTCGAACTCCCAGTTCCGCAGCCGGCGCAGCCCGCCCGGACCGCGGTGGTGCTCCTCCGCCAGCCGGGACCCGTCCCAGGTGAAGTCGACCTGTTCGACGACCTCGCCGGTGGCCGACAGCCGCTGTTTGGCGGTGCGCCGCCGCATCGCGTCGTAGCGGTAGCGCCAGCGGTGTCCGTCCACTGTGGTCACTGCGACGAGCCGGTCGTCGGCGTTCCATTCGTACTGCGCGGTGCGCGCGCCCGGGCTGATCAGGCGGATCAGCCGTCCCTGCGCATCGTGCTCGTACTGGTTCGCCCCGGCGCGGACGATCCGGTTTCCGGCGAACTCGCGCACGCCGGAGTGCGGACCGCTGACCGCGGACGAGTTCGCCGCGACGACGTTGCCGGTGGCGTCGTAGCGGTAATGCTCGGTCCCGGCCGTTCCGGTGACGCCGGTGATCCGGCCGAGCGCGTCGACGTCGAACCGGCGGGTGCCCGCCAACGCGTCGTCGACCGCCCTGAGCGTGCCGTCCGCCCGGTAGTCGTACGAACGTCGTTGCTGCGCGGCGTAACCGCCCGACAGGGTTTGCGCGGCGAGCGTGCCGACCGCGTTCCAGTGGTGCCGGATGACCGTCGTGCCCCACGAGCGATCGGATTCGCGGCCGAGCAGGTCGCGCCCCAGCGTCATGGCGTGCCCGTCGACCCGCACGCCGACGAGGCTTCCCGCGGCGTCGAAACTCCACTCGCTGGCGGTGCCCGAGGGCAGGATCCGCTTGACCCGCCTGCCGAGCGCGTCGTACTCCGAGCGCAGCGTCCGACCGTTGCAGCTTTCGGCGAGCACGCGCCCGCAAGCGTCGTAAGTCCAGGTCAGCTCCGTGTCGGCGTTGACCGCGCGGACGACCCGGCCCGCTTGGTCGTAGTCGTAGCGGCTCGTGCTGTCGCCGGCCTGCTCTTCGACCAGCCTGCCCAGCGCGTCCCAGCCGAACCGGGTGGTCTCGCCCGCCCCGTTCACGCGGCTGACGAGCTGGCCCGCCGCGTCGTAGGCGTAGCGCAGCACCCGGCCGTCGAAATCGGTTTCCTCGACCAGGTTCCCGGCCGCGTCGTACCGGCAGCGCCAGTAGTTCCCGCGCTCGTCGCGCACGGAGACGAGACGCAATTCGGTGTCGTAGCCGAATTCCAGCCGGGTGCCGTCGGGGCGCACTTCCGCCGCGGGCAGGTCGAAGTGGGTCACCTCGGTGACCGTGGTCTGGCCGAGGGCATCGACATGGGTGCGCAGGTTGCCCTCGCCGTCGTAAATCCACCGTTCGGTAGTTCCGTCCGGCAGGGTCTGCCAGGCCGGTTCGCCGCTGACGGTCCACCCGAGCCGCGTGGCGTTGCCGAGGGGATCCACCACGGCTGAAATACGCCCGAAACCGTCGCGCTCGAACCGGGTGGCGGCACCGGTCGCATCGGTGACCGAGATCGGCAATCCGGCCGCGTCGGTTGTCACGGCGCGAACCCCGCCGAGCGCGTCCGTGATCGACGACAGGTGTCCGTGTTCGTCGTAGCCGTAGCTGGTGGCCTGTCCCGCCGGGTCGATCAGGCGCGTGAGGTTGCCGCGCGCGTCGTACTCCCGTCGGGTGACCGCGCCGTCCGGCTTGATCACCGTCACCGGAAGGCCGAGGTCGTTGTACTCGGACCGGGTCTGCGTACCGTCCGGCCGCGTCACCGCCACCGTGTTACCGGCCTCGTCGTACTCGTACCGGGTCACCCGGCCCAGCGGATCGGTGCGCGCGAGCAGCCGGTCGAACTCGTCCCACTCCGAGCGGGTCTCGTTGCCCGCCGGATCGACCTCGCGCAGGGTTTGCCCGCGTTCGTTGAGGTGGTACGCGGTCTGCTCGCCCAGGGAGTTCGTCCACCGCGTCACGCCGTCCGCGTAGGACAGCGAGCCGCTGAAGAATCCGCCGGAACCTTCAGCTCGCACGACGCGGCCCTCGCCGTCGTAGCTGTAGCGGTACCAGGCTCCGTTGCGGTCGGTCCAGCTCGTCATCCGGCCTTCGCCGTCGTAGGCGAACCGCAGCGGCGCCCCGGAAGCGTTGACCACCTCGGTCAGCAGGCCGTGCCGGTAGCCGTACCGCAGCAGCGGCAGATCGGCGCCGCCGTCGGCACCGCACAGGTGAAACGCGCTGATCAGCCCGTCCGCGGACTCGACCCGCACGCGGTACCCGCCGCTGTGCCGGACCTCGGCGAGCGTGCCGGCGTCGTCGCGGACGAACTCGACGCGGTGCCCGTTGCGATCGGTGATCGCCCGCAGCGGCAGCACCGGGCCGCCGCGGCCGAAGTGCAGCGTCCGGCCCTCGTCGGGGAGAGTGATCGTGTACCCGTCGCCGGTCAGCGCGAGCCGCCGCCGCGGTCCGGCCAGCGGCATGGCCTCCGGCGCCGGGTGCGGGTAGAACAGCAGCGTGCCGTCGTCGGACGCGAAGGACACGCCCTCGTCGTCCACCTCGATCCGCTGGTCCACAGTGGACGCCCAGTTCGGGCCGAAGGACTGCCCCGCCCGATACGACGAGAGGTGCACCCGGCGCAGCACCAGCGGGAGCACGCCCGCCAGTTCGACGTCCGTTTGCGGCAGCACGACGTCGCCGCTGGCCACGTCGATCGGATCGCCGCAGGTGTTCAGGTTCTTGTCCGGCACGCGGTCCTGCTGCGGCCCGCGGCTGTTGTCCCGGATGTTCGAACCGGAGCCGCCGCGCGACCCGGAACCGCCGCCGTGCGAGCCGCCCCCGGACTGCCCGCCGCCGGGAGAGTGCACCGGACCGTCGTTGCCGCCGCCGCGCGTGCCGTCGGTCTCCGGTCCCCGGCCGCCGGAACCGCCTTCGTGCCCGCCGGAGTTCGCCGGCGGCGAATCCGCGCTGGAGGTCGTCGTGCTCTCGTTCTTGCCGCCGCCCTTGCCCGGCGAGCCCTTCGGGGTTTCGATGTCCTTCGGCTTGGGACTCGGCTTCGGCTTGCCGCCCTTGATCCCCTTCAACGCCTTCCCGGCGTCGGCGAACAGCGTCCCGGCCTTCTTCAGCAGCGGCATCAGCGCCTTGAGCGCCTTCACCAGCTTCGTGGTGACCTGGCCGATCTTCGACGCCGTCTTGGCGACCGCGGAGATCACCTGCGGCACGACCCAGGTCATCCCGATCCCGAGCGTGAACACGACCTGCAGCGCCCACGAGATCAGGTGCCCGACGAGGTCGGCGATGGTGTCGCGGACGAGAGACCGGACCGCCGCGACGATCTCGCCCGCGGTCTTCACCCCGCTCGCCGCGCCCTCGCTGCCCTTCTGCGCGCTCGCGATCAGGGCGGAGGTGTCCTCGGCCTTCTTGCGGTAGCTGTCGGCCGCTTCGCCGTGCCAGTCCTGCAGATCCTTCTTGACCAGCTCGGTCAGCTCCGCCGAGACGCTCTCGAGCTCCTTCGCGACGTTGGTCCACGTCGCGGCCTGGGACTTGATCTCGTCCGCGTTGCCGGTGAGCGCGTCGAGAGCTTCCTTCAGCGGACCGACGTGTTCCATCAGCCAGCCGACCCCGGCCGCGAAGATCGCGCCGAACGGGTCCATCACCGCGGTGAGCACGTCCAGCGCGGTCCCCACCGCGCCGATCGCGACCGCGGCCCAGTTCTTGCTCTCGATCGCCTCTTTCAGCCCCGTCGCGTCCTCCAGCAACGGAACCCCGGCCATCGCCGAAGTCTCCTTCACCGGTGCGACCAACGGATTACTCATGCGACGTACAACCCCCTTGCGGCCGGGCCCGATCCCGGCGAACTCCCCCGGAAACCTAGCGGCACCCGGCAACCGTCCGCCCGCGGCACCGCGAGTCCCTGCCCGAACGAAGTCCCGATGTTGCCCGAGCACCGATCCGGTCCGCGCTGACACCGCGCCTGACACAGCCGCCTCCCCGGCGTCTGAGCCGTGACAGCTGCGTGTCCGCCCAGCAGGCGAATGTGGTCACAACAAACCGCCAGACCAGCCAGGGAGACCCGAAATGTCCACGTTCACCACCCCCAACCCCATCACCGCCGCGCTGACCACCGCGGGTGCTCGCGTCCGGATCACCGCGGGCGAGCGCACCGAGACCGTCGTGCGGGTGCAGCCGGTTGACGCGGCGAACTCGACCGACGTGAAGGTCGCCGAGAAGACCAAGGTCGAGTTCGCCGACGGCGTGCTCGCCGTGAAAACCACCAAGTCCGGACGCCAGACCGGTTCCGTCGATATCGCGATCGAACTGCCCGCCGGGTCCAAGCTCGTGCTCAACACGGCTTGGACCGAAGTGCAGGCGGAGGGCACGCTCGGCGACTGCGAAGTCAACATCGGCTCGGGTCAGGTGCAGCTCGACCGGGTCGCCGCGTTGCGCGGGAACCTCGGCGCGGGCGGGCTCGCGGTCGGGCACGTCGGCGGCGACGCGGTCATCGAGGGCAGCGCGGCGGGCCTGCGGCTGGGCGAGGTCGACGGCGAGATCCGGTACCAGGGCACCAGCGGCAAGGTCTGGATCGGCCACGCGCGGTCCGACGTCGACCTCGGCGGGTCGAACGGGAGTTTCGACATCGGCACCGCGGACGGGAGCGTCGTCGCCAAGGCGGCCGACTGCCCGATCCGGATCGGGCGGGTCACGCGCGGCCAGGTGGAGCTGTCGAACGCGGCCGGCGGGATCGAGGTCGGCGTCAGCGCGGGCACCGCCGCCGACGTGGACGCGAAGAGCACGAAGGGCGCCGTGCGCAACACTCTCGGCACGCCGCAGAGCCCGCGCGGCACGATCAAGGTCCACGCCCGCACGCGGCTCGACGACATCGTCGTCTATTCCGCTGCCTGACCACCCGATCGGATGGCAGGATCGGACGGGTGCAGATCAAGATCCTGGGTCCGTTCGAGGTCCGCGACGGCACGACGGCCGAGGTGCCGGGCGCGCGGTTGCGCGGGCTGCTCGTCGCCCTCGCGCTCCGGCCGGGCCAGGTCGTGCCGAAGGCGTCGCTGATCGACTGGATCTGGGGCGAGCAGCCGCCCGCCGACGCCGCGAACGCCTTGCAACGCCTGGTTTCCCGGCTGCGCAAGGCGCTCCCGGGCGCCGTGGTCGAAGGACTGACCGACGGGTACCGGCTGGCGATCGACGCCGACGCGGTCGACGCGGTGCGCTTCGAGCGGCTCGTCGCCCAGGCCCGCGACCACGGGCCTGGGCGGCTGCGCGAGGCGCTGGAGTTGTGGCGCGGTCCGGCGATGCAGGACGTCGGATTGCAGGACAGCGACGCGTTCGACGCGGCGGCCACGCGGCTGGAATCACTGCGGCTGACGGCCATGGAGGACCGGTTCGAAGCCGAGCTCGATCTCGGCGGCGGCGCGGATCTCGTCCCGGAGCTGACCGACCTGGTGGCCGCGCACCCGGTGCGGGAAAGGCTCGTCGCCGCGCTGATGCGCGCGCTCGCCGCCGCGGGCCGCAACACCGAGGCGTTGCAAGCGTTCCAGCGGATCAGGGAAACGCTGGCCGACGAACTGGGCGCCGACCCGTCGCCCGAACTGTCCGCGCTGCACGTCGCGTTGCTGCGCGGCGAGGTCGGACGGCGCGAGGAGAGCCGCAAGACCAACCTGCGCGCCGAATTCACCAGCTACATCGGGAAAGAAGCCGATGTAGCCGCGGTCCGCGACCTGGTTTCGCGGCATCGGCTCACCACCTTGACCGGGCCCGGCGGCTCGGGGAAGACCCGGCTGGCCACGGAAACCGCCCGCACGCTGGTCTCCGGCCTGCACCACGGCGCGTGGCTGGTCGAACTGGCCGCGGTCGGGAGCGGGGACGACGTCGCGCAGGCCACGCTGTCCGGGCTCGGCCTCCGCGACGCGCTGCTCGGGGAAGCGTCCGCCGCGGACCCGGTGGACCGGCTGGTCTCGGCGATCCGGGACCGCGAAACGTTGCTGGTGCTGGACAACTGCGAACACGTCATCGAGTCCGCCGCCGCGCTCGCACACCGGCTGCTCGGCGAATGCCGCGGACTGCGGATCCTCGCCACGAGCCGGGAACCGCTGGGGATCACCGGCGAGGCGTTGTGGCCGGTCGAACCGCTCGCCCGCGCCGAGGCCGTCCAGCTGCTCCGCGACCGGGCGACGACGCGCAACCAGGAGCTCGCCGACGACCGGACGCTGGCCCGCATCTGCACCGCGCTGGACGGGATGCCGCTCGCGATCGAGCTGGCCGCGGTCCGGCTCCGCACGATGTCCGCCGAGCAGCTCGCGGACCGTCTCGACGACCGGTTCCGGCTGCTGACCGGCGGCAGCCGCACCGCTCTCCCCCGGCACCGGACGCTGCGCGCGATGGTCGACTGGAGCTGGGAACTGCTCAGCGACGGCGAACGGCTCGTGCTGAGCAGGCTGTCGGTGTTCGCCGGCGGCGCGAGCCTCGAGGCGGCGGAACGGGTCTGCGCGGGAGAACTGGTCGACGAGTACGAGGTGCTGGACCTGCTCGCCGCGCTCAGCGACAAGTCCCTGCTCGTCGCGTTCGGCGAAGGCGCGCCGCGGTACCGGATGCTCGGCACCATCAAGGAGTACAGCGCCGCGCGCCTCGCCGAAGCCGGGGAGACCGAGCTCGCCCGGCAAGCGCATCTCGCGTACTTCACCGAGCTGGCCGAAACCGCGGAACCCCGCCTGCGGCGCGGCGAGCAGCTGGAATGGCTCACCGTTCTCAAGGCAGAGCACGACAATCTCGTCTCGGCCATGCGCGGCGCGCTCGCCGCCGGTGACGCGCACGCCGCGATGCGGCTCGCCGCCGCCTGCGGCTGGTACTGGTGGCTTGTGGGCCGCAAGGCCGAAGGCATGGAACTGATCGCCGCCGCGATCGGGATCCCCGGCGAGGTCCCCGACGGGACCAGAGCCATCGTGTACGCGCTGACCTCAATGTTCGCCACGTCCGGCCCCGGCGACATGCCGGAAGCCGCGCAATGGATCCACAAGGCGTACGAGTTCGGCAAACACGGCCGGCACCTGCACGCGGCGCTGCGGCTGGTGGTGCCGCTGGAAATGATGCTGCGCGACACGGACGCGCTGCTGCCCGCGTGGGAGTCGCTGCTGGACGACGAGGACCCGTGGGTGCGCGCGTTGTCCCGGCTGCACATCGGGAAACTGCGGATGATGCTCGGCCAGGACTGCGAATCCTGGTTCGACGAATCGCTGGTCGAGTTCCAGGTGCTCGGCGAACGGTTCGGCATCTCGTTCGCGCAGACCGAACTGGCCGGCTGCCTCGCCATGCGCGGCGAATTCGGCGAGGCGAGCGAGCATTTCGACCAGGCGATCGCGGTCGTCGCCGAGCTGGACGCCCTCGACGACATCGTCCAGCTGCGCATGCGGCAGGCGCGGCTGCACTGGCTCGCGGGCGACAAGGACGCTTGCGCCGCCGCGGTCGCCGAGGCGGAAAGACTCGCGGAAGGCGTCACGTGGCCCGGGACGCTGGCGTCGCTCGCCCTCGTCCGGGCGGAACTGGCGCGGTGGAACGGCAACGCGCAGGACGCTTTCGACCAGTTCGGCCACGCGATGAGCCTGCTCGGCGACGAAGCGCAGCAACCACATCTGCGCGCCGCGGCCCACGACCTGCACGCGTGGTTCGCGACCGATCTCGAGGAGGCGCGCGAACACCGTGCCGCTGCTTGCGACGCGGCGGCGGAAACCGGACGCGCGCCGGAGATCGCGCAGGCGGTCGTCGGGGTCGCCGACCTGGCGCTGCGGCGCGCGCAGTACGAGCACGCCGCACGGCTGCTGGCCGCGAGCGCGCAGGTGCTCGGCCGGAAAGACCTGTCGAACCCGGACGTGCCGCGGATCGAGCAGGAGGCGCGCAACCACCTCGGCGACGCGGCGTTCGACCGGGCCGCCTGGGAAGGCGCCGCGGGCGTGTGGACCGACCTGGTCACGGAGCCGCTGACGCGGGCCTGATCCCGTGTCAGCGCCGTGACGGCTCGGTGTCTGGGCGCTCGGAGATCGTGGTGACATCAAGCCACCACGAGAGGACTTCCCGATGAACCAGCAGGTTTCCCCGGTCAACGGCCTGCCGATGGGCCGCGACGCAGGCCCGTTCGACCCGCCGTCGGCGATCACCGCGCTGCGCGAAACCCGCCCGGTCAGCCCGATGCTCTTCCCCGACGGCCACGAGGGCTGGCTGATCACCGGGTACGAGGCGGTCCGGCAGGTCATGTCCGACGCCCGGTTCAGCAACCGCCTCGACCTCGGCGTGGTCCACGTGCCGTACGAGACGCCGGGCATGCCGGTCGCCACCGAACCGTCGCCGCAGATCCCCGGGCTGTTCATCAGCATGGACGCCCCCGACCACACCCGGTTGCGGCGCAAGCTCACCGGCGCGTTCACGGTCAAGCGGATGAAGCAGCTCGAAGACGGGATCATCGCGATCACCGAACAGCAACTGGACGCGGTCGCGCAGCTCGCGCCGCCGATCGATCTCGTGCGGGAGTTCGCGCTTCCCGTGCCGTCGCTGGTGATCTGCGAACTGCTCGGCGTTCCCTACGCCGACCGCGAAACCTTCCAGGCGAACTCGTCGAAGTTCATGGAGCGCGACGTCAACCTCGAAGACAAGATGGCCGCGTTCGGCGCGATGATGGGCTACCTCGGCCAGCTGTGCACGGACAAGCGCGCGGAGCCGGGCGAGGACATCCTGTCCGACCTCGCCCGCGACGAGGACCTCAGCATCGAGGAACTGACCGGCATGGCGTTCCTGCTGTTGCTGGCGGGGCACGAGACCACCGCGAACATGCTGTCGCTCGGAGCCTTCGCGCTGCTCGAGCACCCGACGCAGCTGGCGGAACTGCGCGCCGACCCGACGCTGTTCGGCAACGCAGTGGAAGAGCTGATGCGCTACCTGTCGGTGGCTGACATCTTCTACCGCTACGCCACGGAGGACATCGAGGTCGGCGGCGAGACTATTCCGGCCGGCTCGACTGTGGTCGTCTCGCTGCTCGCCGCCAACCGCGACCCGAAGCATTTCGAGGACCCCGACACGATCGACCTGCACCGCAAGGTCCGCGGGCAGGTGGCGTTCGGCCATGGCGTCCACCAGTGCCTGGGACAGCAGCTGGCTCGCATCGAGATGCGCGTGGGGTTCGAGGGGCTGTTCCGGCGTTTTCCGGACTTGCGGCTCGCGGTTCCGGCTGGGGAGGTGCCGTTGCGGACGAACATGAATATCTATGGGGTGCACGAGCTTCCGGTCACCTGGGGCTGAGCGAGCGCCACGTTCACCATGGCGCCGGGCGTCAGCCGCGCAGTGCCGGGCCGATCCAGCGGCGCACCAGGTCGCGCAGTTCGTCGTCGGTCGCCGGTGGTGTCGACGGGTATTGCAGGAACGACATGAACAGCCGCATCAGGATCTCGGCTAGTTGCTGGAGTTCGGCGTCGGTGTGCACGCCGGCGGCGGACCAGTCGGCCTCGGTGTCGCGCAGGATTCGCGCGCCGAGGGAGAAGGACGGCGGCGTGGCGGTCCCGGCCGTGAAATAGTCGGCTTCCCCGGCCTGCAGGAGCAAACCGAGGTAGGGCTCGTCGGGCAGGCTGCGGACGGCGAACACGACGGACTCGACGGCGATCTCGACCGGGCTGTCGAACGCGGACAGGTGCCGCCGCATCCGTTCGGCGAACTCCTCGGCTCCCGCGTGGGCGACGGCGCGCAGGATTTCGGCCAGGCCGGGAAAGTAGCGGTAGACGGTCTGCCGGGTCACTCCGGCTTCGGCGGCGATGTGGGAGAGGTTGGTCTTGGCCAGCCCGGCGCGGTCGATGCACGCTATCGCCGCCTGCACGATCCGGCGGCGTGCCTCGTCTTCGGCGCCGGGCGGGTCGCCCTGCCATCCGTGGTACCCCATGACCCCATCGTTCCAGACGAGACCGCAGGTCACTGACGGGCGGGGCGAGCGGCGGCCAGCAGCGAACCGGCGGCGAGGAAGCACGCGAGCGCGTACGGTGCGCTCCCGATCGGGGAGCCGTCACTGGTGATGCCGTCCCGGGCTCCGAAATAGCCGGGCAGCGCGCCGATCCAGAACACCGCCATCCCGCCCAGGTAGATCGCGGGGTAGTACAGGGCGAACGCCGACTGCGGTTCGTCCGCGCCGCGCTCGCCGGAGCGCAGCTGTGCCACGACGATCCACGCGCCAGCCACCCAGACGAGGCCCAGTTCCGCGCCAAGCACCCAGGCTTGCGCGACCTGGTTCGGATGGTCGCCGCCGAACAGGCTCGCCGGGAGCCCGGCGACGGCCATGGTGAACGGGGTGAGGACGCCCGCCGCGAGGATGCGCGGAACCAGCCGCCAGCCGCGGCGCGGCCGTCCGTCTCCGGCCGGGCCGCCGGTGAAGCGCACCACGAGGTAGGTCATCGCTGCCATCGAAACCGAAGCGAACAGCAGCATGCTGGTCATCGGAACCGCGGCGAGCGCGGGCTGGTTGACGATGCGGTTGGCCGGGTTCCAGGCCCACCACTTCAGTTGCGGGCCCACCTGGTCGAAGACCTCGTAGAAGACCTGGCAGGCGAACGCGACGGCGACGGAGCCGATCAGCGGGCCGCGGCGGCGGAAGACCCCCAGCGACCGCACCAGTTCGTAGGCGAGCTGGCTGATCACCGGATAGAACGCCACGATGTAAAGCGGCAGCCGGTCCCCCATGAACTGCACGGTGAACCGGTTGTGCGCGAAGATGAATCCGTACAGCCGGTCGAGGCCGAACCATTCGGGGAAGTACAGCGGCGGTTCGGTGACGACGAGATACACCAGCGAAGCCCACCACAGCGCCAGGTTGACCGGGTCGCCCGCGCGATAGCGGCGCACGGCGTGCCAGAGCGCGAACACGGCTCCGCCGACGATCAGCATCTCCAGCAGCGGCATCGTCCAGTGCGCCAGGTCCCACGGCGCCCGGACCGAGACCACCGGGCTGACGTCGTGGCAGTCGAAACCGAGCCGCCGGACGACTTCCTCCGCCTCCGGCCCGCAGCCCGCGCTCATCCCGCGACCGCGGCCGGCGAGTAGTCGGTGGCGGGCGGCTCGGCCTGGGGATCGAAGCCGAAGGGCACCCGGTGCCTGCCCAGCATGGAGCGGACGCAGTAGCGGACCAGCCCGGCGAGCACGCGCGGGGTGCGCATCATCTCGCCCAGCGACTCGTCGAGGTTGAAGACTTTCGCGAAATGCTCGTCGACGACGTCGTCCTCCCGGGCGGCGCCGACGACAAGGCTGAACGCCGGGGCGGAGACAGCCGCGAGGAGGCGTCGTTGCCACCCGGGCAGCCGTTCGGTGCCCTCCGCGCACTCGTAACCGCGGTCGCGGGCCATCGCCAGAGTCCACGGCACCTTGAGAAGGTCGCGTTGCGCCGCAAGGAATCGCGCGCAGAAGCTCGCGTCGAGGTTAGTCGCGCTGGCCAGATGCTCGCGCAGCAGCAGCGCCGAACCCGACGCGGAACTGATGCCCTGCGCGTAGAAGGGATTGAACGCGCAGATCGAGTCGCCGACGAACGCCAGGCCTCGCGGCGGGCTCGTCCAGCGGTCGTAGCGCCGCCACCGGTTGCCGGTGGACCGCGTCAGATGCACCTCCGAGGACGGCGTGCACCGGTCCATCGCCGCGGCGAACAACGGCGTCCGCGTCCTGCGCGCCGATTCGACGAAGGCGTCGGCCGTCCGCGGCATCTCCAGTCCCCACGAACCCATGCAGGCGATGACCCGGTCGCCCTCGATCGGGAAGAAGTTCACCAGGAACTCGTGCTCCGCGGGATGCCCGCCGCGGTCCTGGGTCGGCATCAGCACCAGGTGCCGCCACCACCAGGACGCCGGACGGCTCTCGGGCGGCGGCAGTTCGTACCAGCGCGAGGTGTAGGTGACCTTGGCGTCGAGGGTCCGCACCTCGGGCTCCGCCCAGCCCGCCGCCGCCAGCCAGTTCGCGACGGGCGAGCCGCGGCCCATCGCGTCCACGACGAAGTCGGCGTCGAGATGCTCCTCTCCCCCGGGCCGGGCGATTTCGACACCGGTGACCGCCCCGGGCTCGGTGGCCAGGCCACGCACGGCGACGCGCTCGCAAAGGTCCACATTGGACAGTTCGCGCACCTTGTCCCGCAGCACGCGCTCGATGAGGACGCGCGAGCTGTAGACCATCGTCATCGCACTGCGTTTGCGCGCTGACCAGCCTTCCCGGTCCAGGTAGGCGGCGTCCATCGACGGCATCAGGTGCAGCCCGCCCGCCGCGACGAGGTCGTCCTCGAAACCGGGGAAGAGCGCGGTGATCGCCCGGCGGCCCGAGTTCAGCAGGAAATGCGGGTGCTTGCTCTGCGGCACCCCGCGCCGGTGCTCGGCGCCCTCCGGCAGCTCGTCCCGCTCCAGCACGAGCACCTGATCGAAATACGGGGACAGCGCCCCGGCGGCGCACAGGCCCGCGACGCTTCCGCCGAGGACGACAGCGGTCTTGCCGAGCTTCATCCGAACCAGCTCCGCTCGTCATTCATACAACTTTCGAGATAATGTATGAATGATGGACCGGCGTGTCAATCGGCCTGGTCAGCGACCATCCCCGGCTACCCGCGGTCGGCCGCGTGCACCAGCCGTCCGTCCTGGTACACCGCGAGGATCCGTTTGCCCAGATCCCGCACGTCGAGCGGATCGCCGTCCACGACGACGAGATCCGCGCGCTTGCCGGGAGTCAGCGAACCCAGCGAGGAACCGAGGCCCATCAGGTTCGCCGCCGACAGTGTCGCGGCGTGCAGGGCGTCGGCCGGGCGCATGCCCTGTTCGACAAGGAGTTCCAGTTCCAGCAGGTTCTCCCCGTGCGGGTACAGCGGCGCGTCGGTGCCCATCGCGATCGGGACGCCCGCCTCGACCGCGCGCCGAACGCTGCTTTCGGTGCGTTCCTTGATCTTCTCGACGATGTGGTCGGGATAGCCCGCTGCCCCGGCTTCGACCGCCTGCCGCAGACCGACTCCGGCGCTCAGGGTCGGGACCAGCCAAGTGCCGCGCACGGCCATCATCTCGAGCGTCTCGTCGTCCAGGAAATGGCCGTGTTCGATGGAGCGGACCCCGTTGCGGACGGCTGCCTTCGCCCCGTCGCCGTGAGCGTGGGCCATGACGTGCAGTCCCGCCGCCGCGGCCTCGGTGACCATCATGGCGATCTCGTCGTCCCGGAAATGCGCGATCTTCGGCCCGGCCCCGCCGGACACGACGCCTCCGCTGGTAGCGGCTTTGATGACGTCGGCGCCCGCGCGGACCAGCTCCCGGACCTTGCGCCGGATCTCCTCCGGGCCGTCCACCACCACGGGCGGGCGGCCGGGATGCGGCGGCAGCAGGTCCACCACGCAGGTCGAGGGCCACCACGGGTCACCGTGCCCGCCTGTCTGGCTCAGCATGTTCAGCGAGATCTGCATGCGGGGCCCGGCGATCAGCCCGCGCTCCTGCGCCACGCGCATCCCGAGGTCGGCGCCCGCCGCGTCCCGGACGGTGGTGACGCCCGCGGCCAGCGTCCGCGCCATGTTCCGCGCGCCTTCGTAGAACTGGAGCGAAAACGGCTGTTGCACGCTCTCGAAGAGATCCGAACTCGTCATCGTGAGGTGGACGTGGCAGTCGATCAGGCCGGGCAGCACTCCCCGGCCGGTGCAGTCGACTTCCTCGTCGCCGTCGAGGCCGGTCCCGACCTCGACGATCCGGCCGTTTTCGACCGACACGTCCGCCGAATCCGCGCACCGGGACGTCGCGTCGAAGAGAGTTCCGCCGCGGAAAACAGTGCGCTTCACCGGCCCGCCCCGTTCACGGCCGCCTGGTCCCGGTCCATCGTGGTCCCCCTTCTCGCTGCTTGCTTTCGGATGAGCGGAGCCAGCGCGAACAGCAGCAAAGCCAGCACGACCGCGCCGGCGCCGAGTGCGCCGAAGTAGCCTGCCGCCGAACGGGCGTCGTAGAACTTCACCAACTGGGCGCCGATGCCCTGCCCGGCCGCGTTCGACGACAGCCACAACCCCATCGTTTGCGTCGCGAACGCCGCGGGCGCCAGCCGCGTCGTCGCGGACAGCCCGATCGGCGAGAGGCACATTTCGCCGACGGTGACCACGGCGAGGCTTCCGGCCAGCCACAACGGGTTCGTCTGCCCCGGATGCGCCGCGGGCACCACCATCAGCAGGTACGACAGGCCGGCGATCGCCAGTCCCGCGGCGAATTTGTGCGCGGTCGACGGCGAACGGGGCGAACGGTCCAGCCGCAGCCACAGCATCGCGAACAGCGGCGTCAGCACGATCAGCACCAGCGAGCCGACCGACTGGAACCACGACGCCGGGATCGGGAACCCGAACGCGTCGAGATCGGTGCTTTCGCCCGCGTACTGCGCGATCACCGTCGCGCCCTGTTCCTGGATGCACCAGAACGCGACCGCCGCGACGAACATCGGAATGTAGGCGCGGACCCGGGCGCGTTCGGCCACGGTGGTGCGCGAACTGCGCAGCATGACCGTGAAGTAGCCGACGGGAAGCGCGATCGCCAGCACGCTGATGAGATTGACGGCACTGTCGGCGTCGAGGACTCCGGTGCTGACCGACACCGCCGCCAGCACGGCCAGCAGAGCGATTCCGGCGACGACCGCGACGAGCCGCGACCGCGGGACCTCGGCCAGCCGCAACGGGTTCTTCGGACTGTTGCTCACCGGGTTGAGGCGCCGCTGCGACCGGAGATAGACCACGAGACCGGCCGCCATGCCGATCGCGGCGATCCCGAAACCGGCGTGGTAGTCGTAATCCTGGCCCACCGTGCCGACGACCAGCGGAGCGGCCACCGCGCCGACGCTGATGCCCATGTAATAGATGCTGAACCCGGAGTCGCGCCGCGGATCGCCGGCCGCGTAGAGATCGCCGACCGACGACGAAATCGCCGGTTTCAGCAAGCCGGTCCCGACGGCGATGAAGACCATCGAAGCGAACAGCGCGCCGGCGCCCGCCGGGACGGCCAGGCAAATGTGCCCGCACATGATCAGGAACCCGCCGACGAGAGTGGTCCGGCGGTCGCCGAGCAGCCGGTCGCTGATCCAGCCGCCCAGGATCGCCGCCAGGTAAATCGCCGACCCGTAGACCGCGATCAGCGGCTTCGCGCTCTCCGGCCGCAGGCCGAGGCCGCCGTCGGACAGCCGGTCGGTCATGTAATAGAGCAGCAGCGCGCGCATGCCGTAGTAGGAGAACCGCTCCCACGCCTCGGCGAAGAACAGCCCCACCAAGCCGCGGGGCTGACCGAAGAACGCCCGTTCCTTCCCCATGCCCACCGCACCTTCCGCGTCGACCGCCGCTCCGATGGGAGCAGACGGTACATCTGCCGAATGCGGCAATCAATAGCCGATTCGGCGAGCGAACGCCGATAGTTACGCCGTTTCGTCTTCCGACATGCCTCCCAGTGAGAAGATTCGCCGACCGAGGGGGAATCAGCTAGGTTCTTCCCCGTGCCAGGAAACCCCGACGACGTCGACGAACTGCTCGTCCGCGCGCTGCAACAGGACGGGCGCGCGTCGTTCGAGACGCTGGCCCGGCTGGTCGGGCTCGCCCGCTCCACGACCAAGGCGCGGGTGCAGCGGCTGATCGAGGAGGGCGGGCTCCGGCTGATCGGCGCGATCCATCCGGCGGTGTTCGGGCTCCATCAGCTCGGGCACGTGATCGTCGAGACCGAGGGAGCCGCCCGCCCGGTCGCCGAACGGATCGCGGCGCTCGGCGAAACCTCGTTCGTCACCACGACCGCGGGCCGGTTCGCGGTGACGGCCGAACTGCGCGCCGCCGACCTGGAGTCCTTCGCGGCGGGGCTGGCCCGGGTGCAGGCCGTCCCCGGCGTCCGGGCGGTGCAGACGATCACGTACCTGCGGGTCTGGAAGGACCCCTATTTCCCGCCGGGACCGCTGGAGAGCCCCGGACCGCTCGCGGACCTCGAGCTGGACGACGTCGACCACCTGCTGCTCGCGCAGCTGCGCGACGACGGGCGCGCCTCGTTCGCCGAACTGGCGAAAGCGACCGGCCTTTCCCCGGGAGCCGCGCGGGCCAGGGTGCTCCGGCTGCTCGAGTCCGGCGTCGTCCACATCGGAGCGCTGGTGCGGCTCAGCCGCTCGACGCGCACCCACACCATCGGTTTCGCGGTGCACGCGACCGGCGACACCGAACCGGTCGCCCGCCGGATCGCGGAGTTCGAGAACATCGACTGTTTCGC
Organism: Amycolatopsis sp. VC5-11; assembly: GCF_037034185.1. Classification (NCBI taxonomy): domain Bacteria; kingdom Bacillati; phylum Actinomycetota; class Actinomycetes; order Pseudonocardiales; family Pseudonocardiaceae; genus Amycolatopsis; species Amycolatopsis sp. VC5-11. Next base: position 62,700 of record NZ_JBAGKF010000013.1, on the reverse strand, counting down.
GACCGGAGTCGGATGGTGCAACGGAATCGGCAGCATTCAGGCGCAGTCCCCGGACGAGGTGCTGGACACGCTCGAACGCCTGCGGGAGCTGCCCGGCGTGCGCGCGATCGAGTCCTGGAGCCACCTGCGGGCGGTCAAGGAGGAGAATGACCGCCCGCTCACCGCCGTCGGCACCGGGCAGGGCTGAGCAGCCCGTCTATCCACTGTGGATGCTCAGAAACCGCTGCCGCTCCATCAGTTCGGCGCCCGGAAGCCCCCGATCCGCTCCTCCAGCAGCTCCGCCAGCCGCAGCGGGGTGCGGTCCTCGAACATCGGGCCGACGACCTGCACCCCTACCGGCAGGCCCTCCGGGGAGAAGCCCGCGGGCATCGCCGTCGCGGGCAGGCCCGGCATGGTCGCCACCCCGGCCCAGACCAGCTGGTCGAAGAACGGGTACTCGACGCCGTCGATGTCGATCCGGCAGGCCAGCAGGTCGGGGTTGTGGTCGTGCGGGAACGCGGGCGTCGGCGTCACCGGGCAGACCACCGCGTCGAACTCGGCGAAGAACTGTCGCCAGCCGTGCCGGTGCAGTTCGCGGCGGTGGTTCACCCCGAGCCAGTCGCGGTGGCTGAGCACCAGGCCGCGCAGGCGCGCCGCGTCCAGGCTTTCATCGGTTGCGCTCAAGGCGGCGGCACGAGTCTGCAGCTCCTCGTAGGCGTCGACCGGGAAGCGCGCGACGGAGCCGGAGAACAGCAGCTGGGTGTAGAGGGTCGCGGCTTCGGCCAGGTCGGGCAGCAGCGGGCTGTGTCGTTCGACCCGGGCGCCGGCGTCGGCGAGTGCGTCGGCTACCCGGTTCACTCCGGCCCGCACCGCGGCGCCGGTCGGGATGAAGGGGTGCTCGTCGAGGATCAGGACGCGGAAGTCGCTCAACTGCTCGTGGCGGGCGGGCGGCAAGGCCAGGTCGTGCGCGACGCCGTAGGTAAGCGGGTCCGGTCCGGCCATGACGTCGAGCAGCATCGCCAGGTCGCGGGCAGTGCGCGCCATCGGCCCGACGACGGCGAGGTCCAGGTCGAGCGGCAAGGGCAGTTCGTTCGGCAGGACCATGCCGCGGTTCGCCACCAGGCCGAGGGACGGCTTGTGCCCGTAGACACCGCAGAAATGCGCGGGGGTGCGCAGCGAACCGCCGATGTCGGAGCCGATGGACAGGGCGCCGAAGCCCGCTGCCAGGGCCGCTGACGATCCGCCGGAGGAGCCGCCCGGAGTGCGGTCGTGGTCCCAAGGGTTGTTGGTGGTGCCGTAGACCGGGTTGGAGCTCTGCAAGCCCTGGAGTCCTAAGGGGACGTTGGTCTTGCCGAGGATGACCGCGCCGGCGTTCTTGAGCAGCGACACCTGGACCGCGTCCTCGGCGGGCATGAAGTCCCGGTGCTGCGGCATGCCCCAGGTCGTGGGCAGCCCGGCGACGTTGTAGCACTCCTTGACAGTCACCGGGATTCCGAGCAACGGCCGGTCTTCGCCGCGGGCACGCGCCCGGTCGGCCTCTTGCGCGGCGATGCGAGCGCGGTCGAAGTCCGGTGTGCAGATCGCGTTGAGTGCTTTGTCTTCCCGCTCGATGCGGGCGATCGCCTCGTCGGTCAGCTCCGCCGAGGTTGTTTCGCCTGCCCGCATGGCGGCCGCGAGTTCTCCGGCCGACTGAAAGTTCCGCTCCATGAATTCGACCGTAACGGGTACCCGGCGGAGCCATAAAACATTAATTCGCGCAACGGGTCAGTGGTCCCAGAATCCCTGTTTTTCCAGCAACGCCACCGCCCGCTCGCCCGCGTCGGCGAGGTGCTTCTCCACCAGGGCGCGCGCCCGGCCCGCCGAGCGGGCGGACAGCGCGTCCAGGATCAGCCGGTGGTCGTCCCGGGCCTTGACCGGCCAGTCCTCGTGTGCCTCGTAAAACCCGTGCGAGACGGTTTTGACGAGGATTCCCAAGAGCGACAGGAGACGGCGCGAGTCGGCGGCGTAATTGATTCGCCGGTGGAACTCGTAGTTCAGCCGTTCCTGCTCGCCACTGTCCACTGCGGACTCCATCCGGTCCGCGAGATCGTGCAGCGCCTGGAGGCTTTCCGGGGAGAGGTTCTTCGCCGCGCGCTCCGCGGCCAATCCGGACACGACGCCGAACACGCGGAAATGGTCCCGGATGTCGTCGCGCGTCATCCGGGCGACGAAGGCGCCCCGGCGGGCGATGTGCTCCACCACGCCCTCGTGGTCGAGCGTGATCAACGCTTCGCGGACCGGGAGTTTGCTGATGCCGAGTTCGTCGGCCAGCGCTTCCTGGTCGATCTTCGCCCCGGCGCGCAGCTGCCCGGAGAAGACCCGCCGCCGGATTTCCTGCGCGGCCATCGCCTTGAGGTTCGCCGGGCCGGTGCGGCGCGGTCCGGCACTCGCGGTCTCGGGCATCGCCACTACCTTCTCCCTCCTCATGCGCGGCTGTATCGGATCAAGTATTACACGACCGGGGCACGCTCGGGCGGCTCTGTCACTCGCGCCCGAAGCGCCCGTCAAACGAAGAAACCGCCGTTGACCTGGGGCAGCATGCGGGCCGAGCGTCGCCCGGGAGTGTGAGCCATTCGATGATTTCTGATAAAGTATTTTCCAGCGAGGCGGTCTGGGTCATAGTGGGAGGCATGGCAGCAGCGGTTACCCCCGAGGACTTCCGGCCCATCCTGGAGCTGGTGCGCGACTTCGTCCGGGCGAAGGTCGTCCCGCGCGAGCAGGAGATCATGGACGGCAACGCCATCCCCGACGACCTGCGCGGGCAGGCCGCCGAGATGGGCCTGTTCGGCTACGCGATCCCCCAGGAATGGGGCGGGCTCGGGCTCGACCTGACCCAGGACGTCGAGCTGGCGATGGAGTTCGGCTACACGTCGCTCGCGCTGCGGTCGATGTTCGGCACCAACAACGGCATCGCCGGACAGGTGCTGGTCGGCTTCGGCACCGACGAGCAGAAGAGCCAGTGGCTGGAGCGCATCGCCTCGGGCGAGGTCGTCGCGTCGTTCGCGCTCACCGAGCCCGGCGCCGGGTCCAATCCCGCCGGGCTGCGCACCAAAGCGGTGCGCGACGGCGACGACTGGGTGATCGACGGGCAGAAGCGGTTCATCACCAACGCGCCGATCGCGGACCTGTTCGTCGTCTTCGCGCGCACCCGTCCCGCGGACGACTCCGGGCCGGGCATCGCGGTGTTCCTCGTGCCCGCAGACACGCCGGGCCTGGAAGTCGGGCCCAAGGACAAGAAGATGGGCCAGGAAGGCGCCTGGACCGCGGACGTCACCTTCTCCAACGTCCGAGTGCCTGCTTCCGCGCTCGTCGGCGGCAACGAGGACGACGGGTACCGCGCCGCGATGACCTCCCTCGCGCGGGGTCGCGTGCACATCGCCGCGCTCGCCGTGGGTTCCGCGCAGCGGGCGCTGGACGAGTCCGTCGCGTACGCCGCTTCGGCGACGCAGGGCGGTCAGCCGATCGGCGATTTCCAGCTGGTGCAAGCAATGCTGGCGGATCAGCAGACCGGCGTGATGGCCGGCCGCGCGCTGGTGCGGGAGACCGCGGCGCGCTACGTGTCCGGTGAGGACCGGCGGATCGGGCCGTCGGCCGCGAAGCTGTACTGCACGGAGATGGCGGGCAAGGTCGCCGACCTCGCGGTGCAGATCCACGGCGGCACCGGCTACATGCGCGACGTGCCGGTCGAGCGGATCTACCGCGACATCCGGCTGCTGCGGCTTTACGAGGGCACCAGCGAAATCCAGCGCCTCATCATCGGCGGCGGCCTGGTCCGGCAGGCGAAGAAGGCACAGAAATGACCAGCCGCGCGGCCACGCGGGCGCGGGAAGCGACAACCCTCCTGTTCGTCCCGGGCGACCGGCCGGAGCGGTTCGGCAAGGCGATGGCGGCCGGGCCGAGCCTGGTCGTGCTCGATCTGGAGGACGCCGTCGCGCCGGAACGCAAGGTGTACGCGCGGGAACAAGCCGTCGCGTGGCTCGAGGAGAACCCCGAGTGCGCGGTGCGGGTCAACGCCGCCGGCACCGCCTGGCACGACGAAGACCTCGCCGTGCTCAGGCGGCGCCGGTGCACCGTGATGCTGCCGAAGGCCGAGCCCGCGACGACACGTGCCGTGGCCGAGCAGCTCGGCGTCCTGCCGGTGGTGATCGCGCTCGTCGAAACCGCGCGCGGCGTGCTGGACGCGCGGGAGACCGCCACCGTGCCGAACGTGCAGCGCCTCGCGTTCGGCAGCTTCGACCTCGCCGCGGAGCTGGGGGCCGATCCGGCGGACCGGGACGCGTTCGTCGCCGCGCGGGGCGCGCTCGTGCTCGCCTCCGCCGCGGCGGGACTGCCCGGTCCGATCGACGGCGTCACCGCGGACCTGGACAACGAGCTGCACCTCACCGACGAAGTCCACTACGCACGGCGGCTCGGCTTCGCCGGAAAGCTGTGCGTGCACCCGAAACAGGTGCCCGTCGCCGCCGCGGCGCTGCGTCCGACGCGCGAGGAAGTCCGCTGGGCGCAGTCGATCCTCGACGCCGGCGCGGACGGCGCGGTCGCGGTGAACGGGCAGATGGTCGACAAGCCGGTGCTGGAGCGCGCCCAGCGCGTCCTCCGGCAGGCACGAGAAGGGAACGGGCGATGACGCTCACCGACGACGAACAGCAGATGGTCGCCCTGGTCGCGGAGTTCGTGGACGAACGGGTCCGGCCCCGGGTCCGCGAGTTCGAAGCCGACGACATCTACCCCGCCGAGTTCATCGACGAGATGAAGAAACTCGGCTTCTTCGGGCTGCTCGTCCCGGCCGAATACGGCGGCGTCGACGTCAGCACCGCCTGTTTCGCCCGCGTCACCGAAGAACTCGCGCGCGGCTGGATGAGCCTGGCGGGCGCGATCGGCGGGCACTCCGTCATCACTTATCTGATCAAGACCTTCGGCACCCCGGAGCAGCGCGAGAAGTACCTGCCAGCCATGGCCGAGGGGCGGATCCGCGCGACGATGGCGCTGACCGAACCCGGCGGCGGCAGCGACCTCCAGGCGATGCGCACCCAGGCCGTGCCGGGCGACGAGGGCTACACGATCACCGGCTCGAAAACCTGGATCTCCAACGCCGCGCACTCCGGTCTGATCGGCCTGCTGTGCGTCACCGACCGCGACGCGAAACCCGCGCACCGCGGCATGAGCGTCCTGCTCGTCGAACCCGGCGACGGCCTCACCATCTCCAAGAAGCTGCCCAAACTCGGCTACCGCGGCGTCGAAGCCTGCGAGCTCGTCTTCGACGGCCAGCAGGTGCCCGCGGACGCGGTTCTCGGCGGCACGCCGAACCAGGGCTGGTCGCACATGATGCGCGGGCTGGAAGTCGGCCGGATCCAGGTCGCGTCGCGCGCGCTGGGCGTCGGGCAGGCCGCGTTGAACGACGCCGTCCGCTACGCCCAGGAACGCGAGTCCTTCGGCAAGCCGATCTGGAAACACCAGTCGGTCGGGAACCTGCTCGCCGACATGGCCACGAAGATGCGCGCCGCCCGGCTGCTCACGGTGGATGCCGCGGAGAAGCTCGACGCGGGCGAACGCGCGGACATGGAAGCCGGGATGGCGAAGCTGTTCGCGTCGGAAACCGCGATGCAGGTAGCGCTCGACGCCATCCGCGTCCACGGCGGCTACGGCTACTCCCGGGAGTACGACGTCGAACGCTACTTCCGCGACGCGCCGCTGATGATCGTCGGCGAAGGCACCAACGAAATCCAGCGCAACGTCATCGCCGCGCAGCTCGTGGCGCGCAACAAGATCTGAGGGAATCCCATGACTCTGCTCAACGGCCGGACCGCTGTCGTCACCGGCGGCGCGCAAGGCATCGGACTCGCCATCGCCCAGTTGTTCGTCGCCCAGGGCGCCCGCGTGGTGCTCGGCGACATCGACGGCGACGCGGCCGCGAAAGCCGCGGACAGCCTGGACGGGGAAGCGGTCGGCGTGGCCTGCGACGTGACCAAGTCCTCCGATGTGGACGCCCTGCTGGCGGCTGCCGCCGAGTCGTTCTCGCCGGTCGACGTGTTCGTCAACAACGCGGGCATCACCCGCGACGCGACGATGCGGACGATGACCGAGGACGAGTTCGACCAGGTGATCTCCGTGCACCTCAAGGGAACCTGGAACGGCACCCGCAAGGCCGCCGCGATCATGCGCGAGCGCAAGAGCGGCGCGATCGTGAACCTGTCGTCGCTGTCGGGCAAGGTCGGCATGGTCGGGCAGACCAACTACTCCGCCGCCAAAGCCGGGATCGTCGGGCTGACCAAGGCCGCGGCGAAGGAGATGGCGCACCACGGCGTCCGGGTCAACGCGATCCAGCCCGGCCTGATCCGCACCGCGATGACCGAGGCCATGCCGCAGAAGGCGTGGGACCAGAAGATGGCCGAGATCCCGATGCGCCGCGCGGGCGAGGTCGGCGAAATCGCTTCGGTGGCGTTGTTCCTCGCGTCCGACCTGTCCTCGTATATGACCGGCACGGTGCTTGAGGTGACCGGCGGGCGGTTCATGTGACCGGCTGGGAACCGCACGCGGTCACGACCGCGGAGCTGGTCGACCCGGCCCCGGTCGCGGCGCTGGCCGCGCTCTTCGACAACGGGCTGCCCGCGCCGCGGCCGGGCGACGACCTGCCGCCGCTGTGGCACTGGGTCGCGCTCCCCCGCTGGCCGGTCTCCTCGGAACTCGGCCCCGACGGGCACCCGGCGCGCGGCACGTTCCTGCCGCCGGTCGACCTGCCGCGGCGGATGTTCGCCGGCGGCGAGGTGAGCGTGCACCGGGCCCCGAAGATCGGCGAGACGGTGACCCGGCGGTCCATTGTGGACTCGGTGACCGAGAAGTCCGGCCGTTCCGGGAAGCTGGTGATCGTCGTGGTGCGGACCGTGCTGTCCGGGGCGAACGGTTCGCCGCTCGTCGAGGAACGGCAAGACCTCATCTATCGCGAAGCGGGCGCGACCACCTCCGAGGCAGCGCCCGTGGAACCTGCGGAGCTCGCGGGAGCCCCGTTCCGCCGCACCGAAGACGGCTGGGACTTCGCTACTGACCCTGCCCTGCTGATGCGCTTCTCCGCCGCCACCGCGAACGCGCACCGCATCCACTACGACTGGCCGTACGCGACCCGGGTCGAGGGCTATCCCGGCCTGGTCGTGCACGGGCCGCTGATGTCGCTCGCGCTGGCCGAGGTGCTGCGCCTGGACTCCCCCGGCGCGCGGGTAACCCGGCTGGCGCACCGCAACCTGGCCCCGCTGTTCTGCGGCCAGCCCGCGCACCTGCGCACCGAACCGCGTCCCGGCGGCGCGACCCTGACCCTCGTCGGGGACGCCGGACCGCGCACCAGCCTCGAAGCCGACTACCACGAGAAGGACACTCCCGATGCGTGACGCCGTCATCTGCGAACCTGTCCGCACCCCGATCGGCCGCTTCGGCGGTTCGCTCAAGAGCGTGCCCGCCGCCGACCTCGGCACGATCGCGCTGAAAGGCCTGCTGGAGCGCACCGGCCTGCCCGCCGACGCGATCGACGACGTCATCCTCGGCCACTGCTACCCCAGCGCCGAAGCCCCCGCGATCGGCCGCGTCGTCGCGCTCGACGCCGGGCTGCCGGTCACCGTGCCGGGCATGCAGGTCGACCGCCGCTGCGGTTCCGGACTGCAGTCGGTGCTGCTCGCCGCGCTCCAGGTGCAGGCGGGCGCGAGCGATCTGATCGTCGCGGGCGGCGCGGAAAGCATGTCCAACACCGTCTTCTACGCCAACGACCTGCGCTGGGGCGCGGGCGGCGCGGGCGTCCACCTGCACGATTCCCTCACCCGCGGCCGCCAGACGCCGGGCGGCAAGCACTACCCGGTGCCCGGCGGGATGCTGGAGACCGCGGAGAACCTGCGGCGGCAGTACGGCATCACCCGCGAGGAACAGGACCGGCTCGCCGCCGCCTCGCATCAGCGGGCCGTCGCCGCGCAGCAGTCCGGGGTGTTCGCCGAGGAGATCGTCCCGGTGCCGGTCGAGACGCGGAAGGGCACCGTCGTCGTGGACACCGACGAGCACCCGCGGCCGGACACGACCGTCGAAACGCTCGCCAAGCTGCGGCCGGTGCTGGGCAAGCAGGATCCGGAGGCGACGGTCACCGCGGGCAACGCCAGCGGCCAGAACGACGCCGCCGCGGTGTGCGTCGTGACGACCCGCGAACGCGCCGCCGAACTGGGCCTGCGCCCGCTCGTGCGGCTGGTCTCGCACGGCGTCGCCGGGGTCGAGCCGAAGGTGATGGGCATCGGGCCGGTGCCCGCTTCGGCGCTCGCGCTGGAACGCGCCGGGCTGAAGATCTCCGACATCGACCTGATCGAACTCAACGAGGCGTTCGCCGCACAGGCGCTGGCGTGCACCCGCGAATGGGGCTTCGGCGAGTCCGACTTCGACCGGCTCAACGTGCACGGTTCCGGGATCTCGCTGGGCCACCCGGTCGGCGCGACCGGCACCCGGATTCTCGCCACCATGGCGCGGGAAATGCAGCGCCGCGAGGCCCGGTACGGGCTGGAGACCATGTGCATCGGCGGCGGGCAGGGCCTGGCCGCGGTGTTCGAGCGGGTCACGGCATGACCCGCGTTTTCGGCTCGGCGGACGAGGTGCGGGCCGCGATCGGCGAGGAGATCGGGCCGACCGGATGGTTCGCCGTCGACCAGGCGCGGATCGACGCCTTCGCCGAGGCCACCGGCGACCGCCAGTGGATCCACACCGATCCCGAGCGGGCCGCGAACGGGCCGTTCGGGGCGACGATCGCGCACGGGTTCCTCACGCTTTCGCTCATCCCGTACTTCAGCGCGCAGCTGGTCCGGCTCGATTTCGGATCCGCGCGGATCAACTACGGGCTGGGCAAGGTCCGCTTCCCGGCGCCGGTTCCCGTCGGGTCACGGCTGCGCGCGAGCGCGTCGTTCGCCGAGGTGAAAGACGGCGCCGCCGGGGTCACCGTGACCACGCGGTACACGGTGGAACTCGAAGGCGCGGCGAAACCGGCGTGTGTCGCCGAAACTTTGGTGGTTGTGGCCTGATGACCGAGTTCTGCCAGCTGGACGAAGCGGTCTCGCGCCATGTGCGCGAGGGCGACGCGCTGCACGTCATCCTGGGGCACAGCCGCTGGAGCGCGCTTGTCCGGGAGATCGCGCGGCAGCACTGGCATCGGCCGTCGCGGTTCACGCTGATCATGGCGAGCCTGTCGTCGCTCGGCGCGGTGCTGTTCCGCTCCGGGTGCGTGGAGAAGGTCGTGACTGTCTACTCGGGAGACTCGTTTCCCGTCTTCACGCCGAATCCGGTGTTCCAGCAGGCGTACGCGGACGGTTCGGTCGAGGTCGAGAACTGGTCGTTCCTGAGCTACATCCAGGGGTTGCGCGCCGCGGCCACCGGCGTGCCGGCCGTGGTCACCGGCTCGGTGCGCGATTCTTCGATGGCTGAGAACCCCGGTTACGCGGAGGTCGACACGCCGTTCGGCCGCGTCGGGCTGGTCGCGCCGATCACCCCGGACGTTGCGATCGTGCACGCCGCGGTCGCCGACCGGCAAGGCAATCTGGCCATCGCGCCGCCGATGTTCGAGGGGTCGATCGGCGCGTTCGCCGCGCGGCGGGGAGTCCTCGCGACGGTGGAGAAGGTCGTTGACGACCTGCGGCCGTGGGCTTCGTTCGTCCGTGTTCCGGCGCACCGCGTGCTGGCCGTGGTCGAGGCTCCGTTCGGCGCTCATCCCGGCGGGGTCTTCCCCGGCAGCGAGAACGCTCGGCTGCCCGTCGACGGTTACGCCGAGGACGTCGAGTTCTGGATCGCCGCCCGGGAAGCCAGCCGTTCGGCGGACTTCGACGACTGGATCCGCGAATGGATCCTCCTCGACCACGACGCTTACCTGGCGAAACTCGGTCAAGCGCGGCTGGATCGGCTGACCCGCACGCTCGGGCAGCCGACCCCGCCCACCGGCCGCGGCGACCACACCGGACCGGTGACCCGGCCGGAACGCGCGGCGACCTGGCTCGCCGCACTCGTCCGGTCGCGGATCGCCGAAACCCGAGCCGACGGCGTACTGGCCGGCGCCGGGCTCGCGAACCTCGCCGCCTGGGTGGCCGTCGAACAGGCGAAGGCGGACGGGCACGAGGTCGCGCTCGCGGCCGAACTCGGTCTGTGGGACTACTCCCCGACGCCCGGCGACCCGTTCATCTTCAGCTTCGCCAACTTCCCGTCGTCCTCGATGCTGCTCGACACCGAGCAAGCGCTCGGGACGCTCATGAACGGCCCGGCCACGAATTCGATCGCCTGCGTCGGAGCGGCGGAAATCGACCGCCGCGGCAACATCAACACCACCCGCATCGACGGCGGCCCGTACCTCGTCGGTTCGGGCGGCGGCAACGACGTCGTGACCGGCGCCGACGAGACGTACGTCGTCGGGACGATGAGCCCGCGGCGGTTCATCGAAAACTGCAGCTACGTCACCAGCCCCGGCGCGCGGGTCCGGGCGGTCGTCACCGACCTCGGCATCCTGACCCCGCGCGACGGCGAACTGGTGCTCACCGCGATCGCGCCCGGCCCGGAACCGCTGGCCGACCGCGTCGCGCACGTCCGCTCGCGCTGCGGCTGGGACCTCGCGGTGGCGGACGACCTGAGCGAACTGCCCGAGGTGACCGCGGACGACGTCGAGCAGTTGCGGAAATACGACCGCGAGGGCTTGTTCCTCGGCGACGGCAGGAAAGGAGCGGCATGAGTCGCTACGCACAGTTCGAGAACCTGCGGGTCGACGGCCCGGACGAGGACGGCGTCGTCGAACTCGTCCTCGACGCCCCGAATCTCAACGCGGTGAGCGAAGCCGCGCACGCCGATCTCGCCGACGTCTGGCGCGAGTTCGACCGCGACCCGGCGGTGAAAGCCGTCCTGCTGCGCGGCGAAGGCAAGGGTTTCTCCGCCGGCGGATCCTTCGACCTGGTCGAAAAACTCGCCACCGACTTCGAAGCGCGCTCCCGCACCATGCGCGAGGCCCGCGACCTGGTCTACAACGTGATCGACTGCTCGAAGCCGATCGTCTCGGCGATCCACGGCCCCGCCGTCGGCGCCGGACTCGTCGCCGGAGTGCTCGCGGACGTCTCCGTCGTCACCGCCAACGCGAAGATCATCGACGGCCACACGCGGCTCGGCGTCGCGGCGGGCGACCACGCGGCGGTGTGCTGGCCGCTGCTGTGCGGGATGGCGAAAGCCAAGTACTACCTGATGACCTGCCGCCCGCTCAACGGCGCCGAAGCCGAGCGGATCGGCCTGGTGTCGCTGTGCGTCGAGGACGAAGCCGAGCTGCTGCCGACCGCGCGGGAGATCGCGCACGAACTGGCATGCGGCGCGCCCACCGCGATCCGGTGGACCAAGCAGAGCCTCAACCTCTGGTACCGCCAGCTCGCGGGCGCGATCTTCGACTCCTCGCTGGCACTGGAGTTCTACGGCTTCGGCGGCCCCGAAGTGCACGAGGGCCTGGCCTCGCACCGCGAACGCCGCAAGCCGGACTTCTCCCGGGTGCACGACGCATGAACCCCGCACTGCTGGCGGGATTGCGGGTCGTCGAGCTGTCCGCCTACGTCGCCACGCCGCTGTGCGGGCTCACGCTCGCCCAGCTCGGCGCGGACGTCGTACGAGTCGAACCGCTCGGCGGAGCCGCCGACCGCACGCGCTGGCCGTTGTCCGACTCCGGGACCAGCCTGTACTGGTCCGGGCTGAACAAGGGAAAGCGCGCGGTCGCCGTCGATCTGGAGTCCGAAGTGGACCGTCGTCGGGTCGCCTCGCTGATTCTCGACGGCGGCCCGTGCGCGGTCGTCACGAACACTTCGCGGCACGCCGATCTCGGGTACGAAGCGCTGAGCGCGCAACGGCCGGACCTCATCCACGTCCTCCTGGACGGCCGAGCCGACGGCGGTGCCGCGGTCGACTACACCGTGCAGGCCGCGACCGGCTTCCCGCTGCTCACCGGCACCGGGTCCGAGCCGGTCAACCATGTGCTGCCTGCCTGGGACGTCTGCGCCGGACTGTATCTCGCGGTGGGCCTGCTGGCCGCCGAACGGCACCGGCAAGTCACCGGCCGCGGCCGATCGATCCGGGTCGCGCTGGAGGACGTCGCCCTCGCCACCGCCGGGAATCTCGGCTATCTCGCCGAAGCGCAGCTGACGGACCATTCGCGGACCAAGTCCGGCAACGAGATCTACGGGACCTACGGCGACGATTTCGAGACCGCCGACGGTGTCCGCGTGATGATCGTGCTGCTCACCGAACGGCACTGGCAGAAAATGCTCGCCGCGACCGGGCTATCCGACGCCTTCGCCGGATTGAGCGAAGCGCTGGGGATCTCGTTCGCCACCGAGTCCGACCGGTACCGGCACCGGGACGTGATCACACCCTTGCTGGCGCGGTGGTTCGGGCAGACCTCCTACGCGGAGGTGGCGGAAGTGCTTACGCGGCACCGGATTCTGTGGGAGCGCTACCGCAGCTTCGCCGAACTCGGCCGGGACGGCGGGGCGGCGCTGCGGGAGCTGGCTCTCTTCGGGAGGGTGGACCAGCCTGGGGCGGGGACGCATTGGGCACCGAAGTCTCCTGTGCAGGTGGACGGAGCGCGGCTCGATCCTCAGCCTGCGCCGGAGGTCGGCCAGCACAATGCTGCGGTGCTGCCTCCGACTCAGACATAGCTGTCGCCTGCCGTGGGCGCCCTCCCGTTCGACCGGGGGCGAACGCACGTTTATCCCCGTCCGATGCGGCAAACCCTCCGGTGACCGCACCGACGACGAGGAGACCGGACATGACCGCACCCGGGCCCGAACCGGACGACGTGCCGGGTCTCGAACCGGGCGGCTCCGTACCGCCCGGCGATACCCCGCCCGACGCCGGGCAGACTTCGGGGCTCTCGCATCCGCAGCCGATGCCGTCGCGCAAGCTTCCCGCCCGGTGGCTTGCCATCGTGGCGATTCTGGTGCTGGTGGTGGCCGCGTTCTTCGTGCTGCGCGCTGTCGATTGGTTGTAGGGCAGCGTTCGGGGAAATTCGCTTCTAGCGTTGCTGCGGTGTCTCTACTGTGCCGTGGTGACGACTAATGTGATCATGCTCAACGGCGGTTCCAGCTCGGGGAAGTCCGGGATCGCTCGGTGCCTGCAGGCGGTTCTGCCGGATCCGTGGCTGGCCTTGGGGACGGACACACTAGTTCAGGCGATGCCCGCGGCCATGCGGGCTTCGAACGCCGGGATCGAGTTCGCTCCGGACGGCCAGGTGCTCGTCGGGCCGGAGTTCCGCGCGCTCGAAGCAGCATGGATCGAGGGGGTCGCCGCGATGGCTCGCGCGGGTGCCAGGGTCATCGTCGACGAGGTGTTCCTCGGCGGAACGGAGTCGCGAAACCGGTGGCAGAAGGCGTTGGGCGGCTTGCGGGTGCTGTGGGTCGGCGTCCGCTGCGACAGCGCGGTCGCCGCGGGCCGTGAGGTCGCCCGAGGCGATCGGGTCATCGGCATGGCGGCGGCCCAGGCGGAGATGGTCCACCGGGGCATGGTCTATGACCTGGAGGTGGACACCACGCGTACCGAGTCTCTGGAGTGCGCCCGGACGATCGCCGCGCAGGTCGGCTGACTGGCCCGTAGCAGCCGAGCGGTTTGCGAGTGATCTCCGCCGGGAATTCGCGCCGCGAGGTGATCGACGTGGTGCGAACCGATGTGCCGGCGAGGATGGACCGGCTTCCTTGGTCGTCGTGGCATTGGCTGATGCTCGTCGGGCTGGGCACGGTGTGGATCCTCGACGGGCTCGAGGTGACCATCGTCAGCGCGCTGTCCGACCGGCTGACCGAACCCGGCAGCGGGCTCGTGCTGTCCGAGACCCAGGTCGGGCTCGCGACCTCGTGCTACGTCACCGGCGCGGTCTGCGGTTCGCTGGTTTTCGGGTATCTCACCGACCGCTGGGGCCGGAAACGCCTGTTCCTGCTGACCCTCGGCCTCTACCTCCTCGCCACCGTCCTGACCGCGTTTTCCTTCGCCCCATGGTGGTTCTTCCTCATGCGGTTCCTGACCGGCGCGGGCATCGGCGGCGAGTACGCGGCGATCAACTCCGCGATCGACGAACTCGTGCCCGCCCGCTGGCGCGCCACGGTGAGCCTCGCGGTCAACGGCTCCTACTGGTTCGGCGCGGCGGGCGGTGCGGCGCTCAGCCTGGTGCTGCTCGACGTCGGCCTGATCCCGGCGTGGCTCGGCTGGCGGCTGGCGTTCGGGCTGGGTGCGGTGCTCGGCCTGCTCATCCTGATTGTCCGCCGCACCGTCCCGGAAAGTCCGCGCTGGCTGTTCACGCACGGCCGTGCCGAGGAGGCCGACCACGTCGTCACCGGCATTGAAGACCGCGTCCAGAAAGCGACCGGCGAACGGCTCGAACCGGTCGACGACACCATCGAGGTCGAGGAGCGCACGCGCACCAGCCTGACCGAGGTCGCGGTGACGCTCGTGCGGAGCTACCCGAGACGGACGTTGCTCGGGCTCGCCCTCTTCGTCGGGCAGGCGTTCCTGTACAACGCCGTCTACTTCACCCAAGGCCTGGTACTGAGCCGGTTCTTCGGCGTTTCCAGCGGATCCGTCGGGCTCTACCTGGTGCCGCTCGCGGCGGGCAGTTTCGTCGGCCCGCTGGTGCTCGCCCGGTTCTTCGACTCGATCGGCCGCCGTCCGATGATCGTCACCAGCTACCTCGGCTCCGGCGTGCTGCTGGTCGGGACCGGGCTGCTGTTCCAAGCCGGAGTGCTCTCCGCGGTCACCCTGACGATCGCCTGGTGCGCGGTGTTCTTCCTGGCTTCGGCCGGAGCCAGCTCCGCGTACCTCACGGTGTCGGAGATCTTCCCGCTCGAGGTGCGCGCGTTGGCGATCGCCATCTTCTACTCCGTCGGCACCGGCCTCGGCGGGATCATCGGGCCGGTGCTGTTCGGCAGCCTGGTCGAAACCGGCGTCGTGGGGAACGTCGCTTTCGGCTACTACCTGGGCGCGGGCATGATGATCGCGGGCGGCCTTGCCGAGGCGGCGCTGGGGATCCGGGCTGAACGGCGCTCGCTCGAATCGGTCGCCCAACCCTTGTCGGCCAAGGCGGCGACGGGATGAACGCCCCGGCGCGCAAGATCGCGGGCGCGAACCGCCGTCGACGCCGGGACGCCGCCGACGCGGTGCCGTGGTCGCTCCGGGTCGCGGCGGCAGCCAGCTGGCGGTTCCTGGTCGTCCTGACCATGCTCGGGGTCATCGCGTGGACGCTCGGCTACCTCGCGCAGGTCACCGTCCCGATCGGGATCGCCCTGCTCCTGTCGGCATTGTTCGCGCCGCTGGTGGAGCGGCTGGTGCGCTGGCACGTGCCGCGCGCGCTGGCGACGCTCGTCGCGATCGTCGTCGGGCTCGCCGTCCTCGGCGGGGTTCTCGCGCTGGTGATCACCACGGTCACCGCGAGCCTTCCGCAGCTGGGCAACCAGGTCGGAGCCAGTCTGGCGCGCATCAACAACTGGCTCCAGCACGGTCCGCTGCACCTGCCGCAGGTGCAGCAGCTCCTCGACAAGGCGGTCAGCGCGATCCAGGGCAACACCGCCGAACTCACCAGCCGGGTGCTCTCCACCGCGGCGACCGTCGGCGGCGTGCTGACCGAGATGCTGCTGACCCTGTTCGTGCTCGTTTTCTTCCTGTACAGCGGCAATCAGGTGTGGCACTTCCTGCTGCGGATCGTGCCGGTCTCGCTTCGCGACGAAATCGACGTCGCCGGCCGCCGCGGGTTCGCCTCGCTGGTCAGCTACGTGCGCGCGACCGTCGCCGTGGCCTGCGTGGACGCGGTCTGCATCGGCGTCGGCATCTGGCTGGTCGGGGTCCCGCTCGCGGTGCCGCTGGCGGCGCTGATCTTCATCGGCGCGTTCGTGCCGATCATCGGCGCGGTGGTGACCGGCGCGGTCGCCGTGCTGATCGCCCTGGTCGCCAACGGATTCGTCGCGGCGGGCATCGTGCTCGCGATCGTCGTCGCGGTGATGCAGCTCGAAAGCCATGTCCTGCAGCCCTTCCTGCTCGGCCGCGCGGTCCGGCTGCACCCGCTGGCCGTGGTGCTGGGCATCGCGCTCGGCCTCGAGGTCGCCGGGATCGTCGGGGCCCTGCTCGCGGTGCCGATCCTCGCCGTCGCCAAGGCCGCGTTCGGGTCCCTGCTGCGCGACCCGCATCTGGACCCGGTCGGCATCGACCCGCTGCAGCCGGCCAACGCCCGCACGACCGGACGATCAAGGGTTTCGGCCGTGCGGAGGCGGGTAACCGCACGTCGGAGGGACTCTGATGACGAGCTTGATCACTGACAGCGCAGACGGCACGGCACCGCGGCGAGGACCTCTCGAACGCGGGTTTCCGCTACCCCGGTCCGCACCGCCGACGGTTTCCTCGACGCTGCACCGGCTTTCCTCGATGGCGTCCTTGCGCGCGTGGGAACAGCGCTCGACGCCCGCGCTGATGCACCAGGCGATCCTGGACGGCGTGAACGCTCGCCACGCCGCCGAAGCAGCGCACCTGAGCGTCGAGGAAGCACACGTGCGGTGGGGTGATTGGGCGGCGAAACAGCTGGCCCCGCAGCGTCCCGGGGTCGCGGCAGAGCTGCCGGTGCAGCAATTCCTCAACGTGCACGCGGCTTTCGCGGCGGCACTCGCCGGAGAAGACCCGCGTTAACCGCGCAGGTCCGTCTCCAGCGCCGCCGCGGTCGCACGCAACGACGCGACCAGCGTCGGCAGCTGGTCTTTCCGGTACCGCACGCTCGGCATCGACACCGACAACCCGGCGACGACCACCCCATCCGCTCCGCGCACCGGCACGCCGACCGCGACCACTCCCCGTTCCGACCGGCCCTGGTTCAGCGCGAAGCCGCTGCGCCGCACGCGCGCCAGGTCAGCCCGCAATTCCGCCGGGTCCGGCCGCTCGCCAGGCTTGTCGACCGCGTACAGTTCCTCCACCTGGTCCGGCGGCAGCTCGGCGAGCAGCAGCAGACCGGCCGTCGTCTGATGCACCGGGAAAACCATCCCTTCGCGTGAACCTACCCGCAGTGCCTGCGAGCATTCGACGCTCGCGATGAACCGGGCCGTGTCCCCGGTCCGGACGGTCAGGTTCACCGACTCGTCCAGCAGGTCCACCAGCCGCCGCAGGTGCGGAAGCGCCGCCGCGCGCAGCTTCGACGCGGCCGACTGCGAATGCGCGGCCAGCTCCAGAACCGGGCCGACCCGGTAGGCGCGGTTGGCGTCCTGAACGGCGAAATCGCGGTAGACGAGCATGGCGAGCAGCCGGTGCGCGGTCGAGGGCGCGACGCCGATCCGCTCGGCCACCTCGGAGACCGTCAACGGGCCTTCGAGCTGCAGCATCGCCGCGATCCGCAGGGCGTTGTCGACGCTCGCCACCGCGTACGGCGGCGGGGCCTTGAACCGTTTGTCCATCGGGGCTGCCTTTCCGCACACCAGAATCCCGTTTTCCGCAGACCGGGACGCGCCCACCATAACCCCATGACCAGCACTCCAGCGCGAACTCCCGTTCAGCTCGCCGCGGTCGACGCACCGGACCAGCCCGCGGTCACGCCCGCGCTGCGCGACCTCTACCGCGGCTTCGAACAGGAGCTGCTCGTTCCGTTGTGGACGGAGATCGGCGACCTGATGCCCGCGCACCCGCGCTCGCGGGCGGTGCCGCACCGGTGGCAGTGGGCGAACCTGCTCCGGCTCGCCGAGCAGGCGGGCGAGATCGTGCCGGTCGGGCGCGGCGGCGAACGGCGCGCGATCGCGCTCGCCAACCCCGGCCTCGGCGGCCGTCCATTCGCGACTCCGACGCTGTGGGCGGCGATCCAGTACCTGATGCCCGGCGAGGACGCGCCTGAGCACCGGCACACGCAGAATGCGTTCCGGTTCGTCGTCGAGGGCTCGGGCGTGTGGACGGTCGTCGGCGGCGACGCGGTTCCGATGCGCCGCGGCGATTTCCTCCCGCAGGCGGGCTGGAACTGGCACGCGCACCACAACGCCACCCGCGAGCCGATGGCCTGGCTCGACGGCCTCGACATCCCGTTCCAGTACGGCATCGACGCGCAGTTCTTCGAGTTCGGCCGCGAAGCGATCAGCGACGAAGAGCGGATCACGCCCGAACGGTCCCGTGCCGAACGGCTATGGGCGCACCCGGGCCTGCGGCCGCTGGCTGTCGGCTCTGTCGCGCCGGGTTCGCCGTTGCTGGCGTACAAGTGGGAGCACACCGACGCCGCCCTGCGGGACCAGTTGCAACTGGAGAAAGAGGGCTACGGCGGAACAGTCGAGCCAGGTCACGCGGCGGTCCGGTTTTCCAACCCGCACAACGGTTCCGACGTCCTGCCGACCGTCCGCGCCGAGTTCCACCGCGTGGCCCGGGGCACCGAGACCGCGCCCGTGCGCGCGACCGGCTCGTCGGTCTGCCAGGTGTTCGACGGCTCCGGCACGGTGACCGTCGGCGACACCACATGGGCGGTTTCGCGCGGGGACCTGTTCGTCGTCCCGTCGTGGCAGCCGTTCTCCGTGAAGTCGGAGGCCGGCGCCACCGATTCCGACTCCGCTGCCCTTGATCTGTTCCGTTTCTCGGACGCGCCCGTCTTCGAGGCGCTCCACCTCGACCGTCAGGAGACCCTCCGATGAAGCTCGCCACCCTCCGCGTCGACGGCGGCACGCGCGCCGTCCGCCTCGACGGAGACGTCCTGGTCGACCTCGGCTCCCCCGATCTCGGCGCGCTTTTCCCCCAGGACGGCTGGGAAGCGCACGCCGCCCAGGCGACCGGCCGGACCTGGCCCGCCGAGGGCGCGGACCTCGCCCCGGTCGTGCCGCGTCCGTCCAAAGTGGTCTGCGTCGGGCACAACTACACCAACCACATCAAGGAAATGGGCCGCGAGCTGCCCGCGTACCCGACGCTGTTCCCCAAGTTCGCCGACACCCTGACCGGCCCGGCGGACCCGATCGTCAAGCCGCCCGAGACCGACGCGCTCGACTGGGAGGTCGAACTCGTCGTCGTGGTCGGCAAGACCGTCCGGCGCGCGAGCGAGGACGAGGCCGCCGCGGCGATCGCCGGGTTCACCGTCATGAACGACGTCTCGGTCCGCGACTGGCAGTTCCGCACCGTCGAGTGGACGCAGGGCAAGATCTGGCAGTCCTCGACGCCGGTCGGCCCGTACGTCGTCACGCCGGACGAGGTCGGCGGCGTCCGGCCCGCGCTCGAGGTGAAGACCACTGTGGACGGTCGCGTCATGCAGCACGACGACACCGGCACACTGCTGTTCGACCCGGTGCACCTGGTGCAGTACATCTCCACGATCGTCCAGCTCAACCCGGGCGATCTGATCGCGACCGGCACGCCCGCCGGGGTCGGCCACGCCCGCGATCCGAAGATCTACCTGACCGGCGGCGAAACCGTGGTCACCGAGGTCGCCGGGATCGGCGCGTGCGTGAACCAGATCGTGAAGGAATCCTGATGGCACCCGGCGACGCGCGGAACTGGGTCTCGTTCGGGACCGAGCTCTTCCTCACCCACGCGAAAGACCTGTCCGGACCGAGCGCGCTCCCCCGGTGGTCCCGCAAGCACCTCGCCGCGCACGTCGCGGCCAACGCGGACGCCCTCGGCAACCTCGTGCACTGGGCGCGGACCGGCGAGCGCACCCCGATGTACGCCTCGCCGGACCAGCGGAACGCCGATATCGAAGCGGGCTCGCAGCGGTCCGAAGCCCAGCTCACGTCGTGGCTGCGGGATTCGGCGCGCTCGCTGGAATCCGCGATGGCCGCGTTGACTCCGGAACAGTGGCAGGCCGAAGTCGTCACCGCGCAGGGCCGGACGGTTCCCGCCACCGAAATCCCGTGGCTCCGGGCCCGCGAGGTGTGCGTGCACGCCGTCGACCTCGGCACCGGACTGGCGTTCGCCGACCTGCCGGAGGCGTTCCTGTCCGCGCTCGTCGCCGAAATCCAGGCCAAACGCGGTCTCGACGCGCTGCCGGACGGTCCGCTGCCCGACGTCGCGGCGTACCTGGCCGGGCGGCCGCATTCGCTGACCGGGGTCCCCGACCTCGGCCCCTGGTTGTGAGGAGATCCCATGGACACCCCTGACGTGCTCGTCGTCGGCGGCGGGATCGGCGGGCTGAGCACCGCGTTCGCGCTGTCCCGGCTGGGCCTGCGGGTCCGGGTGCTGGAGCAGGCGAAGGAATTCGGCGAGGTCGGGGCCGGCATCCAGCTCGCGCCCAACTGCACCCGGATCCTCGACGCCTACGGCCTGCTCGACACCGCGAAGGCGCGCGGCGTCGTCCCGGACCGGATGGTCATGCGCGACGCCGTCGACGGCCGCGACCTGACCGCGCTCGACCTGCGCGACCTCGAACGCCGCTACGGCTTCCCGTACCTGGTCATCCACCGCAGCGACCTGCACCGGCTGTTCCTCGACGCCTGCCGCGACGCGGGCGTCGAACTCCTCACCGAGCAACGGATCGTCTCGTACACGCCGGACCCCGCGACCGCAGTGACCGACGACGGCACCGTGCACACCGCGCCGGTCGTGATCGCCGCTGACGGCCTGCACTCCGTCGCCCGGAAGCACTTCGCGGACGACCAGCCCGTCTCGTCGGCGTACGTCGCTTATCGCGGCACCGTGCCGATCACCGAGGTCGGCCGTCCGGTCGATCTGTCGGAGGTCGTGGTGTACGTCGGGCCACGGTGCCACTTTGTCCACTATGGACTACGCGGCGGCGATTTGCTCAATCAGGTAGCCGTTTTCGAGTCTCCGAAGGCCGTGGCAGGCCTCGACGACTGGGGCACGCCGGACGAGCTGGACACCGCCTTCGCCGCCACGTGCGACGAGGTGCAGGCCGGGATCCCGCGGATGTGGCGGGACAAATGGTGGCGGATGTACGACCGCAACCCGATCTCCACCTGGGTCGACGGCCGCCTCGCCCTGCTCGGCGACGCCGCGCACCCGCCCCTGCAGTACCTGGCCCAAGGCGCGATCATGGCCATCGAGGACGGCTGGGTGCTGGCCGAGCACATGAAGCGGCTGGGCGATTGGGACGGTGCACTGGCCGCGTACGAGGCGGTCCGGACGGAACATTGCCGCCGGGTCGTGCTGACCGCCCGGGCCTGGGGAAACCTGTGGCATCTGGACGGTGTCGACCGCGAGCAGCGCAACACTTTGCTGCGGGCCCGCGCGACGGACGATTACGCGTTCACTGACTGGCTCTACGGGCCGACAGCCCTGTTCCCCGAGGACGAACCGGCGATGTTCGAGCCGGTCCCGCTGTCCAGCGCGGACAAACTCACGTCCACCCGATGACCACGACCGGCGGTGAACAACCCGTTCACCGCCGGTTTTTCGTTCAGACCAGCTTCTCCGCCAGCCGACGGCAGCCCTCCACCAACGCGACCGCGTGCTCGTCCCGCTGCGCCTTCGTCATCCGCCCGGTCGGCGCGGCGACGCTCAATCCGCCCAGCAGCGGACCGTCCGGACGGGCCACCGCGCAGCCGATCGAGCTGACGCCGTCCTCGCTCTCGCCGGCGTTGAGCGCGTAACCGCGCCGCCGGATCCGTTCGATCTCGGCCAGCAGCGCGCTGCGGCTCGTCATGGTCTTCGTGGTGACCTGGCCCAGGACGTCGTCCGGGTAGCGCTGGGCGATCTGGTCGTCGGGCAGGTGCGCGAGCATCGCTTTGCCGAGGCTGGTCGCGTGCGCCGGGAGCGTGCGGCCGACGCGGCCGGACACCCGCAGCGCCCGGTCGCTCTCGATCACGTCGAGGAAGCGGACCTGATTGCCCTCCAGGGAACCGAGGTGCACGGTCTCGCCGGTGGTTTCGGACAGCCACTGCAGCACCGGCCGCGCGACCGCCCGCAGGTCCATCTGGTTCACCACGGACAGTCCGATTTCGACCAGCGCGGGCCCGGCGCGGTAGACGCGGCTGGCCGGGTCCTGATCGACGAATCCGTGGTGGACGAGCATCGCCATCAGCCGGTGCGCGGTCGACTGCCCGACCCCCAGCGCGTCCCTCGCGTCGGACAGCCGCAGCTCCCGCGTGGCGCTGAACATCCGCAGCAGCCGCAGCGCGCGGTCGACGGATTCGATCGGGTACTGGGGCGCGGGCCGCGCGGGACCGGCTTCGGCAGCGGATGTCTGCATAGCAGACATGGTATCTGGACCAGGGAGTTTACGGGTGCTTCCGGAGAGAAAACTTGGCACGATTTCTGGAGAAAAGAATCAGAGTCCGCAGACTAGACTTCGGGCCGGGTCGCGGGGTTAGCATGAGCCGACGGCACGCGGGGCTCCAGGTCCCCGCGGGACTCAGGAAGCGCAGGAGCGACGATGCTCGAAGCACATTCCGGCCCGGAAATCCCGACCCGGGTCGCCGAACTTCTCGACCGCGAGTGGCGCCTGCTCATCGACGGCAAACTCGTCCCGGCGCGGTCCGGCGCCACCTTCTCCCGGGTGTCCCCTTACACGGGCACGGCGATCGCCGAGGTCCCCGACGCGGGACCCGACGACGTCGAGGAAGCGGTGCGCGCGGCGGCCGACGCGAGGGCGGTCTGGCGGGACACTCTGCCCGTCGAGCGGGCGAAGCTGGTCGCCGAACTGGCCGACGCGATCGAACGCCACGGCGAGGAACTGGCCCTGCTCGACACCGTGGACGCCGGTTCGCCGATCTCGAACTCGCGCGTCGACGTCGGCGTGACGGTGGCGCAGCTGCGCATGTTCGCCGGGCAGGCGCTGGAGCTGAAGGGCACGACGGTGCCCGCCAGCACGGCACTGCACGTGACCACTCGCGAACCGGTCGGCGTGGTCGCGCGGATCGTGCCCTACAACCATCCGCTAATGTTCGCGGGCAAGATCGCCGCGCCGCTGGTCGCGGGCAATCCGACGATCCTCAAGCCGCCGGAGGCCGCGCCGCTGTCCGCGCTGCGGCTGGCCGAGCTGGCGAAGGACATCTTCCCGCCCGGCGTGCTCTCGGTGCTCGTCGGCGACGGGCCGGCGGTGCCGGACGCGCTGGTGCGGCACCGGCACGTGCGGCGGATCGGGTTCATCGGGTCCGAACCGACCGGACGCGCCATCCAGCGCGCGGCGGCGGAGAGCGGCGTCAAGGACGTCAGCCTCGAACTCGGCGGCAAGAACGCCATGGTGGTGTTCCCCGACGCGGACCTCGAAGCGGCGGCCGCCGGAGCCGTGCTCGGCATGAACTTCACCTGGTCCGGACAGTCCTGCGGGTCGAACTCGCGGCTGCTGGTCCACCAGGACGTCCACGACGCGCTCGTCGCCCGCGTGGTCGAGCTGATCGAAGCGCGCCGCATCGGCGATCCGTTCGACGAGCGCACCGAACAGGGCACGATGATCAACCGGGCGCAGTACGAGAAGTCGTTGTCCTACATCGACATCGCGGTGTCCGAAGGCGCGAAGGTCGCGACCGGCGGCGGCCGCCCGGCAGGCGTCGACCAAGGCTTGTTCGTGGCTCCGACGGTGTTCACCGGCGTGCGCCCGGACATGCGGATCGCCCGCGAGGAGGTGTTCGGGCCGCTGCTGTCGGTCATCCCGTTCGCCGACGAGGCCGAAGCGGTCCGCATCGCCAACAGCGTCGACTACGGGCTGACCGCGAGCGTCTGGACCTCCGACGTCACCCGGGCGCACCGCGTCGCCCGCGCGTTCGAGGCCGGGTTCGTCTGGATCAACGGCTCGTCCCGGCACTTCCCCAACGTGCCGTTCGGCGGCGTGAAGGGATCCGGCGTCGGCCGCGAGGAAAGCCTCGAAGAACTCCTCAGCTACACGGAAACCAAATCCATCAACGTCATGTTCTGACCATCGAAGGCAAAGGGGCCCTCATGGCGTACGTCATCGGCATCGACACCGGCGGAACGTTCACCGACGCCTTCGTCGCCGACCAGCACAACCGGCTCGCCGCCGCCAAAACCCCGTCCACTCCCCCGGATTTCGCGACCGGCTTCCTCACCGCGATCGACGAGCTCGCCGCGGAACTCGGCATCCCGGTCCGTGAACTGCTCGCCAACACCGATTACGTCGTGCACGGCACCACTTCCACGCTGAACGCACTCGTGACCGGGGACGTCGCGCAGGTCGGCTTCCTCACCACCCGCGGACATGCGGACTCGATCAGCATCATGAACCTCGAAGGCCGCTACGCCGGTCTCGGGAGCGACGACATCCAGCACATGGCCCGCACGGCGAAGCCCGCGTCTCTGGTGCCCCGGCACCGGATCCGCGAGATCGACGAGCGCGTGGACTACCAGGGCCGCGTCGTCGTCCCGCTCGACGAGGACGGCGTCCGGACCGCGGTCCGCGAACTGCTCGCCGACGGCGCCGAGGCGATCGCGGTGTCGTTTCTCTGGTCGTTCCGCAATTCCGCGCACGAGCAGCGGGTGCGCGAGATCGTCCAGGAGGAAGCGCCGGAGGTGTACGTGGCGCTGTCCAGCGAGGTCAGCCCGCGCATCCGGGAGTACCCGCGCAATGTCACCACGATCATGAACACGCAGGTCGGCCCGCGGCTGGGCAGCTACCTGAGGCCGCTCGAAGCCGAACTGCGGGAGCGCGGGCTCACCGGCGCGCTGCTGGTGATGCAGGGCTCCGGCGGCTGCGTTACGGCCGCGGACGCGCCGGCGCACGCGATCACCACCATCGGTTCGGTGCTCACCGGCGGTGTCGTCGGCTGCACCCGGATGGCCGCGTCGCTCGGCCACGACAAGGTGATCTCGACCGACATGGGCGGCACGACGTTCCTGGTCGGGCTGGTCGTCGACGGCAAACCCGTGACCACCACGAGCACGATCCTCAACCAGTACACGATCAGCACGCCGATGGTCGACGTGCACACCATCGGAGCCGGCGGCGGTGCGATCGCCTGGGTCGACCCGGGCGGCAACCTCCGCGTCGGGCCGCGCAGCGCGGGCGCCCGCCCCGGACCGGCCTGTTACGGCGAGGGCGGCTGGGAGCCGACGGTCACCGACGCCGACCTCGTCCTCGGCATCATCAACCCGGACAATTTCCTGGGCGGGCGCAAGAAACTGGACGTCCAGCTGTCCCGGGACGCCATCGACAAGGTGGTCGCGACCCCGCTCGGCATGTCCGTCGAGGACGCGGCCGCGGCGATCTACGCGATCCAGAACGCCCAGACCGCCGACCTCGTCCGCAAGGTCGTGGTCAACTCCGGCCAGGACCCGCGCGACTTCACCCTCTACGCGTTCGGCGGCGCGGGCCCGATGCACTGCGCGAGCTACTCGTCCGACCTCGGCGTCAAGGAAGTCGTGGTCCCGCTCGGCTCCACCGCGGCGGTCTTCTCCGCCTACGGCCTCGCCGCCTCGGACATCGTGCTGACCGCGGAACAGTCGCAGCCGGTCGCGATGCCGGTGCCGGCCGAGACCGCGAACGAGGTGTTCACCGGCCTGGAACGGGAACTGGAACGCCGGTTGGCCGAACAGGGCCTCACCTTCTCCGCGATCAGCTACGAACGCGAAGCCGACATCCGCTACACCATGCAGCTCGCGGAGGTCGCGACCCCGGTACCCGGCGGCGAGCTGACCGACGAGTCGGTAGAGCAGCTCGGCCGCGACTTCGAAGCGAGCTACGAAGCGTTGTACGGCAAGGGATCCGGCTTCCCGGACGCAGGCCTGCAGCTGATCACCTACCGCGTCCGCGCGACCGGGATCCTGCAGATCCAGCCGGAACTGCCCGAACACGGCACCCTGCCCGGCAAGCCCGCCACGAGCGGCGAACGGGAAGTCCTGCTCGACGTCCGCGCCGGACGCCAGCCCGCCGCGATCTACGACTACCGCGCACTCGGCGCCGGCCACGAGATCGAAGGCCCCGCCGTCGTCGAAGCGCCGACCACCACCGTCGCCCTCCCGCCGGGCACTCAGGCCGCTGTGGACCGTCTCGGCAACCTCGTGATCCGTTTCCCCGAACGGAAGGAACACTCCTGATGGCTGTCATCCCCGTCGCCGGATCCGAGCGATTCGTCCAGTCCGGCGCTCCCCTCGACCCGGAAGCCCGGTTCGGCGACCTGAAACTGCACCGCGTCGACTCCACCGACGTCGACGCCCTCACTTACGAGGTCGTCCGGCACCGCTTGGTCGCCATCACCGACGACATGGGCGACGCGATCAAGCGCATGTCCGGCTCGGTCGTCGTGACCGACTGCAACGACTTCGGCGCGGGCATCATGGACGAGACCGGCGAAACCGTGCAGGTCGGGCTGTACAACATGCAGCTCGGGTCCGCTTTGGACATGGCGGTGCGCTGGACGCTCGAGCATCGCGCCGAGAACCCGGGAATCGCGCCGGGCGACCAGTTCCTCCTGAACGACCCGTGGATCGGCGGCGGGCTGCACCAGAACGACGTCACCGTCCTCGCCCCGCTGTTCTACGACGGCCAGCTGTTCTGCTGGACCGGCGCGGTCGCGCACCAGGTCGACCTCGGCGGCGTGTCGCCGGGCAGCTGGTCGGTCGAGGGGCACGACGTGTTCTGGGAGGCGCTGCCGATCCCGCCGGTGAAGATCGTCGAAGGCGGCACGCTGCGCTCGGACATGGAGGACATGTACCTGCGGCGGTCCCGCGTGCCGAGGCTGGTCGGGCTGGACCTGCGGGCGAAGATCGGCGCGAACAACGTCGCGCAGGACCGGCTCACCGCGCTCATCGACAAGTACGGCCCGGACACCGTCAAGGCCGTGATGAAGAAGATGATGGGCGACGCGGAAGCCCAGCTGCGCACCAAGCTGCGGGCGCTGCCGGACGGAACGTGGTCGGCGGTCGCGCACCAGGACGGCGCGCGGGCGGGCGACCGGGACATCCACAAGATCGTCGTCGCGATGTCCAAACAGGACGACACCCTGACGTTCGATTTCACCGGCACCGACCCGCAGGTCGACGGGATCATCAACTGCACACTCGCCGGGCTGCGCGGCGGCATCCTGCCGATCCTGCTGACCATGCTGTGCCCGGACATCTCCTGGTCGCCGGGCGGGATCTACCGGTGCGTCGAGATCGTCAGCGAACCCGGGACGATCAACAACTGCACCTTCCCCGCGGGCATCGGGAAGGCGTCGGTCAACTCGGCCTGGTCCACGCAGAACGCGGTCTCCGAAACCGTCGCGCAAATGCTGAGCACGCACGCCGAACTCAGCCGGTCGGCGATGAGCGTCTGCTGCGGCACCTGGGATCTCACCCTGCTGGCCGGCGTCGACCAGCGCGGCGGCGGCTTCGCCACGATGCTGTGCGACGCGATGTCCGGCGGCCTCGGCGCGAAGGTGGACGGCGACGGCGTCGACACCGGCGGCGAGAACTGCATTCCGATGGGCCGCATCGCCGACATCGAGATCAACGAGTTCAGCTTCCCGATGCTCTACCTGTGGCGGCGCGAGGAAGTCGATTCCGGCGGACCGGGCCGGTGGCGCGGCGGCGTCGGAGCGTCGAGCTGCTTCATCCCCTACGACTCCCCCACCCGCAGCGTTCATCTCGTCGTCTCCGCGAACGGCAAGGCGGTCCCGCAGGCTCCCGGCATTTCCGGCGGCTATCCCGCGGCCACGCAATGGGATGTCCTCGTCCGCGACACCACCGTCCGCGACCAGCTCGCGAACGGCCGGATCCCGCAGACGATCGACGACCTGCGCGGCCGCGCGGACACCCTCCCGCCGCACCTGGAAACCGACCTCGCCGAAGCGGACGTCTACTTCACCCATTGGCAAGGCGGCGGCGGAATCGGCGACCCGCTGCACCGTGAACCCGAACGCGTCGCCGCCGACGTCCGCGACGGCAAGGTGTCCGCGATCGCCGCGCTCGACGTCTACGGCGTCGTGCTGGACAACGGCGCGCCTGACCTCGCGGCTACCGCGGCGCACCGCGACCGGCTGCGGTACGAGCGCGCCGGGCTCACGCTGCCGGAAGGAGCGCACCAGTGAACCTCGACCTCAACCTCCGCGTGGACGACGCGACCGGCGCGGTCGTCTGCCGCCACTGCTCGGCCCGGATCGGCGACACCACCGCCGAACCGATGGCGCACGCGCTGCGCCACGAACGGCCCTCGACCGACGCCGGACCGGGTGTCCACGCCGATCCCGCCGCGTTCGTCGACCGGGAAGTCCTGCTGCGCCAAGCGTTCTGCCCCGGCTGCCTGACGCTGCTGTCCACCGAGATCGTCCCGGACGGCGAACCCTCCTACCGAAGCTGGAGCCTGACATGACCCTCAACGGACTCGCCGGAAAGGTCGTCGTCGTGACCGGCGCGGCCCAAGGCATCGGCGCGGCTTACGCCCGCCGGCTGGTCTCCGAAGGCGCGACCGTGGTGCTCGCCGACCTCAACCTCGAGGGTGTCCAAGCCACCGCCGTTTCCTTCGACGGTCCCGGCAAAGCCAGCGCGTACGCCCTCGACGTCTCCAGCCGCGCCAGCTGCACCGAGTTCGCGGCGCAGCTCACCGAGGCGCACGGGCGGGTCGACGGCCTGATCAACAACGCCGCGATCTTCTCCACCATCAAGATGAAGCCGTTCTGGGAGATCACCGACGAGGAATGGGACCGTCTGATGGCGGTCAACCTGCGCGGCCCGTGGCTGCTCGTGTCGGCGCTGCTCCCGCTGCTCCAGGCTTCACCGTCGGCAAGCGTCGTCAACATCGGCTCCGACGCGGTGCAACTCGGCCGCCCCGGATACCTGCATTACGTCGCCAGCAAGGGCGGTGTGCACGGCATGACCTTCTCGATGGCACGGGAACTCGGCGAGTTCGGCATCCGGGTCAACACCCTGTCGCCGGGCCCGGTCTACACCGAAGTCGCGCGGGAAACCGTGACGCCCGAACAACGCGAGGCCATGCTGCGCGCCCAATCGCTGCACCGCCCCGCCGGGGCCGACGACATGACCGGGCTGGCCGCGTTCCTGCTCAGCGACGACGCGGGCTACCTGACCGGCCAGACCCTCAGCGTCAACGGCGGGCTGGTGCACCGATGAGCACGCAACAGGAACTCGTCGCGCTGTCGTCCCGGATCCTGGCCACCGCAGGACAGGGCGACCTCATCTGGGGCCACGTCTCCTGCCGCGACGCTGACGGACGGGGCGTGTGGATCAAGTCCGCGGAATGGGGCATGGAGGAGGTGACGCCGGAGCGGGTGCAGCTCGTCAACGCCGACGGCGAGGTCGTCTCCGGCACCGGGCCGCGGCACAGCGAATACCCGATCCACACCGAGGTCATCGCCGCGCGGCCGGACGTCAACGCGGTGGTGCACACGCACGCCCCGCACGCCGTCGCCCTCGCCGCGACGGGACAGGAGCTGCGGCCGGTGAGCCATGCCGCGAACCTGTACGTGCCGCCCGAAGTGCCGCGCTACACCGAGACCGCGGATCTGATCCTGACGCCGGAATTGGGCAAGTCCCTGGCCGCGGAACTCGGCGATGCCCGGGCGGTATTCCTGGTGAACCACGGAATCGTGGCGGTCGGCGATTCGGTGGAAAGCGCGACCGTCGCCGCGGTGGTGTTGGAGCGGGCTTGTGAACAGCAGTTGCTGACCCAGTCCTTCGGCGGATGGCCTAGCTGGTCGCCGCCGGAGGAGTCACATGCGAAGCGGGAGCACATCTATCACCCGCGTGCGGTGCAGGCGGTGTGGGATTACCTGGTGCGGCAGCTGCCGTGAGGTCGTGAGTGGCGATGCCGGTTCTCACCGGCATCGCCACTCACGACACCCCCACCGAAAACCCCACTGTCCGCCCAGATTCGCACAGGAATCCGCACCCCGCCTGCCCTTGCCGCGGTAGGGAACAATTTCTAGGGCAGGTTCCGCGGCGGAGGGGCGGCTCGATGACGGTCCGAGTCTTGCTGGTCGAGGACGACGCACTGATCAGCGAAGCGCTTTCGCTCGCTCTCGCGGACCAGGGCTGCTCGGTGACCCAAGCCGCGTGCGGCGAGGACGCGTTGGCGATGCTGGAATCGGTGCGCGTGGACGTCGTCCTGCTCGACCTGATGCTGCCGGGCATGGGCGGGCTCGCCGTCTGCAAGGAACTGCGCGTGCGCGGGGATCTGCCGGTTATCGTCATCACCGCCCGGGCCGACAGCCAGGACGTCATCGCCGGGCTGGAAGCCGGTGCGGACGACTACGTGACCAAGCCGCTGGTCGCCGGCGAGCTGGCGGCCCGCATCCGCGCGTTGTTGCGCCGCGCGGCGCCGGTTCGCAGGTGTTGTCTCCAGGTCGGCGATCTGCTGCTGAGCACGCACGACGACTCCGTATCCCGCGAAGGCGTCCCCATTCGCCTTACCCGTACCGAATTCCGCCTGCTGGCCGAATTGGCCGCCGCCGACGGAGAGGTTGTCACGCGGGAGCAGTTGCTGCACCGGATCTGGGGGCGCGACTACTTCGGTGGCACGCGGTTGCTCGACGTCCACATCCGGCGATTGCGGCGCAAGGTCGAGCCGAATCCCGATTGTCCGCGTCTCGTGCTCACTGTCCGGGGAATCGGCTACCGTGCCGAGCCCCGGCCGTGATCCCCGCTTCCGTGTCCCGGGTTTCCTTGCGCTGCCGGGTTTCCGCGGCGTTCGGGCTCGGGCTGCTGGTGGTGGTCAGCGCGTTGTCGGCGGCGACCTGGCACCTCGCCACCGACTACCTGCTCAACCAGCGCCAGCAGAGCGCCGACCGCCATTCCCGGATCAACGCGCGGCTGGTCGAGAACGAGGTCCGCGACCGAACCGGCGGTCTCGGCGAACTGCTGTCCGGCCTCACCTCCGGGCCGAATTCGACGATCCTCGTGGCCCTGCCCGGCGGCTGGCACACCGCCGGACGCCCGGTCGGCCCCGCGGACCTCCCGCCCGGCCTGCTCTCCCGCGCCCGCCCCGGCGCGCCCGCGCACGAGCGGTTCACCGCCGACGGGATCCCGGTCCTCGCGGTCGCGCAACGACTCGCCCGGTCGAACGGCTACTACGTCGAACTGCATCCACTGCTCGGGCTCGAACGGACCTTCCGCAACCTGCGCATGATCCTCGTGGCGGGCACCGTGGCGTGCGGGCTGTTCGGCGTCGCACTCGGCGCGTGGGCGGCCCGGCGCGCGCTCCGTCCGCTCGCCGCGTTCACCGAAACCGCCGCCCGCATCGCCCGCGGCGACCTCCGCGCCCGGCTGCCCGAACAGGCCGGACCCGACCTCGCCCCGCTCGCCGCGACGTTCAACTCCACCGCCGACGCACTGGAACAACGGGTCCGCCGCGACGCCCGGTTCGCCGCCGACGTCAGCCACGAACTGCGCTCCCCGCTCACCACGATGACGTCCGTCGCGGAAGTCCTCGAACGCCGCCGCGACGCGATGCCCGCGCCCGCGCAGAAGGCGTTGCAGCTCCTGCTCGCCGAACTGCGGCGGTTCCGCGGCATGGTGCTCGACCTGCTCGAGATTTCGGCCGTCGACCAAGCCGACCATGGCGAGGAACGCGAACTGGTCGACCTCGGCTCGCTCGTCCGCAGCGGCGTCGCGAGCAGCCCGGCCCCGCGCCCGACTCTCGACCTCGCCCCGGACCCGCTGCTGGTAGCCGCGGACCGGCGACGCCTCGACCGGGTATTGGCGAACCTCCTCGACAACGCGGCCCGCTACGGCGGCGGCGCGGTCCGCGTGGCCGCACATGCGAGCAACGGCGTGGTCCGGCTGGAAGTGGACGACGCGGGCGCCGGGGTGCCCGCCGAACTCCGGGAACGCATTTTCGAGCGGTTCTCCCGAGGGGTGCACGCCGGGCGGCGGGATCCCGATTCAGGGACCGGTCTGGGATTGGCGATCGTCGCGGACCACGTCCACCGCCACGACGGACGGGTGTGGGCGGAGGAACGGCCGGGCGGCGGAGCGCGGTTCGTCGTCGAACTCCCCCAAGCACCCGGGTGACTCGTCAAGCCAACTCGACCAGCAGCGCGGCATGCTTCGGGCGCGTCAGACGGCAGGGTCGGGCGCACGACTGAGCGAAGGCCCTGGGCTCTTTGCACCGCACCGGGTTGCTTGCCTGCCTGCCCGCGGTCAGTTATCGCGCCGGACCGCGCTTTCCAGCAGGGCCAGCGCCCGTTCGATGTCCTTCCGATCCGCTTCGTCCAGGTTGGCGAGGAGCGATTCCTCGCGCTCGAGATGTCCTTCGAGGACCCGGTCGATGAGCTTGCGGCCAGCCGCGGTCAGTTCGGCGTAGCTGACCCTGCGGTCGCCACGGTGGTCGCGGCGGCGGATCAGCCCGTCGCGTTCGAGCGCGTCCAGCCGTCCGGTGAGAGCGCCGGACGTGACGAGCGCGGAGGCGGCCAGCTCGGACGGCGTCTTCCGGTAGGGACGCCCGGCCCGGCGGAGGTTGCACAGGATGTCGAACGCGCCCGGGGTCAGGCCGTGCGGGGCCAGGTACTCGCGCAGTCCGCCGGCGGCGAGGTCGGCGATCCGGCGGACCCGGCCGAAAATCGCGATCGGCGAGGCGTCCAGGTCCGGGCGCTGCCGCGCCCAGTCCGCCACCACCTGGTCGACCGGGTCCATCGTCATCGGCTCCTCGTTCCGCGGGATGCGGACGGAGCCTATCCGCGTCCTAACGGGACTGCGCCGCGGGCTGACCGGGCGCGGCGGGTGCTTTCCCGGCCGGAGCGCGGCCGCGGAGCAGCACGACCGCACCGACCAGCGTGAGCAACTGGGTCGCGGCGAGCAGGGCGTACCCGGCGGCGAACCCGTGGTCGCCGCCCGCCGCGATCGCCACGCCCATCAAAGTGGGAAGCAGCGCGGACACCAGATTGCCGACCCCGTTGATCAAGCCGTAGGCGCTGCCCACCGCGCCCGCCGGCGCGTACTGCTGCACCAGGGTCGGGATCGCCGGTCCTTGCAGGCCCCAGAACGCGTTGGCGAGGATCAGCGTCGCCGCCGCGAGCCAGCGCGAATCGGCGAAGGTCACGGCCGTCGCGCACAGCGCGGTGCCGACGCTGCCGATGACCAGCACGAGCGGCGCCCGGCGGGCCGGCATCCGGTCGATGAGCCATCCGCCGAGGAACCCGGACCCGAGGCTGACCACGAACGGCAGCGCCGACAGCGCGCTCATCTGCGCCAGCGAGAAATGCCGTGCCTGCAGCAAATACGACGGCAGCCACGACGTGCTGCCCCACAGATAGCCGAGCGTCGCCACCTCGATCAGCAGGATCCAGCCGAGCTTGGGCGTGCGCAGCGCCCCCGCGAACCGCCGCAACGCCGGTTCCCGGACCGCCGTCCGGCGGCGCGACGCCCGGACGAACACCGCGACCAGCGGCAGCCCGACCACGAGATTGAGCGCCGCGAGCAGGAGGAACGAGCCGTGCCAGCCGAAGTGCACGAGGGCGAAGGTGATCACCGGGATGCCCAGCGCCGTGCCCAGCGAAACGCCCATCGAGCTGACCGCGTTGGGCTTGCCCCACGCGCCTTCGGCGAAATTGTCCTTCACGTACATGGTTTTCAGCGAGAACAGCGGCCCCTCGCTGGCCCCGAGCAGGAACCGCAGGGTCAGCAGCAGCATCGCGCTCCCGGCGTACGGGGACACGAGGGTGAACAACGCCCAGCACCCCAGGCTGACGAGCAATCCGCGCCGCACCCCGAACACCGCTTCGTACCAGGGCGTGATCAGCATGGCCGCGATTCCGTAACCGGCCAGGAACAGCGTCATCAGGGCGCCTTGCGCCGCCCGGTTGCCCGCGATCCCGAAGTGCCGCGTGAAGGCCGGATCGGTGATCAGCACGGACACGTTGACCCGGTCGATGTAGGAGATCGCCACGACCGCCAGCAACGCCAGCACGCCCAGCCACGCGGTCATCGGCGCGCCGGGACGCCGGTCTTCGGTCGGCAGAGTCACCGCGGTTCCTTTCCGGGCCGGACCATCGCGAGGCGGCCCGGACCGCGCGGACCCGCCGCGCCGCCAGACCGGCCGCCTCGGCCGGCGGGGTCGCCCGGAAGTATCTTTGTCCTAAGATGCTTGTGTCAAGCTATCTCGCCAGAGTCCTCTCCCCGGCCCAGCGCCGTGACCGTACGTGAAGGGCCCCTTGAGGGGAATGAGATTTTGCGCCAGGGACCCAAGGCGGCGCCGTGGATGCGGCTGAGGCGAGCCTGCCCAGGCCGAAGGTCCTGAGTGGCTGCGATCCGTGAGGGTCGCCTTGAGGGAATCAGATTCCCTCAAGGCGACCCTCACGGACCTGAATAACCCGTCACAGAATCGCAAAACGGGCATTTCGGCGGCTGTTGCGTCTCTTGTGGACGGTCAGCCGGGCCGAATCGCGGCTGACGTCGCCCGGCACGGGACTCGGCGTCCCGCCAAGCGCTTTCGCGAGCGTCCTGCCGCCTCCCCGGCGACCGCCGACCCTGGCCAGCCCTTCGACGCGGGCACACGAGCCCCGGCTGCCCCTGCGGTGTCGCCTTAAGCCCCTTGGCATGGGAAATCAGATTCCTTCAAGGGGCCCTTCACGGACAGTTGCCGGGGTGCCGGGCGATCAGCCCCACACCGGTTCGCGCGCCGGGGCGAGCAGATCGCTCACGTCGCCGGAAAGGTCCTCGCCCGGCAAGCCGCGCCGGAACAGCCGCCCGGCCGCGCCGCCGCTCGTGGACACGCCCGCGAGTTCCGCCCAATCCCCGCGCACGCGCAGCCAGGTGCCCTCGCGCAGGCCGAGCACCGGGATGTCGTTGCACTCGTGGAATTCCGCGAGCCGCTTCTCCCGCGTCTCGCCCATGTGCGTGCTGCCCGGATCGGGGTCGACGTAGTGCGGGTTGAGCTGGAACGGCACCAGGCCCAGCGAAGTCAGGCTCGGCGGTTCCACGATCGGCATGTCGTTCGTGGTGCGCACCGTCGGCCCGGCGATATTGGTTCCCGCGCTGGCACCGAGGTAGGGCATTCCCTCGGACACCCGGTCCCGCAACGGTTGCAGCAACTCGCGCCGGTACAGCTCGGCCAGCAGGCGGAACGTGTTGCCGCCGCCGGTGAACACGGCCTCGGCGGAACGCACCGCGGCGACCGGGTCTTCGGCGGTGTGCAGCCCGCGCACCCGCACCCCGAGCGGTGCCGCGGCGGCGGCGATGCGCTCGGTGTAGCCGTCGTGGTCGGCCAGCGCGAAGGGCACGAACAGCAGCTCGGTGCGTCCGTCCAGCACCTCGGCCACCGCGTCCAGCGCGTGTTCCAGCGGCTGGTGGCCGTGGTTGGTCGAATTGGACAGCAACAGCAAGTCAGTCACGCGATTCTCCTTGGTTCGCCCGCCATTGTTCAGCAAGTCCGCAGCAGCCGGTCGAGGACCCGGACGGAGAACCGCAGAGACTCCAGCGGGACGCGTTCGTCCACGCCGTGGAACAGCCGGTTGTAGGGCAGTTCCGGCGGGACGCGCAGCGCCTTGAACCCGAAGCCGCGGATGCCGAGGCCGGACAGCGCCTTGTTGTCGGTGCCGCCCGCGTTGCAGTACGGCGTGGGGTGGCCGTCTGGGTCCTCCGCGGTGATCGCGGCGCACATGGCGTCCACCAGAGGGCCGTCGAAACTGCTTTCCATGGCGATGTCGCGGTGGATGAACTCGCGGCGCACCGAAGGCAGCAGCAGCTCGTCGATGGTGTCCAGCAGTTCCTTCTCGTACCCGGGCAGGAACCGGCCGTCGACCGCGGCGGTGGCCCGGCCGGGGATGACGTTCACCTGGTACCCGCCGGAGATCATGGTCGGGTTCGCCGAATTGCGCAGGATCACGTTCACCAGGTCGGCCACCGGGCCCATCCGCGCCAGGCTTCCGTCCACATCGGACGGATCGAACGGGACGCCGAGCAGTTCGCCGGCGCGTTCCAGCAGCGCCCGCACCGGTTCGATCAGCCGGACCGGGAACCGGTGCCGCCCGATCCGGGCGAGCGATTCGGCGAGATCGGTGACCGCGTTCTCGTCGTTCGGCGAGGAGCCGTGCCCGGCCCGGCCGGTGGCGGTCAGCCGCAGCCACGCCTGCCCGCGCTGCGCGCACTCGATCGGATACAGCCTGCTGCCGTTGCCGAGGTCGAACGACACCCCGCCGCCCTCGGTGATCGCCTCGCCCACGCCGTCGAACAGGTCCGGGCGGTGCTCGGCCAGCCAGTGCGAACCGAACTTGCCGCCGCCCTCCTCGTCGGCGAGGAAGCCGAACACGATGTCCCGCGCCGGTTTCTCGCCGGTGCGGCCGAACTGCCGCGCCAGCGCGAGGATCGCCGCGTCGAAGTCCTTCATGTCGATCGCGCCGCGGCCCCACAGCATGCCGTCGGCGATCTCGCCGGAGAACGGCGGGACGCTCCACTCGTCGGCGTCGGCGGGCACCACGTCCAGGTGTCCGTGCAGAAGCAATGCGGGACGCGACGAGTCCACACCGGACACTCGCGCGAACACACTGGCCCGCCCGGGCGCGCTTTCCACCAGCGTCGGTTCCAGCCCGGCGTCGGTGAGCTTCTCCGCGACATACTCGGCAGCGGGCCGTTCGGTCGCGCCCGGGTTGGACGTGTCGATCCGGATCAGGTCCCGGCAGAGGTCGACCACCTCGTCCTGTGCGCTGGTCACCGCCCCACCTCCTCCAGTTCCGCCGAGCCCACCGGCCGGATCAGCCCGGCGCGGCCCAGCACCGTGTACAGGATCGCGGCGGTGAGCAGCGAGTTGAGCGCGGGGATGCCCCAGTGCACGAACTCGCCGACGCAGAACGCCGCCGCCCACACCGCGAGCGTGGCGGGCACCCACACCGGCATCGACGCCGGGACCCGGCCGGCGGCCCTGGTCTCCCGCAGCGGGGTGGAGAGGCCGCGCACCAGGAAGTACTCGGCCACGATGATGCCGCCCACCGGCGGGATCGCGACGCCGAGCACGGACAGGAACGCGGTGAAGTGCTGGAGGAACCCGATCGCGGACAGCACCGTCCCGGCGATGCCGATCACCAGGGTGACGACACCGCGGTGCAGCGGGCGGCCGAACACGGTCCGCACGAAGTTCACCACGCCCAGCGAAGAGCCGTAGAGGTTCCAGTCGTTGATCTTCGCGGTCGCCAGGACCACCACGATCAGCCCGACGAAGCCCGACGTGGACAGCACGATGTGCGTGACGTCGGAACTGCCGACCAGGTGCCCGAGCAGCACGCCGGTCATGCCGACGATGTACTCGGACAAGACCATCGACGCGGAGCTCTGCAGCAGGACGTGCCAGCCCTTGCGGTTGAACCGGGTCATGTCCGGGGCGACCACGGCGCCGGTCATGTAGCCGCCCGCGATGATCGTCGCCGCGGCCGGGATGGAGATCGCCGTCGCGGTCGGCGCGGCCGACATCAGCGCGCCCACCGAGTGGTCGGACAGGGTCGAGATGACGCTCCAGGCGACGAGGCCGAAGAACAGCGGCACCGCGATCTTCGCCAGCCACATCATGTACTTGAAGCCGTAGATCACCAGCAGCGTCAAGACGACGCCGGACACCGCGCACCACAGCCACGGCGGACCGCCGACGAGGGCGTGCATGCTCTTGCCGAAGATGCCGTTCTGCACGCCGAACCAGCCCACCAGGCTGATCGCGATCACCAGGCTCACCAGCGCGGACCCGTTGCGGCCGAAGCCGGTGAACCGGGTCAGCATGGTCATGGTGAGCCCCTCGCGCTGGCCGGCGAGGCCGATCAGGAAGATCACCACCTCCAGGATCACCGCGCCGAGGGTGAACGCCCAGAACGCGTCGGAGAACCGCATCCCCACGCCGAGCGTCGCGCCGAGCACGAACTGCGACAGCGAGCCGGACTGCGCGAGCCACTGCAGCAGCATCGAACCGAAGCCGTAGCGGGCGTTTTCGGGGACGCGGCGCAGCGAGTAGTCGTCGTTGCCGATCCGTTTCTTGGCGTGTTTCGCGGTTTTCGTCGCGGTGCTCATCCGGCCACCTCCGTGCCCAGCGTCTGCAGGTGCGCCATCGAGCCGTAGCGGGCTTGCAGAGTGGCGAACTCTGCCTCGTCGTGGAAATGCAGCGCGCCCGTGCCGAACTGCTTGGCGACCTCGACCGCGTAGCGCGCGGCGGCCGCGATGTCCGTCTCGTGGCTGGCGCCGGTCGCGCAGCCCGCCACCGTCGCCGCCGACGTGATCGCCAGCCCGACGACCGGCGCGTCCGTCGCGGTCGCCGGCTGCAGGATCGAGTTCAGGTGATAGACGCCGTTGCCGTACGGGGTGATGTCCTGCGTGGTGATCGGGTAGGTCACCAGCGGCGCTCCGGTCACCGCCTCCAGCAGTTCGCCCAAGCCCTCCGAGACCCGCAGGATGTAGCCGCTGCGCACGGTCGGGGAAAGGGCGAGCCCGCGGTGGTTGATCACCCGGTTGCCCTTGGTGGTGTCGATCGACAGCACGGCGGCCATCTCGTCGGACAGCTCGTAGCTGTTCATCGTGGCGATGTCGACCGGCGAGTTCATGAACGGCACCGGATCGTGCGGCAGGGTCGGCGCGTCCGGGCAGACGTGCGTCCCGATCAGCACGTCGCCGGCCAGCACGTCCCCGCGAGCCCGCATGGACAGCAGCTTGGCCGCGGCGGCGAGCGCGGCGGCCGCACCGTCCCCGTCGGACACGAACCCGGTCACTTCCGGCCGGGCGCCGACCCCGCCGAGCCGCCCGACGACACCGAGCGTGGGCGCGTCGCCACCCGCGGTGCGGCCCCGGCTGCCGGACACGCGCACCCGGACGAAGTCGGTCTTCCCGGCCGGACCGGGCACCGTCGTGATCTCCGCGCCGCTGCCGTCCGCGCCGGCGACGGCGTCGAGGTAGGCGACGACCTCTTTCCCGGTCACCGCCGGGTCGTCGAGGATTTCGAGCAGTTCCAGGACGTGTTTGAGCATGTGGTTCCTCTGGAGTATTCAAGGCCGCCGGGGATTGGTCCGACCAGATTCCGTCCGGGCGCCCCGGCATTGCCAGCATTTCCCGTTATTCGCACAATGGCTGGATGCCGGACCCCGACGACCGCACCACCCCGCCCGGCCTGCCGCAGACCGCGGACCGCGCGCTGCAGGTCCTGCTCGCGTTCGACCGCGCCCGCCCGGAATGGGGCGTCACCGCGGTGGCCCGCGAGTTCGGGCTGCACACGTCGATCGCCCAGCGGCTCCTGGCCGTGCTGGCCCACCGCGGTTTCCTCGTCCGCGACGACAGCACCCGCAAGTACCGGATCGGCCCGGCCGCACTGCACCTGGGCCGGATGTGGGACCGGGCCGGGGCGCTGGACCTGCTGGTGGTCCCGGTCCTGTCCGACCTCGCCGCCCAGACCGGACACGCCGCCCTGCTGTCCCTGCCCGACGGCGCGCACACCCGATGCGTGCTGGCCGCGGAAGGCGCGGACGGACGGCTGCGCGGCTACTCACTGGTCGGCGAGCTGTACCCGGCGCATGCGGGGGCGACGAGCAAGGCTTACTTCGCGTTCCTGTCCGAAGAGGAACGCGACCGGTTGTTCGCCGACCGGCCGATGGCCCGGTTCACGCCGGATACGGTCACCGATCTCGCCGTGCTCCGCGAACAACTGGCCGAGGTCGCCGAGCGGGGTTGGGCGTTCACCACCGGCGAGTACGACACCGGGGTGGCGACGCTCGCCGTGCCGGTGTTTTTGCGCGGAGAACCGTACGGGAGCTTGTCTGTCGGTTGGTCTGCTTCCCGCTTTCAGCATGACCCGGAGCAGTGGGTGGATCTGTTGCGGCGAGGGGCGGAGTTGATCGAACTGCGGCTTTCGCGGCCGGTTCCGCGGCGGTGAGACGCCGCCCCGTCGACACCAGTCCCACACCAAGTTGCGAAGAAAGCCTTGACCAGCCGCCTGTTATCGCTAACATTGCCATGCTCACGCCGCGAACTTCAGCGAGGAGGTGCGGGGATGCCCACCGACGGTCCCACTGCCAAACGCCAGCCCGGGCTTGCCGAAGTGGCCGCCATGGCGGGTGTTTCGCACATGACTGTCTCCCGGGTCGTCAACGACACCGGGACGGTTCGCGCGGAGACGCGGGCCCGGGTGCTCGCCGCGGTGGAGGAGCTGGGGTACCGGCCGAACTCGGCGGCCAGGACGTTGGCGACCGGGCGGTCGAGCATTCTCGGCGTCGTCGCGCTGGAGTCCAATTTGTACGGTCCGGCGAGCACGCTGTACGGCATCGAGCACGCCGCTCGCGAGGAGGGTTACGGGGTCAC
Organism: Amycolatopsis sp. VC5-11; assembly: GCF_037034185.1. NCBI lineage: Bacteria > Bacillati > Actinomycetota > Actinomycetes > Pseudonocardiales > Pseudonocardiaceae > Amycolatopsis > Amycolatopsis sp. VC5-11. The sequence goes on along the minus strand of NZ_JBAGKF010000013.1, from coordinate 22,590 downwards.
CATCTCCAGCGTCAGCCGGCCGCGGCGGTCGACTTTCGCTGAGGCGGTGGACAATCTGCGGCGGCAGGCGGTCGGCGGGATCGTGGTGATCGCGCCGCACGTCGCGGCCGGCGAAGCGTTGCGACAGGTGACCGGCGACATCCCGATGGTCGCGGTCGGCGGCGGCGAATCCGTTCCGGTGCCGGTGATCTCGGTCGACCAGTACGACGGGGCCCGCCGGGTGACCGAGCATCTGCTGTCGCTCGGGCACGAAACCGTGTGGCACGTCGCCGGGCCGGAGGACTGGCTGGAATCGCTCGAACGCGAGCGCGGCTGGCGGGAAGCGCTCGAGCGGCGCGGAGCGCAGGTGCCACCGCCGTTGCGCGGGGATTGGAGTCCGCGTTCCGGCTACGACGCCGGACGCCGTCTGGTCGCCGAAACCCGACCCGACGCGGTGTTCGTCGCGAACGACCAGATGGCACTGGGCGTGCTGCGCGCGTTCGCCGAGGCGGGCATCTCGGTGCCAGGCGAGGTGCGCGTGGCCGGGTTCGACGACGTGCCGGAGGCGGCGTACTTCAGCCCGCCGCTGACCACCGTCCGGCAGGACTTCATCGAGGTCGGGCGGCGGACGTTCCGGCTGCTCGTCGAACGCATGGAAGGCGGCGACCCCGGCATCCGCCATCTCGTCGCACCCGATCTGATCGTCCGGGACAGCACCGGGCCCCGGTAGCAGCACTGCACGACCGCACACAAGCAAGCGATCACCCTTCAAATGTTAGCGCTAACAGTCGAGCGGCAGCCCGTCGCGCGGCGTGGAGTCCGGAAGGAAATCCCTCCAGTGCCAGCAGATTCCCTCGTCGTCGGCATCGACTTCGGCACGCTCTCCGGACGCGCCGTGGTGGTCCGGGTGCGCGACGGCGCCGAACTGGGGACCGCCGTGACCGAATACCGGCACGGGGTCGTCGACGACCGGCTTCCCGCCACCGCCGAGGAGTTGCCGCCGGGCTGGGCGCTGCAGGTTCCGTCGGACTACGTGGACGTCCTGCGCACCGCCGTGCCCGCCGCGCTGGCCGAAGCGGGCGCCAACCCGCAGGACGTGATCGGGATCGGCACGGATTTCACCGCCTGCACGATGATCCCGACCACCGCGGACGGCACTCCCCTGTCCGAACTCCCGGAGTTCACCGGCAATCCGCACGCGTACGTGAAGCTGTGGCGGCATCACGCCGCGCAACCGCAGGCCGATCGCATCAACGCCGTGGCCCGCGAACGCGCTGAGCCGTGGCTGCCGCGGTACGGCGGATTGATCTCGTCCGAATGGGAGTTCGCCAAGGCGCTGCAATTGTTCGAGGAAGCCCCCGAGGTCTACCGGGCCATGCAGCATTGGGTCGAGGCGGCGGACTGGATCGTCTGGCAGCTCACCGGGACTTATGTCCGCAACGCCTGCACGGCCGGCTACAAGGGGATCTACCAGGACGGCCGCTACCCGGGCCGGGAGTTCCTCGGCAGCCTCAACCCCGGCTTCGAGTCCTTTGTGGAGGACAAGCTCGACCATCCGATCGGGCAGCTGGGCTCGCTCGCCGGGAAGCTCAGCCCGGAAGCCGCGGCCTGGACCGGGCTGCCCGCCGGGATCGCGGTCGCGGTCGGGAACGTCGACGCGCACGTCACCGCGCCGGCCGCGCAGGCCGTCGAGCCGGGCCAGATGGTCGCGATCATGGGCACGTCGACCTGCCACGTCATGAACGGCGCCGACCTGCGCGAGGTCCCGGGCATGTGCGGGGTCGTCGACGGCGGCATCGTCCCCGGGCTCTGGGGTTACGAGGCAGGACAGAGCGGAGTCGGCGACATCTTCGGCTGGTTCGTCGACCACTGCGTCCCCCAGTCCTATTCGGACGCCGCGCGCACCGAAGGGCTCCACGAGTTTCTGACCGGGCTCGCGGCGCAGCAGGAGATCGGCGAGCACGGACTGGTCGCGCTCGACTGGCACAGCGGCAACCGGTCGGTCCTGGTCGACCACGAGCTGTCCGGCGTGCTCGTCGGGCAGACGCTGAGCACCCGGGCCGAGCACGTGTACCGGGCGCTGCTGGAGGCCACCGCGTTCGGCACCCGCAAGATCATCGAGACCTTCGAGGCCGCCGGGGTTCCGGTCACCGAGCTGATCGTCGCGGGCGGGCTGACCAAGAACCCGTTGCTGATGCAGATCTACGCCGACGTCACCGGACTCCCGCTCTCGGTGATCGGCTCGGCGCAGGGACCCGCGCTCGGCTCCGCGATCCACGCCGCGGTCGCCGCCGGCGCCTACCCCGACGTGCGCGCGGCCGCGGCGGCGATGGGTTCGGTCCAGCGGATGGCGCACCAACCCGTGCTGACGAACGTGTCGGCCTACGACGAGCTGTACGCGGAATACACCGCGCTGCACGACTATTTCGGCCGCGGCGGCAACGACGTGCTGCACCGTCTCGCCGCGCGCCGCCGCGAACTGGCCACTGTCGCGAAAGGACAGAACTGATGACGCTGACCGCCCAGGCGCGCGGGACGATCGCGGAGCTGCGGGAATCCGTCGCGCGGCTGCACAGCGAGCTGACGCGCAACGAGCTGGTCGTCTGGACCTCGGGCAACGTGTCGGCGCGGGTGCCCGGCGAGGACCTGATGGTGATCAAGCCGTCCGGAGTGTCCTACGACGACCTGAGCGCCGACACCATGGTCGTCACCGACCTGCACGGCGAGCTCGTGCACGGCGAACTCGCCCCGTCGTCGGACACTGCCGCGCACGCCTACGTGTACCGGCATCTGCCCGAGGTCGGTGGGGTCGTGCACACGCATTCGACCTACGCGACGGCCTGGGCCGCGCGCGGCGAGCCGATCCCGTGCGTGCTCACGATGATCGCCGACGAGTTCGGCGGCGAGATCCCGGTCGGCCCGTTCGCGTTGATCGGCGACGACTCGATCGGCCGCGGCATCGTGGAAACGCTGCGCGCGACCCGCTCCCCCGCCGTCCTGATGCGCAACCACGGCCCGTTCACCGTCGGCGCGACCGCGCGGGACGCGGTAAAGGCCGCGGTGATGGTCGAGGACGTGGCCCGCACCGTCCACATCGCACACCAGCTCGGCACGCCCGTCCCGCTCTCGGGAACCGACGTCGACCGGCTGCACGCGCGCTACCAGAACGTCTACGGGCAGCGCTGAAAACCCTGAGCCAGCAAGGAGAACAGATGATTTTCGCGACCAAGCCGCAGGTGTGGTTCCTCACCGGCAGCCAGGCGCTCTACGGCGAGGAGACCCTCGACCAGGTCGCCGGGCAGTCGCTGCGGATCCGGCAGCTGCTGGCCGATTCCGGCGGGCTCCCGTGCGAACTGGTCGGGAAACCGGTGCTGACCGAGTCCGCCGGAATCCGGCAGGTGCTGCAGGAGGCCAACGCCGACCCCGCGTGCGTCGGCGTGATCGCGTGGATGCACACCTTCAGCCCGGCGAAGATGTGGATCAGCGGACTCGACGCGCTGCGCAAACCGTTGCTGCACTTGCACACCCAGCTCGACGCGGCGCTGCCGTGGGCCACGCTCGACATGGACTACATGAACCTCAACCAGGCCGCGCACGGCGACCGGGAGTTCGGGTTCGTCCAGACCCGGCTCGGGATCCCGCGCAAGACGGTCGCCGGGCACGCGGCCGATCCGGCGGTGGTCGCCCGGATCGACGCGTGGGCGCGCGCGGCGATCGGCGCGGCTCACCTGCGGACGCTGAAACTGGCCCGGTTCGGCGACAACATGCGCGACGTCGCGGTCACCGAAGGCGACAAGGTCGAGGCAGAGCTGCGGTTCGGTGTCTCGGTGAACACCTACGGCGTCACCGAACTCGCCGAACGGGTCGACGCGGCCTCCGCCTCGGACGTCGACAGCCTGGTCGCGCAGTACGCCGACGAGTACGCGCTCGCACCGGAGCTGGCGCGCGCCGGTGAGCGGCACGAGTCGCTGCGCTACGCCGCGCGGATCGAACTCGGCTTGCGGTCCTTCCTCTCCGAAGGCGGGTTCGGCGCGTTCACCACGAACTTCGAGGATCTCGGCGGGCTTCGCCAGCTGCCGGGACTGGCGGTGCAGCGGCTGATGGCCGACGGCTACGGCTTCGGCGGCGAAGGCGACTGGAAGACGTCCGCGCTGCTGGCGTCGGTGAAAGCGATGGGCCGGGGCTCGAACCGCGGAACGTCCTTTATGGAGGACTACACCTACCACTTCGGGCCTGGCGAACCGAAGATCCTCGGCGCGCACATGCTCGAGGTGTGCCCCAGCATCGCCGCGGGCAAGCCGTCGTGCGAGATCCACCCGCTCGGCATCGGCGGCCGCGAGGACCCGGTGCGGCTGGTCTTCGACGCCGCGGCCGGTCAGGGCACGGTGCTGGGCCTGATCGACCTCGGCGACCGGTTCCGCCTGGTGGCCAACGAAATCGACGTCGTCCCGCCCGACGAACCGCTGCCGAACCTGCCGGTGGCCCGCGCGGTGTGGAAGCCCGCGCCGTCGCTCGCCACGTCCGCGGAAGCGTGGATCACCGCCGGCGGACCGCACCACACCGTCCTCACCCAGGCAGTCGGCACCGAGACCGTCCGGGACTTCGCCCGGATGCTCGACGTCGAACTGCTCGTCATCGACGGAAGCACCACCACCGCGGACTTCGCCGACCGCATCCGCTGGAACCAGGCCTACCACCGGCTCGCCCAGGGTTTCTGAAAGAAGGAGAACGAACAATGAGGTTCATTCGAGGAATCCGCACCGTCGCGGCGACGGCCGGGGTCGCGGTGCTCGCGTTCGGCGCCGCCGCCTGCGGGTCCAGCGCGAAGACCGTCGACCAGCAGGCGGGCGGATCCGCCGGCGCGCTGGTCGGCGTGACGATGCCGACCAAATCGTCGGAGCGCTGGATCCACGACGGGGACAACATCAAGGCCGCGCTGGAGAAGCTCGGCTACCAGGTCGACCTGCAGTACGCCGAGAACGACATCCCCACCCAGGTCAACCAGATCGAGAACCAGCTGACGAAGGGCGCGAAACTGCTCGTCGTCGCCTCGATCGACGGCACCGCGCTCACCACCCAGCTGCAGGAGGCCGCCGACCGCAAGGTCCCGGTGATCGCCTACGACCGGCTCATCCGCAACTCGACCGCCGTGGATTACTACGCCACCTTCGACAACTTCAAGGTCGGCGTCGAGCAGGCGAACTCGCTGCTCAAGGGCCTCGGCGACGGGCCGGGCCCGTTCAACATCGAACTGTTCGGCGGCTCGCCGGACGACAACAACGCGACCTTCTTCTACAACGGCGCGATGTCGGTCCTCAAACCGCTGATCGCGAGCAAGAAGCTGGTGGTCAAGAGCGGTCAGGTCGACTTCGCGCCGACCGCGATCCTGCGCTGGGACCCGGCCACCGCGCAGCGCCGGATGGAAGACCTGCTCACCAAGACCTACACCGGCGGCGCGAAGGTCCAGGGCGTGCTCTCCCCCTACGACGGCCTCTCGATCGGGATCCTGTCGGCGCTCAAGAGCAACGGCTACGGCACCGCCGGCCAGCCCTACCCGGTCGTCACCGGACAGGACGCCGAAGTCGCCTCGGTCAAGTCCATCATCGCGGGCGAGCAGTACTCCACCGTCTTCAAGGACACCCGCAAGCTCGCCGACGTCACGGTGAAGATGGCCGACTCCGTCCTCAAGGGACAGAAGCCCGCGGTCAACAACACCACCGACTACGACAACGGCAAGAAGGTCGTCCCGTCCCAGCTGCTGCAGCCGGTCGTGGTGGACAAGTCCAACTACCAGAAGGAGCTGCTCGACTCCGGCTACTACACGGCGGGCCAGCTGAAATGACCGAACTGCTCGGCATGCGCGGGATCACCAAGACCTTCCCCGGCGTCACCGCGCTGTCCGACGTCACGCTGTCGGTCCGGCGCGGGGAGATCCACGCCGTCTGCGGCGAGAACGGCGCCGGGAAGTCCACCCTGATGAAGATCCTGTCCGGCGTCCACCCGCACGGCAGCTACGACGGCGAGATCACCTTCGACGGCCAGGCCTGCGCGTTCGGGTCCATCCGCGACAGCGAACGCCGCGGCATCGTGATCATCCACCAGGAACTCGCGCTGTGCGGGCAGCTTTCGATCGCCGAGAACATCTTCCTCGGCAACGAACGGGCCCGGCGCGGCTGGGTCGACTGGAACCGGACCAACCACGAGGCCGCCGACCTGCTGCGCCGGGTCGGGCTGCGCGAGAACGCCGTCACGCCGGTCAGCGAACTCGGCGTGGGCAAACAGCAGCTGGTCGAGATCGCCAAAGCCCTGTCCAAGCGCGTCAAACTGCTCATCCTCGACGAGCCGACGGCCGCGCTCAACGACGACGATTCGGCGCATCTGCTCGGGTTGCTGCGCGAACTGCGGGACGACGGCGTCACGTGCGTGATCATCTCGCACAAGCTCGGCGAGGTCACCGCGATCGCCGACACCGTCACGATCCTGCGCGACGGCAAGACGATCGAAACGCTCGGCGCCGCCGGGCTGAGCGAGGAACGCATCATCACCGGCATGGTTGGGCGGGATCTCGAACACCGCTTCCCGCCGAGGGAACCGGACATCGGCGAGGAGGTGCTCCGGATCGAGGACTGGACGGTGCACAGCCCGAACCAGCCCGGCCGGGTCGTCGTGGACGGGGCGAACCTGACGCTGCGCCGCGGCGAGATCGTCGGGCTCGCCGGGCTGATGGGCGCGGGCCGCACCGAACTCGCGATGAGCGTCTTCGGCCGCTCGTACGGCACGAACATCTCGGGGCGGCTGGTCAAGGACGGCAAGGAGATCGCGCTGCGGTCGGTCCGCGACGCCATCCGCAACGGCATCGCCTACGCCACCGAAGACCGGAAGCTCTACGGGCTCAACCTGATCGACGACATCCAGCGCAACACCTCCGCGGCGGGACTGCCCTCGCTCTCCCGCCGCGGCTGGGTCAACGAGCACACCGAACACGACGTCGCGCTCCGGTTCCACCGCGATCTCCGGATCAAGGCGCCGTCGGTGCGCAGCGTCACCGGGAAGCTGTCCGGCGGCAACCAGCAGAAGGTCGTGCTGGCCAAGTGGATCTTCACCGACCCGGACGTGCTGATCCTCGACGAGCCCACCCGCGGCATCGACGTCGGCGCGAAGTACGAGATCTACACGATCGTCTACGAGATGGCCGCGCAGGGGAAAGCGGTCCTCGTCATCTCCTCGGAACTCCCCGAACTGCTCGGCCTCTGCGACCGCATCTACACGCTCTCCGCGGGCCGGATCACCGGCGAGGTCGCCCGCGCCGACGCCACCCAGGAACTGCTCATGCGACACATGACGAAGGAACGGCCATGACCACCGCCAACCCCGTGCGGCCAGCCGATCCGGCCGCCCCGCCCGCCGGGCGCAGCCCCCGGCGGATCTCGATCAACCTCCGCCAGAGCGGCATCTACGTCGCGTTCGCGCTGATCGTCGTGCTGTTCGAGGTGATCACCGGCGGCGCGCTGCTCGAACCGCAGAACATCTCGAACATCATCGTCCAGAACTCCTACGTGCTGATCCTCGCCATCGGGATGATCCTGGTGATCATCTCCGGGCACATCGACCTGTCCGCGGGCTCGGTGGTGGCGATGACCGGCGCGGTCGCCGCGGTCCTCACCGTGAATCTCGGGCTGCCCTGGCCGCTCGCGGTCGTGCTCACCCTCGTCGTCGGCGCGGTGATCGGCGCCTGGCAGGGATACTGGGTCGCGTACTTCGGCATCCCCGCGTTCATCGTGACCCTGGCCGGGATGCTCGCCTTCCGCGCGCTCACCCTCACCGTGCTCGGCAACCAGGGCATCGGCCCCTTCCCGGACGCGATCCGCACCCTGTCCAACGGCTTCACCGGCGGATACCTCGGCAACATCGGCCTCGGCCCGCTCGGCGGCGCGGACCTGGTCAGCCTTCTCGCCGGGGTCGTCGTGGTGGCCGGAATCGTGCTCACGCAGTGGCGCAAACGCGCCGCCCGGCTCGGCTACGGCCAGGAAGTCGACCCGTTCCCGCTGTTCGTGCTGAAGATCGCCGTCGCCGCCGTGCTGGTGCTGGCCGTGGTCGTGCAGCTGGCCCGGTTCCGCAATCTGCCGTGGGTGCTCGTCCTGCTCGCGGTGCTCGTGCTCGGCTACTCGCTCGTCGCCGGGAAATCCGTGTTCGGCAGGCACATCTACGCCATCGGCGGGAACCTCCAGGCCGCGACGCTGTCCGGGGTCAAGGTCAAATCCGTGACGTTCTGGGTGTTCGTCAACATGGGCGTGCTCGCCGCGCTCGCCGGCATCATCTTCGCCGGACGGCTCAACCAGGCCGGGCCCACCGCGGGCGTCAACTTCGAACTCGACGCCATCGCCGCCGCGTTCATCGGCGGCGCGGCGGTCCAGGGCGGGGTCGGCAAGGTCGTCGGAGCCATCACCGGCGGCCTGATCATGGCGGTGATCAACAACGGGATGTCCCTGATCGGGGCGCCCAGCGAACGCGTCATGCTCGTCAAGGGCGCGGTCCTGCTCGCGGCGGTGGCTTACGACATCTGGACGAAGCGCCGCGCTGCTGCTCGCTGACTCGTGGCTGGTGGGCGACATTTTGCCGCCCACCAGCCACTTGCTCAGCTTTCCGCGACGACTCCGCTGAGTTCGTTCGGCACCCCAGGAAGCGTGCCGGTCGCGGTCTTCTCCCCGGTCCCGAGATCGACCGCGTGGACCTCCTTCTTGCCCGGATCCGTCACATACGCCGTCCCGCCCCGGACGAACAGCGCCGGACGCGGCTGCTGCCATTCGAGCGGCTCCTGCCACGAGCCGATCACCGGGATCGTCCGGGTCACGCGAGCCGCGGCAGGGTCGATCACGTGGATCTTTCCGTCGGCGCCCAGCACCAGGCCCTCGCCCTGCGGGCCGCGGGCCAGGGAGCGGAAGGTGTAGCTGGTGCCGAGGTCCACGTGCCGCAGGCTGGCCTTCTCGGTGTCGATCAGCGACACCCGCGTCGGCCGCTCCAACTCCGCGTCCTTGTCGGTTTTGTAGTCTCCCAGCGTGATCGACGACTGCGGGGAGCCGGCCTGATTGCCGATGCGCCCGTATGCGTCCGGGCTGGTCACCTTGGTGATCTTGCCCGCGCGGTAGATCAGCGCGCCGGTCTCGCACCCGACGACAACAGTCTCGCCCCGCGCGGTCGCTTCGCCGTGCACGCCCGGGCATTGGTCGTTGCGCGCGATCTCCTTGCCGTCCTTGTCCCGCACCGCGATGCCGTTCCGGGCGTCCTCGTTGCCGGTCGTGGCGACCAGTTCGCCGTTGGCCAGTTCGACCGCGACGCCGTGATGCGGTTCCGGGGTTTTGTGCTGCGGTGCGGGCGGTTTCCCGGTCCCGAGCGTCGCCGGGTCGAGCACCGTGATCTCGCCGGTGCCATCGGAGAAGAGCACCGTTTTTCCTGCGTGCCGCACCACGTGTCCCGGCTTCGGGGCGCGGATCTCGGTGTCGGTCAGCGTCGCGCCCGCCGCGTCGAGGAGCCGGAATCCGGTGGCCGTGGACACGATCAGGTGCCGGTCGTTGCCGGCCGGGTTGAGGCGGTTGAAGCCGGGCAGCGGGAGGTCCTTGACGACCTTCAGGGTCTTCCCGTCCAGCAGCGAGATCCCGCCGTCGTAGGTGATCGCGACCGGATCGGCGACCGTCTGGGGCGCTGCTGCCGGTGGCTGCTGCGGGGATCCGCAGGCGGTCACCGTCAGCAGCCCGGCCGCGGTGAGAGCGGCGCAGGCGGTTCGGTAGGGCGGCACTGGCATATCGTTCTCCTTGGTGGGGATGGGTTTTCTCGGTGTCGAAGATCAGGGCGCGGCCAGGCCGTCGACGATCGCGTCGGTATTGGCGCGCATCATCTCCAGGTAGGTCGCCGCGCCTTGGCCGGGTTCGCTGAGAGATTCCGAGAACAGCGACTTCACCCGCACCCGCACGCCCGCCTGGTCGGCGAGCACCCGCGCGAGGCGGTCCGGCTGGGAGGAATCGGCGAAGACCGCCGGGACCCCGGCCGCGCGCACCGCGTCGGCCAGCGACTTCAGGTCGGACGCGCTGGGCGAGGCGAGCGTGGTGCCGCTCGGGATCACCGCGCCGACGACCTGGAAGCCGAACCGCTGGGCCAGGTAGCCGAACACGTGGTGGTTGGTGACCAGTTTCCGGCGCTGCGGCGGGATTTCCGCGAACCGGCGGCGCATCGTGTCCTCGAGCGTGCCGAGCTCCTGCCGGTACCGTTCGGCGTTGGCCCGGATCACGTTCCCGTCCACTCCGGACACTCGCGCGACGATCTGCTCGGCGATCACCGGCACGGCGCCGCGGACACGGCCGGGATCAGTCCAGAAATGCGGATCCGGACCGCCGTGGGCCGCGTAGCTGATCGGGTCGACCCGCTCGCCCACTGCCAGCGCCGGGACCCCGTTGCGCTCGGCCGCCTGGACCGTGCGCAGCATGCCTTCCTCGAGCCCGAGTCCGTTGTAGACGATCAGCCCCGCGTGTTCGACCTCCGCCGCCTGCTGTGCGGAAATACCGAAGGAATGCGGGTCGGCGTTCGGTTTCATCAGCACCGTCACACCCGCCTGGTCGCCGACGATGCGGCGGGTGATGTCGCCGAGGATGTTCGTGGTCACCACCACCGAGCCGCCGCTCGCGCCCGCGCCGGAACAGCCGGACACCACCAGGAGCGCGGCGACCAGCAGGGCCCGGATTCTGCTCATCGGCCGGTCTCCACGACGTAGCTGGCCTTGCCGGGAACGGTAAGCGTCCGGGCTCGGCGGAGGTGGTCGTTGTAGTCGATCTCGTAGATCTCGCCGGAGGACGGGTTGTTGACGTAGGCGCGGGTCGCGTCGACCTGGATCGCCGGGGTGACCGGGCCATTGACCGCGGGCAGCAACGGGACTTGCGCCTGCTGCGCCCCGGTGGCTGGGTCGAAGGCCCGCAACACGCCGTCCCGGGTCAGCACCAAGACCGGCGCGTCCTCGCCGACAGCGTTCAGTGCGGCGACCGGCCCGGTCTCGATCCGGGACCACTTCCGGGCCCGGACGTCCAGTGCCCACACCGCGTCAGTCCCGGCCGCGGCGGCGAGGGTCGTGCTGCCGGGCCGGTGCGCGAACCTGGAGGCGCGTTCCTCCTTGCCGACCGGTCGCGGGTAGGGGATCTTCTCCCCAGCGAACGTCCCGTCCTTCTCGGTGACCAGCAGCGCGCCGTCCGCGCAACCGAAGACGACGCCCCGCCGCGTGACGGCCGCACCGCCCAGTTCCGGGCACGGCTGGGCGATCTCCGCGACCTGCTTGCCCTGCCGATCGTGCACCCGCACGCCATCGGCAACCGAGGCCAGCACGCGTTCGCGATAGGGCACCGCTACCCCGGCATGCGGACTCCGCGTGATTGTGCCGAGTTCGGCGATCGAGCCGCGGTCCAGTTTCGCGCGGTCCAGCAACTTGGCGGTTCCGTCCGGAAAGGACAGTGCAGTGACCGCGGGATCGCTGTATGCCGCCAGCAGCCGCTGCCCCGGCGCGGTTCCGGTCTCGCGCACCGCGGCGCGGTAGTAGTGCACGTGATCGCCGTGGTCGACCATCCACGCGCCGCTGTCGATGACGCGGACCCCGTCGGCGCGGCCGGTGAGGTAGCCGAACCGGCCGTCCCCGGCGATCGCGTGCGCGCCCTGCACCGTTCCGACCGGCGTGACTTGCTCGGTGATCAGGTCGAGCACGTGCGCCGCACCGGTCGAGGCGTCGGCGACGACCAGTCTCGACTGCGCCTCGGCGGTTTCCTCCGCTCCCTCGACGTAGCCGTGCGGCGTGGCGGCGGATTGCTCCGCCGGATCGTGCCCGCAGGCGGCCAGCAGCGCCGCCACGGCCAGCACGCCCGCCGCCCGGCGGACAGAAGATGTCGTCATGCGTCCTCGATTTCGGTTGTCGGACAACGGATTCGTTCAGCGACGGCGGCCGCGGACGGCGGACAGCAGGGCGGAGAGGAAGAACAGCGCGATCGCGGCGGCGGCGATGCTGGCTCCCGCGGCGGTGCCCCAGTGCCAGGACACGAGCAATCCCGCGACCGTCGACAGGATTCCCAGCAGCGCGGCGAGCACCATGACCGTCGTGATGCGCCGCGCCCAGAACGTGGCCGCGGCCGCCGGGCCGATCAGCAACCCGAACGCCAGCAAGGTGCCGACAACCCGGAACGACGCGACCACGGTCACGGTCACCAGCGCCAGCACCAGCGCGTTCGCGAGACCTGGCCGCAACCCCAGCGTCTGGGCCTTGCGGGCATCGAAGGCGACGGCGGCGAACGGGCGGTACCCGAGAAGCGACACCGCGGCGACCAGCCCCAGCGCGATCGCCAGGACCAGCAGATCGCCCGTGCCGACGGCGAGCACGTCGCCGAAGAGGAACCCGGTGAGGTCGACCGCGAACGACTGCGAATGCGACACGATGATCACGCCGGCGGCGAGCATCCCCACGAACAGCAGCCCGATCAGCGTGTCCTGCGACAACCGCCGCGACCGGCCCAGCACGGTCACTCCCCCGGCCATCACCGCGGCGCTCAGCACCGCGCCGAGCAGCGGGTTCACTCCCGCCAGCGACGCGATCGCCACGCCGGGCAGCATCCCGTGCGACAGCGCCTCCCCCAGGAAAGCCATCCCGCGCAACACCACCCAGGTGCCCGCCAGCGCGCACATCACCGACACGAGGACCCCGGCGACGAGCGCGCGCTGCACGAACGACACGTCGAAGGGGGTCAGCAACCAGGTCACGGCGCCACTATAGTGGAAATGGTTTTCATTCTCTTTAAGGGGGCTTTGGTGAACCTTGCCGAACCGGCCGTCACCTTGCGGAACGTCCGCGCGGGCTACGGGTCGCACGAGGTGCTCGGCGGGATCACCGCCGAGCTGCCCGCGGCGCGGAGCACCGCCGTCGTCGGGGCGAACGGGGCCGGGAAGTCGACCCTGCTCAACGTGATCGCCGGAATCCAGCCGATCAGCTCCGGCACGCTGCACCGCACCAGCCGGTTCCGCACCGCCTACGCGACCCAGTACAGCGAGGTGTCCGGCGAACTCCCGATCACCGTCCGCGCCACGGTGACCATGGCCCGCTGGGCCCACCGCGGCCCGTGGCGCAGGCTCACTGCCCGGGACCGGACCGTCGTCGAGGATTGCCTGGAGCAACTGGACATCGCGTCGATCGCCGACCAGCCGCTGGGCACTCTCTCCGGCGGCCAGCGGCAACGGACGCTCGTGGCCCAAGCCCTTGCCCAGCAGTCGGATCTGCTGCTGCTCGACGAACCCGCGGCCGGTCTGGACCTGCACGCCCAGACCCTCATCGACGACGCGCTCGACGCGACGGTGCGCGGCGGGACGACCGTTGTCCGCATCACCCACGACCTCACGGTTGCCCGCCGCGCGGCCCACTGTCTGCTGCTGCGCGACGGGCGGTTGCTTGCCGAAGGGCTGCCGTCCGCAGTGCTCACCTGGGACCGAGTGGCCGCAGGGTGGCGCCTGCCGGATTTTCCGGACACCGCAGAGTAAGCCGGAATTTCGGTGGCGGCGCTGTCCCGCCGCGACATAGGATTTCGGACGCGGGGAACGGCATGGAGTAGATCAGCGGCAGATCACCCGGCTCGTAACCGGGAGGGCGCGGGTTCGAGTCCCGCCTCCATGTCCATCCCCCGCTCCTTGGAGTAGTTCAGCAGGCAGAACACCCGGCTGTTACCCGGGAAGGCGCAGGTTCGAATCCTGCCTCCAAGTCTTGACCACAGGGGGAATCCACATGGGACACACCGCGTCGCCGGGGTACGCCTACAGGCAGCTCGAACGGGCTGTGCGCACCGCCTTGTCCGCGAAGGACGGCGGGACGCGCCGTCGTGCGCGGGCGAAGGCCGACCGGTGGCAGGACGTCCTCACGGGCATGGCCACCGGTTCGCTGCGGATCGGCTCGCGGGTCCCGGTCGCGGGCGCTCCGGCGTGGGTGACCCTCGAAGTCGTGCACGGCGGGTTCGCCACCGGCCGGTTCCTGGCCGAGGTCCCGCTGTCCCCCGCCGAGGCCGCGCTGTGCCCCGACGGACCGGGCCGGACCGACCGCGAACGGCTCAACCTCTGGTACCTCACCGACGCCGGGCTCGCCGCGCTGCGCGGCATGCTCGCCACCGAGTCCTACCGGATCGACGTCCCGGAGGACGCCGCGCTGCCGACCGTCGCGTGGCTGCTGGAGCACGGACACGCCGAAGCTGCGCTCGACCTGATCGCCGAACTGCGGCCGCACCTGCATCGCCTGCGCCTGGCCCCGCTGCCCGGCTCGGCGCCGCGACCGGCGGGCGCACTGGTCCGGCTGAGCACGGTCGGCGAGGTCCGGGAATCGCTGCGGTCCGCGAGCACCCCGCCCGCGATCAAGGCGATGCTGGAAACGCTGACGGTATGGCACCCGCTGCTCGACCGGCTGGTCGCGCTGTGGTGCGACACCGTCGAAGGCGAACTGCCGCGGCTGGACGAAACCGGCGTCACCGGCGGCTGGCCGTGCCGTACCTGGCCGGAGGACTGGCAGCAGCGTCGCGCCGAATGGCTCGAGGATTACGCGAGCGCGCGCTTCCGGCACACCGCGTCGGGAGTCCACGTCCACCCGAAGAGCAACTTCACCCGGCTGTACCGCGCGTTGCGGGCGTGCGAGCACGACAGCTCGGACCTGACCGGCCGGGACGTCGGCTGGATCCGCCGCGCCCTGGCGAACACGATCACCAAGCACGGCGAGCCGGGCTCGGAACCGCGGGCGGCGCTGCGAGCGCTGCAGGCCTCGGTCGCCGCGCGGCCCACGCACGCCGAACTCGCCGCCGCACTGGCCGAACGACTGGACCGCTTCCCGGCCGACGGCGGGCTGCCGTCGATCGAGCCGGTCGCCGGGGACGCGCCGGCGCACCTGGTCGCCAAGGTCGCCCGCGCGCTGGAGGCGCCGATCGAGGAACTGGTCGCGCGGAAGGTGATCACGTCGGCGGACGTCCTCGCGACGGTCCTGCCGCAGATCACCGCGCAACTGCTGGCCGCGAACTTCGACAACGAGCAGCTTTCGACGCTGTACGCGCAGACCTACGCGGCCTTCCGCCGTCGCCGCAGTTTGCTGCTGCTCGACCTGGAACACCAGGTCCGGATCGAGGAACTCCCCTGGGTCCACGCGCTCGACCGGCTGCGAACGCGGCGTCCGGACGCCACCCGGGCGGCCCGCCAGACGCTCTCCCAGACGGTGCTGCTGGCGCTCAGCGCGTTCCCGCAGGCGATCCTGCCGAACACGCTGGTGCGCGAACTGGGCGCGCTGGCGAAACAGGCCGGGCTGCCGATGCCGCTGGTCGAGGAGGTCGCCGCCGACATCTTCATGGGCATGTTCACCGCGAAGTGGCGGACGGCAGCGGAACTCACGAGCCGCACGATGGCGGGCACGCTCTACGCGCGCTACTACGACCTGCCGGAATCCTGGATGTCGGAGCCGCGCCCGCGCCGGTTCCGCGCGCTCTCCAAGGGCACGGCTAACGACTTCGCCGACCTGTGCGTCGAGCGAGCCGGCGGAACCCGCCCGTCGTGGCGGCTCCGCTCGGTTGCGGTGAACGGCACGGTGCTGGAGCAGAGCCAGATTCTCACGACGCAGAACCTGGCAGTCCTGGTGCACACCCTCGATCTGCGGAAGCGGCTCCAGGCGTCGGCACCTGAACTGGCCGCCGAGTCGCTGACATGGACGGTGATCCGGCTGGCGACGCGCACCGACCACCACCACGCGGCCCTGCACGCGGTCAAGAACGCGGCCTACGCCTGGCGGCAGGCGCTGTTCTTCCTGAGTTTCTGCGACGTCGAAACTCAGCGCGCGACCGTCCACGAGCTCGCCGAGCAGGTGACCCGAGCGGGCCTGGCCGAACGCTTCACCCCGGCCGTGACCGGCTTGGCACACGTGGTGGAAGGCGGCCGGTTCACTCCGGAGGGCCGGATCGGCGGCGGGAACGGACGGCGTTTTCTTGGGTGGACTACGGGAAAGCACTGGTGCCTGCCCGAGGTCCGAGCGGTGCGCGGTTAGGGAGACGGGACGCGGCACCAAGCCGACAGCCGTGACCGTCCACTCCGGACAGTCTCAGCTCACCGGGTCGCGGTCGGCAGCCTCGCCGCGACCCGGGATACGACCGACTCCACCACCGGCAGCATCGGCGGCGCGAACTTCGCCACCACGATGCCGCCGCCGACACCCGCCCACGCCACCGGGCCCAGCGGGGTGCAGCCGAAGAAGTGGCTCACCACCGGCGTCTGCACCACCGCGAACAGCACCGCCGCCGAGCCGAGGCTGGTGGCCAGGACCAGCGGGCTGTGCTCGCGGCCGGACAGGGTCTGCACCAGCTGCGCTCCGACGAGGCCGCACAACGACATCGTGCTGGTGCGGCGCGCGGTGCCCGGCGTCCAGGTGCCGGCCAGCCACGCGGTGGTCGCTCCCAAAGCCGTGACGACGCCCCGGTCGCGGATCTGCCGGGTCAGCGGCGCGCCGAGCGACCCGGTGCCCACGTCCTCTCCGGCGTCCGGCGCGGCGCTGGGGGTGACCGAGATGGCCATCGCCGGGAACATGTCGGTCAGCAGGTTCACCAGCAGCAACTGCCGCGTGGACAACGGTGAAGCCCCGGACAGCAGCGTGCCCAGCACGGTGAACCCCACCTCGCCCGCGTTGCCGCCGATCAGGATGCTGATCGCGTCCGCGACGCTGCGCCACAGCGCCCGGCCTTCGTCGACCGTGTCGGCCAGCACCCGAAGATCGCCGTCGGTCAGCACGATGTCGGCGGCGTTGCGCGCGGCCGCGGATCCGCGTGCGGCCAGCGCGATGCCCGCGTCGGCGGCCCGGATGGCGGCGGCGTCGTTCGCGCCGTCGCCGACCATCGCCACGACCCGGCCCGCTGCCCGCAGCGCCTCGACCACCTGCAGCTTCTGCTCCGGTGCCACCCGGGCCACCACTCCGGCCTCGCGCAACAGGTCCGCCCGGCCGGCCCGGTCCAGCGCCGCCAGTTCCTGCCCGGTGACGACCGAGGTGTCCTCGGGCCAGCCCAATTCGACGGCGACGGCCAGGGCGGTGCGCGGATGATCCCCGGTCAGCACCACCGGGTTCACGCCCGCCGCGCGAAGCCCGGACACCATCGGCGCCGCGCTGGGCCGCGGGCTGTCCGCCAACGCGAGCAAACCGATGAACTCCAAGTCCGCCAACGGTTTCTCGACGGCCTCGGGCAACCCGTCCGGACCCACGGGCCGGCGAGCCACCGCCAGTACCCGGAGGCCGGAGCCAGCCAGTGATTCCGCCCGCGCAAGGACATCAGCCGGGGCGTCCGGGCAGCACGGGAGCACTACTTCAAGCGCTCCTTTGACCACCAGCCAACCGGTCTCGCCCTCGACGCCCGCCGCGGCCGCGTAGCCACGGCTCGCCTCGAACGGCAGGCCAGCGACCTGCTGCCAATCCTCACCAGGCGGCGACGCGGCGAGCACCGCGGCGTCGGTCGCATGCGCGTGCTTGGCTCGGGCACTGTCCTCTTCGGACGGACAAGCCCGCGCCCCGGCCCGCAACACCTGCGTCGCAGCGTCGGATCCCGCTGCTCGCTCCAGCGGCAGAACCTCGCCACTTGCCGTCGCGACCTTGATGACCTTCAGCTCGTTGGTCGTCAGCGTGCCGGTCTTGTCGAAACAAACGGTGTCGATCCGGCCCAGCGCTTCCAGCGTGCGCGCGGAGCGAACCAGCACGCCCCGGCGGCTGAGCCGGCGCGCGGCAGCCATCTGCGCGACCGTGGCGACCAGCGGAAGTCCTTCTGGCACAGCGGCAACCGCGACCGCGACACCTCCGCTGACCGCCTCGCGAACCGTTCGCCCGCGCAGCAACGACAGACCCGCGACGGCGACTCCGCCAGCCAGCGTCAGCGGCAGGGCCTTGCTGGTCAGTTCCCGCAGCCTCGCTTGTACCCCGGCGGCCGGCGCGGTGCGGGACGCCAACGCCACGGCGCGCCCGGCCTCGGTGCGGTCGCCAGTGTCCGCGACGATCGCCCGAGCCGACCCCGCGACCACGGTGGTTCCTTCGAAAACCATGCACCGGCGGTCCGCGATGTCCGAGGCCGGGGTCGGCGCGGTTTGTTTCGGCACCGGCAGGGATTCCCCGGTCAGCACCGATTCGTCGACCTCGAGGTCGTGCAGCCGCACCAACCGCGCGTCGGCGGGCACGACGTCGCCCGCTCGCAGTTCCACCAGGTCACCCGGCCGGAGGTCGGTTGCGTCCACCGCTTCCGGTTCGGCGTCCGAGGAGGCCAGGCGACGAGCCTGCTGAGTCTGAGTCGCCGCGAGGCCCGCCAGAGCCTGCTCCGCGCGCAAGCCCTGCACCCCGCCGACGAGCGCGTTGGCCCCCATCGCGGCCAGCACCAGCAGCGCGTCCACAGTGGATCCGAGAATCGCGGACGCGGCGGCTCCGACCGCGAGCACCGGAGTGAGCGGATCGCTCAACTCGCCGCGCATCGCGCCGACCAGACGAAGCCCAGTCGCCACCGGCGCGGTTCCGGGCAATTCGGCGGCCTCCGCGGCCAAGTGCTGGGCGCGCTCGGGCAGACCGGCGCGGCGAGATCGGCGGCGACGCGGATCCGAGGCCAGCTTGCGCAGCACTTCCTCCAGCGGCAACGCGTGCCAGGCGACTCGCGGCCGCGGTGCCGGAGCCGTTTCCGCGGCCATGGCGACGGCGCTCTGCCATCCCGCGGCCAGTGCGACGCCGGTGGCGAGGTTGACCGGACTCAGCCGCGCCAGCGGCGACAACAGACGCCGCCACTGCCGGTGCCCGTCCGTGGCGACCACCAGACCGGACAAAGCCGCAGCGGCCTCGGCGCAGGTCGTCGCCCGGTCGCCAGCGGCACGCGCACTGCGCACCGCGCGCATCAAACGCCAGACTCCCGCCAAGCCACTGATCGACAGCAAGTCAGCGGCCCACACCGCGGCATCGCATCCGTGCGCGACCGCGACCGCGAGATCGCCGCGCAGCAGGCCGTCCAGCACTTCCTCCCGGGCAGACGCGTCCGCGCTCGGCGGGACGCGGACCAGGGTCAGCACGACATGGCCGTCTTCCTGGCACCCGGTGACGACGTCGGCCATCGCGCGATCGGTGACGACCTCGTCCGCCAGCGCGGCCTCAGCGCCCGGAGAGCTGCCCTGAACAACCACGATCCGCAGACCGGCTTGCCCGGCCGCGTCCAGCACGCTCTCCGCCAGCGGATCGGGCACCCATCCGACGAGCACCGTTCCGACGTCCACGCCGTCGGCCGAGGCGATCATCAACCCGGTCTCGGCATCGGGATCGTCGGGCGCCGGCCGCAGCCGCACGGAGCTGTCTTCGCCGTCCACCGCGTGCAAGGCCGCTTGCCACAGCCTGCCTTCCGCCCACTCGGTGGCAGTGGGATGGGCCTCGAGCACCGTGCGCTGGTCGCCGCACAATGCGTTGCTGTGCACCACAAGGGTGTCGGCCGCTTGCAGCAGCCGGAGCCGGTCTGGATTCCGGACGAGCACCCCCTCGCGCGCGAGGGCGAGTCCGGTGCCCGAAGCGTAGGCAGTCCAGCCGTAGCGAGCGGGTTTGGGTGAACTGGCAAGGATCGCCGAACTGGCCTGGCTGAGGTCGCGTTTGAACAGCACGGTCGCCCCCGCGCCGACGAGGCCGCCGGTCAGCGCGGTCTTGGCGTAGTCGGTGACCGGATCCGGCGGGGCCGGCCTGCGTTCGGGCCGGGCGGTCGGACAGTCGCGGTCGGGCACGCACAGCCGGTCGCAGGACCGTTCGAACGCGACCACCTGCGCCACCGCGTCCGCGAGCTGCCCGGCGCGCAGCAGCACGTCGAGGGCGAGGTCGGCGGGTGACTTCCCGATGCCGTGCAGCGCGGCGTTGGCCGTGGCGACCGCCAATTCGGCACCAGGCCGGCCGAGCCTGGCGCGCAAGAAGTCTTGTGCGAGCGGATGTTCCCGCACCGCAGTGAGCGCGGCGGACAGCACTTGCGGAGGACGGCGGAGCCGCAGGGGCGTGGCAGCCGTCGCCATCGCGAGCCCGGCGCCGCTGATCGCCAGCGCGGCAG
The DNA here is from genome assembly GCF_037034185.1 of Amycolatopsis sp. VC5-11. Classification (NCBI taxonomy): domain Bacteria; kingdom Bacillati; phylum Actinomycetota; class Actinomycetes; order Pseudonocardiales; family Pseudonocardiaceae; genus Amycolatopsis; species Amycolatopsis sp. VC5-11. The sequence continues at coordinate 2,500 of NZ_JBAGKF010000013.1, read as the reverse complement.
CCTGCGTCTGGACCGCGCCGAGATCGCCGGGATGGGCGGACGCTTCGTCCGGGGAGCCAACGGAAAGCCCGTGTTTCCGGGCGCGGGCCGTCACGGCGGCCACCAAACGGTCGCTGGCCGCGCCTTCCGCCATCGTCAGCACCATCCGGGACAGACCGGCGTCCCAATAGGCGGCGAGGACGTCGGGCCGAGCCATCGCCTCGCGGACCAGCTTGCGCACCACGCGTCCGAACCGGCTCGCGTCGCCAGTGGATTCCGGCCGGAGTCCGACGTGGAGCTTCTGCCCGTGCCGCCACACCGCCTCGGTTCCCTTGGCCCCATGGACAACAGCATCGCGCAACACGCGCGCGGCACAGGTCGTGGCGCGGACGCTGGCACCCGCTCCGGTCGTCACGGCATCGGTTCCGAGGCTGACCGCCTCGACGGCCACACCCGCGACCTGTCCCGCCCCGCGGAACGCACGCGACACCAAGGAGGACAGATTTCCCGTCATGCTCTCGTCATCCTCCGCGCGCCGACCCGCTGCCCTCGAATTCCTTCCATCGCAAGCACGGTCCTGATACCCGGTGGAGAGCGAGGCAAACACCCGGACGAGGGAAGCTGGCGCGCGGAACGGACCAGCGGCTACCGCAGGAACCGGACCAGCGTTTCCGAGAGCTGATCCGGATTTTCCTCGGCCATGTGGTGCCCGGACTCGATGCGGGCGGACGTCAGCTCGCCGCTGACCCACGACCGCCAGATACCGGCCGGATCGCCGTAAAGATCCTCCATGTCGTCCCTGACGGACCAGGCGACGAGGGTCGGACAGGAGATGACGCGCTGTGCCGCCCGGTCCGCCTCGTCATGGGCGCGATCGACGGTCAGCCCGGCGCGGTAGTCCTCCAGCATGGCCCGCACGGTGGCCGGATCCGCGACCGCGCGCGTCATGTCGAGATAGTTCTCGCGCCCCATGGCTTTCTCATTTGGCCGGTACCAGGCAAGGGGATCCGCCGTGATCACCCGCTCCGCGTGCGGGGAGGCGCCGAGGAAGAACCAGTGCCACCACGCCGTGGCGAACTTAGTGCCCGCGCGTTCGAGCGCCTCGAGGATCGGCACACTGTCGAGGACGCCGAGACGGGACACCGAATCGGGATGGTCCAGCGCGGTGCGGTAAGCGACGTAACTGCCGCGATCGTGTCCTACGACGGCGAATCGGCGGTGGCCGAGGCTGCGCATCAGAGCCACGATGTCCGCTGCCATCGCACGATCGCAGTAGACCTCGTGGTTTTCGTCGGGATCGGGTTTGGCCGACCGGCCGTACCCGCGCAAATCCGGGCACACCACGGTCAATCCCGCCTCGGCAAGCTGGGGAGCTACCCGGTACCAAGTCGTATGCGTCCGGGGATGCCCGTGCAGCAACACCACGGGCGGTCCTTCCCCGCCGCTTCGCCCGTGGATGGTCACTGAGTCGCTGACGGAGACGTCCCATTCGGCGAAGGTGTCGAACACGCTTCCACTCTCGCACCGCCGAGACCCGCTCGCGCGCTGGTGCGCCTCGCTCCACCGGAAGACTCAACGAGCCTGCGAAGGCGACTCCCCATAACGCCGCCGAAACGCCGCCGCGAACCGGCTGGCGCTGGAAAATCCCCACCGCGCCGCGATCTCGCTCACCGAGAATTCCGGGTGCTCTTCGAGATCCGCGCGCGCATGCTGCAACCGCACCCCGACGAGATGCTCCGTCGGCGTGCAGCCGACCCATTCCCGGAAGCTCTCCTGCAACCGGCGAACCGTAGTCCCGGCGACGGCAGCCATGTCCGCCGCCGTCCACGCCCGGGCCGGGTCGGCGCGCACCGCGTCGACCACTCGCGTGATCGCGCGCGGACGCGGCGGCGGGACGCGGCCGGTATCGGGGCAGCCCGCGAGGAGGAATCCGGCCGCGACCGCTCCGGCCAGCTGTTCCCGGACGATCGGCTGGTCGCTGAACAACGAGCCGTCGCGCATCTGCGACGAAAGACCGGCGACGAGATGCCGCCAGTCGCGCGCGGGACCGTGCTCCAGCGGCAACTGGTCCGGGAGCGCACCGGCGACGCGGACGGTCCCGGCGCCGACGACCCGTTCGACCTCGCGGTCCAGCCAGTCCCGGTCGAATTTGACGCCCAGCACGGTGCAGGTCGCGTCCCAGTGGGTGATCAGCGAAGGCGTGTCCGCCCGGAAGACGGTCGCCTGTCCCGGCACCGACGTCACCGAACCGTGCCTGCCACGGCTGGCGAGATGACCGGTCAGCGGCAGGTTGACCTCGTACGCGGACGGGTAGTCGCAGGCGATCTCGACGTCGGCTCCCCATCCGACGTACCCGATCAGCACCGGGCCGAGGTCCAGCGTCCGCAGGGTCAGCCGCGGCTCGCGGCCGCCGCCGAGCGGCGTCAGCTGATGCGGAAAGTAGGCGTCGGCCACCGACTTCGAGACTCGCTCCCAGTCCCGCGGCGCCGCACCACGGCGTGCGGACATGGACGCATGCTAG